>NZ_CAJPHA010000001.1:0-650319 GCF_905339895.1 Burkholderia sp. BCC1988
GTATGCCGCCGATACCGTGACCGACTACCTGCTGCGCGACCGCGACAACCCGTCGAGCGTGCTGTCGTGCATCGAGGCCGCGCGCTCGAACGCGCGGATGGTGCGCACGGCGCTCACGCGCGAGGCGTGGGAGAGCGTGAACGGCGCATGGCTCGCGCTGCGCCAGGCGCTCGCGCAGCCGGTGCCGGAGAGCGGGCTGCCGGCGGTGCTTGACGAAGTGAAGCGCGAAACCGCGCTGATCCTCGGCAGCTTCTACAGCACGATGCTGCGCAACGAGATCTTCGATTTCGCGCAGATCGGCGCGTTCGTCGAGCGCGCCGACAACACCGCACGGATCATCGACGTGAAATACCACCTGCTGCTGCCGTCGGTGTCGCACGTGGGCACGATCCTCGACAACTACCAGTGGGAGACGATCCTGCGCTGCGTGGCCGCTCACCGGTCGTACCGCTGGGTGTACGACGTGCAGTACAAGCCGATGAACATCGCCGACTACCTGATCCTGAACGGCCGCATGCCGCGCTCGCTGCGCTATTGCTACGGGCGCGTGGTGTCGAGCCTGAACCTGCTCGCGAAGGATTACGGCGTGACACACCCGTGTCACGACACGGCCACGAAGATTCTGCAGATGCTGTCCGACACCTCGGTCGAGCGGATCTTCAAGAGCGGCCTGCACGAGTTCCTGACCGACTTCATCGGCCGCAACAACAGCCTGGGGATCGATATCGCCCAGGCCTACAACTTCGACTGAGACTTGCCATGCGACTCGCCATCCGACACATCTCGCGTTATCAGTTCGACGATCAAGCCACCCATGCGCTGCAACGGCTGCGGCTGCGCCCGCAATCGGGGCCCGGGCAGACGGTGGGCGCGTGGCAGGTCACGATCGACGGCGTCGAGCCGACGCTTTCCTATGCGGACGGATTCGGCAACCGGATCGACCTCGTGCGCCACGACCGCGGCGCGAAGAACGAGGTCGTCGTGGTCGCGGCCGGCGTCGTCGAGACGCAGGACCGCGCGGGCATCCTCGGCAACCCCGAGGGCTATGCACCGCCGTGGATCTTCGAGCGCGAGACCGCGCTCACGAAAGCCGGCGACACCGTGCGCGAGCTCACGCAGGCGCTGCCGATCGAGCCGCACAGCCTCGATGCGCTGCACTGGCTGATGACGGAAGTGCACGACCGCATCGCATACGCGCCGAACCTGGCCGACGCGCCGGTCGATGCCGAAACCGCGCTGCAAAGCGGCGAGGGCACCAGCCGCGACCATGCGCACGCGTTCATCGCGGCCGCTCGCGCGCTGAAGGTGCCCGCGCGCTACATCTCGGGCTACGTGCTCGCCGACAGCGCGATGCAGCGCATCGCCGACGCGAAGCAGAGCGCGAGCGACGAGGATGCCGAGGAAGCGCTCGCGCTGCAGACGGGCGACGGCATGCAGCAGGTGCTCGGCGCATCGCATGCCGCACAGTCACAGGGCTTGCCGCAGGCGGCACTCGGCGCGCAGCCGCAGGCCGTCGCGCTGATGCAGCAGCCGGCCGGTCATGCGTGGGCCGAGGCGTACGTCGAAGGGCTCGGCTGGGTCGGCTTCGATCCGTTCATGAACCGCTGCCCGGACGAGCGCTACGTGCGCATCGCCGTGGGCCTCGACTATCGCGACGCGCAACCGGTGACGGGGATTGGCGCGAGCGTCGTCGGCATCGAGATCAGCGTCGTGCAGTCGCCCGAACTGGTCTGACGCACACCTTCTCCGAACCCGCCGTGCCGTGCCGCCGCAGCGACGGCGACGCGGCGCGCGCGGCCGGTCCAACCCGAACCGAGCGGCTCTCCCATGCCCATTCACGTCGCGCTGCATCACACCACCCGCTACCGCTACGACCGGCCCGTCAACCTCGGGCCGCAGATCGTGCGGCTGCGGCCCGCGCCGCACTGCCGGACGCCGATCGTCGCGTATTCGATGACCGTCGAGCCCGCGCAGCACTTCATCAACTGGCAGCAGGACCCGTTCTCGAACTATCTCGCGCGGCTCGTGTTTCCGGAGCGCACCGAACACTTCGAGATCACGATCGACCTGGTTGCCGAGATGTCGGTGTACAACCCGTTCGACTTCTTCCTGGAAGCCAGCGCGGAGCAATACCCGTTCAGCTATGACGATGCGCTGAAGACCGAACTCGCGCCGTACCTCGCGTGCGATCCGCAGACGAGCGCGGCGCCGCTGTTCCGCGCGTATCTCGACGGCGTCGACCGCACGCCGGCCGGCACCGTGAACTTCCTCGTCGCGCTGAACCAGCAGCTGCAGCACGACATCGGTTATCTGGTGCGGATGGAGCCGGGCGTGCAGACGCCCGAGCAGACGCTCGAGCTCGCGTCCGGGTCGTGCCGCGACAGCGCGTGGCTGCTCGTGCAGCTGTGCCGGCATCTCGGCATCGCCGCGCGTTTCGTGTCCGGCTACCTGATCCAGCTCACGCCCGACGTGAAGGCGCTCGACGGCCCGAGCGGCACGTCGGTCGACTTCACCGACCTGCACGCGTGGTGCGAGGTCTACCTGCCGGGCGCGGGCTGGATCGGCTTCGATCCGACCTCGGGCCTGCTCGCCGGCGAAGGGCACATCCCGCTCGCATGCACGCCGCAGCCGACCAGCGCCGCGCCGGTGGAGGGGCTGATCGACGAATGCGAAGTGTCGTTCGAGCACGAGATGGTGGTGACGCGCGTGTACGAATCGCCGCGCGTGACGAAGCCGTATACCGAGCAGCAATGGGACGCCGTGCGCACGCTCGGCGCGCAGGTCGACGGCGCGCTGACGGCCGGCGACGTGCGGCTGACGCAGGGCGGCGAGCCGACCTTCGTGTCGATCGACGATCGCGACGGCGCCGAATGGAACACCGATGCGCTCGGCCCGACCAAGCGCGGCTATGCGACCGAACTCGTGCAGCGGCTGCGCGCCGAATACGGCGAAGGCGGCTTCCTGCATTTCGGGCAGGGCAAGTGGTATCCGGGCGAGCAGCTGCCGCGCTGGGCGCTGTCGATCTTCTGGCGCGCCGACGGCCAGCCCGTGTGGCACGACCCGTCGCTGTTCGCCGACGAGCGCGAGCCGTCCGCGTGCACGACCGACGACGCGAAGCGCTTCATCGACGCGCTGGCCGCGCGCCTCGGACTGACCGACGAATTCGTGCGGCCCGGCTACGAGGATGTCTGGTACTACCTGTGGCGCGAGCGCCGGCTGCCCGTCAACGTCGATCCGTTCGACTCGCGCCTCGACGACGAGCTCGAGCGCGCGCGGTTGCGCAAGGTGTTCGACCAGCATCTCGACAGCGTGGTCGGCTACGTGCTGCCGATCAAGCGCACGGACGACGCGCCGGGTCTCGACGGCCCGCGCTGGCAGACCGGCCCGTGGTTCTTCCGCGACGAACGGATGTACCTCGTGCCCGGCGATTCGCCGATGGGCTATCGGCTGCCGCTCGATTCGCTGCCGTGGGTCGCCGGCGCCGACTATCCGTACCTGGTCGAACGCGATCCGTTCGCGCCGCGCGACGCGCTGCCGGACGCGGCCGCGTTCCGTGCGCGTCATGCGGGTGCGGCCGACGCGCCGCGTTACCTGGCCGGCGTGCATCGCGAAGCGTCCGCGCAAACGGTCATGCAGTTGCGCAGCGACGGCAGCGCCGCCGGCGACCGGCACGCGCATGCCGCGCAGGACCCGCAGCGCCACCCCGAGCGCTTCGAATCGGCCGCATGGATCACGCGTACCGCGATGTGCGCAGAAGTGCGCAACGGCATCCTGTACCTGTTCATGCCGCCGCTCGCCGCGCTCGAGGATTATCTCGACCTGCTCGCGGCGATCGAGCTGACCGCGCAGGCCCTCGGCGTGAAGCTCGTGCTCGAAGGCTATCCGCCGCCGCGCGACGCGCGGCTCAAGCTGTTGCAGGTCACGCCCGATCCTGGCGTGATCGAGGTGAACATCCATCCGGCGAAGAGCTTCGACGAACTCGTCGGCCAGACCGAATTCCTGTACGACGCCGCGTGGCAGTCGCGGCTGTCCAGCGAGAAGTTCATGGTCGACGGCCGGCACGTCGGCACGGGCGGCGGCAACCACTTCGTGCTCGGCGGCGCGACGCCGGCCGACAGCCCGTTCCTGCGCCGCCCCGATCTGCTCGCGAGCCTGATCGCCTACTGGCACAACCATCCGTCGCTGTCGTACCTGTTCTCGGGGCTGTTCATCGGTCCGACGAGCCAGGCGCCGCGCGTCGACGAGGCGCGCAACGACCAGGTCTACGAGCTCGACATCGCATTCGCGGAAATCCAGCGCAACAAGCTGCTGTACGGGCAGGACATGCCGCCGTGGCTCGTCGACCGCGTGCTGCGCAACCTGCTGATCGACGTGACCGGCAACACGCACCGCAGCGAATTCTGCATCGACAAGCTGTATTCGCCGGATTCGTCGACCGGGCGGCTCGGCCTGCTCGAACTGCGCGCGTTCGAGATGCCGCCGCATGCGCGGATGAGCATCGTGCAGCAACTGCTGCTGCGCGCGCTGGTCGCGCGCTTCTGGGCCGCGCCGTATACGACGCCGCTCACGCGCTGGGGCACCGCGCTGCACGATCGCTTCATGCTGCCCGCGTTCCTGAAGATGGATTTCGACGACGTGCTGGCCGAGCTGCGCGACGCCGGTTTCGCGTTCGATTCCGCGTGGTTCGCGCCGCATTTCGAATTCCGCTTCCCGCTGTTCGGCCAGATCGCGGTGAACGGGATGCAGCTGTCGCTGCGCGGCGCGCTCGAGCCGTGGCACGTGATGGGCGAGGAGGGCGCGCCCGGCGGCACGGTGCGCTACGTCGATTCGTCGGTCGAACGGCTCGAAGTGCGCGTGACCGGGCTGAACGACAACCGTCACGTCGTGACCGTCAACGGCCGCGCGCTGCCGTTGCAGCCGACCGGCACCGTCGGCGAATACGTCGCGGGCGTGCGCTACAAGGCGTGGGCGCCGCCGTCGGCGCTGCATCCGACCATCGGCGTGCATGCGCCGCTCACGTTCGACATCGTCGATACGTGGCTGCAGCGCTCGCTGGGCGGCTGCCGGTATCACGTCGCGCACCCGGGCGGGCGCAACTATGCGACGTTCCCGGTCAACGCGTACGAGGCCGAGAGCCGCCGGCTCGCGCGTTTCGTCGCGATGGGGCACACGCCGGGGCGGATGGACGTGGCGGCCGCCGCGCCGAGCCGTGAATTCCCGTTCACGCTCGACCTGCGACGGCCCTGATCGTCGGATGAAAGGACGCACGACGATGCGCGGTCTCCGACCTCCCGGCGCGCCGGGAGGAGTGCTAGGATGCGGGCAGACTGCGGCCGCCCGCCGCGTCTGCCGTGCCCGGACGACGGTGCGGCGGCGCGCGGGCACCGCTGCCCCCTGACGACGGAACGATACCGACCGTGCCGCCCATTCACCCCGACGATCTCGCCGACGCCGACGCGATGCCCACGCTTTTCGATACCGGCGCGCAGCCGGACGCCGCGGAACTGGCCGCCGCGCTCGCGGCGCCGGCCGCGGCCGGCCGCTACGACGAACTGCGCGGCAGTGCCGCCGGCCTCACCGCGCCGCTGCTCGCCCCCGCATGGCGCAGCTTCTTCACGTCGATCGGCAGCGACGGCGTGGCCGACCTCGACCGCCGCGCCGACGCGCTGCAGCGCCGCATGCGCGAGAACGGCCTGTTCTACCAGCTCCACGAACAACGCGCAGGCGACGGCGCGGCCGGCCCGTGGTCGCTCGACCTGCTGCCGCTGATCGTCACGCCCGAGGACTGGGTCGCGATCGAGCGCGGCGTGCTGCAGCGCGTGCGGCTGCTGAACGCGACGATGGCCGATTTGTACGGACCGCAGACGATCCTGCAGCGCGGGCTGCTGCCGCCCGCGCTCGTGACCGGCCACCCGGGCTACCTGCGCGCGATGCGCGGCGCACGCGTGCCGGGCGACACGTGGCTGCACGTCGTCGCGTTCGATCTCGCGCGCGGCCCCGACGGCCAATGGCGGATCGTCGCGCAGCACACGCAGGGCCCGTCCGGCCTCGGCTATCTGCTCGAGAACCGGCTGATCGTGTCGCGGCTCTTTCCGCGCGGCTTCCGCGGGCTGCGCGTGCAGCGGCTCGCTTCCGCGTACCGGTCGCTGCTGCAGAGCATGCAGGCGCTCAGTCCCGCCAGAAAGAATTCGCGGATCGTGCTGCTGACGCCCGGGCCGCACAGCGCGACCTACTTCGAGCATGCGTATCTCGCGCGCTACCTCGGCCTCACCCTCGTCGAGGGCGGTGACCTGACCGCGCGCGACAACCGCGTCTTCCTGAAGACGCTGCGCGGGCTCGAACCCGTGCACGGGATCCTGCGGCGCGTCGACGACGCGTGGCTCGATCCGCTCGAACTGCGTCCCGATTCGATGCTCGGCGTGCCCGGCCTGCTGCAGGCCGTGCGGGCCGGCAACGTGCTGCTCGCGAATGCGCCGGGTTCGGGCTTCCTCGAGTCGCCGGGCATGCTCGGCTTCATGCCGCGCCTCGCGGAAGCGCTGCTCGGCGAAACGCTGACGCTGCCGGCCGTGCATTCGTGGTGGTGCGGCGAGGCGGCCGCGTGCGGCGATGCGCTGCCGCAGCTTGCGCGCAGCATCGTGAAGCCGTCGTATCCGCCCGAGGTGCAGGCCGGCGGCGCGTTCGACCCGGTGATCGGCGCGCGGCTCACGCCGGCGCAACTGGCCGAATGGCGTGCGCGGATCCTGGCCCGGCCCGAGCATTACACGGTGCAGGCCGACCTGCCGTTGTCGCAGGCGCCGACCTGGCCGGGGCACGACGCGTCCGACGGCAGCGGCGGCGCGCGCATCGTGCCGAAGCCGCTGCTGCTGCGCGTGTTCGCGCTCGCCGACGGCGCGCAGCGCTGGCGGCTGCTGCCGGGCGGACTGTCGCGGGTCGGCACGCGCGATACGCTGTTCAACGCGCCGATGCCGCGCGGCGGCAGCACGGTCGATACGTGGGTGATGACCGAAGGCATCGTCGATTCGACGACGCTGCTGCAGACGCGTCTCGGCCCCGACGATCTGGTCGAGCGTCCGCGCGCGATCGCGAGCCGCGCGGCGGAGAACCTGTTCTGGCTCGGCCGCTATACCGAGCGCGCGACCAACCTGATGCGTCTCGCGCGCGCCGCGCTCGAACGGCTGCGCGGCGAGGACGACGTCGACAGTCCCGCGCATCTCGAGTTGATCGACACGTTGTGCCGCGACACCGGCCTGATCGCGCCCGACGCGCCGAACGCCGTCGATGCGCCGCGTGCGTTCCAGTACGCGCTCGCGACGTCGCTGACGCGCGGCGCGGACCGCACGTCGGGCATCGCGTCCTGCCTGTTCGGGATGCGCGGCGCGGCTGCGGCGATCCGCGAACGGCTGTCGAGCGATCAGTGGCGGCTGATCGACGACGCGACGCAACTGTTCGCCGACAGCGCCGATCATCCGGAAGCCGAGGAGCAGATCGGCAACGAGGCGCTGCAGTTGCTGGAGCGCCTCGGGCTGCTGCTCGGCGCGATCACCGGCGCGCAGACCGACAACATGACGCGCGACGACGGCTGGCGGCTGTTGTCGATCGGGCGGCAGATCGACCGGCTGGACTTCCTGTGCAGCGTGCTGAAGTTCGCGTTCGACGAAGGCGCGGTGCACCGGCAGGACGGTTTCGAACTCGTGCTGGAGCTGTTCGACAGCACGATCACGTTCCGCTCGCGCTTCCAGCGCGGCTTCGACGTCGCGCCGCTGCTGTCGCTCGTCGTGCTCGACACCGACAATCCGCGCTCGCTCGGCTGGGTCGTGCAGGCGTTGCGCGGCCGGCTGACGAAGGTCGAGCGCAGCGAGGGCTATGCGCTGTCCGAACTGGCCGAGACGATTCCGGACGTGCCCGCGTGGTCGCTGCACGAACTGTGTGAAACCGGCGACGATGGTCGGCACGACGCGCTGCTCGATGCACTCGACACGACCGTGAAGGCCGTGTGGGATCTGTCGAACCGGATCGGCGAGCGATATTTCAGCCACGTTCGCGAGGCGGGCAGGACGCTATGGTGACGCCGAAACACGCGGCGAAGACGCCGCCCGCGGCCGCCCCCGGCAGTGCGAAGCAGACAGCGGCGGCGGTCGTGCCTGCGGCCTCGAATGCATCGGCCACGTCGGCCACGCCGACGACGTCGGCCGGTCGTGTCCTGCGTGTCACGCACGACACCGAATATCGCTACGCGGCGCGCGTCGAATCGGCCCAGCACCAGGCGCGGCTGCAGCCGCTCGCGACGCCGCGCCAGCAGGTGCTGTCGTTCGCGCTCGACATCGAACCCGGACCGGAAACGGTCGGCACCGAGATCGACGCGTTCGGCAACGCGCGCGCATCGTTCGCGCTGAACCAGCCGCACGATGCGCTGCTCGTGCGCAGCCGCAGCACGGTGCGCGTGAGCCCGCCCGTCTGGTCGCAGGGCGCACGCGGCGCGCCGCCGCCCGCGATCGCGCATCCCGACCCCGAGCACGCAACCGCATGGGAAGCCGTGCGCGACCGCCTGCGGTTTCGCGCGGGGCAGCCGTACGACGCGGCGAGCGAATTCGTGTTCGCGTCGCCGCACGTGGCGTGCGATCCGGAACTGGCTGCGTATGCGGCCGCCAGCTTCAAGCCGCAGCGGCCGCTCGTGCAGGCCGCATGGGACCTGATGCGGCGGATTCACGCCGACTTCGCGTATACGCCGAACAGCACCGACATCACGACGACGGCGCTCGATGCATTGCGATTGCGCAAGGGCGTCTGCCAGGATTTCGCGCACGTGATGATCGGCGCGCTGCGCTCGCTCGGGCTCGCCGCGCGCTACGTGAGCGGGTATCTGTTGACGCAGCCGCCGCCCGGGCAGCCGCGGCTGATCGGTGCGGACGCCTCGCATGCATGGGTCGACGTGTACGACCCGGCGTGGCCCGAAGACGGCGGCTGGCTGCAGCTCGATCCGACCAACGACCGCGCGCCGGGCGACGACTACGTGATGCTGTCGATCGGCCGCGACTACGCGGACGTGACGCCGCTGCGCGGCGTGATTCGCGGCGGCGGCGCGGATCAGGAGCTGAAGGTCGGTGTGACGGTCGAGCCGCTCGATGAGGCGCTCTAAGGCCAGATGCGCCGGTCGCCGGACGTTTAAGTCGTCGTTAATACTGCCCGCCTAGCATGGTGTTGCCGGCGAACGGATCGGACCCGATCCGGCGCCGGCGGCACGCACGGGTGCGTCGACGTCACGGCGCCGCGCCGTCGCGCGTCGCCATTCCCTTGCAACGGCGGCAGACATGATCAAGAACTTCGACTACACGCTCGGCAACGAGACGATAGAGCTTTGCGCGAGCTTCGGCGCGGGCCCGGCGTTCCGCCGCGTGCTCGTGAGCCGTGCGGATTCGATGGAAACGCTCGTGGTGCTCGACGCGCGTGGCCTGTCGGGCCTGCTGAAGGTCGCGACCGAGGAGCCGGAAGGGTTGCTCGACGATGCGATCCGCAAGGTTGGCGATGAACGACTCGTCGAGCGGGCGATCAGCGGCCGCACGATCGTCGAAGCGGCGCTCTGAGCGGGGCGGCGCGCGCCGGCCGGCATGGCCGGCTGCCGCGCGCCGCGCGCCGCGTGGTATTGCGCGGTATGTGCTGCGTTGCTTGCGCTTACGCCGCGAACCGGTCCGTCGCCGCAAGCAGGGCCTTCAGGATGCCCGGTTCGTTGAATGCGTGTCCGGCATCCGGCACGATCTCGAACCTCGCGTCGGGCCATGCCTTCGCGAGATCCCATGCGGTGCGTGCGGGCGTCGCGATATCGTAGCGGCCTTGCACGATCACGCCCGGAATCCCGGCGAGGCGATGCGCGTCGCGCAGCAACTGGCCCTCCTCGACGAACCCGCGATTCACGAAGTAGTGGTTTTCGATCCGCGCGAACGCGAGCGCATAGTGGCCGTCCGCGAAGTGCGCGGCCAGCGCCGGGTCCGGCAGCAGCGTGATCGTACGGCCTTCCCAGAGGCTCCATGCGCGCGCGGCTTCGAGTTTCGCGGCTTCGTCGTCGCCCGTCAGGCGGCGATGGTACGCGGCCATCAGGTCATCGCGCTCGGCTTGCGGAATCGGCGCGAGGAATTCTTCCCACAGGTCCGGGAACAGCCACGACGCGCCTTCCTGGTAGTACCACAGCAACTCCGCGCGGCGCATCGTGAAGATGCCGCGCACGACGAGTGCGCTGACGCGTTGCGGATGCGTCTGCGCGTAGGCGAGGGCGAGCGCGCTGCCCCATGAGCCGCCGAACACGAGCCACTGTTGCGCGCCGACCATCTCGCGCAACCGCTCGATGTCGGCCACCAGGTCCCAGGTCGTGTTGTTGTCGAGGCTCGCATGCGGTGTGGAGCGCCCGCAGCCGCGCTGGTCGAACAGCAGGATGTCGTAGCGCTCGGGATCGAACAGGCGGCGATGGTCGGGGCTGCAGCCCGCGCCCGGGCCGCCGTGCAGGAACACCGCGGGCTTGCCGGACGGGTTGCCGCAGCGCTCCCAGTAGATGCGGTGGCCGTCGCCGGTGTCGAGGTGGCCGTGGGCGTAGGGTTCGATCGGTGGGTACACAGGCAGGCTCCGGGTGAGGGTCGGCAGGGCGGCGGACGACGCACGGGCCGGTGGGCGATCGGAATACGGCAGCGCCGGTCTCGCGGATATTGCGGCGCCGCAGATTCGTTGTGTCGGCATCGGCCCGGCGGCCGCCGGGCAAGGCTTGTCATTATGCCCATTCATTCCGGCCGTTGCGTGCGATGGCGCAGCCGGTTGCACGGCGCGGCATTGCGGCCGGCATGCTCGGCGGAATTTTTTTTGCCAATTTCGTTCCGATATTTTTCAGACAAAATCCCGGCGGCATATCGGCGCACCGATCGCGGGCGCCGGCCTTCATTCCGTTCCTCCGCCGTGCCAACGGGAAACGAACCGATGAACCATCGCGTCAAGCAACTGACCGGGTTGCGCGCCGTCGCGGTCACGATGGTCGTCGTCGGCCATGCGGAACGCGTGCTGCCGGGCGGCTATACCGGCTGGCTCGCGCCGCTGCGGCTTGTCGCCGACGGCCGGCTCGGCGTGCTGATCTTCTTTGTCCTCAGCGGCTTCCTGATCACCAACGTGCTGCGCGCGGAGTGCGCGCGCACCGGCGGGATCGCGCTGACGTCGTTCTATGTGCGCCGCGCGCTGCGAATCTGGCTGGCGTGCTACGTGTATCTCGCGACCATCGGCGTGCTCGCCGCCGTCGGCTGGCTCGACGTCGGGCGCCGCCAGTGGCTGTATGCGGCGCTGCATCTGTGGAATTACTCGGCATGGTTCGGGCTGAGCGGCGACAACGTGCTGCACCCGGACGGCGCGTGGTATCTCGGCCATTTCTGGTCGCTCGCGCTCGAGGAGCAGTTCTACTGGTTCTGGCCGCTGCTGTTCGTGTTTGGCGCCCGCCGTCGCGGCACGTGCCGGCTGGCCGCGCTGATCCTGGCCGTGCCGCTCGCGCGCGCGCTCACGTATTTCGTCGCGCCGGCGCTGCGCGGGCAGCTCGGGATGATGCTGCATACGGGCGTCGATCCGATCCTGATCGGCTGCTACGCGGCGCTCGAACGCGAACGGCTCGAAGCATGGATCGGCTCGTGGCGCGGCGAGACGCGCATCGTGACGGCGCTCGTCTTCATCGTGCTGTTCGGGATGCCGCTTGCCGAACATCGGCTCGGCGGCTTCTGGAATGCGACCTACGGCGTGACGCTCGAGGCCGCACTGATCGCGATCGTGATCGTCGTGCTGAATTTCCGCAGCGAGTTCTGGTGCGCGCGCTGGCTGCGGGCCGCGCCGGTCGTGTTCGTCGGCACGATCTCGTTCAGCCTGTATCTGTGGCAGCAGCCGTTCGCGAATCCGGGCCTGCCGGTTGCGCATGCGTTTCCACTTGGCATCGTGTGGGCGCTGCTGGCCGCGACGGCCAGCTACTTCCTCGTCGAGAAGCCGTTCCTGCGGTTGAAGGATCGTTTCACCGCGCGCGAAGCACGACGCCTGCGCGACGATGCGCGGCGGATGCCGGCGCCGGCCGATCCGATCGGGCCGAAGGTGGCGGAATAGGCGGGTGGGGTGGCGATTCGCTCCGGCCTTACTTGAAGCGCTTCATTGCGGCGGGCGAATACCAGAAGTTCCGGAACATGTCGATGCCGTACGACTTGCCGTCGTAGTGGACGACCGTGCGCGCCGTGCGCTTGCCCGTATCTGAGTAATCACCGTTCTTGCGCTGCGTCTCCGTGATGTGCGCCGTGATCGGCAGGTTGGCGAAGCCGTGGCTCGACGCTTTCTCGACGGCGATCGTCATGCGGGCCTCTTCGCTGCGCGCATCGCCGATGCCGGGGGCCGCAGGCTTCACCTTCGACGCCGACCCATCCATAGAGGTTGGTGCCGAACAATGGGCGGATACGGCCGCCTTCGCACATTCGCGGCAGCGGCGATTGCCTCCGCCTTTCCTTGCGTGCGTTCTATATTTGTCGTTATGGGTCAGTTTGCGAGAGGAGAGAGGGACCATGAATCGTATCCACATCGTCGCCGCTGCTTCGCGATGGGTGCTTCTGGGGCTCGCGGTGCAATCGGGCGTTGCGTTGAGTCAACAGCAGCTGGACAAGTCATTGGACCAGCAGCTGGCCGGTGCATGGACGTATGTCTCGGCCGACACCGTCCGCCCGGACGGAAGCCGCACACCCATGTACGGATCTGATCCGCGCGGTCTGGTGATTTTTGATGGCCATGGTCACTACGCGCTGGTGAATTCGCGCAGCGACCTACCCAAGTATGTGTCCAACGATCGAATGAAAGGCAGTGCAGAGGAATATCGCGCCGTGGTGCAAGGTTCGATCGCACATTTTGGTACGTACGTCGTCAACGAAGCAGACAGAACCATCACCTTTCACATAGAAGCAGGCACGTTTCCGAACTGGAACGGTGTCGAGCAACGCAGGCCGTTTGTCCTCTCGGGAGACGAGCTCAGATGGACCACGCCCTCAGCCTCCGGGGGAGGCTCGGGTGAGGTCGTGCTGAGGCGAGCCAAATGACTTCGAATACAGGCCGAGTGTGTGTCGTCACTGCCGCGGAATGACGGGACGCGGGATTGAACTGGCCTGCTTTGGCATGTTGCGTCGATGCCGGCAAACAAAGCGATCGGTCGGACAGATCGATATCAAGATGAAACCGATCCGACGCTCGACCGGGCACCGGCTCGCAACTGCGCCCAACGTACGGTTTTCGTCGGGGCAATGACGGCATTGGTTCGCCGACAGCCACTCGCATGTGCCCGCGGCCGCCCAAATGTCACCTGCACAGTCGAGTCTTTCCCCGAACCTCGCAAACAACAAAAAAGGCCCTTGCGGGCCTTTCGTCGACGAAGCGAGTAGCGTTACTGCGTCAGCGCCGTAAAACCCTCCAGCAACCGCTCGACATCAGCCGCTTGAATCGCGCCCATCGTCGAGATCCGGAACAGTTCCTTCGACAACCCGCCTTGCCCCGCATAAATCACGAAGCCGCGCGCCTTCAGCCCGTCGTGCAGCGTCTCGTACGTGACGCCTTGCGGCAGCCGGTACGCACGCAGCACGACCGACGACGCGCCTTCCGGCAGCACGAGCGACATCCCGCGCGCCGCGAGCCCGGCCTGCGCCTGATCGGCGAGCGCCTTGTAGTGCGCATGCCGCGCGCGCCATCCACCGGCTTCGTCGAACTCGCGCAGCGCCTCGACGAGCGCGTAGTACGCGTGCACGGACGGCGTGAACGGCGTATTGCGCTGATCCTGCAGCTTCGCGAGCCGGCCGAGATCAAGGTAATACGTGCGGCTCGCCGCCTTCGCGAGCGCGCTGCGGCGCACGATCACGAACGCGGCGCCCGGCACGCCGTGCAGGCACTTGTTCGCGGTCGCGGCGACCGCGTCGATCACGCCGCCGGTGAAGTCGATCGCTTCGGCGCCGAAGCTGCTGACGCCGTCGACGAGCATCTTCACGCCGCGCGCACGGCACACGTCGGCGATCGCGCCGAGGTCGTTCAGCCGGCCGGTCGTCGTTTCGTGATGAATCACCGCGACGTGCGAATAACCGCCCGCGTCGAGACGCGCGGCGATCTGCGCGAGATCGGGCGCCTGCATCCATTCGTGCTTCAGCACCTCATGCGCGATTCCGTACTGCGTCGCGATCTGCGTGATGCGCTCGCCGTACACGCCGTTCTCGATCACGAGCAGCTTGCCGTCCTGCGGCACGAGCGCCGCGATCATGCTCTCGACGGCGGCGGTGCCCGAGCCGGTCATCAGCACGGCGGCCCATTCGGCCGGATCGAGCTCGTACGCGGCAACGAGGCGCGCACGCGCTTCATCCTGCAGATCGAAGAATTCGCTTTCGCGATGGCACAGGTCGGGTTGCAGCAGGCTGCGGCGCACGCGTTCGGTGAGCGTGACCGGGCCGGGATTCAGCAGCAGCATCAATGAGCTCCTTCGGCGTGGGCTTCAGCCTGTGCGGCGCCGATATGCCGCATCAGGCGGGTCTTGACCTCGACCGGCGTGACGGTCGGGCGGGGCAGGCCGTCGGGCACGCCCGTGCGGATCGCCACGCGCACGAACTGCGCACCGTCGGCCCGCGCGGCGAGCGTCGCATCGAGCACGTCGAGCGTGTCGCCTTCGACCGCCGACGCATAGCCGCATGCGGCCGCGACACCCGCGAACGACACATGCTGCGACACGGTCGCCTGGCCGCCCGTCGATTCGTGTGCGCCGTTGTCGAGCAGCACGTGCGTGAGGTTGGCCGGGCCGTAGGTGCCGAGCGTCGCGAACACGCCCATGCGCATCAGCGCGGCGCCGTCGCCGTCGACGGCCACCACGCGCAGGTCGGGGCGCGCGAGCGCGAGACCCAGCGCGAGCGGCGTCACGCAGCCCATCGAGCCGACCATGTACAGCTGATTCGGGCGGTCGTCGATCGCATAGAGCTCGCGGCTGCAGAAGCCGGTCGACGCGAGCACGACGGTCGAATCGACCGGCGTGTGCGCGATCACGCGCTGCAGCGCGTCGTGGCGGGTCGGCCACGCGTCGGCCGACGCGGCACGCGACGACGCTTGCGCGGCGACATGCGCGCGCGGCGCGGCCGCCGGATTCGCCTTCAGCTCATACGGCGCGACGCTGCCTTTCTGCATCACGAGCGCGTACGGGCGGCCCGTCGCGTCCATGTGCGCGATCGCGCGGTCGAGCGCCGGGCCGACCTGTTCGGGGTCGGTCGGGAACGTCTCCCACGGGATTTCCATCGTGTCGAGCATCGCCGGCGTGATCGGGCCCATCAGCGCGTGCTGCGGCTCGTCGGCGACGCCCGGCTGGCCGCGCCACGTGACGATCAGCAGCTGCGGCAGCCGGAACGTCCAGGTCAGCGACGTGAGCGGGCTCACCGCGTTGCCGAGCCCCGAGTTCTGCATCATCGCGATCCCGCGCTTGCCGCCGAGCGTGGCGCCCGCGATCAGCGCGACCGCGTCGCCTTCGTTCGCGGCCGACACGTAGTGCAGCGTCGGGTCCTGCAGCACGTAGTTGATGAACGGCGTCAGGTACGAGCAGGGCACGCCCGCGTACCAGTCGAAACCGCGTTCGCGCGCGGCCTCGACGAACTGGGCCGCTTCGATCATTGCGCGCCCCCGTTGCCGGCGCCCGGCTCGGACAGCGGCGTCTGGCCGTGCGCGAAGTCGCCCGCGCGGCGGAAGTCTTCCAGATCGTTGACGCCGCGCCAGTGGCCGTGCACGTACTGGACCTCGATCTTCTCGCCGGCGGCGATCAGCTCGTTGAGCAGCGACGGGATGTCGAGCGTGTCGAAATCGGGGCGCGCCTGCAGCGTCGCGAGCATCGCCTTCAGGCGGTCGACGCCCGCGCCGCGCACGTTCAGGAGACCGATCCAGCGGCCGTGCGGCGTGCCGGCGGCGACGTCGCTCGACACACGCTGCAGATACGTCTTCTGGCCGAACAGGCCGCGGTCGTCCGCCGCCGAGCACAGCGCGAAGTCGCGCACGCTCTGGTTGGTTTCCGTCAGCGACGAATCGACGACGACGCTGAACTCGGCCTCGCTCTCCGCGAGGTCGCGCACGATGTAGCTGCGGAACAGCAGGTCGCCGTACGAGATCACGGTGTCGCCGGTCAGGCGTTCGGCCGCACATGCGAGCGACGCGAGTTCGCCCGTCTGCGCATGGCGTTCGTTGACCACGAGCTTGATGCCCGACGTGTCGATCGCGTCGGCGCGATAGCCGCCGACCACGGTGATGTCGTTCACGCCGTGCGTCTTGAAGCCGTCGACGAGCCAGCGCAGCAGCGGCTTGCCGGCGACCGGCAGCATGACCTTCGGCTTGTCTTCGGTGACGGCTTCGAGGCCCTTGCCGCGGCTCGCGGCGAGCACGATCGCGGCGTTCGACGCGCGCGACGACGACGACAGGTAGATGCGCTCGGCGGCCGAGTACTCGTCGGCGTCCTGCAGGCGGAAGATCTCGTTGACCGATGCAACGCGGTCCTCGACGTTGATCAGCGTTTCGCTCTCGTGGATCTCGCGCGCGGTCGCCTGCATCGCGGATGCCGACGCGCGGATCAGGTGGTTCGCCCAGATCACGGTGCTGATGCCGGCCTGGCGGAACACGTCGGTCGGCGTGCTGTAGTACTTGGTCGGCACGATCACGAGCGGCGCCTTGCCGCTCCATTCGCGCGCGAACTGCAGGATCTCGTCCGGGCGCGACAGCTTGCTGTGGATCAGGATCGCGTCGGCGCCGGCTTCCGCGTACGCGTTCGCGCGACGCAGCGCCTCGTCCATCCCCCAGCCTGCGATCAGCGCTTCGACACGCGCGACGATCGAGAAGTCGGGATCGGTCTGCGAATCCTTGCCGGCCTTGATCTTGCCGCAGAACTCGTCGATTTCCGCGAGCGGCTGGCGCTCGCCGCCGATGAAGCTGTTGGTCTTCGGGAACTGCTTGTCCTCGATACAGACGCCGGCGATGCCGCGCTGCTCGAGCTTCTTCACAAGGCGGCGCACGTTGTTGAAGTTGCCGTAGCCGGTGTCGCCGTCGAGCAGGATCGGCAGGTCGCTCGCGTCGGCCATGAACTCGAGCACGTCGACGACCTGCGTCCAGCTTGCCTCGTTGTTGTCGCGCACGCCAAACTGCGCGGAGATCGCGAGGCCCGATGCCCAGATCCCCTTGAAGCCCGCTTCGCGGACGATGCGCGCGGACAGGCCGTTGTGCGCTTCCATCAGGAATTCGAGTTCGCTGCTGACGAGCATGCGGCGCAGGCGTGCGCTGCGCGATTCGGAGAAGTTGGGTTCGCGTGCGTTCATCGTGCGGCTCCGGCGGTCGTGCGTTGAATCAGGGGGAGAATCTCTTGCGTCGCGCGTGCGACGTCGTTCGGGAAGTCGATTTCGATCCACGGCGAACCCGTGACGTCGGCGACGTCGAACGCGTGGCCGCCTTCGAGCAGCAGGTCGCGCACGGCTTCCTCGTGCGGCATGTTCGCGCGGCCGCTGTCGACGTAGCCCGCGACGATTTTCGCGAGGCGGCGCGCGGTGCCTTCGGTGAAGCGGAAGAAGCCTACCGACTCGCCGATCGTGTCGTAGTCGAGGTCGACCGCGAGCTGCTTGCGCAGCTCGACCGGCACGCCGTTCTTCAGGCATAGCTTGACGGGTTCGTCGCCGGCCTCGAAGTCGCGATCGATCAGCAGGCGGTCGACCGACTGGTCGGCATCGGCGACCAGCGCGTGCAGGATGTTCTCGTCGTACAGCACGTCGGCGTCCATCAGCAGCACGTCGCCGCCACGCGTCATCGCATCGGCGACGGTATGCACGGTCAGCACGCTGCCGAGGTCGTAGCGCTCGTTGATCACGATCTCGGCGGTGCGGCCGAGGCGCTTCAGTTCCTGCTCGACCTTCTCGTGCTGAAAGCCGAGCCCGAGCACGATTTCATCGACGCCCGCGGCGTCGAGCACACGCAGATGGCGCTCGAGCAGCGACACGTCGTCGAAGCGCAGCAGGCACTTCGGAAATTGCGCCTCGGGCGGTTGTTGCAGGCGCAAGCCGAGGCCTGCCGCAAGAATGATGGCTCGCATGGGTTCTCCAACCAAAAAGCCGGCGGATCTGAACGATCAGTCGGCGATGGGCTGCGGCGCACGGCGCCGCTGCCAGTTTCTTTCACTGAAATGCAGATAGAGCAGGCCGGGCAGGCCGAGCGCGAGTTCGCGCGCGCGCTTCGCGAGCGACAGCGCGAGCGCCGCGTCGGGCGGCAGGCCGACCAGCGGGGCGAGCAGCAGGTAACCGCCTTCCTGTGCACCGAGCGAGCCCGGGATCGCGAATGCCGCACCGCGAATCGCCTGGCCGACGCTCTCGAGCAGCAGCGCGTCGAGCCAGCTGACCGGGTGCCCGAGGAAGTGCAGCGCGAGCCACACTTCGGCGGTGCCGACGATCCAGCCGGCGAGGCTCAGGGCGAAAGTCTTCGCGACCTTCGCGCGATCGCGGTACAGCGCGCCGACCGCGTCGTCGATCGCGTCCGCGCGGGTCGCCAGCGACGACCAGTCGCGCGGGCCGAGCAGCTTCGACGCGAGACGCAACCCGCGGCCGAACAGCCCGCGCCGCTGCGCCGCGTAGAACGCGACGGCCAGTGCGCCGAGCACGCCGGTGGCGATCAGCGCCGGCGTGCGCAGGTGAGCGACCGACTCGTGCGTCGCATACACGCTGAACGTGGCGATGCCGATCAGCGCGAACGCCATCTGCGCGAGCGCCTGCATCGTCGTGCTGACGGTGACCGCGGCGGCCGCGTCGGCCATCCGCGTGCCGCGCTGCGCGAGGTGGCGCACCATCAGCACCGGGCCGCCGATCTGCCCGGCGGGCAGCAGGCTGTTCACCGATTCGCCGACCCAGCGCGCGCGCAGCGCGTTGCCGAGCTCGGCGCCCGGCTGGCCGCGGCGGAACATCACCGAGATCGCCAGCGCGTCGATCACGAGCGGGACGACGTGGAATGCCGCGACGAGCGCGAGGCCCCAGCCGGCCGCGAGGAACGTCGACGCGACCGCGCCGACGCCCTGCCACGCGAGCAGGGCGACGAACAGTGCCGTTCCGAGGGACAGCAGGATCAGGCCGGCGCGTGTCATGACCCGCTCGACCGGCGCGTAGCCAGCTGCTTGAACACCTGGCGGAAACCGAAATACGCGATCGCGTCCTTCATGTTCGAAATGAAGCGCTTCCACGGCCGCATGCCGGGGTTGGTCACGTATTCGAACGTGAGCGACACGCGCGTCTCGTTCTGGCCGAGCGGCGTGATGCGATGGCGCAGCTTGTCGCCGTCGAACAGCACGATGCCGCCGTCGGCGATCTGCACGGAACCCGGTTCGTCGGGCACGTCAGGATTGCGCGTATGCAGTTCGTAGTCGAGCCGGCACGACGACTCGTCGATCACGCCGATCAGCAGCGTGTAACGACGGCCGTCGTAGTACGACGTGTCGTAGTGCCAGCCGATGTGGTCGCCCGGCTTCGTGTAGTAGTACAGCGCGTACGCATGCGGATCGTCGTCCGGCGACAGCATCAGCTTGTCGCCGGTGACCTTCTCGAGGAAGCCGATCAGCGCCTTCGAGCGGTACAGCTCCGCGATGTACGGCGCCTGCTCGTCGATCGTGTGCCGGCTCACGCTGCCGCCCTGCTTGTGGCCGGGCAGGTAATTGCGGTTCAGGCCGGCCTGCATCGCGCGGGCGGCGGCCGCGAGCTTCGCGTGCGCGTCGGCCGGCAGGAATGCGTCGAGGTACAGGAACGAGCCCTGGCGCGTGTAGTCGCCGCGCAGGCGGTCGAGGTCGAGACGGCCGACGCAGTCGGCCACGGTGCGATCGGGATCGGCCGCTGCCGCGCGCGCAGGCGCGGGGCGTGCCGGGCTCAGCACGGAGTCGTCGCGCGTGCTAGGAGTCATTTGGAAACCTGGATTTCGGTAGGGTTCTGCGGGAGATTGCCGCGGCGGACGATGCGCCACCAGTCGATCACGACCCACGCGGCGAACAGCGGGGCGCCGATCGATGCCGCGAGCAGGAACGGCTGGACGCCGTCGACGAGCGTCACGATCGGCAGCAGGTAGAGCACGTCTTCCGTCTCGAAGCCGCCGGCGAACGCCTGCTTGGTGCCGGCCTTGCCGGCGATCGATTCGATCCGCATGCGCAGGAAGAAGATCAGCGCGACGGCCGCACCGGCCACCGCGCCGAGCAGCACCGGCGACGCGGCCATCTGGCCGCCCTGGGCGACGATGCCGAGGCCCATGCTGACGAACAGCGCGACCGTCACGAGCGCGTCGGCCGCGAGGTCGTAAAAGTGACCGATCTTGCTGGACTTGCCGCTGATGCGCGCGAGTTCGCCGTCGGTGTGGTCGACGAAGTTCGACAGCACGATCAGGAATGCCCCCGCGTTGATCCAGCCGAAGCCGCCTTGCGCGAGGCACCAGGCACCGGCGAGGCCGATCAGCAGACGAAGGGTAGTGAGGTGATTCGGGGTGACGGGCGTGTCGATCAGCGGGCGTACAAGCGAGCGCGCGAGCCGCGCATCCCAGGTGCGTGGCAGGGGCGGTTCGGAACGTGTGGCGGTTTTTCTTTGGTCCATCGGCGAAATATATACGGAATTGTAATTTGTTGCTTTTTATTCGATCAATGTCCTGACATACGGGAGTGTTACCGCGCATTCCGGACATCGGCCGGTTGCGAACCGGATGCGCGAAACGGCGTTCGCGCAGGCGGGCCTTACCAGCTTCAGTGTGGTTCGCGTCGCGCGGCTGTCAAGGGCGGACGGGCCTTGCGCGCGGGCGCGGCGGCGCTCCGCGCGCGTCGACGCGTTGATGTGCATCAGGCCCGCAAAAGCCGCGTCGGGAGACAATCGGCTGCGGCGATCGCCGATCGGCCGTCGCATGCGGATTCCCCGCGTTTGCGCGGTCAATCCGGAAAGATCTCGATCGATTGGCGTCAGGCAATTTGTAATCCGCGTGCGGCAAATTGGCGGTCCGCTTTCGCGCACCTTTCGACTGCATTCGATGCGCAGCCGGCTCCCTGTCACAGAACGGCCGTTCGATACCCGGCGCATTCGGCAAGTATCTTTTGCATTCAACGGACATTTCGCGGCGATGGCCTCTGCGATACTCCGACCGTGCCCGTGGTGCCGGGCCGCCCCTCGCGGCCCCAAGGGCTTCGCGTCGCCCAGGAGACACCCCCCGCGACGTCAACGACAGACCAAAAGCGTCAGATATACAGCCATGTCTTCTTCACGCATCCTCGCTCCCGCCCTGCGTTCGCTCGTCCGCACCGCCGACGAAGCCGCCGCGCTGATCCGCCCCGGCATGACCGTCGCCATGAGCGGCTTCACCGGTTCCGGCTATCCGAAGGCCGTGCCCGCCGCGCTCGCCGCCCACATCGACGCGGCCCACGCGCGCGGCGAGGACTTCCGGATCAACGTGCTGACCGGCGCATCGACCGCGCCGGAACTCGACGGCGCGCTCGCCCGCACCAACGGCATCTCGATGCGCCTGCCGTACCAGTCCGACCCGACGCTGCGCGACAAGATCAACAACGGCGAAGTCGACTACCAGGACGTCCACCTGAGCCACGTCGCGCAATACGCATGGTTCGGGCTGTACGGCGACCTCGACGTCGCGATCGTCGAAGTCGCGGGTATCCGCGAGGACGGGCTGCTGATTCCGTCCGCGTCGATCGGCAACAACAAGACGTGGCTCGAGCAGGCGAAGCACGTGATCCTCGAAGTGAACTCGCGCCAGCCGCTCGGCCTCGACGGGATGCACGACGTCTATTACGGCACCGCGCTGCCGCCGCACCGCAAGCCGATTCCGCTGACGAAAAGCGACGACCGGATCGGCGAGCCGTACCTGCGCTGCCCGGCCGAGAAGATCGTCGCGATCGTCGAGACCGACGCGCCGGACCGCAGCAACGCATTCTCCGCGCCGGACGCCACGTCGAAGCAGATCGCGCTGCAACTGATCGACTTCCTGCGCCACGAGGTGAAGCGCGGCCGCCTGCCGGAAAACCTGCTGCCGCTGCAGTCGGGCGTCGGCAACATCACGAACGCGGTGCTCGCGGAACTCAGCTCGGCCGGCTTCTCGAACCTGACCGCGTACACCGAAGTGATCCAGGACGGCATGCTCGACCTGCTCGACGACGGCACGCTGAGCTTCGCGTCGGCCACGGCGTTGTCGCTGAGCCCGGCCGCGGTGCAGCGCTTCGCGGACGAGATCGCGACGTTCCGCGAAAAGATCCTGCTGCGCCCGCAGGAGATCAGCAACCATCCGGAACTCGTGCGCCGCCTCGGCTGCATCGCGATGAACGGGATGATCGAGGCCGACATCTACGGCAACGTGAACTCGACGCACGTGATGGGCACGAAGATCCAGAACGGCATCGGCGGTTCGGGCGACTTCGCGCGCAACGGCTACCTGTCGTGCTTCATGTCGGCGAGTACCGCGAAGGGCGGCGCGATCTCGCGGATCGTGCCGATGGCGAGCCACGTCGACCATACGGAGCACGACGTCGCGGTGGTCGTTACCGAGCAGGGGCTCGCCGACCTGCGCGGCCTGTCGCCGAAGCAGCGCGCGCGCAAGATCATCGCGACCTGCGCGCATCCCGACTACCGGCCGATGCTCGAGGACTACTTCGAGCGCGCGTCGCGCGAGAGCTTCGGCAAGCACACGCCGCACCTGCTCGCCGAGGCGCTGTCGTGGCACGAGCGCTACGTGCGCACCGGGACGATGAAGGCCTGACGTCGCGACCCGCGGCGGGCAGGTGCCCGCCGCACTGCGTCAATCCATCGCCGCGTGCGCGACGTCGACGCTCGCCGTTTTCTGCGGCGGGCGGATCAGCAGCAACAGCGGGATCATCAGCAGCGTCGCGACGAACATCAGCTTGAAGTCGTTCAGGTAGGCGATCATCGCGGCCTGCTGGTTGATCGTGCGGTCGAGCAGCGCGATGTCGACGTGGCTGCCGGCGATCGCCTGCACGGCCGGGTCGAACGGCGTGATGTGGGTCGCGAGGTCGGCATGCGCGACCTGCGTGTTGCGCGTCATCAGCGTCTGGACGATCGAGATGCCGATACTGCTGCCGATGTTGCGCATCAGGCTGTAGGTGGCCGTGCCGTCCGCGCGCAGTTCGGGCTGCAGCGTCGAGAACGACAGCGCGCTCAGCGGCACGAACACGAGCCCCAGGCCGAAGCCCTGGACCACCCCGGGCCACACGATGTCCGCCTCGGACAGCACGATCGTGTACTGCATCATCTGCCACAGCGCGAGCGCGGAAATCGCCAGCCCGGCGAGCAGCAGCGCCCGCGCGTCCACGTATTTCAGCAATCGTCCGACGAACAGCATCGCGATCATCGTGCCCGCGCCGCTCGGCGCGGTGACGAGCCCCGTCGTCGCGACCGGATAGCCCATTAGGTTCTGCAGCATCGGCGGCAGCAGCGCGCGCGTTGCGTACAGCACCGCGCCGACGACGAAGATGAACAGCGTGCCGGTCGCGAAGTTCGGGTCGCGCAGCAATTCCGACTTGAAGAACGATGCGTGGCCGGCGGTCGCCGTATGCACGAGGAAGAACGCGAAGCTCAGCGCGGCGACGAGCGCCTCGATGCGGATCTCGTACGAACCGAACCAGTCGAGCTGTTCGCCGCGGTCGAGCATCGCCTGGAACGCGCCGATCGCGAGCGCGAGCGTCGCGAAGCCGAACGCGTCGAATTTCACGTGCGGGCGCGGTGCGCGCGCGGGCAGGAAGGTCAGCACGCCGGCCAGTGCGAACGCGCCGATCGGCACGTTGATGAAGAACACCCAGCGCCAGTTGTAGCTGTCGGTGAGCCAGCCGCCGAGCGTCGGGCCGAGGATCGGGCCGACCATCACGCCCATCCCCCAGATCGCCATTGCCTGGCCTTGCTTCTCGCGCGGGTTGATGTCGAGCAGGATC
Organism: Burkholderia sp. BCC1988; assembly: GCF_905339895.1. Lineage (NCBI taxonomy): Bacteria > Pseudomonadati > Pseudomonadota > Betaproteobacteria > Burkholderiales > Burkholderiaceae > Burkholderia > Burkholderia sp. BCC1988. Next base: position 23,978 of record NZ_CAJPHA010000001.1, read on the forward strand.
GACTGCGACAGCGGCACCAGCGCCGCGCCGAACACGCCCTGCAGCAGCCGTGCGCCGACGATCTGCACGAGCGACTCGGACAGCCCGCACAGCGCGGACGCAATCGTGAAGCCCGCGATCGAGATCGTCAGCAGCCGCTTCATGCTGAGCCGGTCGGACAGCCAGCCGGTCAGCGGCGTCGCGATCGCCGCGGCGACGATGTAGGAGGTCAGCACCCAGGTGATTTCGTCCTGCGACGCGGACAGCGTGCCCTGCATGTGCGGCAGCGCGACGTTCGCGATCGTGCTGTCGAGCGTCTGGATCAGCGTCGCGAGCATGATCGACAGGGTCAGCATCGGCCGATTGAGGGCGGGCGGCGAGGCGGGGGCGTCGGCGGCGGGATTCAAGCGGGTGTCTCCGTGGGGCGGTCGCCGTGGGCGGCGATCCGGTACGGCTCGAATTATAAGCATGCTTATTATGTTTGTGCTCATCGCTTGATCCGAGCCGCGGGTCATTCGCGGCCTGCCCCTATAATCGCCGCATGGACAAGACTTACGAGAACCGGATCGGCTACCTGATTTCCGACGTCGCCCGCCTGCAAGGACGCCTGTTCGACCGGCGCGCGAAGCGCCTCGGGCTGACGCGCGCGCAAAGCCGCGTGCTCGCGTACCTGACGTGGAAGGGCGAGATGAATCAGGCGCGGCTCGCGGAGTGGCTCGAGATCACGCCGATCTCGCTGACGCGGCTGCTCGACCGGATGGAAGGCTGCGGGTGGATCGAACGCATCGCGAACGACGACGATCGCCGCGCGTTCGTGATCCGGCTGACCGACAAGTCGCGCGAGATCTTTCCGCAGATGCTGGAAGTGGGCGACACCGTCACCGACGACGGGCTGCGCGGCTTCACGCGCGACGAGCGCGATACGCTCGTGCGCCTGCTCGGGCGCGTGCGCCACAACCTGATCGATAGCGGCGGCGAATGACGCGGGCGCGGGCGCGGCGCCGCTGAATCGGCCGGCAGCAGCGGGGCGGCTGCGGCAACGGCGGGGCGGTCCGGGCTTGTGTCGGAGGAGTCGGGCCGCTATCTTGCAACCTCAAGTTCACTTGAGATCAAGCATGAGCCGTCTGGACATCGCCGATGTCGCGCGCCGCTCGGGATTGCCCGCGTCGACGCTGCGCTACTACGAGGAAAAGGGATTGATCGTGCCGACCGGCCGTCACGGGCTGCGGCGCCAGTATGACGAATCGGTGCTCGAGCGCCTGGCGCTGATCGCGCTCGGCCGCGAGGCCGGCTTTTCGCTGGACGACATCGTCGCGATGCTCGACCGTACGATCCGCCGTCTCGGCGCGGTGCGCGATGCGTTGCGCCATGCGGCCGTGTGCCCGGCGCCGAGTCATCTCGAGTGTCCGTCGTTCCGCAAGCTGCTGCGCATCGCCGCGCATCGTCATCCGGTGCGCCGCACGAAGACGGACGGCACGTAAGCGGTCAAGCGGTCCGGTTTGCCGGAACGGCGCGCGCGGGCGGGCGGCGGGGCGGCCGTACCGCGGCGGCCGGCGCTCCCGAGCGGATCATCCCGCGTAATACACACGACACTCCATCTCGCGTCCGCGCACGATGCGCTTGCCGACGAGCGAGCCGAGCGTTTCGGTGACGACCGTCCTCTGGTGCTCGCATTGCAGCGCATCGTAGAAGTAGAGCGCGACCCAGTCGGCGGTGCGGGTGGACTCCTGCGGGCGAACGGGATACGGGCACAGCGCGGTGAAATGCCAGCCGCCTTTCGTCATGTGCATCACGGGCGGCTGAACGCTCAGGTCCGCGTTCAGCCGACGCGACACGAGCGTGGGCAGGATGCCGGCGGCGGCCTTGTTGCGGTACAGGCGGTCGATATACAGCAGCAGCTCGACCGGCGGCTCCGTGCCGAGATCGGCGTTGCGCGTGTGGCCTTGCCAGCGCCGGCGCCGGGTCAGCACGTCGTCGAGCGCCGCGCGGATGCCGGCCGCGCGACGCGGGCCGACGCCCGCGATCGCTTCGAGCTGGCCGCTGCGGGCCGCGCGTTCGAGATCCTCGAGCGTATCGATGTGCAACTGGTCGTGAATCCGCAGCGCGAGCGCGTGGCCGATGCCCGGCACGGCTTCGAATGCGGACGCGCGCTCCGCGTCGCCGCGCAGCCGGTCGAGCAGGCGCCAGCGTCCGGTCACCAGCAATTCGGCGATCGCCTGGGCGACGCCCGTGCCGATCTCCGGCAGTGCACCGAGCGAATCGACGCCGCCCGCGTCGAACCGGGTGCGGATGCCGTCTTCGAGCGCGGCGATCGTGTCGGCCGACGCGCGGTAGGCGGCAACCCGATAAGGATTCGCCCCCTGTTCGGCAAGCAACTGCGCGGCTTCGCGCAGGCAGGCCGCGATTTGCCGGTTTTCCTCGTGTGTCTGGCCGATGGTCGTTTGCATGTGCGGAGCCCGGGGATGTGCAAACGGAATGGACGCGGCGGGTCACGCGCCGGTCTACCTTTTATTTCAACATATTGTCGGGGCGGGCGACGAACAAAACTTGATGTGCGTCAATGGCAAACGTTGCACAGGCGGAAGCGGGCCGCGCACGTTCGTGCCGCGCCACGGCACGAACGTGCGATGCGTCACGCTTCGAGGAACGTCTGCGCGCCTTCCGCCTCCGCGGCCGTGCGCAGCGCGGCGAGCGCGCGCTTCTCGATCTGCCGCACGCGTTCGCGCGACATGCCCGCGTCCTGCGCGATCGCGTCGTAGGTGTCGGGCTCGGCGCCGCCGAGGCCGAACCGGCGGCGCAGCACGTCGGCCTCGGCCGGCGTGACCGAGCGCAGCAGCGACGTCACGCATTCGCGCATCCGCGTGTCGGCCAACTGCTCGAACGGGCTCGCCGAAGCCTGATCCTCGATCAGGTCGACGAGGCCGGCGTCCGCGTCGGGCAGCGGCGCGTCGAGCGACACCGGCTCGGCAGGGAGCGCGAGCACCGCGCGCAGCTTGTCCTCGGCGAGCCCGGTTTCGGCCGCGAGTTCGGCCGGCGTCGCGCGCCGGCCGGTGCGCTGGCGGAAGCGCAGTGCGTGCCGATGCACGCGCTGGTACTGGTCGCCGACGTGCACCGGTACGCGGATCGTGCGCGCGCGATCGGCCACCGCGCGCGCGACCGCCTGCCGGATCCACCAGGTCGCGTAGGTCGAGAACTTGAAGCCGCGCCGGTATTCGAACTTCTCGATCGCGCGCATCAGGCCGAGGCAGCCGTCCTGCACGAGGTCGGGCAGGTCGACGCCGCGGTTCATGTACTTGCGCGCGATCGACAGCACGAGCCGCAGGTTCGCCTCGAGCATCGCGCGCGTACCGTCGCGCACCTTCTGCTGGCCGTCGCTCAGCGCGGCGCCGAGCGCACGCCGCGCGACCATGTCGAAGCACGCGGCGTCGGTGCCCGCGGCGGCGTCCGTCGCGGCGTCGACCGGCGCGGCGGCCAGTGCGCGCACGACGCGGCTTGCGTCGTCGACGGCCGGTGCCACCCACGCGAGCGAACCGAGCAGCGCGGCCAGGCGGTTGCGCGCATCGCGGTATTCGGCCGAGCGGCAGCCCTGCGCGTGCAATGCGCGGCGCACGGCCGTCACCGCGTCCTGCAGCGTGTCGTAGCGTGCAGGCGCCGGCGCGTTGCCGTTGCCGTCGCGGACTTCATCGCCTTCGTTGGCGGCCGCGCCGGTTGCGCTCGTAGCGCCATGGCGCGCGAGCAGCGCCTCGACGGCCGCCGGACAGCCGGCGAGCGCGTGCAGGATCTGATGGCGGCCCGTTTCGATCTCGCGGGCCAGCACGATTTCGTCCTCGCGCTTGAGCAGGGGCACCGCATGGATTCGCCGCATGTAGAGCGCGAGCGGATCGGTCGATGCGCTCGTGCCGCGGGCCAGATCGCCGAGCAGCGCACGGCCCTCGTCGAGCGCGTCGCGATCGACGTCGACCGGCGCCGCGCCCGCGAACGGCACCGGCGCGGCCGGCTCGTCGAGCACGGCGATGCCGATGTCCGCGAGCGCGGCGCGCACGACGTCCAGCGCGTCGGGGCTGTCGCTTTCCGGCGGCAGCGCGTCGACGAGGTCGGCGTGCGTCAGATAACCCTGTTCGCCGGCAAGCGCCAGCAGCTGGATGATCGGATCGAGGGGCGTGTCCGCCCGAAGCGTGGGGCGTGGCGTAGTCATGTCGATGGCGGCGTGAGCCGCGTTCCTGTCTGGGCGGGCCGAAGTCCGCGGGTTTCAGGCTCCCGGAGGCCGCGAACGCCCGTCCGCGCCGGCCAGCCTGACTCGATATTCAAGTTGAGGGCATTTGCGTCAACTTCAACGTCGGCGCGGCTGACGCGCGAGCATGCGGCATGCCCGCCCGGTTGCGACCTGGATTCCACCCGTGGAAACAAAAAGTAACGGATCAAACCCGCAGAAATATGCGGGGGACGTAAGCTAGAGTCAGGCGCGCGCCACGCAGCGACGCGCGGATTCCTTCGGAGCATGAAATGAACCCGATTTCCGCCGCGAGGCCTGCCGTCATGGCGCTGGCCATGCTCGCGCTGAGCGGTTGTTATTACACGAGCCCGTACGGCTATGCGCCGTATTACGCACCCGTGCCTGCCACGGTTTCGCAGCGCGAACTCCCGGCAGCGCCGGCAAATGCCGGGCCGGTCGTCCCGTCTACCCCCGCGGTGCCGGCCGTGCCGCCGCCGGCGGACGATTACGCCGACGCGCCGGCTCCGGTATATGCCGCGCCGGTCTATGTGCCTTACCCGGCCTACTACCCCGCGTATTACCCGGGCTGGTACGGGCCGCCCGTCACGGTCGGCCTCGGCTTCTGGGGGCATTGGGGCGGCGGCTACCGCGGCGGGTACTGGCGCCGTCCCTGGGGCGGCGGCCACTGGGGAGGCGGGCATTGGGGCGGGGGCCATCGACATTGACCGACGCGCGGCGGCACCGCGCGGGAGAGCAACATGAGCAACACGATCATCCGAAGTCTGTGCGTCGTCCTGTTCGGTGTCGCCGCGATACCGGGCCTCGCCGACGCGCAAAGCAGCGCCTATACGAATTCCGGGGCCGAAATCTATGCGGGGCCGGCGCCCGATTATCCGGTCGTCGCGCAGGTCCCGCCCGGCACCGCGCTGGACGTGTTCGGCTGCCTCAGCGACTACTCGTGGTGCGACGTCGCGCTGCCGGGCGTGCGCGGCTGGATCGACGCGGAGCAGCTCGACTATCCGTACCAGGGCAATTACGTGCCGTTGCTCGAATACGGCGCGATCATCGGGGTGCCGGTGACCGGGTTCGCGATCGGCGCGTACTGGGACCGCTATTACCGCCACCGGCCGTGGTTTCACGATCGCGACCGCTGGGAGCATCGTGCCGAGCCGCGCATCGGCCCCGGCGGGATGCCGCCGGCCTACGGGCGCCCGCAGCCGGGCGGGCCGGTTCAGCGCGCGCCGGGCGGCGAGCCGCCCGAGCGGCATGATGCACGGCCGTCGGCCACGCGCGGCGGCTGGAACGGCCCGAACCGCGCGCCGGCGCCGGCGCAACAGGCCGCACCCGCGCCTGCGCCGATGCCGGGCGCGGCCGGCGCCCGTCAGCCGGCGCCGCCGCCACCCGCACCCAGCGGTGGCGCGGTCAGGATGATGGTGCCGCAGACGCATCAGGGTGGCGGCGGTTACGGCGCACGGCCGCAAGGCGGCGGAAACGGCGGCGGAGATCACGGCGGCGGCGGGCGCGGCACCGACGAGTTCCGGCATTGATCGCCTGACGGCACCGGTGTCGCGGCCCATGGCCGGGGCCGGATGAAAAGCAATTCGGTCGGCTCGCTCATCGCGCCCCTGCAAGCCTGTTCCTGAAAAAAACGAAACCCCACGCTCCGAAAAACGTGGGGTTCGTCAGCAGTCCGATGCCGCTCCGGAGAGCGGCTCCCGATCGACGCGGGCGGGCCCGTCGTACGGCCCGCCGCCGCGCGTCAGTCGTCGAGCAGCGACAGGTCGCGCACGGCGCCCTTGTCGGCCGACATCACCAGCTTCGCATAGGCCTTCAGCGCGGCGGACACCTTGCGCGGGCGCGGTTGCGCCGGTTTCCAGCCCTTCGCGTTCTGCTCCTCGCGGCGCCGTGCGAGCTCCTCGTCCGAAACGAGCACGTCGATCGTGCGGTTCGGGATGTCGATGCGGATCTTGTCGCCGTCGCGCACGAGGCCGATCGCGCCGCCCGCCGCCGCTTCCGGCGAGCAGTGACCGATCGACAGGCCCGACGTGCCGCCCGAGAAGCGGCCGTCGGTCAGCAGCGCGCATGCCTTGCCGAGGCCCTTCGACTTGATGTAGCTCGTCGGATACAGCATTTCCTGCATGCCGGGGCCGCCCTTCGGGCCTTCGTAGCGGACGATCACGACGTCGCCGGCCTTGACCTTGTCGTTCAGGATGTTCTCGACCGCTTCGTCCTGCGACTCGGTCACGTGGGCCGAGCCCTCGAACACGAGGATGCTTTCATCGACGCCGGCCGTCTTCACCACGCAGCCGTCGAGCGCGATGTTGCCGGTCAGCACGGCGAGGCCGCCTTCCTTCGAGAACGCATGCTCGTACGAGCGGATGCAGCCTTCGGCGCGGTCGAGGTCGAGGCTCGGCCAGCGCGTGTCCTGGCTGAACGCGACCTGCGTCGGGATCCCGGCCGGGCCGGCCAGGTAGAACGTGCGGACCGCTTCGTCTTCGGTACGGACGATGTCCCACTGGTCGAGCGCGTCCTTCAGCGACGGCGCGTGCACGGTCGGCACGTCGGTGTGCAGCTTGCCGGCGCGGTCGAGCTCGCCGAGGATCGCCATGATGCCGCCGGCGCGGTGCACGTCCTCGATGTGGTACTTGTTCGTGTTCGGCGCAACCTTGCACAGCTGCGGCACGCTGCGCGACAGGCGATCGATGTCCTTCATCGTGAAGTCGATGCCGGCTTCCTGCGCGATCGCCAGCAGGTGCAGGATCGTGTTGGTCGAACCGCCCATCGCGATGTCGAGCGTCATCGCGTTCTCGAACGCCTTGAAGCCGACCGAGCGCGGCAGCACGCGCAGGTCGTCCTGCTCGTAGTGCTGGCGGGTCAGCTCGACGATGCGGCGGCCGGCGCGCTTGAACAGCTGCTCGCGATCGGCGTGCGTCGCGACGACCGTGCCGTTGCCGGGCAGCGACAGGCCGAGCGCTTCGGTCAGGCAGTTCATCGAGTTCGCGGTGAACATGCCCGAGCACGAACCGCAGGTCGGGCACGCCGAGCGTTCGACTTCGGCGACGTCGGCATCCGAATACGACTGGTCGGCCGCGATCACCATCGCGTCGACGAGGTCGAGCTTCTTCAGTTCGATGGCCTTGGTGACCGGGTTCGCGAGGCGCGTCTTGCCGGCTTCCATCGGGCCGCCCGACACGAAGATCACCGGGATGTTCAGGCGCATCGCGGCCATCAGCATCCCCGGCGTGATCTTGTCGCAGTTCGAGATGCAGACCATCGCGTCCGCGCAGTGCGCGTTCACCATGTATTCGACCGAGTCGGCGATGATGTCGCGGCTCGGCAGCGAGTAGAGCATGCCGTCATGGCCCATCGCGATGCCGTCGTCGACCGCGATCGTGTTGAATTCCTTCGCGACGCCGCCGGCGGCCTCGATCTCGCGCGCGACGAGCTGGCCGAGATCCTTCAGGTGCACGTGCCCGGGCACGAACTGCGTGAACGAGTTGACGACCGCGATGATCGGCTTCGAGAAATCGTCGTCTTTCATGCCGGTGGCGCGCCACAGCGAGCGCGCACCTGCCATGTTGCGGCCGGCGGTGGAAGTTTTGGAACGGTATGTGGGCATGGTATGGCTGAAGAAATATCGCGGAAAAGGGTGGAGGCACGGGAATAAAGGCCTCTCGCGCGCCCGTGCGAACAACCTCTTGAGCTGCGCCCTGGGCAAACTCGACGATTATCCCACAGCCGCCGGGCGTGCGGCGCCCGCGGGCGAGGGCGCGGGTGGAGTGGTGCGCCGGACAGCGCCTCGGTGTGCCGAGCGTGAAGGCGAACCGGGCGCACCAGGCACGAAGGCGGACGCCGGCCATCGCCGGCGGAGCCGGGCGGCGGCGTCATCGCCCGTTCTGTCGACGATAAAGCCGTGCGCCGTACCCGCCGATCGCGCGTCAGTCGAGCAGCGTCAGGATTTCGTCGTACAGCGTCTTCGGAATCCGCACGCCGTGCGCGATGCTGCGCGCGCGGGCATCGAAGCGCCGTTGCGAAGGCAGCCGCGCGCCTTGCCCGGTGATCGACGCGAACATCCGCTCGCCGCGCGCGAGGCCCGCGTCGAGCTCGTCGCCGAGGAACACCTTCGGGTCGAACGCGATCACGAGTTCGCCGTGGCACGGCGTCGCGCCGACGCCTTCGTCGAATTCCATCGACTCCTGGCTCGTCATGTCGCCGATCAGCGCGCCGCCGAGCAGTTCGACCATCGCCGCGAGCGCCGAACCCTTGTGGCCGCCGAAGGTACGCATCGCGCCCTGCAGCGCGGCCTTCGGGTCGGTGGTCGGCTGACCGTCGGCATCGATCGCCCAGTGCGGCGGGATCGCCTTGCCCTGTTTCGCATGCAGCTCGATGTCGCCGCGCGCGATCGCGCTGGTCGCGAAGTCGAACACGAACGGCACGCCGTCCGGGCGCGGCCACGCGAATGCGATCGGGTTCGTGCCGAACACCGGTTCGCGGCCGCCTTCCGGCGCGACCCAGCTGTGGCTCGGGTTCATCGCGATGCCGGCCAGCCCCTCGGCGGCGATCGCCTCGACCTCGGGCCACAGCGCCGAGAAGTGGTAGCAGCGGTTGATCGTCATAGCGGCGATCCCGTGCTGCTTCGCCATCTCGACGAGCACCGGCAGGCCGGTCTCGAAGCTCAGCAGCGAGAAGCCGCGATGCGCGTCGACCGAGACGATCGACGACGACAGCCGGCGCAGCGTCGGCACGGCCTGCGGATCGACCTTGCCTTTCTTCAGCGAGCGCACGCACACGAGCAGCCGGTACACGCCGTGCGAGTGGCACTCGTCGCGCTGGCCCTGCGTGATCACGCTGGCGATCGCCTGCGCGTGCGCAGCGGACATCCCGTGGTGCGTCAGCACCCGCAGCGCGAGTGCGTGCACCTCGTCGAGCGACAGGACGACTTCGGCGAGCGGCTCAGACATCGCGCGCTTCCCGCGGCGCGGGCACGCCGTCGATGCGTTGCGGCACGTTCAGCGGGTTGCCGTTGCGGATGGCGTCGGGCAGCAGCGCGTCCGGCACGTCCTGGTACGACACGGGGCGCAGGAAGCGCTCGATCGCGCGTGCGCCGACCGACGTGGTGCGCGTGTCGGACGTGGCCGGGAACGGGCCGCCGTGCACCATCGCATGACCGACCTCGACGCCCGTGCCGAAGCCGTTGACGAGAATGCGGCCGGCCTTGCGCTCGAGCGTCGGGCGCAGCGCGGCGAACAGCGCGGCGTCGCCGTCGGCGAGATGCGCGGCGATCGTCAGCTGGCCTTCGAGCGACTTCAGCACGCGGTGCAACGTGTCGGCATCCGGGCAGCGCACGATCAGCGACGCGGGGCCGAACACTTCGTCGCGCAGTTCGGGGTGAGCGATGAACGCGTCCGCCGACGTCGCGAACAGCGCCGCGCGCGCCTGGTAGCGGCCGCCTTCCACGCCTTCCGCGAGCAGCTCGACCGCGTCGTGCGCGCGCAGGGTGGCCACGCCTTGCGCGTAGCTCGCGTGGATGTGCGGGGTGAGCATCGTCTGCGCGGCGGTCGCCTGCACGGCGGTGGCCGCCGCGGCTTCGAACGCGCGCAGCGCGGGGCCGTCGACCGCGAGCACGAGGCCCGGGTTCGTGCAGAACTGGCCGGCGCCGAGGGTGAGCGACGCGACGAACTGCGGCGCGATCGTGTCGTGGCGCGCGTCGAGCGCGGCCGGGAACAGCAGCACCGGGTTGATCGAGCTCATTTCCGCATAGACCGGAATCGGCTCGTGGCGCGCGGCCGCGATGTTCATCAGCGCGACGCCGCCGCGGCGCGAGCCGGTGAAGCCGACGGCCTTGATGCGCAGATCGGCGACGAGCGCCTGGCCGATTTCACGCGACGCATCGAACAGTAGTGAGAACACGCCGGCCGGCAGCCCGCATTCGCGCACGGCCTGCTGGATCGCACGGCCGACGAGCTCGGACGTGCCCGGGTGCGCGGAGTGCGCCTTGACGATCACCGGGCAGCCGGCCGCGAGTGCCGATGCCGTATCGCCGCCCGCGACCGAGAACGCGAGCGGGAAGTTCGACGCGCCGAACACGGCGACCGGCCCGATCGCGACGTTGCGCAGCCGCAGGTCGACGCGCGGCAGCGGCTTGCGGTCGGGGCGGGCCGGGTCGATGCGCGCATCGACGTAGCCGCCGTCGCGCACGAGCGACGCGAACAGCGCGAGCTGGCCGACCGTGCGGCCGCGTTCGCCTTCGATGCGTGCACGCGGCAGCCCCGTTTCGGTGACGCAGCGCTCGATCAGGTCGTCGCCGAGCGCCATGATGTTGCGGCCGATCGCGTCGAGAAACGCGGCGCGTTGCTCGGGGCCCGTTTCGCGATACGTGTCGAAGGCTTCGTCGGCGAGCGCGCAGGCCGTCTCCAGGTCGCGCAGGCTCGCGCCGCCGAACGCGGGTTCGAGCGGTTCGCCGGTCGCGGCGGCGATCGCGTGAAGGGTGCCGTTCTGTCCGGCGACGGCCGACTGGCCGATCAGGAGCTGACCTGTGAGTTGCATGGTTCTTCCTCGGAAAATGCGGGGCCGGGCGTGATGCGCCCGGCCGGAGTGGAAAGGGGAAAGCGGGTGCGTCAGTCTTCGTCGTCTTCGAGCTGCAGCTTGTCGGAACGGATGCCGGTGTTGGCGCCCCAGTAGAAGATCACGAGCGCGACGGCCGCGACGACGACCGTGTCGTACGGATGCGCGAGCTGGCCCGTGCCGCCGAAGCCGCCGAAGTACGACAGCACGATCATGGCCGCGTAGAACGCGATCAGCCACGCGGACGAGCGCACCTGTTCGGCGATGCTCAGGTGCGCGGTCGGCACCCAGCGGCGGCACGCGAGATAGATCACGAACATCACGATCTGCAGGCCGAGCAGCCAGGACACCGTACTCCAGCCCGACCAGTAGACGATCAGCGCGGCGATCACGAACGACGCGGGGCCGGTGATGCCGAACGCCACCGCGCGGAACGGCCGCGGCAGGCCGGGCGCGGTGCGGCGCAGCGCGGCGACCGACACGGGCGCGACCGCGTAGCTCAGCACGAGCGCGGCCGACACGATGTTGATCAGCGCTTCCCACGACGGGAACGGCATGGTCCAGAAGATCGCGAGGCAGAACGTGAGCCACAGGCCCGCGCGCGGGATGCCCGATGCCTCGTCGACACGCGTGAACACCTTGAAGAACGTGCCCGTCTTCGCCCAGCCGTAGACGACGCGCGGCGTCGCGTTCATGTAGATGTTGCCGCAGCCGCTCGGCGAGATCATCGCGTCGGCCACCACCATCACCGCGAGCCAGCCCACGCCGAGCGCGAGCGCGATGTCGCGGTACGGCAGCGAGAAGGCCTTGCTCACGTCGTGCCAGCCGGCGGCCAGCATGTCGGTCGGGATGCTGCCGATGAACGCGAGCTGCAGCAGCACGTAGATCAGCGTGGACAGCAGGATCGACAGGATCAGCGCGATCGGGATCGTGCGCTGCGGATTGCGCACTTCGCTCGCGACCGACACGATCGGCGTGAGGCCGAGGTACGCGAAGATGATGCCGCCGGCCGACACGGCCATCTCGATGCCCGGCATGCCGAACGGCGCGAAGCCGTGCATGGTCAGGTTGGCGGGCTTGAAGAACGTGAACAGCACCGCGATCACCGACAGCGGCACGATGAACTTGAAGATGCTGATGATGTTGTTCGCCTTCGCGAACGTCTTCACGCTCGAATAGTTCAGGTAAAAGAACAAGCACAGCAGCGCGGCCTGCACGAGCCAGCCGAGCGTGGTCGGGTCGCTCGAGCCGGCCTTGGTGAGACCGGGAAACCACGCGGCCGCATATTGGCGCGCGGCGACCACTTCGATCGCGATCAGGCTCGAGAACGCGATCAGCGTGATGAAGCCCATCAGGTAGCCGAGCAGCGGGCCGTGCGAGAACACCGGGTAGCGGACCACGCCGCCCGCGCGCGGCAGCGCGGCGCCGAGCTCGCAGTAGACGATGCCGAGCAGGAGCACCGCGAAGCCGCCGAGCAGCCACGAGAAGATGCCGGCCGGGCCGGCGATCGTCGACACGTGACTCGCGGCGAACAGCCACCCCGAACCGAAGATCGCGCCGAGGCCGATGAACGTCAGGTCGGTCAGCGACAACTGCTTCTTGAATTTGCCGTGACCGCCGTCGGCGGGCACGGAACGGGAAAGCGGGACGGACGGGTGGGTGTTGCCTTGGCCTGGCATGGGTTTGTCTCCTGGGAAATATCGGTGCAGGTGTGGCTTGCGCTGCGCTCCGACGGAGCAGCGGCGCAACACCTGCCGGCCGGCGTGCGACCGGTTCGAGCGACCGGCGCGGGCCGGGGGCCGTTCATGCGCGGCGCGGGTTGGCGCCGCAGCGAACGGCCCGCGCGAGCCATGCCGGACCGGAAGCGGCGATGCGACGGGGGATGCCGTTGCACCGCCGGGGGGAATCGGTAGCGCGGTCAGCGGTTCGCCCGGTTCCGTTCGGCGCGGTGCGCGGCGTCGAAAGCGGTGGAAGCGCCCGGTGCGAACCGGTTGCTGAGGGCGGGGAAAACTCCGGTCCGCTGGATGGCGTTTCGGCTCACTGCAATCTCCTGCTTCGTATCGGTCGACGACAGGCGTGTCGACGTGCAACCAGTATCGCCGTGCAAACACCCATCACGCTTGAGCCGGATCGCGGAGCAAAATGACGAAATCGGCACAGTGGCCGGAAGGGCCGCGAAGGGTGCTTCGCACTATGCCGATTTCGTCGCCGTCCTTATCGAAAAGCCACAAGCGGACGGACGCGCGACGGAGGAAGCTATGCTCTTTTCCCCACATCGGACGGCTCATGATGAAGCGCATCCAGATCATCGATTCGCACACGGGCGGCGAACCCACGCGGCTCGTCGTGTCCGGTTTCCCCTCGCTCGGCAACGGCACGATGGCCGAGCGCCGCGACGTGCTCGCGCGCGAGCATGATCGCTATCGCACCGCGTGCATTCTCGAGCCGCGCGGCAGCGACGTGCTGGTCGGCGCGCTGTTGTGCGAGCCCGTGTCGCCGGAGGCGGCGGCCGGCGTGATCTTCTTCAACAACAGCGGCTATCTCGGGATGTGCGGGCACGGCACGATCGGCATCGTGCGCACGCTGCATCACATGGGCCGCATCGAGCCGGGCGTGCACCGGATCGAAACGCCGGTCGGCACCGTCGAGGCGACGCTGCACGACGACCTGTCGGTCAGCGTGCGCAACGTGCTCGCGTATCGCCACGCGAAGGCCGTCGATGTCGACGTGCCGGGCTACGGCCCCGTGAAGGGCGACATCGCGTGGGGCGGCAACTGGTTCTTCCTGATCAGCGATCACGGCCAGCGCGTGGCCGGCGACAACGTTGCGGCGCTGACCGCCTATTCGTCCGCGGTGCGCGCGGGGCTCGAGCGCGCGGGCATCACCGGCGCGAACGGCGGCGAGATCGACCATATCGAACTGTTCGCTGACGATCCCGAGCACGACAGCCGCAGCTTCGTGCTGTGCCCGGGCCACGCGTACGACCGTTCGCCGTGCGGCACCGGCACGAGCGCGAAGCTCGCGTGCCTAGCGGCCGACGGCAAGCTCGAACCGGGCGTCGTGTGGCGGCAGGCGAGCGTGATCGGCAGCGTGTTCCAGGCGAGCTATGCGCAGGCCGACGGCGGCATCGTGCCGACGATCCGCGGCAGCGCGCACCTGAGCGCGGAAGCGACGCTGCTGATCGAGGAAGACGATCCGTTCGGCTGGGGCATCGTGTCGTGAGCGAAATCAGGACCGACGTCGTCGTGATCGGCGCCGGCATCGTCGGCGCGGCATGCGCGCACGAACTCGCGCAGCGCGGGCTGCGCGTGCTCGTCGTCGATGACGCGAGCGGCGGCGCAACCGGCGCCGGCATGGGGCACCTCGTCGCGATGGACGACAACGCGGCGGAGCTCGCGCTGAGCCATTACTCGATCGAGCTGTGGCGCGCGCTCGCCGGCGAGATGCCGGAAGGCTGCGCGTACCGCAACTGCGGCACGCTGTGGCTCGCGGCCGATTCCAGCGAGATGGACCTCGCGCGCACCAAGCAGGCGACGCTCGCCGCACATGGCGTCGCGGGCGAACTGATCGACGCGGCGACGCTCGCGCAACTCGAGCCGATGCTGCGCGCGGGCCTCGGCGGCGCGCTGAAGATCCCCGGCGACGCGATTCTCTATGCGCCCGTCGCCGCGAGCTGGCTGCTGCAGCGCGCGCCGGGCATCACGTTGCGGCGCGAGCGCGCGGTGGCGGTCGATGGTCCGAGCGTGACGCTCGCGAGCGGCGACACGCTGCGCGCGGAACGCGTGGTCGTCGCGAACGGCGTCGCCGCGCGCACGCTGTTGCCCGAGCTGCCGCTGCGCCCGAAGAAGGGGCATCTGCTGATCACCGATCGTTACCCGGGCCAGGTGTCGCACCAGCTCGTCGAACTCGGCTATGCGGCGAGCGCGCACGCGAGCGACGGCACGTCGGTCGCGTTCAACGTGCAGCCGCGGCCGACCGGCCAGCTGCTGATCGGCTCGTCGCGCCAGTTCGATACCGAGGACGCGCGCATCGAGCCGCCGGTCCTCGCGCGCATGCTGCGCCGCGCTGTCGGCTATTTGCCCGACCTGGCCGACCTGAACGGGATTCGCGCATGGACGGGTTTCCGTTCCGCGAGCCCCGACGGCCTGCCGCTGCTCGGCGAACATCCGGCGCGGCCGGGCGTATGGCTCGCGGTCGGGCACGAAGGGCTGGGCGTGACGACCGCGCCGGGCAGTGCGCGGCTCGTCGCCGCATTGATGACCGGCGAGCGGCCGCCCATCGACATCGAACCGTATTTGCCGGGACGTTTCCTGACGACGTCCCCCGTAGCTGGAGCGCTGACATGAAACGACCCCCACGCACACTTCGTTCGCCATCGACCGGAGTTGGCGCTTCAGCGCTTACCCCGGTCCCATGCAAGGCGCCCCCCGCGGGGGCGGCCCGCCGGAGGCTCACATGATCATTCATCTGGACGGCCGCGCGCTGACGGTGGCCGACGGTGCGACCGTCGCGGCCGCCGTCGCGGCGAGCGGCGACGACACGACGCGCGTGTCGTGCACGGGTGCGGCGCGCGCGCCGTTTTGCGGTATGGGCATCTGCCAGGAGTGCAGGATGACGATCGACGGCCGCCGCCGCCTGGCTTGCCAGACGCTGTGCCGCGACGGGATGCGGGTGGAGCGCACGCGATGAGCACGGCGAAACAGGAACGACTGAGCGTCGACGTCGCGATCGTCGGCGCGGGCCCGGCCGGGCTGTCGGCGGCGCGGGCCGCCGCACGAAGCGGCGCGACGGTCGCGATCGTCGACGACAATCCGCGCGCGGGCGGGCAGATCTGGCGCCAGGCGGCGGCCGCGACGCCGGTGCCGGCCGCGGCGGAACGCCTGGCCGTGCTGCGTCAGCCGAACGTCACGCATCTCGCGGCCACGCGCATCGTGGCCGAAACGCAGCCGGGCACGCTGCTGCTCGAGGACGACGAGCGCGGCTTCCTGCTCGAATTCCACACGCTGATCGTGTGTTGCGGTGCGCGCGAGCTGCTGCTGCCGTTCCCGGGCTGGACGCTGCCGGGCGTGACCGGCGCGGGCGGCCTGCAGGCCCTGATCAAGTACGGCCTCGACGTGCGCGGGCAGCGCACGGTGATCGCCGGCAGCGGCCCGCTGCTGCTCGCGAGCGCGGCGACGGCCCGTCAGGCCGGCGCGCAGGTGTCGCACGTGCTCGAACAGGCGGCGTGGAGCGACGTGGCCGGTTTCGGCGCGGGGCTTTGGCGCTGGCCGTCGAAACTCGCGCAGGCGGCGAAGCTCGTCACGGCCGCCTACCGGCCCAATGCCTACGTCGTCGAGGCGTTCGGCGACAAGCGGCTCGAACGCGTGCGGATCCGGCAGGGCGAGCGAGAGTTCGAGGTCGACTGCGACAGGCTCGCGTGCGGCTTCGGCCTCGTGCCGAACACCGTGCTGCCGAGCCACCTCGGCTGCCGGATAGAAAACGGCGCGGTGGTGGTCGACGCGCATCAGCGCACGAGCCGCGACGGCTGTTTCGCGGCGGGCGAGTGCACGGGTGTCGGCGGCAGCGAACTGGCGATGGTCGAAGGCGAAATCGCCGGCTACGCGGCCACCGGGCAGACGGCGCCGCTGGCCGAGCGGATTGCGCAACGCGCGCACTGGCAGGCGTTCGCGGATGCGGTGCGCGAGCGCTTCGCGATACGAGAGCCGATCCGCAAGCTCGCGCGCCCCGACACGCTGCTGTGCCGTTGCGAGGACGTGCGCTTCGACGCGGTCGCAGACGCGGCCGCGCCTGCGCCGGGCTGGACGGCCGCGAAGCTGCAGACGCGCTGCGGGATGGGCGCATGCCAGGGCCGCGTGTGCGGCGCGGCCGCGCAGGCGCTGTTCGGCTGGACGCCGCCGGTGCCGCGCACGCCGCTCGTGCCCGCGCGGGTCGGCACGCTGATGCTGGACGACATCGCGTCCTGCGACGGCGGCTGATGCGCCACGGCGCAGCGCCCGGTTCGCGCCGGGTCGCTGCGTCGCTCACTCCGCCTTCACTTTCTCCCATCCGCCTACCTGCGGCGCCGCACAGGCACGCAGGCACTCGATCGCGGCGGCCACGGCCGCGCGCTTCGCGCTGTCCGGATGCCAGTAGATCGACACCGCGCCCTGGCCCTCGAGCCGCATCGGCAGGATGCGGATCGCGTTCAATTGCTCGAAGCGCCGCGCGGCACGATGCGATGCGACGCCGAGCAGGTCGGTGTTGTTCAGCAGCGTGAGGTTCAGGATCGACGAATTCGATTCGACGCAATGCGGCGGCTGCACGCGCCCGGCGGCCGTCAGCGCGACCTGCAGCGCGTTGTGCACGGGGGTGCCGGGCGGCCAGACGATCCACGAGCAGGCCAGCACCTCGTCCCAGCCGACGGATGCCGCGCCGACGAGCGGGTGATCGGGCCGCGCGACGAACACCACCGGATCGACATACAGCGCTTCGGCGTGCAGGTGCGGATCGACGGACGCGGACCCTGAACGGCCGACGACGATGTCCAGCTCACCGCGCGCGAGCTGCGGCATCAGCTGGTTCATCGTGCTCTCCGCGAGCCGCACCTGCGCGCGCGGCATCCGCTTCAGCAACTGCGATACCGCGAGCGGCACCGTATCGGCGGCCGCGACGCCCGACGTGCCGATCGTGACCAGGCCGCTGCCGCCTTCGCGCAGCGCGGCCATGTCGTCGCGCGCGACGTCGAGCTGCGCCTCCACGCGGCGCGCATGCTCGATCAGCGCGTCGCCGTAGGCCGTCGGCCGCAAGCCGCGCGCATGCCGCTCGAACAGCGGCAGGCCGACATCCTCCTCGAGTTCCTTCAGCCATTTCGACAGCGCCGGCTGGGTGGTCGCGAGCGCAGCCGCCGACTGGCTCAGGTTGCCCGTGCTGGCCAGGCTCAGCAGGACCTGCAGGTGCCGCAATCGCAGCCGGTGGGTCCAGTCCATCGCACGCTCCGTATCGGAAGGTATATCCGAATCAATATGGATTAGATGATTTCGTCATTTTACCGGGTATGTCTGCGTCGAATATAAATGCGCTAACGGACTGCGGCACGCGGTCCCCGACCCGACACAGCGCCGACCGCGATCGGCCGCCCCAAGGAGACATCATGACCAGCCGACACCCGGATACGTCGCGCGCCGATTACTACGCCCGGATCGCCGAGCAGCGCCTCGCGCCGTTGTGGGAATCGCTGCACAACCTCGTGCCGAAGACGCCGCAGCCGGCCGCGCAGGCCGCGATCTGGAAGTACGCGCGGGTGCGCGACCTGGTGATGCAGGCCGGCAGCGTGATCAGCGCGGAAGAAGCCGTGCGCCGCGTGCTGGTGCTGGAGAACCCGGGCCTGCCCGGCAAGTCGAGCATGACGCCGACCCTGTACGCAGGCCTGCAGCTGATCCTGCCCGGCGAGATCGCGCCGAGCCACCGCCATACGCAGTCGGCGCTGCGCTTCATCGTCGAAGGCAAGGGCGCATGGACCGCGGTGAACGGCGAGCGCACGACGATGCATCCGGGCGACTTCATCATCACGCCGTCTTGGGCGTGGCACGACCACGGCAACCCGGCGGTGGAAGACGGCGGCGAGCCGGTCGTGTGGCTCGACGGGCTCGACATTCCGCTCGTCGCGAACCTCGACGCGGGTTTCGCCGAAAACCATCCGACGGCCGAGCAGCCGGTGAGCCGCGCGGAAGGCGACAGCTTCGCGCGCTTCGGCCACAACATGGTACCGGTGCGGCATCGCGCGAGCGATCCGACGTCGCCGGTGTTCAGCTATCCGTATGCGCGCACCCGCGACGCGCTCGACGCGCTGTACCGCAACGGCGAACTCGACGCGTGGGACGGCGTGAAGCTGCGCTACGTGAACCCCGCGACGGGCGGCTGGCCGATGCCGACGATCGCGACCTTCATGCAGTTCCTGCCGGCCGGCTTCGACGGCCGCACGTATCGCAGCACCGACGCGACGATCTACTGCGTCGTCGAAGGCAGCGGCACCGCGCACATCGGCGGCGACGCGTTCGCGTTCGAGCCGCACGACATCTTCGTCGCGCCGTCGTGGGCGCCGGTGAGGCTGTCGGCGTCGTCCGACAGCGTGCTGTTCAGCTATTCCGACCGGCCGGTGCTGTCCGCGCTGAACCTGCTGCGCGAAGCGCGCGACTGACGCCGCCGATTTCCGCGATTTCCCGGATTTCCCCGATTCATCCGGTGCGCTGCCGACGCGGCGCGCGGTCCTTCCTTGATGCACATGCTGGAGCCTTTCATGACTTACGTTTTCCCGCCCGAAGCGCCGGTGGCGCTTCCCGTCGCCGGCAGCGATGCCTGTTTCGCGGTGCGCCGCGTGTACTGCGTCGGCCGCAACTACGCGGCGCATGCGCGCGAAATGGGCTTCGATCCCGATCGCGAACCGCCGTTCTTCTTCTGCAAGCCGGCCGATTCGATCGTGCCGGTCGCCTACGGCGAAACGCTCGATCTCGCGTATCCGTCGCAGACGCAGAACTATCACTACGAAGCCGAACTCGTCGCGGTGATCGGCAAGGGCGGCGCCGACATTCCGCTCGAGCGTGCGCTCGAGCACGTGTGGGGTTATGCGGTCGGCCTCGACATGACGCGCCGCGACCTGCAGATGAAGATGCGCGAGATGGGCCGGCCGTGGGAAATCGGCAAGGCGTTCGACCGTTCCGCGCCGATCGGCCCCGTGCATCCGGCGAGCGAAGTCGGTCATTTCGAGCAGGCCGGCCTGTGGCTGACGGTCAACGGCGCGACGAAGCAGAAGAGCGACGTGTCGCACCTGATCTGGTCAGTCGCGGAAACGGTCGCCGACCTGTCGAAGTTCTTCCGCCTCGAACCGGGCGACGTGATCTTCACCGGCACGCCGGAAGGCGTCGGCGCGGTGGTCAAGGGCGACGTGATGCAGGTCGGCGTCGAGCGGCTCGGCGAACTGGCCGTGCACGTGGTCTGACGCGCGCCTCGCTTTCCTCGAAAGGTCACATCGTGCAACTGCATAGCTTCTTCAATAGTTCGACATCCTATCGGGTGCGCATCGCGCTCGCGCTGAAAGGACTGTCGTACGACACGCTGCCCGTCAACATCCGCACGGGCGAGCACCGCGAGGCCGGCTACGTCGCGCAGGTGAATCCGTCGGCGTCGGTGCCAGCGCTCGTCGACGGCGATTTCCGTCTCGGCCAGTCGCTCGCGATCATCGACTACCTCGACCGGATTCATCCGGCGCCGCGGCTGATTCCGCTCGAACCGCGGCAGCGTGCACGCGTGCTGGAACTCGCGACGCTGATCGCATGCGACATCCACCCGGTCAACAACCTGCGGGTGCTGCGCTACCTCGACAGCGAACTGCAGGTCACGCCGCAGCAGAAGAGCGCGTGGTACCGGCACTGGGTCGCGGAAGGGATGGCCGGCGTCGAGCGTCTGCTCGTGCGCGCGGACACGGGCCCGTGGTGTTTCGGCGAGGCGCCGACGCTTGCCGACGTATGCCTCGTGCCGCAGGTCGCGAACGCGCTGCGGATGGATTGCGACCTGAGCGCGTATCCGCGCAGCCTCGCGATTCACGAACACGCGCGGCGCGAGCCGGCATTCGACGCAGCGCAGCCGCAGCGGCAACCGGACTACATCGCGTAACACGAAGCAGGAGACAGACATGGGCGAGACACACAACACAGGCCGACGCGTACTCGTGATCGGCGGCGGCATCGGCGGGCTCGCGGCGGCGCTGGCGCTCGCGCGCCAGGGCATTCGCGTGAAGCTGCTCGAGCAGGCCGCGCAAATCGGCGAGATCGGCGCGGGCATCCAGCTCGCCGCAAACGCGTTCAACGCGCTCGACGCGCTGGGCGTCGGCGAGGCCGCGCGCGGCCGGGCGGTGTTCACCGACCGGCTGCAACTGATGGATGCGGTCGATGCGCGGGAAGTCGCGTGCGTCGATACGGGCGCCGCGTATCGCGAACGCTTCGGTAACCCGTATGCGGTGATCCATCGCGCGGACATCCACCTGTCGATCTACGAGGCGGTCAAGGATCATCCGCTGATCGAGTTCCGGACCAGCACGCAGGTGTGCGGGTTCGAGCAGGACGGCCACGGCGTGACCGTGATCGACCAGCACGGCGAGCGCTATCGCGCCGATGCGGTGATCGGCTGCGACGGCGTGAAGTCCGCGATCCGTCACGCGCTGATCGGCGACGCGCATCGCGTGACGGGGCACGTCGTGTATCGCGCGGTCGTCGACGTCGACAACATGCCGAAGGATCTGCAGATCAATGCACCGGTCGTCTGGGCCGGCCCGCATTGCCATCTCGTCCACTATCCGCTGCGCGGCGGCCGGCAGTACAACCTCGTCGTCACGTTCCACAGCCGCGAGCAGGAAACCTGGGGCGTGCGCGACGGCAGCAAGGAGGAAGTGCTGTCGTACTTCGACGGCATCCATCCGCTGCCGAAGCAGATGCTCGACCGGCCGACGTCGTGGAAGCGCTGGGCGACCGCCGACCGCGACCCGGTCGAGCGCTGGAGTGCGGGCCGCGCGACGGTGCTCGGCGACGCTGCCCATCCGATGACGCAATACCTCGCGCAGGGCGCGTGCCAGGCGCTCGAGGATGCGGTGACGCTCGGCGCGGCCGTCGCGCAGACCGACGGCGACTTCGAGGCCGCGTTCGCGCTGTACGAGCGCGTGCGGATTCCGCGCACCGCGCGCGTGCTGTATTCGGCGCGCGAGATGGGGCGGATCTATCACGCGAAGGGCGTCGAGCGGCAGGTGCGCAACGCGCTGTGGGTCGGACGCACGCAGGCGCAGTTCTACGATTCGCTCGACTGGCTGCACGGCTGGCGCGCGCAGGATTGCCTGAAATCCGTTGCCTGACGCATTTCGGTTTGCATCCGGCGGCGCGCATTTCAACGACATCGCGCGCGACCGCCTTCATGGAGGAGACATCATCATGGCCGATACGCTGTCCATCGACGTCAGCGAATGGATCGACCGGCATCGCGTTGCGCCGTTTCAGGCCGCGATCGTCGTGCTGTGCTTCCTGATCGTCGCGATCGACGGTTTCGACACGGCATCGATCGGGTTCATCGCCCCCGTCATTCGCGCGGAATGGGGCCTGTCGCCTGCGCAGCTCGCGCCGGTGTTCGGCGCGGGGCTCGCCGGGCTGATGGCCGGCGCGCTCGTGTTCGGGCCGTTCGGCGACCGGTTCGGCCGCAAGCGCCTGCTTCTCGCCTGTGTCGCGTGTTTCGGCATCGCGAGTGCGGCGTCGGCGAGCGCGGGCGGTCTGACCGAACTGATCGCGTGGCGCTTCGTGACGGGCCTCGGGCTCGGCGGCGCGATGCCGAACGCGATCACGCTGACGTCCGAGTATTGCCCCGCGCGGCGGCGCTCGCTGCTCGTGACGACGATGTTCTGCGGCTTCACGATCGGCTCCGCGCTCGGCGGACTCGCGGCCGCGTCGCTGATCGAACGCGACGGCTGGCGCGCGGTGCTCGTCGTCGGCGGTGCCGCGCCGCTGCTGCTTCTGCCGGTGCTCGCATGGCGCTTGCCCGAATCGGTGCGCTACCTCGTCAACACCGGCGCGGCGCGCGAACGGGTCGCGGCGATGCTCGCACGCATCGCACCGGACCCGCATCTCGCGCACGCGTCGTTCATCGCACCGCGCGGCAAGCCGGCCGGTTCGCCGCTCGGCCGCCTGTTCGGCGCCGACCTGCTGCGCGGCACGCTGCTGCTGTGGCTCACGTTCTTCATGAGCCTGCTCGTCATCTACCTGTTGTCGAGCTGGCTGCCGACGCTGTTGCGCACGACCGGCGCGACGTTGCAGACGGCCGCGCGCGTGACCGCGATGTTCCAGGTCGGCGGCACGCTCGGCGCGATCGTGCTCGGCGGGCTGATGGACCGCTTCGATCCGCATCGCGTGTTGGCATGCAGCTATGCGGCGGCCGGCGTGTTCGTCGCGGCGATCGGCGTGCTGGCCGCGTCGCCGGCGGGCGCCGCGCTGGTCGTGTTCGCGGCGGGCTTCTGCGTGTCGGGCTCGCAGGTCGGCGCAAACGCGCTGTCGGCCGCGTTCTACCCGACCGAGTGCCGGACCACGGGCGTGAGCTGGGCGAACGGGATCGGCCGCGGCGGGTCGGTCGTCGGTTCGATGGCGGGCGGGGCGATGCTCGCGATGGGGCTGCCGTTGCCGATCGCCTTCGCATTCGTCGCGGTGCCATGCGTGATCGCCGGGATCGCGGTGCTGGTGCTCGGCGCGGTACGGGGCGGCGAGAAGCGCGCGGCGGCAGCCGATGCGCTTGCCGGCGAGCAGGCGTAGCGGAGGCAGGGGTGGGCGTCGCAGACGGCGCTTTCCTTTTTTCTGATTTCTGATGGCGCCGACCGAAAGTACGAATCAACGATATATAAATATATATAATATCGATTCGTTAATCGAATGCGATCGCCCTCATGAACGCCGACCCTTCCACCGGGCTGCCCGAGCCCGATCAGATGCGCGCCGCCGCCGAATCGGCGTGCGCGCTGCTCAAGGTGCTGTCCAATCCCGATCGCTTGCTGCTGCTGTGCGAACTGTCGCAGGGCGAACGCTGCGTGAGCGATCTCGAGGCGCGGCTGGATATTCGCCAGCCGACACTGTCGCAGCAGCTCGGCGTGTTGCGGGACAACGCGCTCGTCCGCACGCGCCGCGAAGGCAAGAACATTCACTACTCGCTCGACAGCCCGGCTGCGATCGCGGTGATGGGCGTGCTGTACGAACAGTTCTGCGGCCCGGCCGCGAAGGGGACGCGCGATGCAGCTTGATGCGCTTCATTTCACGCCGTGGCTGTCGCTTGCCGGTGGCGTGCTGATCGGGCTTGCGGCCGCGTGGCTCATGGCGTTCAACGGGCGGATCGCCGGAATCAGCGGCATCGTCGGCAGCCTGTTCACGGCCGGTGCGGCGGAGCGCGGCTGGCGTGCCGCGTTCGTCGCAGGGCTGATCGCCGCGCCGCTGCTGATGCGTGTCGCCGGTGCCGCCGTGACGCCGCAGGTCGATGCAGGCTGGGGCGAGTTGCTGGCGGCCGGCCTGCTGGTCGGGATCGGCACGCGCTATGCGGGCGGATGCACGAGCGGTCACGGCGTCTGCGGGCTGTCGCGCGGCGCGACGCGCTCGATCGTCGCGACGGCGGTCTTCATGGTCGCGGGCTTCGCGACCGTATTCGTGCAACGGCACGTGCTCGGGGGCTGACATGCAGGCAGGATTCGCGTTTCTCGCGGGGCTGGTGTTCGGCGTCGGCCTCATCGTGTCGGGGATGGCCAACCCGCAGAAGGTGCTCGGCTTTCTCGACCTGGCCGGCCGCTGGGATCCGTCGCTCGCATTCGTGATGGCCGGCGCGATCGGCGTCGCCGTGTTCGCGTTCGCATGGGCGAAGCACCGGACGCGGTCGTTGCTCGGCCTGCCGATCCAGTGGCCGGCCGTGTGGACGATTACCGTGCGCCTCGTCGCCGGCAGCGCCGTGTTCGGCATCGGCTGGGGGCTTGCCGGGTTCTGCCCGGGGCCGGCGATCGTGTCGATCGGGCTCGGGTCGGTGAAGGGCATCGCGTTCGTCGGCGCGATGCTGGCCGGGATGGCATTGTTCGAATGGATCGAGCGCGCGCGGAAGGTGCGGTAGCAACGCGCGGCTGCTGCGGCCGAGGTTGTCGGCGTGGCCGAATCGGCCCGGCGAGGGCGCCGGCAGGGCTGGAATTCGTCGCCGGGGAGCGACACGGTGATCGTGCGGCGACAACGGCGACGGTCTGTAGCCGTCGCGCGGCCGGGCTCGAATTCGTCGCCGGGGGAGCGACACGGAGATCGTGCGGCGACAACGGCGACGGCGTGTAGGCGTCGCGCGGTCGGGCTCGAATTCGTCGCCGGGTGGCGACACGGTGATCGTGCGGCGACAACGGCGACGGTGTGTAGGCGTCGCGCGGCCGGGCTCGAATTCGTCGCCGGGTGGAGCGACACGGTGATCGCGTGGCGACACCGGCGACGGCATGTAGCCGTCGCGTCAGGACTGCTCGCGCACATGCCGCTCGCCGAGCAGCCGCGCGGACGCCCGCTGCAGCCACGCACGCCACACCGCGAACACGCCGGGCCTGGCCACGGGCGCCGCGACGGTCGCGGCAACCGGCCCGGCGCCGCCGGCGGACAATGCCACGTGACCGGCCGTCTCGATCGTCAGGCATTCGCCCTCGTCGAGCACGCGGCGAACGTATTGCGGCGCATCGGGTAGCCAGTCGAGCCCGCCGTGACGTAACGTGACCGCGAGCGCGCCGTCGAGCACGATGACGCGGCTGCCCTTGTCGAACCACGCAAAGTGGCTTTGCCCGGCGTCGAGCCGGATGTCGTGCGTCCGCATGGCGTGTCCTTTTCCCGGTTGCGCGGCCCGGCGATGGCAGGGCGACAGCGTGCAATCAGGTTAAGGAAACGCGTGCGGGCAGGACAGATTCAGGGGACGGGTATCTGTTACGGTGCAGACGGCGATTTCATGTTGCTGTATCGGTGAGTTTCCCCGGAATCTGTATCTGGCGTGCGCCCGGGCGCGCGGGCAGGATGGCCCGCATGACGCCCATCACCGATCCCTCCCGCACGACTTTGCCGATGGCCGGCGAGCCGCTTTACGAACGGCTCGCCGAGCATTACCGCCGCATCATCGCGGCCGGCACGCTGTCGCCCGGCGACCGGATGCCGTCCGTGCGTGCGTTCATGGCGCAGCACGGCGTGAGCCTGTCGACCGCGACCCAGGCCTTCCGGCGGCTCGAGGATACGGGCTGGTGCGAAGCCAGGCCGCGCTCGGGCTACTTCGTGCGCCGGCGCGCGGCGGCCGCGCTCGACACGCTGCCGGAAAGCGACGTGCAGCCGCTGAGCGTCGAGCCGCCGTTCGCGGGGCTGCACGAACGCGTGTCGCGCGTGATCGATCGCGCGAATGCGACGCCCGACGCGCTGAATCTCGGTGGCGCATCCGCGCTGGCGACGCTGTACCCGGCCGAGCGCCTGCAGGCGCTGGCGATCCGGCTGCTACGGCGCAAGCCGACGCTGCTGACCGACGCGGGGCCGGTTGGCGGTTCGGCCGAATTCCGGCAAACGATGGCCAAACGCGCGCTGTCGTACGGCGTGACCGTGTCGCCGGACGACGTGATGTCGACGAGCGGCGGCGTCGATGCCGTGAATCTCGCGTTGCGCGCGGTGGCGCGCCCCGGCGACACGATCGCGATCGAATCGCCCGCCTTTTTCGGCTTGATCCAGCTGCTCGAAAGCCTCGGCCTGCGCGCGCTCGAGATTCCGGCCAGCCCGACGACCGGGTTGTCGATCGAAGCGCTCGACGTGGCGCTGTCCGCGTACCCGGATATTCGGGCCGTGGTCGTCGTGCCGAATCTGCAGAACCCGCTCGGCAGCGTGATGCCCGACGAACGCAAGGCCGCGCTGGTCGCGCTGTGCTCGCGTCACGGCGTGGCCGTGATCGAGGACGAGCCGTATCGCGAACTCGTGGAAGCGCCGCACGCGGTGAAACCCGTGAAGGCATGGGATCGCGACGGCACGGTGATCTATTGCCCGTCGCTCAACAAGGTGCTGGCGCCCGGAATGCGGCTCGGCTGGATGAGCGCGGGCCGCTGGCACGCGCGCGTGAAGATGCTCAAGTTCGCGCAAAGCCGGCACAACGCCGCGTTGCTGCAGGCCGTCGCGGCCGAATTCGTCGGCTCGGGTGCGTTCGACCGCCACCTGCACCGGTTTCGCGAACAGCTTCGCGTGCAGCGCGATGTGACGATCGATGCGATCGCGCGCCATTTTCCCGCCGGCACGCGGATGAACCGGCCGCCCGGCGGCATGCTGCTGTGGATCGCGCTGCCCGACGGCGTGCGTTCCGAAGCCTTGTTCGATGCCGCGCTCGCACGCGGGGTAAGGATCGCGCCAGGCGCGATCTTCTCGAATTCCGACCGCTTTGACGCGTATATCCGGCTTGCCTGCACGCGGGTGTTCGACACGGCACATGAAGCGGCAATCGAAACGCTCGGCCAGTTGATACGCGACGCGGCGGCCGCTGCGTGAGCAGGGCGGGTGTCGGCCGGGCTGGCGCGTTGGCTACCGGGCTCGGCGGTCGTGACGAGAGCACGGGCCGGCCGATCCGGCTCGCCGCATTCTCCGCGGCCGGCCGCCGCACGGCGACGCGCCGACGATACGATTTCGGCGATTTCATCGGCTGACCGCATGCGCGGCGAGGTGCTGACGGATCAGCGACAGATAGCGATCTCCGACCGAGAAGTCGCGTGCGGCACGCGGCCGCTCCGCCGGGCGCAGCGTGGCCGGCGCGCTCATGCCCAGATATCGGCATACCGCCGACGGAAAGGGCTTTCGCGTATGCCCGAGCTGGCGCGCCGCACGCTCGACGCGGGCGTCGCCCACCTGCGCACGCAGCCATGCCAGCACTTGGCGATCGGTGTCGTTGACGATACGGACCAGATGTTCCATCGCGCACCTCACTGTTCATAAATACAGTGCTGTAAATATAACCAGTGTTTTCGGCGACCGCAAGCGGATGCGCATGCGCCTGGCCGTTCGGCCAGGGTCAACGCGCCGGCGCGGCGGCGCGGGCGATGCGGGCGGCGGCCGGGACGGGATTCGCGTAGCGTGCGTCGGTCAGCGTGCCGAGGAACGCGACGATGTCGTCGATTTCCGCGTCGGTCAGCGCGGGCGGCGTGCCGGGCCGGCGGTTCATCGGCGTCGAATTGACGTTGATGTTGCCGCGATAGGCGGCCGGCACGTCGTCGAACGTCCGGGCGCCGTGATACCAGCGGCCAGGGTCGGTCGAGCGCGTGTTGTAGAACGCGACCGCGTCGCGCAGCGTCGTGAACACGCCGTTGTGCATGAACGTCTGCTTGACCGCGACGTTGCGCAGTCCCGGCGTGCGCAGGTAGCCGCACCATTGCGTCGGCTCGGGCCAGCGCAGCCGCGCAGCCGTATCGCACAGACCGTTGTCGAAATGGCGCGGATCGCGGTTCGCGGGCAGCGCGCGGTTGCGCGGCACCGCGATCGCGTCGTAGCCGAAATCGGTGAAGAGCGAGCGCTCCGGCCGGCTCGACGTTTCCGACAGCGTATGGCAGCTCATGCAATTGCCCTTGTCGGGATTGCGGAACAGCGCCAGGCCGCGCATCTCGGCCGGCGCGAGCGGCTTGCGCGTGCGCAGGAATGCATCGAAGCGCGACGTGAACGGCGCCATCTCGTCGCTCTGCAGATAGGCCTCGACGGCCGAGCCGAGCGCCCGCACCAGTTGCTCGGGATCGCGCCGCACCGACGTGCCGAAGCGCGCGGCGAGATCGCCCGCCAGTTCGGTGCCGTCGACCTTGCGCAGCAGCGCGGCCGGCGATCGGTTGTTCATCTCGTTCGGGTCGAACAGCGGCCCGCGGATCTGTTCGGCGAGCGTGTCCGCGCGGCCGTCGCTGAACAGGCCGCCGAACGGCGACGGCGCGGGCGCGTCGTCGTCCTGGTAGAAGTGGCGGCGCGGCACGTAGCGCACGTAGAGCAGCGATGGCGCGTTGCGCTGGCTGAAGCGCCCGTGGCGGCTGCCTTCCGGCACGCCCGGCCCCGCGAGCGAAGCGGCCGACAAGGTCGGCGCGAACGCGCGCCCCGGATCGTGGCAGCCCGCGCACGACATGCCGCGCGGCTCGGACAGCCGCGGATCGAAGAAGATCCGGCGGCCCAGCGCAACGAGCGTCGGGTCGGGCGCGAAACGGGCGGTGGCCGCGTCGACCTTGTCGGTCACCTGCGGCGTGCCGTTGCCGATCGTGCCGACGACGCGCGCAGGCGGCGCGCCGGGGAGCAGGGTCGTTTCGGCAGGTGCGCCGTGGGCCGCGAGCGCCGCTCCGGCGAGCACGGCGGCGGCAAGGGCGCGTACCGCCCGTCCGCCGGCGGCCGGAACCGCGGCGGACGCCGAACGCCCGGCGAGGGCGACCGAAGGAATCGGCTGCCTTCGCGATCCAGCCGTTCGTCCCCGGCAGCCGGCCGCATCCGCCGAACACGCCGAACACGCCGAACACGCCGAACACGCCGAACACGCCGAACACGCCGAACACGCCGAACACGCCGAACACGCCGAACACGCCGAACACGCCGAATCCGCCGAATCCGCCGAATCCGCCGAATCCGCCGAATCCGCCGAATCCGCCGAATCCGCCGAATCCACCGAATCCACCGAATCCACCGAATCCACCGAACACGCCGAATCCACCGAATCCGCAGAATCCATCAAACCGCCATGCAATCGAACTTCGTCCCTCACGGCGCGATGAACCCCGTCTTGTCGCATGCGAGCGTGTTGCCCGACTGGTCGCACGACGCGAGCAGCTTGCCCGCCGCCGAATACGCATGGAACACCCAGCCCGTCGCCGGCGCAGCGCGTCGCTCCATGATCAGGAAACCGAAGCTGTTGTTGTGCGACAGCCGTTCGATCACGGCGCCCGGCGCCGGCGTCAGGCCGGCGGGGAACGGGTCGGGCAGCGCGACGTCGAGGTTGTCGCCGCCGTTGCCGGACACGATCGTCGCCGGATGCCCGGACGAGAAGTTGATCGCCTGGAAGTCGTGCACGTGCCCGTGCAGCGCGACGTGGATGCCGGGCGGGTAGTACGCCTGCGCGTTCAGGCTCGCCATCACCGACTGCAGCGCGAGGTTGCCCGGCGCGGGCGTGCTGCCGGCGATCGGCGCGAACGCGAGGATCGGATGATGGTTCGTGAAGATCGTCGTCGACATGCCGGCCTTCGACGCGAGCGACGCGACCGTCTGGAACTGCTTCTGGTAGATGCGGAATTGCGCGTCGGTCGTCTTCAGCGGATTGCGGCCGACCTTCGCGGTGTCGAACACGATCACCTGCGTGCCGCCGCCGAGCGACACCGCATAGGGATCCGAGTAGTTCGCGTCGTCGTCGTTGGCCGGATCGTCGCACGAACGGGCCGCCGAATACGGGCGCGGATCGAGGAAGCGGTACCAGCCCTGGCCGGCCCGTGCGCATTCCTCGTGGTTGCCGCGCACGACGACCCACGGCGCCTTCGCGAACAGCGGCGCGGCCGGGCGGAACAGGTCGGCCTGCCATGCATCCCAGCCATAGCCCCACGGGCTGTCCTTGCAGCCGGCGATGTCGGGCGGGCACGCGTTTTCGCGGTAGTGATAGTCGCCGACGTGCAGCACGAGGTCCGGCGACAGCTTCGCGACGCTCGCCGCGATCGTGTCGAACGGCCAGACCGTCGCGTCGTTGCACGCCTGCCATGCGTTGTCGGCCTTCTTCATCCGGCAGCCGGTGTCGGCGATGATCGCGATGCGCTGCGGCTGCGCTTTCGGCAGCGGCAGCGCGCGGCCCGCGACGCTCGCCGTTTGCGCATCGGCCGGCAGCGTCGCTTCGCAGACGGACACCGGGAAGCTCGACGGTTTCGAGTCGGCCGCGGCGCTCGCCGTCGGACGCTGCGCAACGGTCGCGGCGCCGGCGCGCAGCGTCATGCGCGACAGCTTGCCGTCGACGGACAGTTGCGGGCACAGCGGATCGCTCGCGGATGCAGGGCTGTAGCTCGTGATCACGCGTGCGATCGCCTGGTTCGCGTCGCCGATCTCGACCCACGCGGCCTGGAGGTTGATCGCGGCACTGGCCGGATCGGCGGGCGTATCGATGTGATTCGAACACGCGGACAGCGCCGCGAGGGCAACAAGCGGAGCGCAGCGCGCGAGCAGTGCGCGCGGGAGGAGTCGTCGCATGAGAGGCACCGTAGGAAAGTCGTCAACGATACGCAGCGCGAGTGTAAGAAATGTGAAGGGCGGAGTCCGACAGCCGGCCGGCGCGCGAGTCGTGCCGCGGTCGCGGCCTTGACCTCAAGCCGGCTTGAAGCAGCATAGTCCGGATCACGGTCAACGATACGGACGGAAAAGGAGAATCGACGATGAAAGACAGCCGGGCAAACGAAGCGCAGTCTGCGCTGTGGAATGGTCCGTCGGGGCTGGCATGGGTCGACGAGCAGCGCTCGCTCGACCGGATGTTCGAGCCGTTCGAGACGCTGCTCGCGGACGCGGCGGCCGCGGCATCCGCGCGCAGCGTGCTCGACGTCGGCTGCGGCACCGGGGCGGTGACGCTCGCGATCGCACGGCGGCTTGGCACGCACGCGCACTGTACCGGCGTCGATATTTCGGCGCGGATGATTGCCGCCGCACGGGCGCGTGCCGAACGCGCCGGCCTGGGCGCCGGCTTCGCGCATGCCGATGCGCAGACGCATGCATTCGCGCCGGTTCGGTTCGACCTGATCGTGTCGCGCTTCGGCGTGATGTTTTTCGACGATCCGGTGCGCGCCTTCGCAAACCTGCGGCAAGCGGCGCACGCGAACGCGCAACTGCGATTCGTTGCATGGCGCGGCGCCGCCGACAATCCGTTCATGACGACGGCCGAACGTGTCGCGGCAACATTGCTGCCGGCCCTTCCGGCGCGGCAGCCGGGGGCGCCGGGGCAATTCGCGTTCGGCGACCGGCAGCGGATCGCGTCGGTGCTGTCGGACAGCGGCTGGGCCGACATCGCGATCGAGCCGATCGACCAGGCGTGCGTGTTGCCCGAGGCGGCGTTGAACGACTACATCGCGCGGCTGGGCCCGGTCGGGCTCGCGCTTCAGGACGCAGACGACGCGACGCGGCGGCGCGTGGTCGAAACGGTGCGCGCTGCGTTCGAGCCTTACGTGCAGGGCGCTGACGTGCGGTTCGACGCGGCGTGCTGGCTCGTCACGGCGCGGGCGCCGTCTGCATGACGCGCCAGGCTACGAGGACGACCGACGTTCGGCATGCACGCTGCCGTTCGCGCATGACAAGGCAAGGCTGCGCCGCCGCGCAAGCGACAGATATCAGCCGCGCCTCGCACGCAACATCAGCCACGCGCAGCCCGCCGCGACGAGCGCGAGCCCGAGCAGCACCGCCTCGACGCCGAGCGCGAAACCGGGCGGCATCTCGCCGCTGTTCGGCACGGGCGACAGGTTGGCGGTGATCGCGATCGCACCGCCGGCCAGCAACGCGATGCAGACGATCCAGTAGACCTTGCCGCGCGGCGCGGCGCTGCGGATCCGCCACAGCGCGAGGCCGACGCCGCCGAGGTAAAGCACCGCGAGCGTCGCGAGCGCGATGAAGTCGCCGGTGCGATGGTGCAGCAGGCCGCTCATCGTGCGACTCCGTCGGAGGCCACGCGTCCGCACGATGCGATGAACGCGACGGTATCGTTCATGCTGCCTCCGTTGCGTGCCCCGGCGCGCGGCTCAGCAGATGCGTGCGGATATCGGCCGCGAGCGATTCGTAGCGTTCGTACTGGCGCAGCACGTCGGCGATCACCACGTCGCCGCGCAGGTATTCGACGTCGGGGCCGAGCCGGATGTTGCCGAAGCCGCTCGCCGCGATCAGCACGAGAAACACGAGGAACGTGGTGACGGCGAGCACGTAGAACCAGTCGAAGCGCGCGACGACCCATTGCTGGCCGGAGGAGAACAGCGCGCATACGACGAGCAGTGCGC
Organism: Burkholderia sp. BCC1988; assembly: GCF_905339895.1. Classification (NCBI taxonomy): domain Bacteria; kingdom Pseudomonadati; phylum Pseudomonadota; class Betaproteobacteria; order Burkholderiales; family Burkholderiaceae; genus Burkholderia; species Burkholderia sp. BCC1988. Next base: position 56,260 of record NZ_CAJPHA010000001.1, read on the forward strand.
CGATGACTGCGAGCGCGGGCAGCACGACCTGCGGCTCGAACGCCGTGCGGGTCGAGGGACGGGAACCTGGCATGGCTGGCATCCAGTTGTGGGCGCAACGAGGCGCGATGCCGCCCGGCGCGCGCGTCGCACGTCGGACCCTGATACGGCGTGCGTCGAGTGTAGCGCGGTGTCGGGACTGCAAGAAGGGGCAAGCAGCAGGGATTAACCTGATGAATTGTAGGGTATCGGGCCGATCGCGAAAACCCTCGCACTGCGCGGCGCGTGCGACGGAGCGCAGACGAGGCGCGGAATCCGGCGCCCCGGACGATGCGGACCGTCCGGGGCGCCGGCAGGCGATGCGCTGCCGCGATTTCAGAACGTCACGGCGATCCCGGCCATGCCGACGAACTGGCCGTGCGTCGTCGACGGCGTGAGCTGCTGCGAGTCGCCGACGATCGGCGCCGCGTCGACGATATGGCCGGCACCTTGCGCGCCGAGCGTGCGCCCGCTCGAATGCGTGTACGCCTGCAGCGCATAGAGCGTCGTGCGCTTCGACAGGCTGTACGACTCCTTCAGCGAATACTGCTGGTAGCGGGCCGCGTTCGACACGCCGTTCGCCTTCGACGCGAGCGTGTACGCGAACGCGCCGGCCACCGAGAAGGTCGGCGTGAAGCGGTACGCGGCGAGCGCGCCGTAGGTGTTGAACACGGCCGTATTCGCGAACGTGGAGCCATTGCCGGGCAGGTACTTCACGTTCGAGTAGTTGAGGCCCATCGTCAGGTTGCCGAGCGTGTAGTTGCCGGCCGTCGCGACCTGCTCGACGGCCTTCGCGGTCAGGTAGCCCTGGTTCAGCACGGACACGGCGAAGCTGCCCGACGCCGCGGTCGCCGGATTCAGGAACCCCGCCGACGAACCCGAGCTGTTGATGCGCAGGTAGCCGGCCGCGATCCCGACCGGCCCGTTCGCATAGCGCAGCGCGGCGCTGAACGTATTGCCCTTGCCGGTCGCGCCGGCGATGCCGCCGAACGCGTACATCGCGCTCGCGGTCAGCCCGGACAAGGTCGGCGACGTATAGGTGACCGAGTTGTTCACGCGGATGGTCGTGTCGAGGCCGTCGATGTCGCCCGGATGCGCGCCGGTCGCACCGGTCAGCCAGCTGCTCGACGCGTAGGGGCCGACCAGCAGGAAGTACGGCGTGTACTGGCGGCCGGCCGTCACCGTGCCGTAATGGTCGTTGCGCAGCCCGACGAAGGCCTGGCGGTTGAAGATCGTGCCGGCGGCGGCTTGCGCGCCGGTGTTCAGGTTGAAGCCGGATTGCAGGTCGAAGATCGCGTGCGTGCCGCCGCCGAGATCCTCGTCGCCGCGCAGCCCGAACTTCGACGCATACAGGTTGCCGTCGCGCATGTACACGTTCGAGTGGCCTTGCTGGTTGTTCACGTACGCGAGCGAATCGTCGACCACGCCGTACAGCGTCACGCTGCTCTGCGCATGGGCGGCGGAAGCGCCGAGCGACGCGGCGGATAAAATCAGGATTGCATAATGATGATGCGGTGCCTTCATTGTCGATCTCCAGGTCTCTTCAGGGGGCGGGAGGCTGGACGGCCTCCTCTTGGATGGCGGGGCGGGCCGCGTGCGCGGTCCGCCCGAACATGGCTCGGCGCTTGCCCGAGCGTGCGCGGTCAGTCGTCGAGCGCCACGACGAGGCGACGCCACGCGCCGTCCCGCGCATCGTGCTCGACGCGCGCGCCGCGCACCGCAAGCGCGCCTTGCAGCGACGCCGGCAGCAGGATCTCGAGGCGCTCGGCGGGGCGATGCATGCGGCCGTCCCAGCGGACCGACACGCCGAGTTCGCCCGACGCCTGGCGGCCGGTCTCGATGCGCCACAGCCCGTATTCGCCGTCGCGCCACGCTTCCGTTTCGCCGTCGTCCTCGACGCATTCGCCGTATGCGACACCGTCCTCGATGCGCGGCGCGACGAGGAAGCCGCGCGTGTCCGCGCGCGCGCCGAAGCGTTGCTCGGCGACGTTCAGCGGCAGCACGCGGCCTTCGCGCAACAGCATCACCGGCGTGTCGAGCGGCGCGGGCAGCGTCACGCTCGCACCGCCGTCGAACGATCGCGCGCTCGCACAGCACAGCCAGCGCGCGCCCGACGGCAGGTAGACCGTGCGCTCCGTGCGGCCCGGGTCGACCACCGGCGCGACGAGCAGCGCGTCGCCGAGCATCATGTCGTCGCATTCGTCGTAGCAGCGCGGGTCGCGGGGGAAGTCGCCGAAGGTCGGCCGCAGCACGGGCTCGTAGCGCGTGGTCGACAGCCACAGCAGGTGATAGAGATAAGGCAGCAGCCGGTAGCGCTGCTTGATCAGCGACGCGATCCGCGCGGTGATCTCCGGATACATCCACGGTTCGTTGACGGTGCCGTCGTCATTCCACGAATGGATGCTGAAGCGCGGCATGAAGATGCCGAACTGGACCCAGCGCAGCAGCAGCTCGGGCGACGGTGCGGGACCGGAGAAGCCGCCGATGTCGTGACCGATGTTCGACACGCCCGACAGCGCGAGCCCGAGGCCCATCTTCAGGTTGTAGCGCAGCGTTTCCCATGACGTGTAGTTGTCGCCGGACCAGGTCTGCACATAACGCTGCATGCCGGCGCCGCCGGAGCGTGACACGAGGAACGGCCGCTGCGCCGGCGCATGCGCGCGCTGCGCGTCGCGCGACGCACGCATCATCAGCATCGTCTGCAGCACTTTCGCCTCGCGCGCGGGAAATGGCTGGCCGAAGCCGTACGCGATCGCGTCGGGCGACCAGATCTCGTATTCGTTGTTGTCGTTCCAGGTCGACTCGATCCCGTAGTCGAGCAGCGCCGACGTGACCTGCTCGCGCCACCAGCGGCAAGCGTCCGGTTGCGTGAAGTCGATATATGCGCCGACCTCGTCCCAGAACTGCACCCACGCCGGCTCGCCGGACGCCGAGCGGATCAGCAGCCCGCGCCGTGCAGCGTCGTCGAACGCGGGATGGTCGCGCAGCAGGCACGGCTTGATGTTCGCGCACAGGCGGATGCCGTGGTCGCGGTAGTGCTTCACGAATCCCTTCGCGTCGGGAAACTTCTCGCGGTTCCAGTTGAACACGTAGCGCTTCGAGCCGATCGACGTATAGCCCGACGACAGGTGGAACGAATCGCACAGGATGTCGTGCGATTCACACTGCTCGACGAACTGGTTCATCTGGCGCTGCGCGTCCGGCGCGTCGGTGTAGCTCATCGTCGAGCCCGAATAGCCGAGCCCCCATTTCGGCGTGCGCGCCGGGCGCCCGGTGAGCCACGTGAAGCGTCGAGCGGCGGTGAGCGGCGTGTCGGGCGATGCGATGAAGTAGTAGTCGAGATCGCCGTGCTCGGCGACGAAGTAGCGGTACAGCCCGTGGTAGTTGTCGAGCTCGCGGCCCATGTCGAACGCGCAATCCGACAGCGTGTCGTAGAACAGCCCGAAACCCTGGCACGCGTCGGGCGACCAGGTCACGTAGAACGGGATGTGCTTGTAGAGCGGGTCCGTGTGCTTCGCGCTGTAGCCCATCGCGTCGATGTTGCGCATCTCGAAGCGCGCGCCGGTACGGTCGAGGTCGCCCGCGCGTTCGCCGAGGCCGAACACCTTGTCGCCGCGCTCGCGGGCGACGTAGTGATAGGCGCGGTCGTCCCACCAGCCGAAGTTGTACGCCTGCGTCGCGCGGTCGGCGAGCACGACGCGCCACGCGCCGTCGGCACCACGCATCGACCACGCGCAATGGCCGCCTTGCCGGCTTACCGTGAGACGGACCTGCGCGGTTTCGATGCGCACGCCGTCGTCGTCCTCGCCGAAGTCGTAGACCGGCAGCGCGAACCCGCCGAGGTCGAGACGGTCGCGGCCCTCGAGCGGCACGTCGTCGAGGCCCGGTGCGATCGTCCAGGTGCGCGGGTTGCGCGGCGTCGCGTCGGGCAGCACGCGCACGCGCACGATGTCGTCTTCGAGCACGAAGACCTCGAGGGTCGCGCCCGCGTCGGACGCGAGCAGCACACGGTTCGCCTGGCGGGCGGCGACGCGGAACACGGGCGGATGAAGAAGCGAAGTCATGAAGGCGATTCCTGGTGAAAACGGAGGTCAGGCGTGTTGCGCGAGCAGGCGTTCCTGCTTCGACTGCCCGCGGATCAGCACCGCGAGCAGCGTGACGCCGATGATGTCGAACAGGCCGAGGCACGCGAACAGCGGCGCGTAGCCGATCTTGTCGGCGAGCGCGCCGACCAGCAGGGAGAAGCCGAGCCCGCCGGTCCACGCGGCCATGCCCGCGAAGCCGCTGGCGGTGCCGACTTCCTCGGGATCGAACACGTCGGCCGACAGCGTGTTGACGAGCGCGGAGATCATCTGGTGCGCGAAGCCGCCGACGCAGAACAGGGCAATGGCCGTATACGGCGACGACACGAGCCCGATCATCGCCGGCCCGAGCATCAGCACCGAACCGAGCGCGACGCCGGCGACGCGGGACCACACGAGCGGCAGTTTGAACCGGTTCGCGAGGTAGGGCGACAGGTAGCCGCCCGCGATGCCGCCGAGGTCGGCCGCGAGAAACGGCATCCACGCGAACACGGCGATCTGCGTGAGCGCCATGTGGCGTTCGGTGGCGAGGTACAGCGGAATCCAGAAGCTGAAGGTCTGCCATGCGGGTTCCGCGAAGAAGCGCGGCAGCGCGATCGCCCAGAAGCGGCGCGCGGTGACGACGTCGCGAATCCGGCGCTTCGACACGGCCGGCATCGTGGCCTGGCCGTCGCGGATCAGCGTGCGCTCCTGCGACGTGAGGCGCGGATGATAGGCCGGCGAGCGGTACTGCGTGTACCAGAGCGCGGCCCACAGGAAGCCGAGGGCGCCGGTGACCATGAACGCGGATTGCCAGCCGAACCGCATCGACAGGAACACGACGAGCGGCGGCGCGATCGCGGCGCCGAGCGACGTGCCGGCATTGAAGTAGCCGACCGCGACGGATTTCTCGCGATCGGGAAACCATTCGGCGACGGCCTTCATCCCCGACGGAATCGCGGCGGCCTCGAACAGCCCGAGCAAGCCGCGCAGGATGCCGAGCGACAGCCAGCCCGACGCGAAGCCGTGCGCGACGCCGACCACCGACCACAGCATCGCGAACAGCGCGAACCCCAGCCGCAGCCCGATCAGGTCGACGATGAACCCGCACACCGGCTGCATGATCGTGTAGCCGATCTGGAACGCGCCGACGATATACGAGTACTGCTGCGTCGAGATCGCGAACACCTGCTTCAGTTCCGGTGCGAGCACCGCGAGGGAGTTTCGAGCGAGGTAGTTGAGGATCGTGCCGAGGCATACCAGCACGATGATCCACCAGCGCAACGCCTTGACTGTTTTCACTGCTGTCTCCTGATCCATGCAAGTCGCCCGGTCAGGGCGTCTCGTTCAGTCTTATTTGTACGATGTCCGATCTTAATGAGCGCCGATTCGCCCGGCATTCCTCGAAATGACCACATTCAATCGAACATTTCGATGCTGTCGAAAGTCGATGTTATCAGACGACTGATCATTTTCGAGCATCCTATGTTCGAATTCGAATCAGGTCAACGTGAATCTGCATTCGAACGAACATGCTTGGGGTATTCCCGATAGGCGTGCAGATGGGGTATCCGGCGCGTTGGGTGACGACCGAGCGCCGAACGCCCGCTTGCCGGGGCCGAGCGGCCGTCGACGGGCCGACTGCATCAGCCGGGCCCGGCAATGGGCGTGACAACCCTGATGAAAATTTATTTTTTTCCTGCCGGCAGATTGTGTAAATTGATTTTCATCCACCTTGCAAAACCATTCGCATGACGCCGCTCGTACCGCACGATGTCAGTCACGAGGAATCCGCGATCGCGGAGCGCATCGCCTCGGCCATGCCGCGGATGACGCCGATCCACCGCCGGATGGGCGAGTTCGTGCTCGCGAATCCGTTCCGCGCGGCGACGATGCGGATCGACGAGCTGGCGCAGGCCGTGAATGCATCGATCGCGACCGCGAACCGCTTCGCGAAGGCGCTCGGCTTCGACGGCTATCCGGCGATGCGCGCGGCGCTCGTGCGCGGCTTCGAGGCGACGCTCGGCCCGGTCGAACGGCTGCGTTCCGCGCAGGAACAAGAGCAGGAGCAGGGCGTGCGCGGCGCCGCGTGGATCGACGCGGTGTTCGACCAGGCCGTCACGAACATCGAGAACACGCGTGCGCAGCTGGATGCGGCCGACGTCGAAGCGGCCGTCGAGGCGATCGTCGGCGCGCGGCGCGTGCTGATCCTCGGCGCCGGTTCGAGCGCGTTTCTGACCGGGTTGATGGAACACGGCCTGTCGGTGTGTCACGACAACGTGCAGTCGCTCGCGCTGCTCGGCGGCCCGTCGCATGCGGCGCGGCGCCTGTACACAGCCGACTCGCGCGATCTCGTGATCGCGCTCGCGTTTCCGCGCTACGTGAAGGACACGATCGAGCTGGCCCGCCGCGCGGCGGCGCGCGGCGCGCGCGTGCTCGGCATTTCCGACGGGCCCGGTTCGCCGCTGGCACCGATCGCGTCGCTGAACCTGTACGTGAAGGCCGAGCGGCGTTTCGCGGCCACGTCGGAAGCGGCCGTGCTGACGATGATCGAGGCGCTGATCGACGCGGTCGCGCTGCGCACTCACCGCTCCGCGAAGTCCGCCGCCGAAATGACCGAATTCCTGTTGCCGTGGCTGGTCCAGCCGCAAGCGGCGCTGCCGGCCGCCAACCCTTCTTCTTCCGGTCCGAAAAAATCATGACTTCATCCGCGATCGTCGCGATTCATGGCGGTGCAGGCACGATCCTGCGCGAGGCGATGGACACCGACACCGAACGCCGTTACCGCGCCGAACTCACCGCGATCCTGCAGGCCGCGCAGAAGGTGCTCGCCGACGGCGGCAGCGCGCTCGATGCCGTCACCGTCGCGGTGCGGATGCTCGAGGACTGTCCGTTGTTCAACGCCGGGCGCGGTGCCGTCTATACGGCCGAAGGCAAGCACGAGCTCGACGCGGCGGTGATGGACGGCACGACGCTCGCGGCCGGCGCGATCTGCTGCGCGACCCGCGTGCGCAATCCGGTCCTCGCCGCGCGGCGCGTGATGGAGGCAAGCGAGCACGTGCTGTTCGCGGGCGCGGGCGCCGATGCGTTCGCGGCCGCACAGGGCCTCGAACTCGCCGAGCCCGGCTACTTCGACACGGAAGCGCGTCGCGCGCAGTGGCTCAAGGCGCGCGAGGCGGCCGGCATGATGCTCGACCACGACGCGGCGACCTTCGCGTTCGGCGCCGGGCAGCCGGCCGAGCCGCTCGATCCCGACCGCAAGCACGGCACGGTCGGCGCGGTCGCGTGCGACCTGCGTGGCCATATCGCGGCGGCGACGTCGACCGGCGGCATCACCAACAAGCAGCCCGGACGCGTCGGCGATTCGCCGATCATCGGTGCCGGCTGCTACGCGGACGACGCGACCTGCGCGGTCTCCGCGACGGGCACCGGCGAGATGTTCATCCGGCTCGCGACCGCGCACGACGTGGCCGCGCAGATGGCCTATCGCGGCGCGTCGCTTGCCGACGCCGCGCACGACGTCGTGATGAACAAGCTGCCGCGCCTGGCCGGGCGCGGCGGGATCGTTGCGGTCGACGCGCACGGCAACGTCGCGATGCCGTTCAACACGGAAGGGATGTATCGCGGCTACGCGCGCGTCGGCGAGACGCCCGTGGTCGGCATCTATCGCGACGACGCGGCCTGATTCCGGATCGTACGAGGAGACCTTCGCATGACTTCGAGCCGAACCCCGTCCGCGCTGGTGCTGCCGGAACAGCGCGTGGTCGCCGTCGACGACCTGTCGGTGATGTTCCGACGAGAGAACGCGACGTTCGACGCGGTACGCAACGTGTCGTTTCACGTCGATCGCGGCGAGACGCTCGCGATCGTCGGCGAATCGGGCTCCGGCAAGTCGGTCACGTCGCTCGCGCTGATGCGGCTCGTCGAGCACGGCGGCGGCGAGATCACGAGCGGCCGGATCGCGTTGCGGCGCCGCGGCGGCGCGCTCGTCGACCTCGCGCAGGCGAGTGCGGCGACGATGCGCGGGATCCGCGGCGCGGACATCGCGATGATCTTCCAGGAGCCGATGACGTCGCTGAACCCGGTGTTTACGGTCGGCGACCAGATCAGCGAGGCGATCGCGCTGCACCAGTCGAAGAGCGCGACCGAAGCGCGCGCGGAAGCGTTGCGGCTGCTCGATCTCGTGCGCATTCCGGAGGCGCGCCGCGTGTTCGCGCGCTTTCCGCACCAGTTGTCCGGCGGGATGCGGCAGCGCGTGATGATCGCGATGGCGCTGTCGTGCCGGCCCGCGCTGCTGATCGCCGACGAACCGACGACCGCGCTCGACGTGACGATCCAGGCGCAGATCCTGCAACTGATCCGCGGCCTGCAGGACGAAATGAACATGGGCGTGATCTTCATCACGCACGACATGGGCGTGGTGGCCGAAGTGGCCGATCGCGTGCTGGTGATGTATCGCGGCGAGAAGGTCGAGGAGGGCGAGTCCGAGCGCATTTTCGCGACGCCCGCGCATCGCTACACGCGTGCGCTGCTCGCGGCCGTGCCGCGGCTCGGCTCGATGCACGGCACCGATATCCCCGAGAAATTTCCGCTGCTGAAGGTGGACGGCGCGAGCGCGGCCGCGCCGGCGCCTGCCGCGAACGATGCGAATGATGCGGCCGATGCGAACGATGCGAACGATGTCGCCGCGGTCCCCGCCGCCGGGCAGCCGCGCGTCGATCCGGCCACGCCGCCGATCCTGCGCGTGCGCGATCTCGTCACGCGGTTTCCGGTGAAGAGCGGCGTGTTCGGCCGCGTGTCGCAATACGTGCATGCGGTCGAGCGCGTGAGCTTCGAGCTGCGCGCGGGCGAGACGCTGGCGCTCGTCGGCGAATCGGGCTGCGGCAAGTCGACCACCGGCCGCTCGCTGCTGCGCCTCGTCGAATCGCAGAGCGGCTCGATCGAATTCGACGGCCGCGATATCAGCGCGCTGAAGGGCCAGGACCTGCAGGCGCTGCGCCGGAACATCCAGTTCATCTTCCAGGATCCGTTCGCGTCGCTGAACCCGCGCCTGACGGTCGGTTTCTCGATCATGGAGCCGCTGCTCGTGCACGGTGTCGCGAGCGGCCGCGAAGCGCAGGCGCGCGTCGACTGGCTGCTCGACAAGGTCGGCCTGCCGCCGGAGGCCGCGCGCCGCTATCCGCACGAATTCTCGGGCGGCCAGCGCCAGCGGATCGCCATCGCGCGCGCGCTCGCGCTGAATCCGAAGGTCGTGATCGCCGACGAATCGGTGTCCGCGCTCGACGTGTCGGTGCAGGCGCAGATCGTGAACCTGATGCTCGACCTGCAGCGCGAGCTCGGCGTCGCGTATCTGTTCATCTCGCACGACATGGCCGTCGTCGAGCGCGTCAGCCATCGGGTCGCGGTGATGTATCTCGGCCAGATCGTCGAGATCGGCCCGCGCCGCGCGGTGTTCGAGGCGCCGCAGCATCCGTACACGAGGAAGCTGATGAGCGCGGTGCCGGTGGCCGACCCGGCACGCCGGCATGCGCCGCGCCAGCTCGCGGCGGACGAGATTCCGAGCCCGATCCGCGCGGTCGGCGACGAGCCGATCGTCGCACCGCTCGTCGCGGTCGGCCCCGATCACTACGTCGCGACGCATCGCGTCGGCGGCGCGTATTGATCGCGCGGCGAGGCGCATATGGACCGTAGCTGCGCACGCGCCAGGCAACGGCGTCACTTCCCGGAGCGGATGCAGTCGCGCCGCGATTTCCACCACGCGTTACCGAATCATCCACAGGAGCCAGACAAAATGAACAAGCCGCATTCGTTCCCGATGTTCCGCCCGCGCGCGCTGTTCGCCGCGGGGGCAGGCGCGCTCGCGCTGTCGGTCGCCGCGCCCGCGTTCGCGCAGCAGAACGTCGTGGTCGCCGTGTACTCGACGTTCACGACGATGGATCCGTACGACGCGAACGACACGGTATCGCAGGCCGTCGTGAAGTCGTTCTACGAAGGGCTGTTCGGCTTCGACAAGGATATGAAGCTCGTGAACGTGCTCGCGACGAGCTACCAGGCGTCGCCCGATGCGAAGGTCTACACGGTCAAGCTGCGCCCGGGCGTGAAGTTCCACGACGGCACCGACTTCAACGCCGACGCGGTGAAGGCGAACTTCGACCGCGTGACCGATCCGGCGAACAAGCTGAAGCGCTACGGGCTGTTCCGCGTGATCGAGAAGACCGAGGTGGTCGATCCGATGACGGTGCGCTTCACGCTGCGCGAGCCGTTCTCCGCGTTCATCAACACGCTCGCGCACCCGTCGGCGGTGATGATCTCGCCGGCCGCGCTGAAGAAGTGGGGGCGCGACGTGTCGCTGCATCCGGTCGGCACGGGCCCGTTCGAGTTCGTCGAATGGAAGCAGACCGACGACATGAAGGTGAAGAAGTTTGCCGGCTACTGGAAGAAGGGCTATCCGAAGGTCGATTCGATCGACTGGAAGCCGGTGGTCGACAACAACACGCGCGCCGCGCTGCTCAAGACCGGCGAGGCGGATTTCGCGTTCACGATTCCGTTCGAGCAGGCGGCCGACCTGAAGAGCAATCCGAAGGTCGAGCTGATCGAGCGGCCGTCGATCATCCAGCGCTACATCTCGCTGAATACGCAGAAGAAGCCGTTCGACAATCCGAAGGTGCGTGAAGCGCTGAACTACGCGGTCAACAAGGAGGCGCTCGCAAAGGTCGTGTTCGCCGGCTACGCGACGCCGCAGACGGGCGTCGCCCCGGTCGGCGTCGAATACGCGACCAAGCTCGGGCCCTGGCCGTACGATCCGGCGAAGGCGCGCGCGCTGCTGAAGGAGGCCGGTTATCCGAACGGCTTCGAGTCGACGCTCTGGTCCGCGTACAACCATTCGACGGCGCAGAAGCTGATCCAGTTCGTCCAGCAGCAGCTCGCGCAGGTCGGCGTGAAGGTGCAGGTGCAGGCGCTCGAGGCCGGCGAGCGGGTCGCGAAGGTCGAGAGCGCGCAGGATCCGGCGGCGGCGCCGGTGCGGATGTACTACAGCGGCTGGTCGGCCTCGACGGGCGAGGCGAACTGGGCGCTGTCGCCGCTGCTCGCGTCCACGTCGGCGCCGCCGAAGCTCTACAACACCGCGTACTACAAGAACGGTGCCGTCGACGACGATCTCGCGAAGGCGCTCGAGACGACCGACAACGCGAAGAAGGCCGCGCTGTACGCCGACGCGCAGAAGCTGGTGTGGGCCGACGCGCCGTGGATCTTCCTGGTGCAGGAGAAGATCGTCTACGCGCGCAGCAAGCGCCTGCACGGCATGTACGTGATGCCGGACGGTTCGTTCAACTTCGACGAAATCTCGGTGAAATGACGGCAGCTCGCCTGCTGTCCGGCGCCGGCGGCGCAAGCTGCCGGCGCGCTGATTCGATCGGTGTCCCATGCTGAATTTTCTCGTCAAACGCCTGTTCGGCCTGCTGCCCACGCTCGCGATCGTCGCGGTGCTGGTGTTCCTGTTCGTGCACCTGCTGCCGGGCGACCCGGCGCGGCTCGCGGCCGGCCCCGAAGCCGACGACGCGACGGTCGCGCTGGTGCGTGCCGATCTCGGGCTCGACCGGCCGCTGCCCGCGCAGTTCGCGAACTTCTTCGTGAAGATCGCGCACGGCGATTTCGGCACGTCGACGCGCAGCAAGCGGCCGGTGTCGACCGAGATCGGCGAGCGCTTCATGCCGACGCTGCTGCTCACGCTCGTCAGCATGGTGTGGGCGACGGCGTTCGGGATGGCGATCGGGATCGCGTCGGCGGTATGGCGCAACCGCTGGCCCGACCGCCTCGGGATGACGATCGCGGTGTCGGGCATCTCGTTTCCGGCGTTCGCACTCGGCATGCTGCTGATGGAGATCTTCTCGGTGAAGCTCGGCTGGCTGCCGGTCGTGCCGGACGGCACGTGGAAGAGCTACGTGCTGCCGTCGCTGACGCTCGGCGCCGCGGTCGCGGCCGTGATGGCGCGTTTCACGCGCGCGTCATTCGTCGAGGTGCTCAACGAGGACTACGTGCGCACCGCGCGCGCGAAGGGCGTGCACGAGCCGCTGGTGGTGCTCAAGCACTGCCTGCGCAATGCGATGATCCCGGTCGTCACGATGATGGGGCTGCAATTCGGCTTCCTGCTCGGCGGCTCGATCGTCGTCGAGGCCGTGTTCAACTGGCCGGGGCTCGGGCGCCTGCTGGTCGATGCGGTCACGATGCGCGACTACCCGGTGATCCAGGCGATCGTGCTGCTGTTCTCGCTCGAGTTCATCCTGATCAACCTGACCGTCGACGTGCTGTACGCGGTCATCAACCCGACCATCCGGTTCAAGTGAGCGTGAGGCCAGCATGAACGCGACTGTCCAGCCCGCGGCACCGGCCGCATCGAACACGATCCGCACGCCGTGGCGTGAATTCTGGCGCAAGTTCCGCAAGCAGACCGTCGCGCTGGTCGCCGGCGGCTTCGTGCTCGCGCTCGTCGTGCTGGCCTTCGTCGGCCCGCACATCGTGCCGTTCGATCCGGAGAATTATTTCGACTACGACGCGCTGAACGCGGGGCCGTCGGCCGTGCACTGGTTCGGCGTCGACTCGCTCGGCCGCGACATCTTCAGCCGGATCGTGACCGGCACGCGCATCTCGCTCGCGGCCGGCTTCTTCTCGGTCGCGCTCGGCGCGCTCATCGGCACGTTCTTCGGGCTGCTCGCCGGCTACTACGAAGGCTGGTGGGACCGCATCACGATGCGCGTGGCCGACGTGCTGTTCGCGTTCCCGGGGATCCTGCTCGCGATCGGCGTGGTCGCGATCCTCGGCAACGGGATGGTCAACGTGATCTGCGCGGTCGCGATCTTCAGCATTCCGGCGTTCGCGCGGCTCGTGCGCGGCAACACGCTGATGCTCAAGCACATGACCTACGTGGAAGCCGCGCGCAGCATCGGCGCGTCCGACTGGACGATCATCATGCGGCACATCCTGCCGGGCACCGTATCGTCGGTCGTCGTCTACTTCACGATGCGGATCGGCACGTCGATCATCACGGCCGCGAGCCTGTCGTTCCTCGGGCTCGGCGCGCAGCCGCCGACGCCGGAGTGGGGCGCGATGCTCAACGAGGCGCGCGCGGACATGGTGACCGCGCCGCACGTCGCGATCTTCCCGAGCCTCGCGATCTTCCTGACCGTGCTCGCGTTCAACCTGCTCGGCGACGGGCTGCGCGACGCGCTCGACCCGAAGCTGGAGCGGCGCTGATGCGAGCCGTGCCCATGTGGGCCGCGACGCTGCCGGCCGGGCCGCGCGGCACGATCGCCGACGTGCCGGGCGTGACGGTCGGCCATGCGACGCTCGATGCGGGCGACGTGCAGACGGGCGTCACCGTCGTGAAGCCGCACCCGGGCGACCTGTACCGCAGCAAGGTGCCGGCCGGCGCGGCCGTGATCAACGGCTTCGGCAAGAGCGTCGGGCTCGTGCAGGTCGACGAACTGGGCACGCTCGAAACGCCGATCGCGCTGACCAACACGTTCGGCGTCGGCGCGGTGGCGCAGGCGCAGATTCGCGCGGCGGTCGCGGAGAACCCGCAAATCGGCCGCGACTGGCCGACCGTCAACCCGCTCGTGTTCGAGTGCAACGACGGCTATCTGAACGACATCCAGGCGTTCGCGGTGACGGCCGCGCATTACGACGAAGCCTGCAATACCGCGGCGCGAGATTTCGCACGTGGCGCGGCAGGCGCCGGGCGCGGGATGTCGTGTTTCGACCTGAAGGGCGGGATCGGCTCCGCGTCGCGCGTGGCCGTCGCGGCCGGCAGGCCGTATACGGTCGGCGCGCTCGTGCTCGCGAATTTCGGCCGGCTGCCGATGCTGATGTTCGGCGGCGTGCCGGTCGGACGGATCGTCGCGCAGCGGCGTGCCGCCGCCGACGCTAAGCCGACGCACGCGGCGCCGCCCGAGCAAGGCTCGATCATCCTGCTGCTCGCGACCGATGCGCCGCTCGACGCGCGGCAACTGTCGCGGCTCGCGCGCCGCGCGGGCGCGGGGCTCGCCCGCACCGGCTCGGTCTACGGACATGGCAGCGGCGACATTGCGCTCGCCTTTTCCACCGCGTACACGATCGCGCACGATGCGTCGACCGTCGCGCTGCCGGCCCTCGTGGCCGATGCGGCGCTCGACCCGCTGTTCATGGCCGCGGCCGAAAGCGTCGAGCACGCGATCGCCGACGCGCTGCTGCAGGCCGTGACCGTGACCGGCCGCGACGGCCACGTACGGCAATCGCTGCGCGATGCGGTGCCCGATCTCGAGCGGTTATTCAACGCAGGCAACGAAGGACGTCCGAGCCATTCATGAAGATTCTGATCTCGACCGACATCGAGGGTGTCGCCGGCGTGTTCGCCCTCGAGCAGACGCGTGCCGGCAATCCGGAATACGAACGCGCGCGCCGCTGGATGACCGCCGAGGCGAACGCGGCGATCGAAGGCGCGTTCGCCGGCGGCGCGAAGGCCGTCTGGGTCAACGATTCGCACGGCGGCTTCCGCAATCTGTTGCCCGACGGGCTCGATGCCCGCGCCCGCGTCGTGCTCGGCAAGCCGCGCACGCTGGGGATGATGGCGGGCCTCGAGCAGCAGCCCGACCTCGTGTTCATGATCGGCTTTCATGCGAAGTCGCAGACGCGCGGCGTGCTTGCACACACCATCAACAGCTTCGCGTTCACGCAGGTTTGGCTGAACGGCGTCGAACTCGGCGAAGCCGGGCTGTACGGCGCGCTGGCGCGCGAATACGGCGCGCACGTCGCGCTGGCGTCGGGCGACGACGTATTCGCCGAGGAAACCCGGCCGCTGTTTCCGGACGCGCGTTTCGAGACGGTCAAGACGGCCGGCGGCGCATCGAGCGGCGACACGCTCACGCCGGCCGCGTCCTGCGCGCGCATCGCGACCGCCGCACGCGAAACGGTCGTACATGCGCTGTCGTCCGGCTGGCGCGCGACAGCGCACCGGCCCGCGCCGGCCGCTTGCACGCTGCGCGTGCAGACGGCTGCGCTCGCCGATCTGTTCTGCGTGCTGCCGTCGCTCGAGCGGGTCGATGCGGTGACGCTGCGCTTCGACGGGCCGTCGGTCGAGCACGTGGTGCGCACGCTGAACAGCCTGTCGGCCATGTCGTTCATGTTGCGGTGATGCGTGCCGACCGGATGCCGTCGGTGCGCGGCACGTCATGCACCGGGCGCGCGGTCTGCCGCCGTGTCGAGCAGGAATGCTTCCATCGCGGCGACCAGCGCGAGCGGGGTTTCGTTCATCGGGTAATGACCGGCATTGCGCAGCACGTCGACGGTTGCGCGCGGATAGCGCCGCAGATAGGTGCGCGCCATCAGCGCCGCGTCGAACGCCGGGTCGTGCTCGCCGATCAGCACCTTCACCGGATGGTGGCCCGTGATGTCGTCGCTGAAATCCGTGTCGGCCCACGCGCGGAAGTACGCGCCGAACGCGTGCGGCGACGAACAGGATGCCGAATACGCGGCTTTCCACTCGACCCAGGCGGCGGGCAACCGGTCGCCGGTGCTGCGATCGATGATGGTGCGGCGATCGGCGAGGTGGTCGGCGGCGCGTTCGAATAGCGCGCGTCGCGCGGCGTCGAACGGCAGGCCGCCGCACGGCACCGGCGCGATCGGCACCAGCGCGCGCACCCGGTCGGGCGCCATGGCGGCGACCTTCTCGATCGCCATGCCGCCCATCGAGTGGCCGACGAGGCTGAACGTACGCCAGCCGAGCGCGTCGGCGAGGGCGAGCGTGTCGG
Source organism: Burkholderia sp. BCC1988 (assembly GCF_905339895.1). Lineage (NCBI taxonomy): Bacteria > Pseudomonadati > Pseudomonadota > Betaproteobacteria > Burkholderiales > Burkholderiaceae > Burkholderia > Burkholderia sp. BCC1988. Next base: position 72,119 of record NZ_CAJPHA010000001.1, read on the forward strand.
CGGCGATTTCGGCGATCGAGTACGCGCCGTGCGCGCCGCGCATGCCGCCGTAGCCGCGGTAGTCCATGAACACATAGGTGAAGCGTTCGTGCGACAGCCACGTCTCGACGGGCTCGAACGCACGCGCGTCGCCGAACCAGCCGTGCAGCACGAGAACAGGGTGGGGGCCGTCCCCCACGCGATGAAACGTATTGGGCATCTCCGCTCCGAAGAAGTCGCTATCCGGCCGATTCGGCCGTCGGGTCTTGCGGCCATCCGGTCGCGCAAGCGTGGAGCGGATCGTAGACCGATCGAAGGTGACCCGCCTTCGATATCGGGTCATTCATGATGGAATTCGGGCCTTGAGAAATACGCTGCTGGATCCCTACGAAGACATTCCCCGTAGCGTCGTGGTGACCGCCAACGAGTACGCGGCGGGCACGACGTTTCCGGAGCACGCGCACCGGCGCGGGCAGTTCGCGTTCGCGTCGCGCGGCACGATCAGCGTGTCGACGCCGCACGGCCGCTGGCTGGTGCCGCCGCAGCGCGCGTGCTGGGTGCCGGCCGGCGTGCGGCACGAAATGACGATGACCGGGCCGGTCACGATGCTCAACACGTTCGTGTCGGACGACACGGCCGAGGCCGCGGGGCTGCCGGACCAGTGCGGCGTGTACGGCGTGTCGCCGCTCCTGCGGCAACTGATCGACGATGCGATCGACCTGCCGGCGATGTACGACGTCGACGGCCGAGCGGGCAAGCTGATGGCGCTGCTGGTCGCGGAAATCGCGACGATGCCGCGGCTGTCGCTGCACGCGCCGCTGCCGGCCGACGCGCGCCTCGCGAAGATCTGCCGGCATCTGTTCGCGTCGCCGTCGATCGCCGCCGATCTCGACCAGGTGGCGACCGACGCGGGCGTGAGCCGGCGCACGTTTACGCGGCTGTTCCGCGCGCAGACCGGCGTGAGTTTCGCCGCCTGGCGTCAGCAGGTCTGCATGCTGGCGGCGATTACCCGCCTGAGCGACGGGCAGCCGGTGACGCGGGTCGCGTTCGATCTGGGCTATGCGAGCGCGAGCGCCTTTACGTCGGCGTTTCGCCGCATCCTCGGCGAAACGCCGAGCCGGTATCTGGAGGTTCGCCGCTAGCCGGAACGGAGGCTGCAGCGAGTGCGGCGGCGTGCTCCGGTCGCGGACGAAAAAAACGCGTCTGCCAGGTTTCGGTCAGACGCGCTTGAAGGCACTCGGTCAGAAAAAATGCGCGCTCAGGCAGCGGGGCAGTGTTCGCGCATTGCGGGTGAAATTGTTGCCTGTTCCGATTCAATCCAGTCGGTGTCGGGCGGATAGCAAAGCATACGCCGTGTAACGCGCAAACGATATCGTGCGGGCCCGACGATTCATGTGCTGTCGCAGCATGCGTTTCAATCGCGCGTTTGATGCCGGAGGCGGGAGCAGTCAACCAAGGGCGTCGGCCGTCCCGATCGGGCGTGCTGCGGCACGGCATCGAATGTGGCGGCACCAAAGCGAAAACCGCCGCACGACGCGATGCCTGTCGGTATCGCGCCACACGGCGGTTCGGTGCGGGCAGCCGGCGTGCGTCGGCACGCGGGTCACACGTCGAAGAACACGGTCTCGTCCGGCCCCTGCATGCGGATGTCGAAGCGGTACACGACGGGCCGGCCCGGTTGCGCGTCGCGCTTCGCGACGAGCGTTGCGCGGCGTTCGGCCGGCACGAGGTTCAGCACCGGATCGGCCGCGTTCGCCGCGGCTTCGTCGTCGAAATACACGCGGGTGAACGCGTGGGTCAGGATCCCGCGCATCATCACCGTCACGTTGATGTGCGGCGCTTCGTCGGCGGCCGCGCGGCCCGGCTTGACCGTCTGGACAACGAAGCGGTGCTGCGCATCGGTGCCCGTGCCGACGCGTGCGAAGCCCGTGAAGCCGGACTTCGCGATGTCGTCGCGCGACGCGGGATAGCGGCCCACGCCGTCCACCTGCGTGAATTCGAGCACCGCGTCGCCGACGACGTTGCCGTCGCCGTCGAACACCTGTCCGACCAGCAGCACGTGCTCGCCTTCGGCGTCGGGCGTGGCGATCGCCGGCGTGAACAGGCTCTTCAGGTCGTAGTCGTATTGCTGCGGGCACAGGCCGTACGCGAAGTACGGGCCGACCGTCTGCGAAGGGGTTTGCTTCAGCGTCGTCATGGTTCAGCGCTCCATCGGGGTGGCGTCGCGGCCGCGCAGCACGATGTCGAATTCGTAGCCGAGCGCATAGCCTTCTTCGGTGATGTCCATCGAGAAGCGCGAGATCAGGCGGTCACGCGCCGCTTCCGGCGTGCCCTGGAAGATCGGGTCGTACGCGAGCAGCGGATCGCCGGGGAAGTACATCTGCGTGACGAGGCGCGAGCCGAAGTAGTCGCCGAACAGCGAGAAGTGGATGTGATTCGGGCGCCATGCGTTCGGATGGTTGCCCCACGGATACGCGCCGGGCTTGATCGTCAGGAAGCGGTAGCGGCCTTCGGCGTCGGTCATGCAGCGGCCTGCGCCGAGGAAGTTCGGGTCGAGCGGCGCGTCGTGCTGGTCGACCTTGTGCACGTAGCGGCCGGCCGCGTTCGCCTGCCATACCTCGACGAGCGTGTTGCGCACGGGCTTGCCGCCTTCGTCGAGCACGCGGCCGGTGACGACGATGCGCTCGCCGAGCGGTTCGCCGTTCTTCACGGCGTTCTTCGTCAGGTCGTGGTCGAGCGCGCCGAGATCGTCGGTGCCGTAGACGGGCACGTACTGGTCGCGCAGCTTTTCCTTCAGCGGGATCAGCGGGCGGGTCGGGCCGCGCTTGACCGACGAACCGTACTCGGGGTGGATATACGCGGGATGCGACGGCCAGTCGCGCGGCGTGAGGATCGTGGGGGAATCCATCGGGCGTCTCCTGTCAGGTATTTCGCGAAGTGGATGGCAAGACTTTAGCCAATCCGGAAAGTTATGCAAAATGACCTTTTTTCGCGAATCGCATAACCGTTCGTTATGTTTGGCGGCGCTCATGAAAATCCGCCGGACAGGCGGCGTGATCGCGCTGCTGCCCGGCGACCGGATTCCATGCGCTGCGGCGTCATGCGTGACGTCGCGCCGAATGCTTGGGCCTTTCCGGAAAGTTATGCAAAATGGCGTGATATCACCATTCGCATAACCGCCCGTTATGAATAACCGTATCGCCGACGGCCGCGTCAAATTCCGGCACCTGCAGTGTTTTCTCGCGGTCGCGCAGTTGGGCGGCGTGCAGAAGGCGGCCGAAAGCCTGTCGATCACGCAGCCGGCCGTGTCGAAGACGATCGCCGAACTGGAGTCGATCCTCGGCGTGAAATTGTTCGAACGCGGGCGGCACGGCGCGCAGCCGACCCGCGAAGCCCAACTGTTCATCCCGCACGCGAACGCGTGCGTGCTGGCGCTGCGGCAGGGTGTCGGGCTGCTCGCGCGCGAAGGCGGCGCGGCCGCGGCGACGCTCGAAATCGGCATGCTGCCGACGGTCGCGGCATCGCTCGCGCCCGCGCTGATGAAGGCGCTGACCGCACGCTGGCCGCGCATCGTGGTGCGGATCGCGACGGCTGCCAATACCGAGCTGCTGGAGCGTCTGAAGGCAGGGGCGATCGAATGCGCGATCGGGCGCCTGTCGGAGCCGGAACGGATGATCGGGCTCGCGTTCGAGCAGCTGTACAACGAACCGCTCGTCGCGGTCGTGCGCGCCGGCCATCCGCTGCTGGCGAGTGCCGCGCCGGCCGCCGAGCTCGCGCGCTATCCGGTCGTGCTGCCGCCGTTCGGCACGCTGATCCGCCAGTCGGCCGAGCAGCTGCTCGGCGCGTGCGGCGCGCCGCCGCTGGATTCGTTCATCGAGGTGCTGTCGGTGTCGGTCGCGCGTGCGCTCACGCTCGAGAACGACGCAGTCTGGTTCGTGCCGCTCTATGCGGCCGAATACGACTTGTCGGCCGGCGCGCTCGCGCGGCTGCCGCTGCCGTCCGCGGGCACCGACGAGCCGGTCGGGCTCGTGCTGCGCACCGATGCGCAACCGTCTCCCGTCGCCCGGACGCTGATCGACGCCGTGCGCGACATCGCGCAGGCGCGGTTCGGCGATGCGCACGCCCATCGCGCCCCCCGTGGCGCGCGCAAGCCGGCTCGCCGCCAGCGTCGAGACGCCGGGCAGGGCGTGGACGGATGACGTCCGGCTGCCGCTCTTTCACCGTCATTCGTTAGCCATTCGGTCAGTAGCGGGTGTCGTCGTGCTTGGCGTATCGTACCGTTTTTGATACACTCGATGACACGACGATGGCGAGACAGCAGATTCAGGCCACGCTCGACGTGCGGTTCTTCCGCACCGCGCGTGGCAACGAGCCGGTGCGCGAATGGCTCAAGGCGCTCGGGCAGGTCGAGCGCAGGGTGATCGGCGAAGAGATCAAGACCGTTCAACTCGGCTGGCCGCTCGGCATGCCGCTGGTCCGGAAGATGTCGCAGGATCTGTGGGAAATCCGCGTGATGTTGCCGCAGCGAAGCGCGCGCGTGCTGTTCACGGTCGTCGGCGACACGATGGTGCTGCTGCACGCGTTCTTCAAGCAGTCGCAGGCCACGCCGTCCGACGATCTCGACGTGACCGTCGCGCGGCTGAAAGCGCTGACGCGCGCCATCTGAATTCCTCCGGCTGCGCCGGCACATGCGATCGGCGATGTGCCGGCCGGCCACGCCATGCACTGGAGTACCCATGACGACCACGAACAACCCGCATATCGGCAGCGATTTCGACAGCTTCCTCGAGGACGAAGGCCATCTCGAAGCGGCCACCGCCACCGCGATCAAGCGCGTGATCGCGTGGCAGATCGGCCAGGAAATGAAGGCGCAGCACATTACGAAGACCGCGATGGCCGCGCGGATGAAGACCAGCCGCGCCGCGCTCAACCGGCTGCTCGACGAAACCGACACGAGCCTCACGCTCGCGACGCTCGCGAGCGCGGCCACCGCACTCGGCAAGCGGCTCAGCTTCGAACTGGTGCCGGCCTGACGCCCGCGGCGCAGCGGTGCGCGGCCGGTTCGCGGCGGGCCGGCGCAGCGCGGCGAGCGCATGTTTGCTCGTCCGCACACGGGCGCCGGCACGCGTTCACGTGCGTCGCCCGGCCATCCGCAGATAAAGCAGCGCACCGCCAGCAAGCAGCAGCGGGCACAAGATGAACCACCCTGTCGTCAGGAACAGCCCGGCGACAGCGACCAGCGAAATCCACGCGCAGCGATATGCGATGCCGCCGCGCGGCAGCAGTTTCAGCGCGGCCGCCGCGCCGAGTCCGTACACCATCACGAAGCATCCGGACGTGACGAGCACGAGCGGCTTCGGACCGACGTCCGAGAGCGTCGTCGCGGCCAGCGCGACGACGGCCAGCACCGCGATCACGCCAAGACTTCGGCGCGGCACGCCGCCGACCTGGCTGCCTTGTGCGAGCCACGCAGGCAGCGCGCCGTCGCGCCCGAGCGCTGCGCCGAGCTTCGCCGCGCCCGCGAAATACGCATTCATCGTGCCGAGCGTGAGCAGCAGCGCGGCCGCTGCCGCCAGCACCTGCGCGTGACCGCCGATGCCGCCCGCGATCAGTTCCGCGAGCGGCGCACCCGACGCGCCGGCCGAAGGCCCGAGCACCGTGACGCTCGCGGCCGCGACCGACAGATACAGAAAGCCGACGACCACGACCGCGATCCCGGCCGAGCGCGGCATGTCGTGCGCGGGCCGGCGGAACTCTGCCGCGAGGTGCGTGATCGCTTCCCAGCCCGCGAAGCTCCACACGAGCAGTGCGGCAGCCTGGCCGACCGCGAGCCAGCCATGCGGCGCGAACGGATGCAGGTTCACCGTGCTCGCATGCGGCGCGGACGCGAGCACGGCGGCCAGCAGCAGCGTGACGAGCAGCGCCGACAGCACGAGCTGCATGCGGCCCGACACCGTGACGCCGAACGCATTCGCGGCCGACACCGTGGCGATCAGCGCGGCAGCCGTGACGATCACCGTGACGTGTCCGCCGCCCGTGACGGCGGCGACGTACGCGCCGCCGAACATCGCGGCGGCCGGCGCGCCGGCCGGCACCGCGAAATAGAAACACCAGCCGACGATTGCCGCGGCCTTCGGCCCGAATGCGCGTCGCGCGTAGGTCGATACGCCGCCCGCGTCCGGATAGCGCGCGCCGAGTGCGGCGAAGGTGGCGGCAAGCGGCCCCGACAGCACGACGAGCGCGGCCCACGCCAGCAGCGACGCAGGGCCTGCAACCTCGGCCGCGAGCGCGGGCAACGCAATGACGCCGGTGCCGAGCACCGCGCCGATATACAGCGCGGCGCCCTGGAAAATCGTCAGCGAGCCCGCGTGATGAACGGCGGGCGAATCGGCATGCGAGGGCATGAAAGGCAGTCTCCTGAAGGCTCGTTATGGTCACGCTCGGGCGCGCAATGAATCGTTCGATGCTACCCGAACGTACGCGGTGCTGCCGCGCGGCGTTCAGTAGTCCGCGATGTGCCGTGTGTCAGCCGATGTCAGGAGTCAGTGGCGGCGTGCGAGCCGCAGGCGCGCATCCTCGCGCGCGGCAGGCGGCAGCTCGGGCGCGTAATGGAACGTGCCCGCCACGAGCGACGCGACCGGCACGCCGTCGCGGAACAGCACGCAATTGCCGGCCAGCGCGGGCACCTTGTCGCCGGGCAGCAGCGTGCCGGCAAGGTTCAGCGGATCGGCGCCCGTCACGCACACGTACTGGCCGTCGCCCGGTTGACGACGCAGCTCGCGCAGGACCGGGATCGCTTCCGGCAGCGCGAACTGCTCGCCCGCGAGCCCCGCGACGAAGCGGCCGCCGCGAATCTCGCCGCGCGCTTCGAGACGTTGCAGCACCCGCACGAGTTCGCGCCAGCTCGGCAGCCAGTCGGCTTCGCGTTCGAGCAGCCGCCAGAACACCACGCCATAGCGGCGCAGCAGCGTCCACGCGATGTGTTCGAGCGCATCGGGATCGGTCGCGGGCGCACCGCGCTTCGGTGCCGGGGTTGGCGCATCGTCCGGCGCCGACATGCGTTGCACGAGCGCCCAGCGGCCGGCGTCGTCCATCCCGCCGATCAGTGCGCCACCGCGCCGCGTGCGCGGCGCATAGGTCGCGCTGCGCTTGACCGCGGGCTTCAACAGCGCGCGCAATCCGGCGAAGCTGTCCGCATTCACGAGGCCGGCCGACACGAGTTCGCCGAGCGCCTGCTCGAGTTCGACCGGCAGCATGTGCAGTTCGTCGAGCAGTGCGTCGAAGAACATCGCGCCGTGTGCGGCAAGTGCATCGCGCACCTGCGTCGCACGCGCGGATAGCGCCGGCTGCGCGTCCGGGTCGCGCAGCGCCTGCCATGCGCCGAGGTGGCGGCGCGGCAGCAGCACGACCGGCGTCGTTTTCACGGGCGTGCCGGCCGCGCGCGCCGGCGCGCCGATGCGGGTCCACACGAGTTTGCCCGAGCGGCACAGCTCGTCGAGGCCGCCGGCCGTGTAGTCGGTCAGGCGCGCGGGCAGCAGCGCGTCTTCCCATGCGCTCGCCGCGGCTTCGTAGCCTTCGAGCTGCTCGACGACGGCCGCGAGCGCGTCGCGGCCCGTGCCGCGCGTATCGGGCGTCAGGTGCTGCCAGTGGAACAGGAAGCGCATGAAATCGGCGCGCTCGACCGGTTCGATCTCGCGGCGCAGCCGCTTGACCGTGTAGCGATGAATGCGCGCGAGCAGGTGGCGTTCGCACCATTCGTCGGTCGTGGCGCCCGGCGTGAAGCGGCCATGCATCACGTAGCCTTCGCGCTCCAGTGCGGCGAGCGCGGTCGCGATCGCCGCGGACGGCAGGCCGAGCGGCCGCGCGATGGCGTCGAGCGTCGATGGCCCGAAGCCGGTGAGCCGCGCGCGGATCACGTCGACGAGCGCGGCATCGGCTTCCCAGGGTTGCGCGCAAGCGGCCGGCACCTTCAGCGCAGGCGCGACGCGTGCGTCGGGATGCAGCGCGCGCATGCAGACCAGCCGTTCGACCGGCACCCACAGCACGGCGCCGTCCGGCGTGACGAGTTGCGTCGCACGACGGCGCTCGGCCAGTTCCGCGAGCCGTTCGGGCCAGCCTTCGTGCGCGTGCGCTTCGCCGTCGGCGACGCACGCGAGCGTGAGCAGGGCGTCGTGCATTTCGTCGGCATCGCGTACGAGCGGCCACGCTTCGTCGCGCACCGCATCGATGGCATCGGCGTCGAGCGCGCCGAGATCGTCGGCCGATTCGGGATCGCTCCAGCGGCGCGACTGCACGGCCTGCGTGCGGCGCTCCTCGAGCGGCGCGTCGTCGAGGAACGCATAGGGCTTCGCGTTGAGGATCTCGGCCGCGAGCGGCGACGGCGCGGGCAGGTCGCGCGCGATCAGTTCGATCGCGCCGCTTTCGATCCGGCGCAGCAGCGCGAGCCAGCCGTCGGTATCCATCGCGTCGTGCAGGCAATCGTCGAGCGTCTGGTCGACGAGCGGATGGTGCGGGATCTCGCGTTCGCCGACGACGTTCTCGACGCATGCGACCTGGTCGGGGAACACGGTCGCGAGCAGGTCGTCGCTCTTCATCCGCTGCAGTTGCGGCGCGGTGCGCCGGCCGCCGGTGAAGCGCGGCAGCGCGAGCGAGGTCGTCGCGTTCCAGCGCCAGCGCACGCCGAACATCGGCGCGTCGAGCAGCGCCTGCACCAGCACGTGCTCGGCGCTCGCCGAGCGCAGGTAGCGCCACACTTCGTCGAGCGCGAAGCTGTGCGCGAGCGACAGCGAAAGAATGATCGCGTCGTCGGTCGCGGCGGCCTGCAGCTCGAAGTTGAACGTGCGGCAGAAGCGCTTGCGCAGCGCGAGCCCCCACGCGCGGTTGATACGGCTGCCGAACGGCGAATGGATCACCAGCTGCGTGCCGCCCGATTCGTCGAAGAAGCGCTCCATCACGAGCGTGTCCTGCGTCGGCAGGGCGCCGAGCGCCGCGCGCGTGCGCGCGAGGTAGTCGGCGATCTGGCGGGCCGCATCGGGCGACAGGCGGAGATCGTCGACGAGCCAGCGCAGCGCCGGCGCAAGGCGGCTTGCGGGCGGGGCGATCGCGGTGCCGGCGGGATCGCTTCGCGAATCGGTCGCGGTGTCGGCTTCGGCCGCCTTCCTGGTTTTGCCGCGCGTGCCCGACTTGCCAGCCGTGTCGCCGCCTGCGCGCTTCGGTTCGGCCGCCGCCGTGTGCCGGTCGCCTTCGGCGAACAGCCCGTCGAGCCGCGCCCGCAGCCGGCCGACCGCCGCCGACAGCTCGTCGCTGCGCCCGAGCCCCTCGCCGAGCCAGAACGGAATGCCCGGCGCTTGACCTTGCGCGTCCTCGACGCGAACACGGCCGGTTTCCACGCGAATGATCCGGTACGACTGATTGCCGAGCTGGAACACGTCGCCCGCGAGGCTCTCGACCGCGAAATCCTCGTTGACGGTGCCGACCTGGATACCCTGCGGTTCGAGCAGCACCGCGTAGTCGGCCATGTCGGGAATCGTGCCGCCCGACGTCGTCGCGGTCATCATCGCGTTGCGGCGCCCGCGCACCGTGCCGCCGACCACGTCGCGATGCAGGTACGCACCGCGCACGCCGCGGCGGCTCGTGAAGCCTTCGGCGAGCATCTTCATCACGTCGTCGAAGCGTTCGCGCGACAGGCGCGCGTAGGGCGCCGCGCGCGTGAAGCTCGCGTACAGCGCGTCCTCCTGCCATTCCGCGCAGGCGACTTCGGCGACGATCTGCTGCGCGAGCACGTCGAGCGGTGCCTCGGGAATCCGCAACGCGTCGAGCTCGCCGCGTTGCACGCAATCGAGCAGCGCCGCGCATTCGACCAGCTCGTCGCGCGACAGCGGGAACAGGCGGCCCTTCGGCACGCCGCCGACATGGTGCCCCGAGCGGCCGACGCGCTGCAGGAACGGTGCGATCCCGCGCGGCGAACCGACCTGGCACACGAGATCGACGTCGCCGATGTCGATGCCGAGTTCGAGCGACGCGGTCGCGACGAGCAGCTTCAGCTCGCCGCGCTTGAGCCGCTGTTCGGCGTCGAAGCGATGCTCCTTCGCGAGACTGCCGTGGTGGGCGGCGATCGCGTCCTTGCCGAGACGGTCGGCGAGATGGCGCGCCATGCGTTCCGCGGTGCGCCGCGTGTTCACGAACACGAGCGTCGTGCGATGCGCGGCGGCAAGCGCGGCGATCCGGTCGTACACCTGTTCCCACACGTCGGTCGCCATCACCGGCTCGAGCGGCACGTTCGGCAGTTCGAGCGCGAGGTCGCGTTCGCGCGTGTGACCGGTGTCGACGATCGTGCATTCGCGCGGTGCATCGGCCGGGCCGCCGACCAGGAAGCGCGCGACCGCGTCGATCGGTTTCTGCGTGGCCGACAACCCGATGCGCGGCAACGCGCGGCCCGTCAACGCGTCGAGGCGTTCGAGCGACAACGTGAGATGGCTGCCGCGCTTGGACGACGCAAGCGCGTGGATCTCGTCGACGATCACCGAACGCACGTTCGACAGCATCTGCCGCCCCGACGTGGACGACAGCAGCACGTACAGCGACTCGGGCGTCGTCACGAGGATGTGCGGCGCGCGCTTGCGCAGCGCCGCGCGTTCGGCCTGCGTGGTGTCGCCGGTGCGCACGGCGGTGCGGATCGCCGGCACCGGCAGGCCGAGCTGCGCGAGCGAGTCGGCGATGCCGGCGAGCGGCGCGTCGAGGTTCACGTGGATGTCGTTCGACAGCGCCTTCAGCGGCGACACATAGACGACGAGCGTCGCGTCGGGCAGCGCGCCGTCGTGCGCGAGCGCATCGCGCACGAGGTCGTCGAGCGCGCACAGGAACGCGGTGAGCGTCTTGCCGGAGCCGGTCGGTGCGGCGACGAGCGTCGACCGGCCGGCCTTGATGTGCGGCCAAGCGAGTGCCTGCGCGCCGGTCGGCGCGGCAAACGTGCGGCGGAACCACGCGGCGACGGCCGGGTGGAACACGTCGAGCGCGTGGGCGGGGCGGGTGGCTGTGACGTCCATTGGAGCGTTGAAATGGGGTGCGAGCGCGCGGGCGGCCGCGCGCGAATCGTCAGTGTGCCAGACGTCGCGTGCGCGTGCCGGGCACCGCGCGCGGGGGGGACGCGCGCGCCGGAGATTCAGATGAGGCGCGGCGCCGGTATTTCAACAGGCGTGCGCGCGCAGCGGCACCTGCTCGTTCACGGGTGCCGGATGGGGGAGAGAAGGACGTCGGGTTCGACGCGCGCCGGGCGGGTGCGGAGCACGAGGCGTGACGACATGTATCGGCGCGCGACTAGCTGAGGACCGGCCAGATTTGGTCGATCGCCTTCTCGCGAGCAATTCCCCGGGCCATTTCAGCGTCAAAATTCTCGGGAGAGACCGGCCCCTCGTTGACACCGACGGCGGCATGACCGTTATTGAGGACGATCACGCAGAGGGCGATCTGCTTCAACCGCTCTGGCGGGACGTTGGCGCGCAATCCCGTGGGCGTCGTGCTGCGTACACCATCCGCGGCGGTGAAGTATGTCTCGCTGAACCATCGCCTCCGCGACGGTCCCGGCGTTCCCATATCGAGCCTCGTAATCGAATCCATCGCGGAAATGGTCGACTACATGGGTGAAGGCCGGAGGCTTGAGGAATACGCAGACGCTATTTGGGGCCGGCGGAACGACTAGCACGCCGGCCTATGGCCTTAGGAAACGGTGAAGCGTGACAGCACTGGCGTCGAACGTCGGCTTACCCTTGGAACACGCCATTGTGCTCTCGATTGTCTTGATCGAGGACGATTCCGTTCTCCGACGACGAAAACGTCTTGCCATTGTCGAAACAGAGTGACAGCGTATAGTCAAAAATCCACCGGTCGTTGCCGTTGGGTTGGATATGGATACTAATGACGGGGACATTCAGATCGGCAATGGTCGTTGTGGTTGAGAGTAATGCAAGATCGAATTGATTAGTGGACGGATCGCTAAATTCCATATCGCCGCCTAGATTCTCTCCTTTCGCTAGATCCTCGCTCAGAAACATGCTGATCTTGTTTTTTACCAATACGTTTAGAACGGTATCGTGATCTTTGTTATCGTTATGAGTATAGAAGGTAATTGATGCCCGTGTTAGTTTTGCGTCACCGGTTCCCATTATTTCTCTCCTCAAAGAGATCGAACAGGGGTTAAAGCGCCACACCTTGGCAGCCGGACTGCGCCCGCGCGTGCCCGGTTCGCAAGTTACTGAGAATGCACGGTCTCTGTATCGGATTACTCGCCGGCAACAACAGGGACAACTGGTGCGACAGGCGCGACCGGCGCTACTGGGCCACCCAGTGCATTCCGCAAGGGGCAGGTAGGGCAGGGGGCGACAGGTTGGGTTAGCTGAGACGCAGACGTCGATGGGTCTTGGTCACCGGGGCTAAAACTTTGCACGACCTTCCCCGTCATAAGAATTCCGAGAAGAGTAATGATCGACCCTTCCAGCTTAAACTCATGTGGAGGGCTTGATATAGCGACGTAGGAGGAAATTGATAAAGCTCCGAACGCCCACGCAAGAAAAGCAAGGCGGGTTGCAGAGAATCGTCCGGCTCCATCTTGAAAGAATTGAAGGAAATTCATGACTCCTCCGGCTTTGCGTTTTTGGTGAGGTTTTTTGTAAAATAAATTGAAGATTGCTAGTGCAAAATCTAGGACAAATTTTGAATCAATGCTGAATGGCGAAAAATTTTATTTGGCGAGACGGTATATATTCAGACGATAAATCGGCAGTCGCGCATCGCTGTAGTGCCGATGTAGGACGATGCTCCATTGCCAATGCAGGCGGCCGCCTCGCCAGCAAGTGCGATCGGGCACCTAGCCTTGTCGAGTCAATGGGCTACATACGAGAACCAACCGATCAGAGGGCTCTGTTCCAATCTAGCCAGAATTCTTCCGCGATGGCTGGATTCATGCTCAAATGTCCGATTCGCTCGATAGTTTGTCGGAAGGAGCATAGCTCCCCGATGGGCGAACATTGTTTCTAAGACGAGTTCTAAGTCGTCGGGCACTTATGCGGTGGGTGGGCGCAAAGACTATCGATGCATGTCTCGGAAACGAACGTTTTCTGGACGAGATCTGCGTTGCATATGACCGATCTCGATGGGGTTCCCTGATTGCAGAGCTCCCGTACCGCGAGTAGCCTATTGTCAGAAGTAGAACAAAAAATCACAAAACCACATAGCAGGGGAATAACAATGAATATCAATATCAGGAGGGGATGTTCGAAAGCATCCTTGGGTCTTGTGGCATCAGCCGTGTATGTGACTCTCTCCGGTTGCTCGGCTCCTTCGGGCCTGGTCACTCAACCGCTTTCAACATCGTTTCGAGTAGACGCAATCCCGGCCGCCGAAGCAGCACCGGTGCCACGAACGGCTGCCGAAGCCGCGGCCGCGACTGACGCCACGTCTTATGGGTACCATCCGCTTGACCCCACTCCAGTCACCGTCGAGTGGAGTGGGTCTAAGAAGCCAACACCCGAGGACGTTCTCAACTCGCTGCCTGACGAGACGATGCGCATCGCCGTCGGCAAGATCGATATCAACGGGAATATCACCTACGGCCCGATGGTCCTGAGCGCGGCGAATAGTCGATATGTCGTTGTCGTGGACTACGTGAAGTCCAACACTCACCCGCTGTTTGTGAAGAAAGGTGCCACCCGCTCAGACGGTTCGTATATCGCCACGATAGTGAAGGATTCGAATTCGGCGGATGTTTCCGTGCCTGTCTATATTGGCGTCGGTTTACGGCTGACAGCGATTCTCAATACCACGAAAGGCAAGATCAACCTCGGCAACCTAATCGCCATTGGTGCAGCCGCGCAGGCCAACGAATTGGCCGGTACGCTTGTGGTCCAAACTCTCGGCATCACGGGCGAGAACATTTCGACCGCGCTTCCCATTCCCAGTGACATCAGCGCCGCTTCGATCCAGAATGCCATTCAATCAATGGGCACAATGAAGGCCAAGCTGTACGACAGCAAGACGCATATTGAACCCCGTGTCGTTGGCGTCTACAACAACATCGGAGGAACGACGACGGGTACCATCAACGGCATCATTTCGTCGGTCATGAGCGACCCGCCCTCGCTCAAGGTTGGCCAGTTGCAACTTGCCTCCCAGCAGATGAAACCCCAGAAGTCCTCGAAGCTGGCGACAAAATAGCCTCTGGGCTATGCATCGGAAAAAGTATCCTGGGCCGCTTTGCGGGCAGCTTCCAATGCTGACGCGCCAGCATCGGCGATCGTGATCCCGTCGGCCGGCATGAAGTTCACACCCTCGAGGAAGGCCATACGGAGGGTGTCCCACAAGTCGGGGGACGGGATGCCGTCTTTGGCCATGTCTTCTTTGCTCATTATCTTCCAACGCGTTTGATCGTCGAACACGAACGGGATCTGCGACCCTTGGTCGAGCAGTTCCCTCGTATGGACGCGTGAGAAACTGATCCCGCCATCCTGTGCCTCCGCGGCATGCACCGAACACTGCGCCCGCAAGTTGACAAATTGCTCCTTGTTCCGCTTCTTGAAACAGAGCATTCCCCAGTTCACGCCGATCACGTTCGGGGCGCCGAGCTCCTCGAGCCGCTTGGCGAACTGGATACCCTAGCCCCCGACGTCAACGAGGATCGTTACATTCGACAGCTGGTCCGCATAGTCCTTGACCATCCGAGCGACCTGGCCCCCAGTCGAGCGCATTGCTGAATACCAGGACGTCGATTACGTCGACGTGCCGCGGCTCCGCGTTCATCCGATCTCCGGCACCCCACACGTGCCTGCAAGAGCGTGGCCCCTCCAATCACCAGTGCGGCCCGCAATGCCTTGCAGCCGATGTACCTCAGCTGGTCAGAGTTGAATCCGATGACGCCGCGGCACTTCTGCTATCGATGACCGCATGCGCGATGAACTCCGGAGCACCAAGCCGCCAGATACCGGTCATGAGCCACACGATGCCCATGTGGATGAGCGCGTGCGCAGCGAGCGCCTGGTACCACGGCACACTCGTGACCGGGGCGAACCGGTTTTTCGCGCGCGCGAGGAAATCCCCCTGCAGGGGATAGTCGGCCAGCGCATGGCCGACCAAGAGTGCAAAGAAGATCGCTATAGCGTGGGCGCCTCCCAGTTGCCCGAAGCCTTCGCCGACGTAGCTGCGCTGGCCAGCTTGTCGCGCAACCCGTACGCGCTACGACGTGTCACTACACGCGATGCAGCCAGCCGAGCCAGTGTTCGAGGAACGGCGCGCGCGTCCACAGCGATTGCGCGAGCCACAGCGTGCCGCCCCAGGCGGCGGCCACGACGATCAGGTCGCAATGTCCGCTGTTCCACAGGTTCAGCGAATGGCGCCGCCAGATCCACGGCACGCCGAGCGGATTCGGCCAGTCGGCGAGCAGGTGCATCACGCCGCCGCACGCGAAGCCGAACAGCGGCGCGGCCCACAGCGGATGCGGATGATGCGTGAGCCCGTGCCAGCCCAGCGCAAGCAGCGCGATCCAGCCGATGCCCCAGTGCGTGATGGTGCGGTGCGTGATCCACAAGCGGCGCTTGCGGGTCCACCACGCGACTTCGAGCCAGTCGGGCGCGGTGCCGCCCGCGACGCCGGCCGCGAACGCGGCGAGCAGGCCCGCGTGCCAGGGGCCGGTCGCGCCGGTTTGCGCGACGAGGACGGCGGCGGCGACGCCGGCCGCGAAGCCGGACGCGTGATGCGCATTGTGTGATGCCATAGGAAACGAGACGAAGAAGCGTGAAGCGGCGCATGCATGAAAGAACAATGCTGCGGCGCGAAAGCGGGGCGCTATCTTCTCAGATCGCATTGCGTCGCGGGTGGTTCGCCGGCAGATTTTTTCGCGTAGATCATCGCGCGCCGCGCGATTCGCAACTTCTGTTTTGTGTGTTGCGCGAGCATGCGCGCCGTGCGCAATTTTGACCGGTTCCTCGTCGCCTGCTTCGGCATTTCTGAATGGCTGGTCACGCAGCGCGCAAACAATTGCCGCGGTTTCGCGACGCGGCGTGTTCGACCCTCTTTGTCCCCCTATACTACGGGACCGGTATATGGCGAGTCGACGCACTGGCGGCCATAACCGGATCGCGCGCCTTTCGAGCCTGAAGGAGATCCACATGGGGGACATGCAATGACTACGCTGAATCGCTTCAAATCATCCGCCGTCGTGCTCGCGACGATGGCCGGCATCGGCTTCCTGCCGAACACGCCGGCCTACGCGAAAGGGCCGCAGCCGGCGGTCCTGACGAGCTCGGCGGTCGCGGTGGCCGACAAGTACAGCGCGGACGCCGCGGAGCGGATCTTCAAGGAAGGCGGCAACGCGATCGATGCGGCCGTCGCGATCGCGTTCACGCTCGCCGTCACGTACCCGGAAGCCGGCAACATCGGCGGCGGCGGCTTCATGACGATCTACAAGGACGGCAAGCCGTACTTCATCGATTACCGCGAGCGCGCGCCGCTCGCCGCGACGAAGGACATGTATCTCGACAAGGACGGCAACGTCGTCAAGGGCATGAGCCTGTACGGCCCGCGCGCAGCCGGCGTGCCGGGTACGGTCGCCGGCATGTGGGAAGCGCAGAAGCGTTTCGGCAAGCTGAAGTGGAAGCAGGTGCTCGCGCCGGCGATCCACTATGCGCGCGACGGCTTCGTCGTCGACGAGCAGCTGGCGCAGCGCGGCGTCGACGCGTCGAAGGAATTCGGCGGCAAGACCAATTTCGACAAGTACTTCGCGTCGATGAAGGCCGGCACGAACTTCAAGCAGCCCGATCTCGCGGCGGTGCTCACGCGCATTGCGGATGGCGGCGCGGAAGGGTTCTACAAGGGCAAGACGGCCGAGCTGATCGCCGCGTCGATGAAGACCGGCGACGGCAACGGGCTGATCACCACCGAGGATCTCGCGCAATACCGCGCGGTGTGGCGCCAGCCGGTGCAGGCGAAGTGGAACGGCTATGACGTGATCACCGCGCCGCCGCCGAGCTCGGGCGGCATCGGCCTCGTGCAGCTGCTGAAGATGAAGGCGGACCTCAAGCAGGACTTCGAGGGCGTGAAGCTCAACTCGCCGCAATACATCCACCTCGTCGCGGAAATCGAGAAGCGCGTGTTCGCGGATCGTGCGCAATACCTCGGTGACCCCGACTTCTACAAGGTGCCGATCGCGCAGCTGACCGACGACGCGTACATCGCGAAGCGCGCGGCGGAAGTCAATCCGAAGGAGCCGTCGGACACCAAGAGCGTGCAGCCGGGCCTCGGCACGTCGATGCCGGAGAAGGCGGAGACGACGCACTTCTCGGTCGTCGACAAGTGGGGCAACGCGGTGTCGAACACGTACACGATCAACGGCTATTTCGGGTCGGGCGTGATCGCCGACGGCACCGGGATCGTGCTGAACGACGAGATGGACGACTTCTCCGCGAAGCCGGGTGTCGCGAACATGTTCGGCGTGGTCGGCAGCGACGCGAACGCGATCGAGCCGAAGAAGCGTCCGCTGTCGTCGATGTCGCCGACGATCATGACGAAGGACGGCAAGGTGTCGCTCGTGATCGGCACGCCGGGCGGTTCGCGGATCTTCACGTCGATCTTCCAGGTGATCAACAACATCTACGACTTCAGGATGCCGTTGAAGGAGGCCGTCGGCGCGATGCGTTTCCACCATCAGCTGCTGCCGCCGAACACGATTTTCTGGGAGCCGTACCACCCGATCGAAGGCGAACTCGCGAAACAGATCGAGGCACGCGGCTACACGCTGAAGGGGCAGGACTTCAGCGGCGACATCCAGGTGATCAAGATCGACGGCAGGACGCCGGAGGCGATGGCCGATCCGCGTGGGCGCGGGGTCACGCGGATCATTCGGTGACGTCGAGTATCGGGTGAGTGACGCGTGCGCGAAAGCGGTCGCGCATGCGGTTGCGCGGCCGGCATGCAGTCCGGTGCCGGGCGGGCAGCCGCGTCGGATGGCTCGGACGCGCGGTGCAACGCGCTCAGGCGGTGGCGCGGATGAATCCGGCGATCCGGGTGGTCACTGCATCGGGCGCTTTGCGGCGTTGCCCGCCCGCTGGATGCGATTGGCGACTGGTGGTCGCTGCTGATCGTCCGCGATGCATTCGACGGGCTGCGCCGTTTCGGCGAATTCCAGAAAAATCTCGGCCTGGCGAAGAACATCCTCGCCGCGCGTTTGCGCAACCTCGTCGCGCACGGAATCATGGACATGGTGCCGGCCGCGGACGGCGGCGCGCATCACGAATACGTACTGACCGAAAAGGGGCGAGGCCTGTTTCCGCTGCTCGTCGCGCTGCGGCAGTGGGGCGAGGATTTCTTCTTCAAGCCGGACGAGGCGCACGTGCTTCTCGTCGACCGCAAGACCGGCTTGCCCGTCAGGAAACTGGAGCTTCGCTCGCAGGACGGCCGCGTGCTCGGGCCCGAGGACACGGTCGTGCTGCCGCCGCCCGGTTGACGCATCGCCAGAGCGGGCGGGCGTCACCGCGCCAGCGGCGCATGTGCGTGCCCGATCCGCTCGGGAGCGGCGGTTCGATCGCGTTCAAGTACGATCTCGGCGAGCGCGCGGCGGCCCGGATTCCGCTTCTGAGGGGCGGATCGACCCCTTTTTCATCAATTTGACGCGAGACGCTGGGATAATGGCGGTGTTTGGCTGCGTCAATTGAAGGAAGGAGGCCCCATGGGCGATAACGATACCCGCACCGAGACCGACGACTTCACCGATACGGCATCGCTCGAATCGCGCCAGCGCCGTTTTGAGGAAGACCTCGTCGACGCGTACGACGAAGAGCTCGAAATGGAGCTCGACGACCGCCGCTTCGACAACGACGAGGATCTGCTGTTCTCGCCGGAGCGCCGCGAAGCGCGCAAGCAGTATTTCCGCGAGCTGTTCCGGCTGCAGGGCGAACTCGTGAAGCTGCAGGACTGGGTCGTGAGCACGGGGCACCGGCTCGTCGTGATTTTCGAGGGGCGCGACGCGGCAGGCAAGGGCGGTGCGATCAAGCGCATCACGCAGCGCCTGAACCCGCGCGTGTGCCGCGTGGCGGCGTTGCCGGCACCGAACAATCGCGAACGCACGCAATGGTATTTCCAGCGCTATGTCGCGCATCTGCCGGCCGGCGGCGAGATCGTGCTGTTCGATCGCAGCTGGTACAACCGCGCAGGCGTCGAGCGCGTGATGAATTTCTGCACCGACGACGAATACGAGGAGTTTTTCCGCTCGGTGCCCGAGTTCGAGAAAATGCTCGTGCGCAGCGGGATCCAGATCGTCAAGTACTGGTTCTCGATCACCGACCACGAGCAGGAGCTGCGCTTCCAGAGCCGGATCGAGGATCCGCTGAAGCAGTGGAAGCTGAGCCCGATGGATCTCGAGAGCCGCCGCCGCTGGGAAGCGTATACGGCCGCGAAGGAAGAGATGATGCTGCGCACGCACATCCCCGAGGCGCCGTGGTGGGTCGTGCAGGCGGTCGACAAGAAGCGCGCGCGCCTGAACTGCATCCATCACCTGCTGACCCAGGTGCCGTATCACGAGGTGCCGCGGCCGACGATCGATCTGCCGCAGCGCGAGCATCACGAGGACTACATTCGCCGTCCGACGCCGGACAGCATGATCGTCCCGGACGTTTATTGAGCGGTTCGGGTCGACTGCATCGACCACGGAGGCGCGCCGTGCAACGCGGCGCGCGTTAATCGCGGATCAGGAACGCGGCGCGGTCGCGCCCGGCGATCCAGGCGGGCGCACGACCGCGGCCGCTCCAGGTCGCGCCCGTCGCCGGATCGCGATATTTCGTGCCCATCGTGACCAGCTTTGCGCGATCGCTGTAACCCTGCCCGAAGATTTCCCGCGCGGTCAGCGCATGGTCCGTCACGAGCTGGCGTACCTGCACCAGTGCCGCTTGGCGTTCATGGCGGCGCGCCACCCGGATGCGCCGATCGAGTTCCGCGAGCTGGGCTTGCAGTTTTTGCAGTTGCATGCGTCCGATATCCCCGTAGCTGAATTCTGATTGTTGGCGATCGTTGGCGACGCGCGGTGTGCCGCATGTCTGCACGCCCGGCCAGGCGTTTGCAGGACGCGTCGCGAGGAACACGGGGGAGATTAAGTTTCGGCGCGCGGGTTTTCTATCGGACGCATCTGAATTTTCACGGGAATCTGTGTGAAACCCGTGGCGACGAGGCCGGGCGGGTTGCCCGATCCTCACAGGTCGGGGAAGCCCGAGCGCCCCTGCGTCAGGTCGAACAGTTCGGTCTTCGCCGCCGCCTCGGCCGTTTCCGGCAGCTTGATCACGAGCTTCACCGTCATCCCGTACGCGCTGTCCACCAGCGCGTAACCCGCCTGCTCGATCCAGCGGCGCACCCGCGCTTCGTCCGGGTAGCCGATTTCGATCGCGAACCGCGTGTGGCGAATGCGTTCGACGCGCTCGGCGTCGAGCAGCGCCGACGCGATCGCGTCCGTATAGGCGCGCACCAGGCCGCCCGCGCCGAGCTTCACGCCGCCGTAGTAGCGGACCACCGCGCCGAGCACGCCGTCGAGATCGTGATGACGCAGCACTTCGAGGATCGGTCGGCCGGCAGTGCCCGACGGTTCGCCGTCGTCGGACATGCCGGACTGGCCGCCGGCGAGCAGGGCCCAGCACACGTGGGTGGCCGCCGGGTGTTCGTCGCGCAGGCGCTGCAGCGCCTGCATCGCGGCATCGCGGTCCTCGACGGGGATCGCGAACGCGATGAAGCGGCTCTTGCGGATCTCGAGTTCCCGGGTGTAGAGGGTGGCAAGCGAGTAAGTCATGTTCCGGGAAACGGTGAATGTATAAGAATCAAGGAGATAGGGGCTCCTGTGCGGCGCGCTTCCGATTGCAGGCGATGCATGCCGCAGTCAGGCCCGGCAGGGCGCGTGAACGGGATGAGCAACGGGTCACGACGGAATTTTACCGTGGCGCGTCGAGGGATTCGGCGCGGTCGCCGCGCCGGCCGCTCCGGAGCGTGAAATCGCGTGCGACGAACGCGACCGCCGGGTGACGATGGATCAACGGAGCGCTTCGCCCGGGTTCAAACATCGGACGTGAAGCGCGGTCTGGACTTTCCGGAGGACGAAAGCGGGAGGAAGGAGTTCCGTGCCTGGCAAGTGGGGACCTGGCGTGCACCGGTCGGCTCGACGTGAGCGCGAAGCATCGGGCGCGGCGGAGGGTGTCGCGATCGCAGGCGCAATCGATTCTCGTCGGCCACGGATGGCGGCTCGGATCGCGGCTCGAATCGCGGCGCATCTGCCGATGCACCGAACGAGTGTAGGTCAACCGCGATGCGTTGCGTAGCCGGGAGATGCAGAACATTGTGTTCTCGCAGGCCGAACGTCGAAGCGTCATTCCATGCGCTAGACTCGTGCCGTCGATGCGCGCCGCCTGTCGTGCGATCGGGTATGACGGCGGCGTGCGTGTGCGTACCTGCATTGCGCGGGATGATTGGAAGGTCCGGTCGTTGTGATTCGGATTGCGAAGCAATGAAGAAGGCGGTTCATGTTCGGAAAGCGTTTCTATGTCCCGGCCCTGTTGATGGTTGCGCATGTGCCGATCGCATGCGCGCAGAGCAGCGTCACGTTGTTCGGCGCGCTCGACGTGGGACTGAGTTACGTCAGTAACGAAGGCGGCCACGGCAATGCGAAATTCGACGACGGGATTTTTACGCCGAGCCTGCTCGGCTTGCGCGGAAGCGAAGATGTCGGCGGCGGCTCAAAGGTCATTTTCCAGCTGGTCAGCCAGATTTCACCGGGTACCGGCGCGCTGATCGGCAATGGCCTGTTCGCGCGTACCGCGTACGTCGGTGTGCAGAACGACCGGCTGGGCACGCTGACCTTCGGCAACCAGTATGAATTCATGGCCGATACGCTGTTCTTCAGCGGCACCGACGCGGCGGCCGATGTCGCCGGACTGTACAACCTGCGCAACGGACCCTTTCGCAAGCTCGCGCTGCCCGGCAACCCGACCGGCGCGTTCGACTGGGACCGGATGGCGGGCAGTCAGCGTGTGGCGAACGCCGTCAAGTTCGTGAGCCCGGTCATCCATGGGCTGAAGGCGGGCGCGCTTTATGCGTTCGGCGGCGTGCCGGGCTCGATCGGCGCGGGCAATACGGTGAGCGCCAGTCTCGACTACGAGGCCGGACCGTTCGGCGCCGCCGCCGCGTACACCAACGAGAAATATGGCGCACAGCCGGGCTCCGTCGCGACGAGTGTGCGTAACTGGGGCGCAGGGGCGCACTACCGGATCGGACCGGCGAACCTGAGCGCGCTGGTGACGACCGTTCATAACGCTGCGTCCGGTGGTTCGGTGTGGATGGCCGAGTCGGGCGGTACCTGGCAACTCTCCGGTCCGGTCAGGATCGGCGCGGATTACATGTACATGAAGGGCAATGCGGCGCTCGACAACGACCACGCTCACCAGGTCACGGCGACGGTGCAGTACACGCTGTCGAAGCGAACGATGGTGTACGCGACCGGTGTGTGGCAGCGGGCAAGCAGCGGTGCCCGGGCGCAAATCAACGGTGTGATGGATCCGGATGGCGCGTCGTCCGGCGCGAACCAGGCCATTGCCCGCATCGGCCTTCATACGCTTTTCTAGCGGTGTGCACATCGCGCAGCCGGTATCGGCGGCGGTGCTCATGCAGCGCGAACGCTGCAGGGCGCGGTACCGGTATCGGCAGGAACCGGCCGGATCGGCCAACCGGAGGCTTGCTGTCTGATGCAGATACTTCCTGACCTCGAGGCGTGGGCGATTTTCGCGCACGTGCTCGAAACGGGCTCTTTCGTCAGGGCCGCGGAGGCGCTCGACCTCTCGCAGCCGACCGTGTCGAAAGCCATTTCCCGACTCGAACGCCGGCTCGGCACGGCGCTCTTTTATCGAAACTCGCGTCAGGTTTCGCTGACGGCCGCCGGCGAAATCGCCAAATCGCGAGCGATTCGCATTCTCAGCGAAGCCGCGGCGGCGGAGAACGAGGCGTCGTCGCACGCGACGGAACTGCGCGGTCCGGTGCGCGTTGCCGTGCCGATGTCGTTCGCGAGCCGCCACGTCGCGCCGCTGATCCCCGCCTTTCTCGAACGCTATCCGCAGGTGGAGATCGACCTTTGCGTCACCGACCGCATCGTCGATGTGGTCGGCGGCGGGTTCGACGTGGCGGTGCTCATCGCGGAACTCGCCGACTCGTCGCTGCGGGCGCGCCGGCTCTGTGCGGTGAATCATCCACTGGTGGCTTCGCCGGCCTATCTGAAACGTTGGGGGCGACCGACGCATCCTCGCGACCTGGCCCGGCATGCGTGTCTCGTCTACACGGGGTTGGCGACGCCCGAGTTATGGCAATTCCGTCATGCGTGCGGAGACGCGTTCGCGGTCGCGGTGCGCGGCATCATCCGCAGCAACAGCGCCGACGTGATCGTTCCAGCGCTGCTGGCTGGCCGGGGCGTCGCGTTGCAACCCGAGTTCGTCGTCAGGGACGCGTTGATGCGAGGCGAACTGGTGGACGTATTGCCCGAGTGGCGGATCGATCCGGTGGGCGTGAATCTCGTGACGCCGCCGAGCAGCTTGCGGCCGTTGCGCGTGACCGCGTTCCTGGACTATCTGGCGGAGCGCCTCGCTGCCGCGCCATGGGCGGTAGCCGGCGCGTGACGGGCCGTCGGTGCGGAACGTTGCAAAAACGGATTCGATGGGTTGCCGGACACCGCGTCGCTCCCCGCTGAATCCGGGGCGACGACGCGGCGCGCGGCGAGATGTCCGGCGTCGCGCGCACGCGCATGAAACGGTGGTCAGCGCGGGAAAGGAGGGTCAGGCGAGGCGAGACAGTTTGAAGACTTCCGAGCGCTCGACATTCTTCACGCCGTTGGCGTGGAAATTCAGGATGTGTGCGCCTTGCGTGTGATGCTTTTCGCGCAGGGCGGGATCTGCCCAATGTTCGACAAAAACGAACCGGCGCGGATCTTCGCTGTCGACGTGCACCTCGTAGCGCAGATTGCCTTCTTCATTCTGCGACGGACCGGCAAGGGCGATCAGGTCTTCGCGCAATTGCGCCTCCTGCCCCGCCTTGGCGTACAGCACGGCGACGATATGAAGGTCGTTCATGGTCTGCTCCGGTAATGGGTCTGACGATCGGATTCGATCGAACGAATTATAGTGAGCCGGCCCGACGCGATGCGCGAACATTGCGTTCCAAATCAGGAAACACCGGCGATCGGCGGCGAGCGCGCGGCGCCGTTCAGGTCTTCGTCAATTCACGCGAATTGCGTACGTTGCGAAACACGAGTTGAGTCATGGGTTGCAGCGGCGCGAGCGCGGCCTCGCGTGCTTTCTCGATCAGGCCGTGATGAGGCGACTTGCCGCAGACAGGATCGGTGAGGCTTGCATCGCCCGTCATCAGATACGCCTGGCATCGGCACCCGCCGAAGTCCTTCTTCTTCTCGTCGCACGACCTGCAGGGTTCGGGCATCCAGTCGTCGCCGCGGAAGCGGTTGAAGCCGAACGATTCGTACCAGATGTGTCGCAGGTCGTGATCGCGCACGTTCGGAAAGGCGATCGGCAGTTGCCGCGCGCCGTGGCACGGCAGTGCGGTGCCGTCCGGCGTGACGATCAGGAACAGGCTGCCCCAGCCGCTCATGCAGGGCTTCGGCCGCTCCTCGTAATAGTCGGGCGTGACGAAGATCAGCCTGCATGGGTTGTTCGCGGCGGCGAGCTTCGCCCGATACGCGTTCGTGATGCGCTCCGCGCGCTCGAGCTGTGCGCGGGTAGGGAGCAGCGCCTGACGGTTCAGGTAGGCCCATCCGTAATACTGGCACGTCGCGAGCTCGACGTAGTCCGCGTCGAGCGCGATGCACAGCTCGATGATGCGGTCGATGTCGTCGATGTTGTGGCGGTGCGTGACGAAGTTCAGCACCATCGGATAGCCGTGCGCCTTGACCGCGCGGGCCATCGCGAGCTTGTGGGCGAATGCCTTTTCCGATCCGGCCAGCATGTCGTTGACCGTCGCGTCGCTCGCCTGGAAGCTGATCTGGATGTGATCGAGGCCGGCGCGGCGAAACGCATCGATCTTCTGCTCGGTCAGGCCGATACCCGACGTGATCAGGTTCGTGTAGTAACCGAGGCGGCGCGCCTCGCCGATCAGTGCGGCAAGATCCGGACGCACGAGCGGTTCGCCGCCCGAGAAGCCGATCTGCACGGCGCCCATCTCGCGCGCTTCGGCCATGACCCTGAACCATTGTGCCGTGTCGAGCTCCGCGCCCTGGCTCGAGAAATCGAGCGGATTCGAGCAGTATGGGCACTGCAGCGGGCACCGGTACGTCAGTTCGGCCAGCAGCCACAGCGGCAATCCGGTTGCCGGCCGCGCGGCGTCGGGCGTCACCGGTTCACGCGAGTTCGATCCAGTGTTGGGCACGGGCGGTCTCCATGAAATCCTCGACGTCGGTACCGAGTTCGGGCACGTCGGGGAATTGCCGTTCGAGATGCGCAACGATGTCCGCGACGGTGCGCGTGCCATCGATCAGCCCGCCGATCGCACTCGCGCTTTCGTTGAATCTGACCATGCCTTCGGGGTACAGCAGCACGTGCGCATGCTGGGCCGGCTCGAACTGGAAGCGAAAACCCGGCCGCCAGCGCGGCACGCGATTCCTGTCGAAATTCATGGTGCGATTCCCTTGTGCCAGACCGGCTGGTCGGTGACGGTGTGATAAGGCGGCCGGTGCAGTTCGTAGGCCATCGACATCGCGTCGAGCATCGTCCACAGCACGTCGAGCTTGAACTGCAGGATATCCAGCATCCGCTGCTGGCTCTCGTAGGTCGTGTAATGCCGCAGCGTGATGTCGAGCCCGTGCTCGACGTCGCGGCGCGCCTGACCGAGGCGCGTGCGGAAATATGCGTAGCCGTCCGGATCGATCCACGGGTAGTGGCGCGGCCAGGTGTCGAGGCGAGACTGGTGGATCTGCGGCGCAAACAGTTCCGTGAGCGAGCTGCTCGCAGCTTCCTGCCAGTTCGCGCGGCGCGCGAAATTCACGTAGGCGTCCACGGCGAAACGCACGCCGGGCAGCACGCGTTCCTGCGAGCGCAACTGCGCGCGGTCCAGCCCGACCGCTTCACCGAGCCTCAGCCACGCCTCGATACCGCCTTCGTCGCCGGCGGTTCCGTCGTGATCGATCAGGCGCTGGACCCACTGGCGGCGAACCTCGCGGTCGGGGCAATTCGCGAGGATCGCCGCGTCCTTCAGCGGAATGCTGACCTGATAATAGAAGCGGTTCGCGACCCAGCCCTGGATCTGCTCCCGGGTCGCGCGTCCTTCGAACATCGCGACGTGGTACGGGTGGTGGATGTGATAGAAGGCGCCCTTGGCACGCAGCGCCTGTTCGAACTGGGCGGGAGTGAGGGCGGGTTGGCTCATCGACGGTTCCATGACGTTGGGGACAGTGGAAGGGCGTGCGTCGTACCGCAATCGACGTCGTATGCATCACGATGCGCGTCGCGGAAGCGGGACCATGCGTTTTTTATAGCACGATGTCCATCCCGTCAAAGGCGACCTCGATCCCGCGCTGCCGCAATTCCGCGCGTTCGGGAGAACCTTCGTCGAGGATCGGATTGGTGTTGTTGACGTGAATCAATACCTTGCGCGGGCCCGGCACCCGGGCCAGCACGTCGAGCATGCCGCCCGGACCGTTCAGTGCGAGATGACCCATTTCGCGGCCGGTGCGTACACCGACGCCGCGTCGCAGCATCTCGTCGTCGTCCCACAGCGTGCCGTCCACGAGCACGCAGTCCGCGTCGTTCATCCGTTGCAGCAGCGCGTCGTCCACCGTGCCGAGCCCGGGTGCATGGAACAGCGTGCCGCCGGTGCGGCGATCCTCGACGAGCAGGCCGATGTTGTCGCCGGGATGCGGATCGAAGCGATGCGGCGAGTAGGGTGGCGCCGCACTGCTCAGCGGCAGCGGCGTGAAGCGCAGGTTCGGGCAGGCCGGCACGGTGAAGCTGTCGCCGAGCACGATGCGGTTCCAGACCAGCCCGCCGTTCCAGTGCGCGAGCATGTTGAACAGCGGAAAGCCGCTGATGAGGTCATGGTGGACCATGTCGGTACACCACAGCTGCAGCGGACAGCCTTCGCGCAGGCTGAGCAGGCCGGCGGTATGGTCGATCTGGCTGTCCATCAGCACGACGGCGGCGATGCCGGTGTCGCGCAGCGCACGGCCCGGCTGCAACGGCGGGAAGGCTTGCAGCTGCGCGCGAATGTCGGGGGACGCGTTGCACAACACCCAGTTCGCGCCGTCGTCGGACAGCGCGATCGACGACTGGGTGCGGGCCTGCGCGTCGATCGTGCCCGCGCGAAAACCCGCGCAGTTCGCACAGTTGCAGTTCCATTGCGGAAAGCCGCCGCCCGCGGCGGATCCGAGGATGTGTATGAGCATGACGGTGCGACGAGGGGCCGGGGTGCGAAGCAAAGAAAAAGCCTCGGCAGGCCGAGGCTTTCCTTACCGGATGGCGTGCCCGAATCAGCGATTCGACACGTACATCGTGACTTCGAAACCGAGTCGCAGATCAGTGTAGGCAGGTTTGGTCCACATAGGAGAACTCCTTTGCAATGACGACTGACGACGAAGCGCGCCCGCGGACCTGCCGACATGTTCTACCCCAACCATCGGCGACGAGACCGTGCTGCGGCTTCACTACGCTATCACATTCGTGCGGTGGGCGGCCGGTACGAAGTCCGGTAAATCGCACGTTCACATCCTACCCGAACGGATCGCACGAGCAAGTCAATCCGGGCATCGATGGCATTCCCGGTTTTCATTCATGTGCGCATCGGGCACGCATTGCCGACACCTGGTCGACAATGCGAACGAAACACCGCGATTGCGCATTGTTTGCCGGCCGGTGGCGCCTCTTTAATCGTACGAATCGACGCGTTGTGCGTGGGTGCCGGGCGGCGTTCCACCCGACACCGGCATCGTCAGGCCGGCTGCCTAGCTACCCTGCAGCCGGATATCGCGCGACGACGCGCCGACATACACCGTCCCGCCCGGCACGACCTTCCAGCCATTGCGCGACGTATCCCACACGCTCTGCATCCGCGGCGACACGGTCACGCGGACATGCCGTGCCTCGCCCGGGTTCAGCCGGATCTTTTCCCAGCCGACCAGCCGCTTCGGCGGCTCGTCCTTGTACGGCACGCCGAGATAGACCTGCGGCGTTTCCGCGCCGGCGACGCGGCCGCCGTTGCGCACGGTAAACGCGACGCTCAGCGAGCCGTCCCGTTGCCGCGACACCGACAACCCGGAATACGCGAAGTGCGTGTACGACAGCCCGTGGCCGAATTCGAACATCGGCTTGATGTTGCGCGCGTCGTACCAGCGGTAGCCCATGTTCAGCTTCTCCGCGTAGACGGGGTCGTTGTCGAATGCGCCGCCTTGCCCCCACGTCGGCGTGTCCTGGTCGCGCGCCGGGAACGTGACGGGCAGCTTGCCGGACGGGTTGACCGCGCCGAACAGCACGTTCGCGATGGCCTTGCCGCCGCCTTCGCCCGGATACCACGCCTCGACGATTGCCGACACGTTGTCCTTCCACGGCATCAGCACCGGATTACCGCTCTGGACGACGACGATCGTGTGCGGGTTCGCCCGCGCGACCGCTTCGACGAGCGCATCCTGATTCGACGGATTCGCGAGGCTCAGGCTTTGCAGATCGCCGAAATCCTCGCCGGCCGGCTGCGCGACCACGACGATCGCGACGTCCGAGCGGCCCGCGAGCGCCGCGGCCTGGTCGATTTCCTGCTGCGTGTACGCGCGGAACGGCGACTGCTGGTCGCTGTTGCCCGCGAACGTGACTTGTGCCGCCGGCGCGAGCGCGCGGATCGCCGCGACGATCGGCACGTCGACCTTGAGCCACGGATTGCGCCACCAGCTGCAGCCGGTCGACGCCCCGAACGTCAGGCCGCCGCAGCCCGCGAACGAACCGGTGACCGGATCGCGCGTGTTGCCCGAGCCGCCGCCGGACAGCACGGCCGCATCGGCGTGGCCGCCGATCACCGCGATGCGCGACAAGGCCGCCGCCGCCAACGGCAACTGGTTGCCGTCGTTCTTCAGCAGTACGATCGACTGCTCGGCGACGCTCTGCGCGAACCGGTTCGCGGCCGCGAAATCGATCGTGCCGCCGCCCTTGGCCGGATCGTCCATCACGCCGACGCGGATCATCACGGCGAGCTTGCGGCGCACCATGTCGTCGAGGCGCGCGGTCGATACCGAGCCGTTCGCGATCGCCTGCTTGACGGCCGCCGGCGTCAGGTAGACCGACGGGCCGACGTCTTCTTCCTCGTCGAGCCCGGCGTTGATCGCGGCGGCCGTGCTGTGCGTCGCGCCCCAGTCGGATTGCACCTGGCCCTGGAAGCCCCATTCGTTCTTCAGCACGTCGTTCAGCAGATGCGTGTTCTCGCACGCGTACGCGCCGTTCAGGCGGTTGTAGCTGCACATCACGCTGCCTGGCTGCCCGCGCTTCGCGGCGATCTCGAACGGCAGCAGGTAGAGCTCGCGCAGCGTGCGTTCGTCGATCTGCGTGTTACCGCCCATCCGGCCATGCTCCTGTTCGTTGCCGGCATAGTGCTTGATGGTCGCGATGACCTTCTGCCGCTGCGTGGCGAGCGTGCGCTCCGCGAGCAGGTCGCCTGCGAGCAGCGGATCCTCGCCGAGATACTCGAACAGCCGGCCGCCGCGCGGCTCGCGCGCGAGGTTGGTGCCGCCGCCGAGACCCATGCCGAACCCTTGCGCGCGCAACTGGATCGCGACCTGCTTGCCGTAGTCGTACGACAGGCGGCGATCCCAGCTCGCGGCGACGGCGATCGTGGCGGGGAAGGTCGTGCTCGCGAGCGACGTGCTGCCGGAGCCGGTCGCGGAGTCGACCATGTTGAGATCGGGAATGCCGAGCCGCGGCACGCCCTGGATGTAGCCGGCACCGCCGTTCGGCACCTTCGACATTTCGTATTGCGAATGGATGAACTGCAGTTTCTCGTCGAGCGTCATCTTGCGCACGAGGAGGTCGGCGCGCCGCTGCGCGGCGGACGACGCGAATGCGTCGGCGGCGTCGCCTTGTGAATTGAAATCGGCATTGCCTGCGTGGGCGGTGGTGCAGAGGGTCGCTGCCAGCACGACGGCCGGCCAGTGTTTGTCCCGCATGTTGCTCTCCATGATCGTATTGCCGGTTGTTGTTCGGATGATGTCTGGAGCTGCGCACGTCCGGTGGATTCGCACCGGACGCATTCGGCTGGCGATGCAGGGTGGTTGCGCGTCGGCATGCCAGGCCAGGCGGGGAATCGTTACGGCCGGTTGGGCCCGATCGGACAACGCGGACGGCGACGCGGACCGTCCGACACTGCCGAATCGGATGTAGCGATTCTCTGCAGTGGCCAATCGTACGAATGTAGTTTGACTACAGCATCGGTGTTTCTACTGATACGTATGATCTTTTTTCGATGCGGGTGTGCGATGTGGGGAAAAGCCGGTAAGCGTTCCTGATTGTGCGTGTGCAGCAGGGTAAGAAGTACCCGCGGGCGGTCGTTTCGAGGGGAGGCGGATCGGTGCTGGCGACGGGGCGTGTGGGGGAGTCGTTGCGTGTGCATCGAATGGGCAAGTCATTCGGCCGGATCGCTCCCGCCGCTTCGCGCGCAGCATCGCTCCGTGCTTCGGTTACCGAACGCACAATTCATCGGGAAAATCGTTCTTATTCTGCAATGAGTGGGTGCGTGCGATCGTGCCTGATTTCTCTTCATGAAAACAAGAAAAAGGATATCTGGTCTGGCAGGGTTGATTTGCGGCGGCGTCTTGCCTGCCAGCCGCATGCGTTCCTGCAGGTACACCCCGGAATTCGGAAGACTCAGCGTCCGATCGTCCATCCGCTTTTTTACTTTTACATCGCGATTGAATTGCGATGATATGGAGTGCTTGAATGACAGCAGAATTTCCGGCGACATACCTCATCGGCACGGCAACGGGCCTGACCGCGCGACCGCTTCTGCAGGAGCTGGTCGACCTGCCGATGAGCGTCAGGCGGTTTGGGGTGATGGGGGATGGCGTGACTGATGATACGGCGGCGCTACAGACCGCGTTCAATGCCGGGATACCGTTGTATTTCCCGCCTGGCACTTATTTGTATAGCGCTAATTTGACCGCGACGGCGTCGATCATCGGCGCCGGATGGGATTCGATCCTGCAGTGCACGACCCCGCAAGGTAAAAATTCCTGTATTTCCTGGAGCAATGTAAGTAATTTAAAAATTCATAACCTGCATTTTTTTTCGAAAAATACGACGGCGTACTATCCCGATGAGAGTGCCGGCTCACTCAATCTGACGGACTGCAGCCAGTTTGAAATATCAGCATGCAAATTGAACAACTCCTCGGCGCAAGCCGTCGGTATGCGTAGCTGCACGAATGGAAAAGTGTTCGGCAATACACTTCTTAATGTCTGGCATGATGGTATCCATGTTACTAAGGCAAGCTCGGATATTATTGTTACGAACAATGAGGTGATCAACGGCGGAGATGATGCATTTGCCGTGGTTGGTTACTGGAACGAGGGTGTTCGTCCTCGGCGCATTATTATTTCGCACAATAGAGTTGTCGGAACAAAGTACGCTCGCGGTGTCGCTATTGTCGGCGCCCAGGAAGTCACGGTGACCAATAATCACATCTACAATCCCATGGGAGCAGGGATCTATGTCGCGTCGGAGTTGACAAGCGTTTACCAGAGTTACGGCAATGATAATGTGACGGTTGCCAACAATATTCTGGATACGTGTGGGGTGCAATCCAACATTGCGGCAGTAGCCGATTTGTCAAACGGTCCGCTTGGTTATTCTGCATTGCATGTAGGTGCGACAAGTGGATTCAATAATTCGCATATCAATATTGAAAATAATACGATCAAGAATTCTGCCGGGGCGCCGATCGGACTGTGGCAGCCGTCGGGAAACAACATTCACGTCAATATTTCGCAAAACACCATAGTCAATGCCTGGGATCCGAACAACAAGAACGGGTTTCCATTGACGACGATCAGTGCGACGTCGGCATCGAAAACGCTGAGCTTTGCCAATAACCCGGGCGTCGCCGTCGGCATGGCGGCATGGTATTTCAACGGTTCGACGAGCGTGCCGATCGGCACGGTTGTATCGGCGGGCGCATCGACGGTTACGCTGGACAAGACGGCAACCGTTCCTAGCGGCGGGACCGTGATCTTTTCGGGCGTTGGCCTGTTCGGGGCGACGCTCGCGACGACGGTTTCCGCCGCGAGCGGCGCTACGTCGCTGACGTTTGGTACGACGACGGGCGTGACCTACAACGATATCTACGGTTTCGGATCACCGGGTGACGAAACGACGGGCGTGTCGATCGGGCAGAGCGTCAGCGGTACCAACATCGCGGCAGGAACCTACGTGGTCGGCGTGATGGCGAATACGGTAACGCTCAGCAAAGCGACGACGGGCACCATCGCGAGCGGCGCGTCTATCGTCTTTACCCCGATGGTCTGCATGACGTCTCAAACGATCGCGACCTCGGCCGCGTCGGCGGCGGGAACCAACACGCTGACGTTTACGCCGTATCCGTCGGCGCGCGGCTGTGCGGTCGGTCAGGGGGTATCCGGAGCGAACATCCCGACCGGCACGTATGTGACCGCGGTTTCCGGTAACGGCAATGGTCCGACCGTGACCCTGTCCAATAATTTCACTGGCACCGGAATTGCCAATGGTGCGTCGATTACGTTCACCGGCACGGGATCGTTAAGTACTGCATCTGGAATCGCGCTGTATAACACGCTCGATTGCATCGTCTCGAAAAACCAACTTTCCGGAATTTCGAAGGACGGAATCTACGTCGACGGCTCTTGCACGAATGTCATGGAGATCAGCGACAACATTGGAGAAAACATCGGCTGCTGCAATGGCTTTGCCCGTTTCATGACGATCGGGGCGCTTGCGGCCGGCGCATTGCTCAAGGTGCGCGGCAATTACATGGCTCAGCCGGTCAATTATCCCCGGGCGATTGACACGCTGATCTCGTCGAGTTCGTGGAGTTATACGGCGTGGGGCGAGGGCAACATCGCTCAAAACGGGTTTGTCGGTTTTGGAGTGCAACTAGCCCCGGCCGCGCAGACGGTCGGCTCTTCGCCGTGGACGTTCACGAACCGCAACCCCAGCGGCGTCAGCATGTCGGTTGCTGGCGGTACCGTATCGTCGATCGCGGTGTCGAGAAACGGGCAGGCGGCCTATGCTGCCGGCTTGACGAACGGCCTCGTCGATCTCAAGCCGGGTGACGCGATGACGGTTACGTATAGCGCCGCGCCCACCGTTACGATGATTCCGAGACTGGGGCAGTAACCCGTAGATACTGGTCATAAAAAATGCTTCGGAGTGCATTGTTGTGAAAGGAGGCGAGGATTGTCCACGACGGCGTAACGATATCGGGATCGACCACTATCGTGTCGGCGTCGGTGGTATTCACCGTGCAAGGGGGTATCGAGTCTGATAGTGCGGAGTTGCGGCTGTGTCGTTCATTGCAGTGGCATGCGCTCCGCAGTCTCGGCCGGAGATTCGGAAAATCGGTTGCCGATCATTGGTCAATTTTTTTGATTTTTACGTCGCGATTGAATTGCGATGGTATGGAGTGCTTGAATGACAGCAGAATTTCCGGCTACATACATTGTTGGCACGGCAACGGGCCTGACCGCACGACCGCTTCTGCAGGAGTTGGTCGACCTGCCGATGAGCGTCCGCCGGTTTGGCGTGAAGGGGGATGGCGTAACCGACGATACGGTTGCGCTCCAGACTGCGCTCAATGCCGGGATACCGTTGTATTTTCCACCCGGCACATATCTGTATAGCAACACGTTGACCGCGACGGCGTCGGTCATCGGCGCCGGCTGGGATTCGATCCTGCAGTGCACGACTTCGCAAGGCCAGAACGCTTCGATTTACTGGAACAATGCAAGTAATTTCAAAGTCAAGAACTTGCAGTTTTTTTCGCAGAATGCGGCGGCATACTATCCCGACGAGAACGCTGGCCCTGTTAACCTAACGGGTTGCAGACAGTTTGAGATTTCCGGGTGCAAGCTTAACAATTCTGCCGGGCAGGCAGTCATCATGCATAGCTGCGTCAACGGAAAGGTCTTTGATAATACGCTGATCAATATCTGGCACGACGGCATCCACGTTACCAATGCAAGTTCGGACATCACGATCACGAACAACGAAGTGATCAACGGCGGGGACGATGCGTTTGCCGTGGTCGGCTACGTGGCCGATGGCGTTCGTCCCCGTCGCATCACGATTGCGAACAACAGGGTGAGAGGAACCAAATATGCACGTGGCATTGCCATCGTAGGTGCGCAAGAGATCACGGTAGTCGATAACCAGATCTACAACCCGATGGCGGCGGGAATTTATGTCGCGTCCGAGCTCACAAGCGTCTATCAGAGTTATGGTAACGATAACGTGACGGTCGTCAATAATATTCTGGATACGTGTGGTGTATCATCCAATATTGCTGGAATAGTAAACTCGCTCAATGGACCGCTTGGGTATTCCGCATTGTCCGTGAATGCGACAAATGGTTTCAATAATTCCCATATCAATGTTGTAAATAATACGATCAAGAATTCTGCCGGCGTGTCGATCGGACTGTGGCAGCCGTCGGGAAACAACATTCACGTCAATATTTCGCAAAACACCATAGTCAATGCCTGGGATCCGAACAACAAGAACGGGTTTCCATTGACGACGATCAGTGCGACGTCGGCATCGAAAACGCTGAGCTTTGCCAATAACCCGGGCGTCGCCGTCGGCATGGCGGCATGGTATTTCAACGGTTCGACGAGCGTGCCGATCGGCACGGTTGTATCGGCGGGCGCATCGACGGTTACGCTGGACAAGACGGCAACCGTTCCTAGCGGCGGGACCGTGATCTTTTCGGGCGTTGGCCTGTTCGGGGCGACGCTCGCGACGACGGTTTCCGCCGCGAGCGGCGCTACGTCGCTGACGTTTGGTACGACGACGGGCGTGACCTACAACGATATCTACGGTTTCGGATCACCGGGTGACGAAACGACGGGCGTGTCGATCGGGCAGAGCGTCAGCGGTACCAACATCGCGGCAGGAACCTACGTGGTCGGCGTGATGGCGAATACGGTAACGCTCAGCAAAGCGACGACGGGCACCATCGCGAGCGGCGCGTCTATCGTCTTTACCCCGATGGTCTGCATGACGTCTCAAACGATCGCGACCTCGGCCGCGTCGGCGGCGGGAACCAACACGCTGACGTTTACGCCGTATCCGTCGGCGCGCGGCTGTGCGGTCGGTCAGGGGGTATCCGGAGCGAACATCCCGACCGGCACGTATGTGACCGCGGTTTCCGGTAACGGCAATGGTCCGACCGTGACCCTGTCCAATAATTTCACTGGCACCGGAATTGCCAATGGTGCGTCGATTACGTTCACCGGCACGGGATCGTTAAGTACTGCATCTGGAATCGCGCTGTATAACACCCGAGAATGTATTGTTTCTAATAATCAATTTTCCGGAATCGCGCAAACCGGGGTTTACATGGATGGATCTTGCTCGTGTTTAACGGAGATTAGCAACAATATCGGAGAAAACATCGGCTGCTGTAACGGTTTCGGTCGTTTTATTACGGTAGGAGGGCTCGCGGCGGGGGCATCGCTCAAATTGCGTGGGAATTATATGGCTCAGCCGAATAATTATCCTCGGTCAATCGATGGTTTGACTTATTTTTATTCAAATTCTTGGATCTATATATCGTGGGGTGAAGATAATTTCGTCCAAAACGGATTTGTCAGCACTTATGTCCCGGTGCCCCCTGTTGTGCAGACGGTCGGCGCTTCACCATGGACGTTCACGAATAGCAACTTGAGTGCGGTCAGCATGTCGGTCGCAGGCGGTGCCGTGTCGTCAATCAATGTCTCGCGAAACGGTCAAACGGCCTACGCCACCGGCTTGACGAATGGAATGATCGATCTCAAGCCGGGCGATGCAATGACGGTCACCTATAGCGCCGCCCCGACGGTCACGATGATTCCGAGATTGGGGCAATAGCGCTGATCCGGCGTTCAACTCGCCGGATGGCAAGTCATGCAGCGAAGTCACCGGAGACGAGGGAGCCGACGACCGTTGCCGACGCTGCGCATCCGGCGCATTTCACTCTTTTGCGTGCTTGTCGGCGCGCGTCGAGGATCGATATGGCATTTCAACTTCAGGACCGCGTGAAAGAAACGACCACTTCCACCGGTACGGGTGTTCTGTCTCTGGCTGGTGCAATGACGGGATTCCGGACTTTCTCATCGGTATGTGCAAATACCGACACATTCTATTACGGGTTGCAGGCCGTGAGCAGCACAGGCGAGCCGAGTGGAAACTGGGAAATCGGAATCGGCACGTACACGGCCAGCGGAAACACGCTGTCGCGCACCACTGTTCTGGCTTCAAGCAACGGTGGCGCGGCAGTCAGTCTTGCGGCGGGCACCACGCAGGTCTGGATGGATCTTCCGGCGGCGCTTCCCGCCAATTTGCCGGTCAGCGCAAAGTATTTCGGCGCGAAGGGGAACACGCGAATCGTCAACGACGGCGTAACGACAGGGGGATCCACCGCCTTTTCGTCGGCATCGGCGGCGTTCACCGCGGCGGACGTGGGCAAACGCATCGACATCGCGACCACCAATGCGAATGGCGTCGCGACGTTGGTTGTGTCCACGACGATCACGGCAATCGTCAGCGCGACACAGGTCACGCTCGGGAAGGCAGCGGCGGCGAGCGCAACCGGCGCCAATGTCGTGTACGGCAGCGACGACGGCCCAGCCCTGACGGCCTGGCTGAATTACCTGATGACGATCTGGCCGGTCAAGGGTGATCTGCCCGCGGGCGTCTACTATTCAAGCCTCGCGCTTCCTGCGGTCACGAAGCCGATAGCGATCTTCGGACACTCGAGCCGCACGTCGATCATTCAGTTCGGCGCAGGCGTCGGCGGACAGTGCTTCACAGTGTTGAACGTGGGTTTCAACAGCGAAACGACGGACCTGCCGCAGACGGGCAACGTGTCATGGACGTCCAACACGGCGGTGACCGCTGGCTGCGTGCTGCGAGACTTCACCCTTCAGGGGAATCGCGCGTGTGCGTCGTTGCAGCACGGATTGGTGCTGCAAGGCAATGTGGACTGGCTCGACGTCGCTCACGTGAATTGCCTGTATTTTCGCGGTGGCGGCGTGTTGTGGACGGACACCGGGAGCGGGTCGACCCAGGCACGCGCGAACGTCCGCGAAGTCAACCTGAGCACGATGAAGATTCGACATTGCGGCGACATGGCGACGAATACGCCCAGCTTCGGCATTTATCTTGACGACAGTCCGGCCGCCGCCGCGTCCGATTCGTCGAACCTTTTCAACCTCGACAATATCGACATCATCTTCAGCAACGGCACGGCGCTTGCCGTACAGGATCGCCGCACGTCGAACACGGGTTATCCGCTGTATGGAATCCGGGCGCGCAACATCCTGCTGCACGACCGGATGACCACGATGGGTCTCGGTACCGGGCGTATGTTCAGTGTTGTCGGACAAGTGACCAATTGCGTTTTCGACATCAACTTCCCGTTGAGTGCGCGGAACGACTACGCGGCCGAGATCCTGCCGAATCCGAACTTCAATGCATATCCTACCGACAATGAATTTATCTTTGCGTTTCCGCAGACCGTCAAGGGCGTAATTATCGGCAACGTCGGATACAACGCAATCAAGCTTCGGAACTACTTCGGCAGCGGCGAGGCGGTGTTCATCTCGACCGAGAGCCCATACAATCTGAGAATCGACTGCGAGACCGACAGTGTGTTCCAGCCGATTCCTTCTGCGATGACGCTGACGGGCGCCGGCGCCGTGGCGATCCCGGGCTGGCGTTTCAATACGACGCCGAATTTGCCGATTTTCATGCCGGTCCTGGCGGCCAACGGCACCGGCGATACGACGCTGGCAACCATCTTCGGCATCACCGGAACGATTACGCGTGCGGGCAGCGTGACGGCGGGAACGGACACGTACACGTTCACGCCGTCCACGTCCAACACGTCGTTCATTCCCGCCGGAGAATATTTTTCAAAGATTTGCGTCAACGCATCGCAAGGCAACGGCGTCGCCGGCCGCTACAAGTACATTCCCGAGGACCGATACGGCCGAGCGACCAACAGTGCATGGGCAAGCGGGCGCCTGCTGCAAATGTGGCCGTGGCAATTTCATATCGAGAACGCAACCGGGCTGGTTCGCTACAGCTACGGCGCACCGGCCGCCGACAATGCGGGCAATGCGATGGCGCTGTGGGCCGGCGGGTTTGTCGGCACGAACTCGACGCCGAGCGTGACTGGCCTGAGCAAGCTGACGGCGAACTATGCCGTGCCGACGACGCTAACTAACCTGACCGGCGGAATTGATGGTCAATCCGTCAAGATCGTGGCGACCAATGGAAATTGCACGATCGCGAACAACGCCAATATACAGACGACAACCGGGGCAAATGTCGCCATGACGACCGGGCAGGTGCTGACCTTCACGTTCGATGTCACGATGAATAAATGGTGTGGTGGTTGACGAGGTTGCAATAGAGACGTCGTGACACGACCCGCCTCGGCAAGGCGCACCGATCGGCGCGCTCTTTTTGCGCCGATGGATCTGGCGACCGTGCTTGAAGCAGCCGGGCGACCGTTTCAGGCGGTTGGTCGGCGCAGCGTGGTGCGCGATCTTCGGGGGGCAGATCGGATGTTTATGTGAAGATAGGTTTTCGGTGGTATTGCTCACATACACGCGGTGCCAGACAGTGTCCAATCAAATATCAGCGCGTGAGCACCTCGGCCGGAGCGCGACCGGCAGGGCGGTGCCGGCGCGGATTGCCCGGTGTCGTATCGGGCGACGTTCGATGCGGCGATACATGTGGCGCGCCGGTGCGCAGTACGTCGTCATGGGAGCGCCGGCCGACGGGATGCGGACGCGCGCGGCATGGTGGCGCTCATGATGACCTGTACGGATCGACGTGCGGGTGACGTGCGGTGCAAGTGCCGCGCGGCAGTGCGGCGCGCGCCGTGCCGGCGAGCGTAATGCGGTGATCCGTCGTGTCGGGCGGGTTCCGGCACAGTTTGGAAAGACGCGATGTCAATTACTACACATTCCATATCGAGGCTCGGTTCGCCGCGACTGTTCGCGGCGGCGGTGACCGTGTGTGCGCTGAGCGCATGTGCATTTGCGCCCGGCATGACGTACCATGCGCC
Organism: Burkholderia sp. BCC1988; assembly: GCF_905339895.1. Lineage (NCBI taxonomy): Bacteria > Pseudomonadati > Pseudomonadota > Betaproteobacteria > Burkholderiales > Burkholderiaceae > Burkholderia > Burkholderia sp. BCC1988. The sequence continues at coordinate 111,434 of NZ_CAJPHA010000001.1, forward strand.
GGCTGAACGCGACGCGAATGCGCGCGTGGGCGTCGCCGCATCGGGCGCGGGCGGCCTCGACGGCGTGCAGAACGTGTCGAGCGAGGACCTGATCGAGATCACGCCGGCGTTCGTCGAGCAGCAGCACGCCAGCCGTTCCGCCGGCGTCGACGCCGAAGTCCGGCACCTGTTCGGCACGTCGAAGGCATACGTCATCGGTCCGGGCGACGTGCTGAACATCGTTGTATGGGATCACCCGGAACTGAACCTGCCGACGGCGCAGGCGACGAATGGCGACAACATCGGCACCAACTCGGTCGCGGCGGGCTATACGGTCGACGCGAGCGGCAACGTGCAATTCGCATACGCGGGCCTCGTCCACGTGGCAGGAATGTCCGAAGCGGAGGCGCGCAAGGCGCTCACCAGGCGACTCGGCGAATACGTGCGCAACCCGCAGATTGCGCTGCGCATCCAGGCGTATCGCAGCAAGCGAGTCTATCTCGACGGCGAAGTGCGCACGCCCGGGTTGCAGATCATCAACGACATGCCGATGACGCTGCCCGAGGCGATCGATCGCGCAGGCGGTTTCACGACTGCGGCCGATCGATCGCAAGTCATGGTGACGCGCGGCGGCAAGACGGTGAACGTGAGCCTGCCGGCGATGATTGCGGCCGGTGTGAATCCGTCGAACATCCTGTTGCGCGATGGCGATCTGGTGCGCGTGCGGGCGACGAACGAAGCGAAGGTGTTCGTGCTCGGCGAGGTGTCGCGCCCGGCGACGCTGATATTGACCGACGGGCGAATGAGCTTGGGCGAAGCGCTCGGCGACGCGGGCGGCGTGAGCCAATACACGGCGGACGCGCGACAGATCTACGTGGTGCGCCGCGGGCCCGGCAACCGGCCGCTGGTCTATCACCTGGATGGGAGTGCGCCGGCATCGTACGCGCTCGCCGACCAGTTCGCGCTCGAGCGTCGCGACGTCGTATTTGTCGATGCGTCATCGCTGGTGCGCTGGAGTCGTGTCGTGAACCTGCTGATTCCGTCTGCGGCGCAGGGCGCGCTGACTGCCCGTGCCGTTGCTCCGTGAAACCCGCTTCGAATGTCGTGCTCGCGATTTTTCAGCTTGCTGAAGGGTGCCGTGCGAATTCATCGTCTCCGCCTGACCAGTGCGACGGTGAGGTGGGGAGTATTGAAATTGTAATGTGACGTACGGAATACGTCAGGATTGAGTGGTCTACTACCGGTAGACATTCGGGCGGGGCCGTTTGCCCGGTGCATCGAGGTCATCCAGTGTGAAAAATCGTAATATTCCGTAATGCGAATCAATAACATTCTCAGAACCCGTCTCAACATGGAAGGGCTCGCGGATCGGGGTGGTCCTCGGCGAATGCTCGCGCGTAGTACGCACGCATCTCATTGCACGCCTGAGCAATGATCGTCCGCTTGCTCCTTGGCCTGCGGCAAGCATGCATTGAAATCCGGCCCATCAGACACTTAAAACAAGGACCAAACCATGACACCCATCCAGTTCGATGGATGCGTCGGGTGGCTTCACGAGGGTAATCGACCACATGGCATCGTCATTTGCGAACCGCTCGGCCATGAGGCACTTTGGCTTCACAAACTTGTGCGTTCAATCGCTGAGCATCTCGCCGACCGCGGTTTCCCGGTACTACGCTTTCACTATCCGACGAGCGGCGATTCGCTCGGAGACGAACGGGATTCCGAACGCTTCGACCACATGCTCGAGAGCATCCGGCATGCCGTTCGGACGTTGTGCGAAAACGCCGCGCTGGACAGCCTGACGCTCATCGGCGTGCGCGCTGGCGCGGCATTGGCGTTCCTGGCTGCGGACGGCATACCGGGGCTTACGCGTTTCATCGCACTTGCGCCTGTTGTGCGTGGCCGCAGCTACGTGCGAGAGCTTTCGCTCGTCGCGCAACGTTGGCTCGATAACGCCCCTCCGACCGTGCGGGATGCGGTTCGCGACGAACGGGGGTTCAACGTACTCGGCCATACTTATCCGGACGATCTCGTCGGCGCGCTGCGGCGCATCGACCTGTGCCAGGCTGCTAGCCGTATGCGTACGTTGCCGGCGCGCGCGTTGCTCGTCGATGTACCGTATGGCGACAGTCCGGCGTTATCGGACGCGCTGCAGGAGCGCGGTGTCGTGGTGAGCATCCACACGTGTTCGGACTGGGCGGTCACCATGCGCGAGCCGCACTGGTCACGGCTGCCCAATGCGCTGCTCGAGACGATCGCGAACTGGATCGACGATGGACCTGATGCAGCCGTTCGCGCCGCAGTGCAACGCCCTGCGTCCGGCATTGAATTGACCGGAAACGGCAGCGTCGAACGGGTGATTTGCGTGGGACCGCAACAGCTGGTTGGCGTGTTGTGCGAACCGGCCGGCGACTCCATCCGCGTCGCGGCACCAACACTGCTGATCGCCAATACGGCCGCCAATCCGCGTGCCGCCGACGGGCGCCTTGCAGTTCGGCTGGCCCGATCGCTCGCGGCGCTCGGCATCCGCAGCCTGCGCATCGATTCGAGCGGCATTGGAGACAGCAGCCGGCGCGCACGCGACGACCAATCGGACATTCCGTATTCGGAGCAGATGATTGCCGACATGGTCTCCGCCGCGCGTTGGCTGAAAGAGGCCGGTCATCACAAGATTGTCACGTTCGGGATCTGCTCCGGGGCGTACGCATCGCTTCATGCCGCCGCGTGCGGACCGCTTGCCGGCGTGATCGCGGTTAATCTCCCGGTTTTTGTCTGGCCGCGCGGAGAGACGCTTGCGACTGTAGTCAATAACCAGACCAATTCGATGCGCGGCTATGTCGCATCGTTGCGCAGCGTCGACAAATGGCGCCGCCTGCTGCTCGAAGGTCGCGATCTGCGTCCGGTATTGCGCGCGCTTATCCGCTTCCTCGCGGATTTCATGACCGTGCCGGTCAGGCGCCTCATGGAGCGTGTCGGCTGGGGGGCGGGCAAGGACACGCCACGCGGGTTACTGCGCGACATGTCTGCGCGCGGCATCCAGGCTCACTTCATTTACGGTACGTTCGATCCCGGCGTCGATGTCGTGGTTCGGCATTTCGGTCCCGTGTCAGGTGCGTTCGCGCACTTGCCGAATGTATCGGTCGATACGCAGGACGCACTCGATCATTCGCTGCACGGCAACGCCGCCGCGCAATACGTCATTGACCGCTGCGCGGAGTTGCTTGCCGGCTGGCATGCACCGGCAGAGCCTGCCGCGACCCCGAAAGCGGAAGCGGAAGCGAAACGGGTGACGCCGTAGCATCGGGCGAGCGCGCACCAAAACGAACGCGGCGCGGCCGCCGTGTCGGAGACGGCTGAATGAAGGGTAGATTGCCGGTGAGTGGGGCGGTACATGCCCCGGTGCGCCGGCCGGTCTGTTCTTAACCGCCCGAAAGTAAGCGTGCGAACAGAACCTTGGCTTTCGACACGTTATCGTGGCAGCGTCAATTTCTCGCGTTGCCCGCTTTCGGCGGCGTCGGCGCCATGAGGCTGTTCAGGAATGTTGATACAACGAAATTGCCGGAGATGCCGAAAAGTGAGCAAACTCTGCGCGCCGCAGTTGACGCGCCATGCAGGTTCGTCGTGATGCGTGTGCTAGTCATCAACGATTTCGTTCGCAAGGGTGGCGCCGAGGAAGTGTACCGGGTATCCGTCGACGTGCTTCGTGCACGCAACGACGTTGTGGTCGAAACCTTCGACGAGAACACACTGCCGACCGATGTTGGAAACAGCCGGCGCGCGCGCGCGTGGTCGCCTGTCGCTGCACGTACGCTCGTGACGCTGCTTGAGCGATTTCGTCCGCAACGGATCCTCGTGCACAATTACCACAACCTGCTGTCGAGCGCGATCCTGCCTGTGCTTGCCCGCTACAAGCGGCGCTCGGGATGTGGTTTATACATGACCGCGCACGACTACCATCTGTTGTTTTACAACCCGAGCTTGCTTGTCTATTCCCGCGGGCGCGCGCAACCGTTATCGCTCGACCAATTGCATCGCGGCAGACGTTTCGTTTTCACCGCCAGTCCACGCGGCTTTCTTCACGACGTCGCGAAGAAGTTGCATTGGCATGCAGTCAATGCGCTTTTCGACCCGCTTGGCCTGTTTGACGAGATCCTCTGTCCGAGTCCGTTCATGCATGACCTGATCGCACGGTGCGGTCGGACATCCGCCACACTTCTGCCGAACCCGATTGACTCGACGCTGGTTCCCCGTCCGCCGAAACCTGCCAGAGGCGATTTCCTCGATCTCGCGTTCGTCGGTCGACTGGAAGCGGACAAGGGCCTCGCTCAGTTTCTTGCGCTCATGAACGAATCGGCCGGCGATGCGATTGCGTCGCTCACTGTCTATGGTGACGGGTCGGAACGGAGCAACCTGGAGAAACATCACTCGACACTCGTCGAGTCGGGGAGGCTGCGTTTCGCCGGGCGCCTCGATCATGCGACGCTGTTCGCCGCGCTTCCAACGCACGATGCCCTCGTGTTGCCGTCGATCTGGGTGGAAAACGCGCCTCTCGTGATCGTCGAAGCGGCGATGCTCGGTCTGCCGGCGCTTGTACACGACATCGGAAGCCTGTCGACCTTCGGCGATGAGATCGGCAATAAGATTCGCTACCGGAATACGTCTGCAGACTTTGCGCGCGCACTCACCGAACTGCGCGCGCACCTTGACAAGGAAAATCGTCACTACGACTGGTCGCGTTACTCGGTCGAATGCTATGCGTCGTCGCTGTATGCCGTACTCGGCATTGGCACGGATGTACCGCGCACGTGGGCACATTGACAGTCGGCGCACTGTTCACACTCAGCCCCGGAAAGCACGATGATCGCCGTCCGAAAAAACTTTGCCTTGTTATTTTTGTTGCAAATCTCGACGTACGTCGTGCCGCTCGTTACGTTGCCTCTCCTGACGCGTGTGCTCGGTCCCCAACAGTACGGACGGTTGTCGTTCGTGCTTGCGGTTACGACGTATTTCATCAATCTGGCGAATTACAGCTTCGACCTGACTGCAACGCCGCGTGTCGCGCTTGCGAACGACAGGGTGGAGCGATCCCGCATATTCTGGACAACGGTTTGCGCCCAATGGGCAATTACCGTCGCCGGCTTCGCCGTACTTGTCGCGCTGACCACGCTCATTCCGCATTTCGCGGTGGAGCGCACGGCCCTGCTGATCGGATTCGGGATGGCGATCGGTGCCGCGCTTACGCCGGGCTGGTACTTTCAGGGAATCCAGAAGCTGAGCGTCTACAGTGTCACGGTGGTTGTGTACCGTGCACTTAGTGTTGTCGCCATCTTTATGTGGGTGCGCACGTCAGACGATCTCCTGCACGCGGTCGCCATCAACGCGGCAGTGCCGTTGCTTTGCGGGGTGACGTTGCTCGCGTACCTGTTCCTTCATCGTGAGATCGAAAGCGTCCGCGTACGGTTTGCCGACATCGCCACCGCCCTGAAGGGCGGCTCGCAGGTATTCCTCGCATCGACGTCGATCTCATTCTACGCATCGACGAATACCGTCCTGCTGAGTATCGTCTCGGGCAGTGTCGCCGCCGGCTATTTTGCCGCGGGTGACAAGTTGATCCGAGCCGCAGTCGGTCTGCTGCAACCGCTGAGGGCGGCAACCTATCCGCACGTAACCTATCTGATGCATCACGCGCGTGACGAAGCGTTTTCGTTCTTGCGAAAGCTGATCGTGATGCAGGGCGCGTTGGTGCTGGCAATGTCGGTAACGATCTACGCATGCGCACCGATTGCCGTTCGGATCCTGTACGGCAACTCGTTTGCGCCGACGATCGGCGTGCTGCGTTGCCTGGCTCTGGTGCCGTTCATGGCATGCATGACGGATCTGTTCGGCGTTCAAACGATGTTGCCGCTCGGTATGAAGCGCGCTTTCAGCGTCATCCTGATCTCGTCCGGTGTATTGAACGTGACATTGCTGCCGCCGCTTGCCATGTTGTTTGCCGAGCGCGGCGCGGCTATTGCGGTGTTGATCGCCGAAACAGCCGTAGCGGTCGCGCTCGTATATGTGCTCCATCGCGAACGGGCCGGTCTGATCAATCTGTCGGCGCGTTCGGGTTGACGCGATTCGCGCGCTGCCGATACGGAGGCGGTGGGGCGCGCCAGCGTGATGTTCCGAATTTACGATTGTTCCACGTCGCGGCCACTGAAAGTGTTGGTTGTCGAACTTTTCTTCCGATTGCACGACCCTATACTTGCGAAACAATCGGGCAGGACGGCGACGATTCACCGCGCCTGCACAGTGCAATTCGCCAGGATTGGCTCGCGCGAACGAGCTGATGGCCTTCTGCTCGATGACGTCGCGCGCATTATCTTCGCGTCGCTCTGCTCGAAAACTTGTGTACCCAGCGTCATGAATGGAAACCGATCGATTAGCCGGCTGTGGGCTGCAACATTCATGATCGCGCTCGCGAGTGAAGTATTTTCCGGCGCAATCCGCTATTACACGTCGCTCGCGGGAATTTCATTGCTCGGTTATCTGCCCAAGGCCTTGATGGTGGGCTGTATCGTGTTCGGCCTCGTGATACGCCCACGCGTCGACGCCATACTTGTTGCAAGTTTCCTGGCCATGCAGATGTGTGTGTCGCTCGCGAACGGTGTGAGTCTCGTGGCCGCATGTTTCTGGATATGGACGGTAGCGCCCCTGATGTTCGTGCTCCTCATGCCTCCCGGCGCACTTGACATGCTTGAGTCAAGCGCGATCCGGTTCGCGTTCGTCGTGCTGACAACAGCCTGCTGCGCAGGGGTCATGCTCAACTGGTTTGTACACCTGCCATGGGTTGGCGGCAGCATCGACGTCAACGGCGTCAATGTGCAGCTCGCGTCGTCCAACTATGTCGGCACTGTACCGCGCTTGCCCGGTTTCGGTCGAAGCAGTGCGACTACCGGCCTCGTGATCGGCCTGCTGACCGCGTGGCTCGTCCCGCGCCAGCGCAACGTGCTGGTAGTCGTGGCGCTGCTCGCGATGTCGGCGCTCGCGATCTGGGCTACCACCAACAAGACGACACTCATTGCGCTTTCGCTCGTGCTGCTTTGTTTCGCTGCGCTGAAAACACCGGGCCTCAGGCGTACCTGTATCGTCATGACGGTATTGATGGTCGTATTGCCACTCGCGGGATGGGTCATTGCCGCGACGACCAATGTGGGAGTCACCGATTCGGGGTCGCTCGCGTCGATGCAGGATCGGCTGTTGAATACCTGGCCGAAACTGCTCGATGGCATGGCGCGTGCAGACCTGCTCTGGTTTGGCATCGGGCCCGGCGGATTCGGTTCCGCGACGGCGTACTACACGGCCGACTTCGGTTTCAATACCGGCTACTCCGACAACGCCGCCCTCTATGTCGTCGCGAATATCGGTGTAGCAGGGGCCTTGCTCGTCATGCTCGTGTTCGTGCAGCGCGTGCTGGCCAGTCGTACCGATGACCCGAAAGCATGGCTGATGCTGCTCTTCGTGCTGTTGAGCGGTGTGACGACCGATATTTTCGAAGCGCTTGGCTGTCTGCTCTTCGCGGGCCTCGCAGTCCGTACGCTTACCGTATATGCTGGTCAGGAGACTCGATCCGGTCGGGATGGCCTGAGTCACGCTGCGACTTGGGCGGCGAATAGGTGACTATGACCATCGAACATGCACGCATGAGATCTTGGGCGAAGTGGTTCGCAACCGCGCTGCTCGGGGCAGCCGCCATATCGATGGTGTTGAATCCCGCCAGCTCGGACGAACCGGCGCTCGTGCTGCCGAATACTACGCAATCGTCGACGCTGCCTTTCGTCGCTCTCCCGCGCTTTTTTGATACGCGAGCGAATTCCGGTGTCGCGATTCACGAGATCGACGATCCGGTGCTGCTGGATGCGGTGCGAGCCGCCGGATTCTCCTTCGTCCGGACGGACCTGTTCTGGGATTCGGTGGAAATGCCGCAAGGCTGGAATTTCTCGCGCTACGATGCACTCGTCGCCAACCTGCGTGCGCGAGGGCTCGGTGCGCTGTTCATCCTCGGCTATCAGCATCCACGACACGCGCCCAAGCAGCCCCCGACGTTGCCCGCACAGGTCGACGCGTTCGCCGAGTATGCGACGCAGTCCGCGCGGCACTTTCGCGATCAGCCGGTACGCTTCGAAGTCTGGAACGAACAAGACCACAAGGACTACTGGCTTGCGCCTCCATCGCCGGCCGAGTACCGGAACTTGCTGCAGGCAACCGTTCGAGCGGTCAAAACCGCGAATCCGAATGCTGTCGTCGCGACGGGCGGCGTTCAGCAGGTCGACTTGCCATTCATTCGGGCGGTAGGCGATATCGGCAGCGCGTCGCAACCCGCGCCCGACGCGGTCAGCGTCCATCCGTATCGGCAAGATGAGCCCGAGACCGCTCTACGCGACTATGTCACGCTCGCGCAGGATCTTGCCACGTATCGTACCGTTCCCGCCATTTGGGCAACCGAGTGGTCGTATCCGACCTATGGATACAAGTATGTGTCGCACACCAGCGACGGCCACGATCCTGTCGCGCGCGAGCGCCAGGCTCGCTACGCGGTGCGACGCCTCCTGGTCGACTGGATTGCGCAGATCGGGCTCACGGCCTACTACGACATGCGCAATGACGGCGCCGACCCGAAAAACATGGAACATAACTTCGGTCTGCTCGACGCCGACAACACGCCACTGCCGGCGTACGTCGCGGTCCGGAATCTTTTCGTGTTCACCGCGAATGCACACGGCGCGCAATTGTTCCTCGATCCTGTTCGGCATTTCGCGCTCTTGCAATTCCGTGCCGAAGGCGTCGTGAAATACGTGATCTGGTGTTACGAAAGAAACAACACGCTCGACATTGACCTTTCACAGTTACCTGCCGCAGGTACGTCCGCGTCCGATCTGTATGGAGCGCCGGTCGACATCTCGCGTCGTCGACTGACGATCCGCGAGGAGCAGGGCCCGGTGTTCATCGTCTCAGCGACTGGCCGATAGCCGGCGAGCAAGATCGGAAACAGTCGCATCATCCAGAAAAAAACATGAAATTCAACGCTCGAAAGATTCAATATCCGCAGCGGATACCGGACGAATCCGGGGTGACACAGCTTTGGCATGTCGTTACGCAGCATCGTCGTCTGTTCTTCGCAACGATCGGCGCAACGCTCGTGACGGGCGTGTTGTATGCGCTGCTTGCCACGCCGCAATATCGGGCCGAAGCGCTTCTACGTGTCCAGACGAAGCCCGGTTCGTCGATCAGTTCGCTCTCTGACGTCTCCGGAACGATCATGGCGTCCCCGTCCGCGTCCGATGAAAGCGAGATGCTGATTTCGCGCGCGGTCATCGACAACGCGATCGATGCAACCGGTGCCGATCTCGATATCCGCAACGCAAGCCGGTTTCCGCTGATCGGTCCGCTTCTTGCATCGCGCTTCGATGCGGAAGACGCACTCGCGCCGGCGCTGCTCGGGCTGAGCGGTTACGCGTGGGGCGGCGAGAGGCTCGACATCGGCGAATTCTCGATTCCGAAAGCTGCGCTCGGCGATCGATTCAGAGTGGTCGCAGAAGGTCCGAACATCTGGACGCTCTATGACGACGACAACAACGCGCTTGCGCACGGCAAGGTCGGCGAAACTGTGTCATTCAGGCTTCCTGGAGAAGCAACGGCCGGCCGACTGCGCATCGACGTTTTGCGAGCGCGTCCCGGTATCGAATACTCGGTGCGCAAGCAGCCGGAGCCGCTTGTGTACGAAAACGTATCGAAGCATCTGAAGACGGTTGTGCCGAACCGCGACTCGACATTGGAATCGCCTTCGATGATCCATCTCAGCTATCAGGCGGACAGTGCACGGGAAGCAAAAAAAATGGTCAACGCGATCGTGCAGCAGTATCTGCAGCATGACCTCGCGTTCCGGACGGATCGCGCACGACGCAACCTCGATTCGTTGCGTCAGCGGTTACCGGGGCTGAAGCACGACTTGCAGAAAGCCGAGGACGATCTGAATCGATACCGGACACAGAACGGTGCGATCGACGTCGATCAACAAGGTGCCGCGTTGATTAGCAGACTCAATACCCTCGCGGAGCACCAGACCGCGTTGCAGATCTCGCTCGACGACGTCAGGCAGCACTTTTTGCCAAAAAGTGTCCAGTATCAGACGGTGCAGGCGCAACTCGACCAGGTGAAACGAGAGATTCGCGATACGAGTGCAATGGCAGCCAAATTGCCCACGACTCAGCGAGAATTTGTGCGCCTGTCGCGCCAGGTGGCGATCGCGACACAGCTTTACACGAGCGTGCTCACCAACGCGCAGCAGCTCGAGATCGCTATTTCGAGCGCAGCGCCGGGCGTGACAGCCATCGACTGGGCGGTAGCGCCGTTTCGGCCTGTCTGGCCCAGGCGCGGCATTATCGTGCTAGGCGCGCTGTTCGCTGGAGTGTTCTTAGCACTGACGGGCGTGCATCTGCAGTCGCTGTACCGCCGTGAACTGTATTCGCCGGCTGCGCTGGTGAGGCTGACCGACCGACCGTGTCTCGCGGTCGTGGCGTCGTCGCCAGCATTGGCGGCCGCGCCCGGCCAATCTCGCTCGGCGGCGTTGCCGCTGGCAGCCACGCATCCGGACGACGAGGGGGTCGATTCGGTGCGCGCATTGCGTGCCAGCCTGAAGATTGTGCTCGCGGAGCCTCATAAGGGCAGTGGAGGCAAGGTCTTGCTGTTCACGGGGGCGAAAGCTGGAGTCGGCTGCAGTTTCGTGTCGTCGAATCTTGCATATCTGCTGGCGAGAACGAACGCCAGCGTACTGTTGATCAACGCTGACTTGCGCACTTCGTCGACGGCCGGCGGCCCAGGTCTCGCTCAGGTGCTCGACGGCTCGATGTTGCCCGATGCCGTGACGCTACGCGTGGCGGGAAGTCAACTTTCGATCATGACGGCGGGCTTACCGGGCAAAACGTCAGCCGGCGAATTGTTCGAAGGCACTGAACTCACGAAGCTCATCGCATCGGTACGCCAGCGTTACGACTTCGTCGTCATTGACGGACCGCCGTTATTGCAAAGCAACGACGCGCTCGGCATCGTCGGCGCGAATTGCGACGCGCACGTACTGGTTTCGCGCAGCGGCTTGACGCGCGCCGCCGACGTCGAGGCTGCGTTGGTGCGTCTGCGGAGCATCGGTGCCGATATAGCGGGGCACGTCTTCAATGCAGACAAGGGTTCGAGTAAAACGGTCGTCAAACTCTTGCGTACGCGTGGCGTTCCGGTTCGTTCGACGGAGCGCCAGAGGGGGGAATTTCGGGAATTTCCATTCCGCGGATTCGTGGAACGGCGCCGGCGAAACCAGGAAAAGGCGTGAATTCGAACGCCTTCCGGATTGAATCTTTTACAGCGCCGGATATCGGAGTTCGGAGGGAGTCGATCGAAGTGTCCGTGCACTGTCTGGCTTGGAGACGGTTTCAAAAGGAGTCCAGGAGGCTGTCAGCTTTTTCGGCATCCTGTTAGCCTTGGCCGCCGAGACAGACGGGCCAAGGAGATGGGTAAGCCACTCATTGATGACGAACAGTGGGCACTGATCGAACCACTGCTATCTCCGCCTGCCGCACCGCTTCAAGTACCTCGGTCGCAAGCCAGCAGCGGACCGTGCGGCTTTGACGGGCACTCGTTGGCGCGACTTGCCGTCCGAAATGGAATGCGGCTCGGGCGTAAGTGGTTGGCGCAGGCTGCACGATTGGCAGCCTGCCGGCGTGTGGAGTCGACTGCACGCGGTGCTGCTGGCGAAACCGCGAGCAGCCGGGAAGATCAACTTCTCCCGTGTGCCGTCGACTCATCGTCGATTCGTGTGGTTGGGGGGGCGAAAAACTGGCCCGAACCTCCCCGATCGAGCGCGACTAGGGTCGAAGCACCACATCGCCACCGCCGCCAACGGAACACCGATCGCGGCAATCCTGACCGGCGCCAATCGTAACGACATCACCCAACTGGTTCCGCTGATCGCGGCCATCGTGCCGATCGGCGCGGCGGCGTGCGTGATCGGCCTCTGAGCCGTCCTGCCCGCGTCAACGCCGACTGTGGTTAAGGCTGCGACAAATACAGACGCATCCTTCACGAGCGGTGCGGTTACCTGCACGGTAGTAGCCTTGGAACAGTCCGTTGGGTCGCCGAGCGTACTCATGCTTGGCTGCATCATTTCCGCCGCCTGCGTATTCGTTTTGAACGTCGCGCCGATATTCAGGAAGCGTTCCTCAAACTCTGCTGTTACCTGATCTGCCGGAATACCCTGCGGCGAACCCGGCAGTCTTTATGAAACCGTCTCTTGGCGGATTACCGTCAACATCCAACTTGGCTTGGATTCGACCAAAATCCGTAGGTAAGCGCAAGTGCCATCGACCGTATACAAGCGGCTGCGACCTTGGGGAGCCCCGGAGTACCTGTCGTTCCAGTCGTGGAGCCGAGCGTCACGATGCCAAAGTACGGTTCGTAGATGGTTGTACTGGTCGGTAACGAAAACGCCTGATCCGAATAGGTATATATGTACACCGGACCGTAAGTACCCTTCGGTTGCTGTGCAACCCAGGCCATCAACGAACTATATTCGCGTCTCTGGTTGGCCTGTGTCAGATACGGCGACATCTGCATGGTTTGAAAATTGGCGTTCGTATATTGCGTCGAGGAACCGCCCAATTTCCCCGTGAAGTTCGTCGCGCCATCGGAGCCGGTGGTTGGCGCGCCGAATTCCGTGAGGACAATTGCTTTTGCTCCATCGCCGTTCGCACTCATCAGGTCGCGCAGGCTCGTACCCGTATAACTTGCGAAAGTATTTCCATTACTCGATGGCCAGCCGTACGACGGTGATGTAAAGGAATGCCACATGATGTTGAACGCATTCGAATATTGCGGGTATGTGGTGTTGAGCGTCGCGCTTGGGCACTGGTTGGGCGCTGATTGCCAGTCGTCGAAATAACAATACGGATGATGGGCAAGTGCATCGAAATACCCTCGGGCACCGTTCGCGTACATCACCGCCAACCAGTCACGCGAATTCCACTGTGTTGGTGCGGGATAACGTGGATTAGTCGAATGAACAAGCCCTGCCACGCCATGCGACGGAAGTGCGCCAGTTGTGTTGTTCGGATACGTGGTACAGCCTGCACTCCCCCCCGCATATACGTAGGCCGCTGGATTTGCCTGCTTGATGGCAGGATATGCGGTCTTCAGAAGAGTCGTATAAAGTGCCGGATCATGGGGCATAAAATCGATGCCGCAGTTAGGCTCGTTCCAGATTTCCCATGCGTCGATTTTGCCGCCGTAGCTATCGCTGCTGTAATGCTTGGCAGCGGCACGAGCAAAGTCGGTGTAGAGAATCGGATCCGGTGCGCATAGCCAGGATGAAACCCCGTTCGTCTTCTGATAGCTTATCGAGCATTCCAGACTTGCTGCCCAAGGAGGAGTCAGCAAAATTAAGCCAAGGACTCGTAGGCCATTGTTGCGGGCCGCACGGATGATCGTGTCCGTCACCCCCCAGATCAATCCGCTGCTCTCGTTCGGATTGGGGTCGTTGACATTGATCATCGTTTGCGAGGGTTGCGTTTTCGCCCAGTTGATTTCGATCCGAACCCATTGGGCGCCTGTCGCTGCAAGACCAGCCATGTAGTTGTTGATGGCTTGTGTTGGGTTGTTTGGATTCTGGGTGATGATATCGTTGATTTCGCTGCCCAAATTGATGCCAGGCTCGGGTATATTCGTCTGTCCGATTGCTATCCGGCATCCAAGCAGCGCCATAATGAGCACTGCCCAACCCAACCCGAGTCTAGTCATGCTCGACCGGTCGTGTTGAATGTCGAATTTTTCATATCTTGCGAGATTTGGCGGGAATTTAATTATTTTGGAAATCATGATTGATTCTCCAATAATAAAATTGCCATGGATATATGTTTGTGAGGTAAATGTATTGGATTATATTTCGATTGCCAGCCTCCTTGTAAGGTTGTGGTCGTTGGTGTTTTTTATTTGACGTCTTGCGTGATTTGTGAAAAATATAAATTTCACGTCATGGTTTGTATTTTATCCGGAATAATGAGATGGTAAATTGGACTGATGTCTCGGGGTGTCCTAAGGCGTCAGTCTTGATGTGATGAGATGCGAATTAATAAATTCAACGAACGTCTTGGGACGTCTCGAGACGTCTCGGGTATCTATGCCGGAGCGGCCGAAGAAACCGGAAGGCTCAGAGTCGCTGACACAAACCCGGACATGAGGCTGCGAACGTCATATCGCCGCGGCATGGCGAGACGCTAAATCAGTTACGAGTTATAGGTGGCGCTGGAACGGCTGATTCCGGAATTCACGCCACCGCCCATGGTTGGACGGCGGCACACGGTCGATGATCGAGCAGCCCTGAACGGCCGGTCGCGGCGTGGAAAGCAGTGAGTGGCTCGGACGGCATCGCTGGGTTGTCGAGCGCACACCTGTCCGGTTCGAGGGGGCTGCTGTCGTTATCTGCTCGCGATTCGTGGATGACTTATATTAGCGGCTCTTGGTCATCAATCTGAATTATTGGAAGAAAAATCAATAGCGCCAGCGACGTGTACGACACTGCTGCTGGCGCGGGTGAGCGGCGTAGATCCTTCTTCAATTCTTCTCCATAATTTCAGGATCGGAATTGCTCGAACGGTGGGAAACGCAATTGTCAGGTGCGATTGCGCGGTTATGGCCCAGCTACCATCGGCTGATGGAATCACCAGGCTATATCCCGCTCGCGGAAGCTGAGGCAGTCTACTACCGGCAATGCTGTAATATTGTTGCCGCGGCAGTATTAATTTAAATCAATCAGCCTTCGCGATTACCAGGTCGATTGACCTTGTGCTATTGCACCATCGCCGCATGCGCCGCGATCATGGATTTCAACGTGGCGTAACGTGGTTTTTGGTTTGTGCCGTCGGTCATCAATCCAAACGTGCCACTCGTGTCGTCGTAAAGCTCGTACCAGTTGAAACCGATGACGTTGTACGTGGCCTTGGCCGCGACAAGCTCAGGGATGGTTTTCGTGATGTAAGCCTGTGCTTGCGCCTCGGTGAAATCCTGATTAATACCAATTTCGGTAAAAACGATCGGGAGGTTGTAGCTCGACTTCAGGCGCGCCAATACGTTGTATGTTCCAGAGGCGGCCACTGCATTCTCGAAGTCTCCTCCGTCCGAGTACCAATGCCATTGGATGACGTCGGGCGTGATCTTCGGGTGGCCAGTTGTTCCATCGGGTTGAGTACCGGTCATCAGGCCATCCAGAAACCCGAAATGCACCCATCCTGACGTCGCGTTCGCAATGAGCTTCGTTACGTGACGGGTATCGACCGAGCGCCAGCCGTCAAGGTACCCGCGCAGCGAACCGCGCCAGATCGGAAACGTGGAATTGTCATAATCCGAAATTTTCTCGCCATCACTTAAAATCGGTTTGTTATGACTATCGAGGTCGTACTCATTGCCAAACTCCACCATGGGAATGCCCGCCAGCTTGGTCGCCGCATATGCAGCGAGGCTGTACGCATAGGCGTAAGCACTCTCTTCGGTCGGCTGCTTTCCGTTCAAGGATGGGTCGTTCCATGGGTACGCTTCGATCATCGGGAGAATAGTCACTTTCGAGCCGAGTCCCGGGATAATCGTGGCTGCGGCGGTGTCGATATGATTCGGTATCCACAAATCCTGCCGATAGCTTTGAACTCCCAGATCTGCGAGGGTCGCCGCCTGAGTAGCAAGTGGGACCGATGAGAAAATGCCGCCTTCCACGTAGTGTCCGGCTACGCCAAAAAAGGGAACTGCCGCGGTGGTTGACGCGGTGGTCGTTGACGCGGGTGACGTAACCGATGCCCCGGCAGTGCTGTTACTACTGTCACCGCCACCGCTACAAGCACCTAGCGAAAGACCCAGCAGTGCACCAATGATGGTCAACCGGAGGCCGGTGAGCAGCTGTGATGGTCGTGAAATTGAAAGGATGGCGAAAGATCCGGAGAGGCGTGCTAAAACAGTGAAGCGAAATTTCATGAGATATCCTGGCCGTTTATATTCGATGAAATGTGTTTGCTCTCCCTACCTCGACTCCACGTGCAGCGAGGCATGCAGCGATCGACCTGGCCTCGTTGTCGACGAGGGCGGGGTAGCCGATTGAGGTCGGTAGCGTTTCCGATTGCAATGGCCTTCGATTCAATCGACGATGTCCGGGCGGGATCGGGCGCGCATTTCGTTCTGGAGAGCGAACGGGTCGATCATCAACGCTTCGCTACCGGCGAGCGGGCGCGGCCAGCGAGCAGCGAATATATCGGGCTCTTCTATTACTGGCAACCTGCACAGGCGTGTTTCAATGACCGATCGCCTGCCGCATTACGCTGCGCTTCTGTCTGAATCAGATCGCCGCGTAACCCGTTTGACGTTGTCCAATGTGTATTGCACCGTGTGCACCAGCCCGGAATCGGCGTCCTGGCCGATACGTGCTTTCATGCCGAAATACCACGGGTTCCCGTTCTTGTCCTGGTGCATCTCCGGTTTGCGTTTGCCCGACGTATTCCTCGTCGACCTCACGGTGCGGATCAGCGTCGCGTCCACCATCGTGCGCGCAGCATCAGCCTGACCCATTCAAGCCGAAGGCCGAGAAGTGTCATGTTCCATACATAGGAACGAAAAGGCGTGCGATAACCTTCATTCGATCGGAATGGTTTGGAGAGAGGCGGGGCTCGCGTTGTCGGGCACTGCTTCACGAGCGTTCGCCGAGACTCCAGGCAGGAAGCAGTTGCGATGTCGTATTCGTTTCGAGCGACGTCGGGGTAGATGCCCGGCCCGACGCGTCGCGACAGTCGGGCCGGGATTCCTGCAGCCGGGCGCGCCGGGATCACGCTAACCGATCCTGCATCGCATCGCACGTCGTTTTGCGGTTTTTCTCTCCGTTATCGTAAAAGCCCTTGTCCGCGTTCTTCAAGCATGTCGTGGGTGCTGCCGGCAAGCTGGCGTCGAGCCTGGTGTGCGCCTTTGCGACGCATTGCATGTCGGCCATGGCATCTGCCGAGCAGCCGGCGGAATGGCAACGGTTGGCCGGTCGATTGAAAAGATCGGCTTCCTGCCAGCTGCGTGCCGTACCCGTCTTCGCGCTCGCATGGCTCGCCGTCTCGGTGTCGCATGCTCAATCGTATCGCGCCGTCGCGCCGTTGCCTCCGCCCGTCACCAGCCAGCCCCCCGCGCCAACGTTGCCTATTGACCGCTCCATCGACGTGGCGGTCGCGCGCCTGCACGGCATCGCGTTTGTTCGCGCCGATGCTGTCGGTCAGCCGGATTGCTCAAGCTCATCCAGCATCGACGGTGCTGTTCGTGCAACCGAGCTGCCGCTGCTCACACGCCCGTTCCTCGACCGGTTTTCCGCCGACATTGGCCATCCGCTGAGCTTCGCGCGGCTCGCCGAGATTCGGCGAGCGGTCGTGCAGGCCTATCGAGCAGCGGGGCGGCCACTCGTCGACGTGTACCTGCCGGAACAGGACGTGAACAGCGGCGACGTGACGATCGCGGTGGCGGAATTCCGGGTGGGACAGGTGACGGCGCGTGGTAACCGCTACTTCTCGTCGGCTCTGCTCGAACGCGAGATGCGGCTGCACGCGGGCGGCACGATCAGCGAAGCCGACATCGGCGCTGGTCTAGCGTTGCTGAACGCGAACCCGTACCGGCGCGTCGACGTCGTCTACGCGCCCGGCGAGGGGCCCGGCACGACCGACGTCGTGCTGCAGACCGACGATCGGCTGCCGCTGCGGGTCTACGCCGGCTACAACAACGACGGCGTCCCGCAACTGGGCCGCGACCGTATGCTCACGGGAATCGACTATGGCAACCTGTTCGGCTCGGACGTCCGATTCGGCTATCAGATGACCGCGAGCAACGACCTGCTGAGCGGCACCCCGGATATCGGGGGCCACCCGAACGGGCCGCGTTTCATCGCCCATGCGATGAGCCTCGTCGCGCCGCTGCCGTGGCTCGACAGCGTCGAGCTTTTCGGGTCGTTTGCGCGCAGCACGCCGCGCTTGCCGGACAGCTATGCGCAAAGCGGCATCAGCGCGCAGATCAGCTTCCGCTACGACCGGCGGTTGCCGTCAGTCGGCGCGTGGCAGCAGCAGGTGCAGGCCGGCTACGACTTCAAGCGGTCGAACAATGATCTGGAATTCGGCGGCTTTCAGGTGTTTAACGCGAACACGCACGTGCATCAGTTCGTGTTCGCCTATGACGCGACGAAGCACGACACGTCCGGCGACACGCATCTGAACGTGACGTTGGTTGCGAGCCCCGGCCGTCTTGACCGCGACAATGGCGCCGACGCGTTCGACGCGTCGCGGCTCGGTGCGACGCCGCGCTACCAGTATCTGCAGCTCGCCATGCATCGCGACCTGCCGCTCGGCGCGTCGAACTTCACGTGGTCGACGCGCGCGCAGGCGCAGTGGACCGGCAACACGCTGCTGCCGAGCGAGGAAATGAGCCTGGGTGGCGATGCCACGGTGCGTGGCTACGAGCCCTACGCGGCGCAGGGCGATCGCGGCTGGAACGTCCAGACGGAACTGCGCGCGCCGGCGTTCGGTGTCGGTATCGGGTCGCTGGAGCCGTTCGCGTTCTTCGACGCCGGCCACGTATGGAACCGCATCGTGCAGCCGACGGAGCTCAACAATGTGTCGCTTGCTAGCATCGGCGCGGGCGTTCGGTTTCAGGCCGACCGTTTCGTCAGCGTGCGCGGCACGCTGGGTTTTCCGTTGCGCGCCGTGGCGCCGAATGGATCGAGGGCGCCGTTGGCGGAAATCTTCGTGGTGTTCGGCTCGTAGGCGCTCACGACGTGGGTAAGCGACTTGCGAGGCCATCGATATTCGGATCGACGAGGGGATGGAAAGGTGGCGGGCCGAATCGTCGACTGGATCGAAGGCAATTACGGTCGGCAACGCCCGCACGCGTCGATCGACTACCTTGCCTCAGTCGACCACGAGGCCAGGTTCATCGCTGCATGAGTTGCCGTACGTGAAAGCGAGGCAGGGTCAATCTGTCGTCTCGTCAGAAGTGTAAGCGTTCGCACATCCGTCGATTGGGCCACCCGCTACGCTTGACCACGGTATGTCGTCGTATGAAAGCAAGACTTCGGTCGGTGTGAATCCTGCTCCACCTGTCCGTTTCGATTCGGCTGGCGCACCGCCACGCGCCGGTCTTTCCGCCAGGTCGAAGCAAGAGCAAGAAAGAAGCAAAAGCAATCGCATGTTGCCATCCAATCTCGTTCGCTGGTCGATCCGAGCCAAATATCCTGTCAATTTGGGGGTAAGTCATGTCGTTTCGCACGTCCTCAATGCGCATCTTTGTGCCCAGGGTACTCGCGATGCTGGTACCAATCGCGTGCTCGCTCGTTTATACCGAGCGTGCGCAGGCGCAGTTGTCGCCGCTGCCGCAGGGCGGCACATTCGCGGCCGGCAGCGGTGCGATCAGTGGCGGTGGTGCTGCGCTGACCGTCACGCAGAGTTCGGCACGCGGCGTGATCGATTGGCGTAGCTTCTCGATCGGGAACGGCCGCAGCGTGACGTTCAACAACGGCACGGGCGCGACGCTCAATCGCGTGACGGGTGGCGATCCCTCGGTGATTCTTGGCTCGCTCAAGGCGACCGGTAGCGTGTATCTGCTGAATCCGCAAGGCGTGTTGGTCGGCCCCAACGGGGTGGTGTCGACGGGCGGGCGCTTTGTCGCGTCGACCCTGGACATCGACAAAGAGGCGTTCATGCAGGGCGGCCCGCTGACCTTGTCGGGTAAAGGCAAGGGTGCGGTCGTCAATCTCGGGCGGATCAGCTCGACGGGTGGCGACGTGTTCCTGATCTCGCCCACGCTGGTCCTGAACCAGGGCAGTATCGACGCGCCGCAAGGCACCGCGGAACTGGCGACCGGCCAGCAGGTACTGCTGCAGGATTCTGCGACGGGCCAGCAGGTATTCGTGCAGGCCGGCAGCGGAGGCATCGTGGCGAATTCCGGGCCGATTCGCGCGGCGCAAGTGAGTTTGCAGGCGGCCGACGGCAACGTGTTTGCGCTCGCGGGCAATAACGCGGTGATTCGCGCGACCGGCACCGCGGTGCGGGACGGGCACGTATGGCTGGTGGCGAATCAAGGCAGTGTACAAGCGAACGGAAGGATTTCGGCGGTCAACGCAAACGGCACGGGCGGTACGGTCGAGACGAGCGGCACGTCACTGGACGTTGCGGGGGCGACCGTGCAGGCGGGGTTGTGGAAGCTCGGCGCACCGGCCTTCACGCTGGACGGCGCCAACGCGCAGACGGTGGCGCGAAACCTGACGGCGGGCACGTCGGTCGATGTCGAGGCGAACGGCACGAATGGCGGAAGCGGCGACCTGACCGTCGGCGCGAACGTGCTCTGGCATGGCGACGCCTCGTTGACGCTGGGCGCGGTGCACGACGTGAGGATTGCGCCGAACACGACGATCAGCAACGCGGGTGGCGGGAACCTGACGCTCCGTGCGGATTCCGCGGGAGGGGACGACGGCGGGAGCGTGACGAACCGCGGGACGATCGACTGGTCGTCGAGCAAAGGCGTGGTGAGCGCATTGTACGACATGAACGGGCAGTACAGCCCGGGCACCATTCTGACCAACACAGGCTGGACGGCGGCGCCGTACAGCGGGTTGGTAACGCAGGCGACTGGATACCAGCTCGTCAACACGCTCGCTGACCTGCAGCAGGTGTCGCAGAATCTCGCAGGGACGTATGCGCTCGGCAAGGATATCGATGCATCGGCCACCAATCCGGGGGCGGTGCAGCAGGTCGCGTTCAATTCGATCGGCGCGACACCCGACGCGGCCTTCACCGGCCAGTTCGACGGTTTTGGGCACACGATCCGGAACCTGACGTGGTCATCCCCGGCGAGCACCTCGGCAGACCTGCAATACGGTGGCCTGTTCGGCGTCGTCGGCTCGAACGGCGTGGTCCGCGACCTCGCGTTGACCAGCGCGAACGGGCAAGGCGCCAACGGCGCATTTGGCTTACTCGCCGGACGGAACGACGGCGTGATCACGAACGTTACCGTGTCGCTGGGCGGCGGCCTGAGGGGCAGCGCGGCGCAGGACACGGTGGGCGGCCTAGTCGGCATCAACAACGGAACGATCGAACGTGCGTCGACAAGCATCAACTCCGTGTGGACGCCGTTCGGCTGGGCGGGCGGTCTGGTTGGTATCAACAACGGCACGATCAGCCAATCGTCGGCGATGGCCGGTGTGGGGTCCTTGCGTGGCAGCGTCGGCGGCTTCGTCGGCCGCAACAGCGGCACGATTTCGCAGTCCTACGCGATTGGCGATGCCTTGGGCGGCGGCGGGCTTGTCTACGAGAACACCGGCACGGGGAAGATCGACCAGTCCTACGCGAATGTGCAAGTCACCGCGAGGGGCTGGGTAGGCGGGGGGGCCCTCGCGATGTTCAACGAGGGCACAATCGCCAACGATGTGTACTGGTGGAACGGCTCGGGCGCCCCGGCCATCGCGGGCAACAATCAGGGAACGGCACCGACCAACGCGAATGGCCTGAGCACCTATCAACTGGGACAGCCGTCGAGCTTTCACGGGTGGAATTTCGGCCCAAATGGAACCTGGGCGATGCCGGCGGGCGCGAAGTTTCCGGAATTGGCGTGGCAGACCGGCTCGCGATGATGCGGGTGCGAAGTTTCCGGAATTGGCGTGGCAGACCGGCTCGCGATGATGCGGGTGCGCACTTATCCTGACGTCCAATCGTCGCTTCGGCGAATGGGGCGAAGTGATCCGGCGGCAGCGTCGTGGTTGCCGCGGTCGCCCTTGTATCGTGCCGCGATTGAATACTCATGGCCAGCCGGCGAGTGATGCTCGGAACCCGCGCTCGGGCTCGCATGGGCTACGGGTACTGCGACGAGAGGCACTTCTTCCTCAAGATCCGCGCCGCGTTCCCCGGAATTCCGCATCGAACTTAACTTTTTCTACAAGCTGTTAGCCTGAGCCGTCGTGACAACCGGATCAGGGCGATCGGCAAGCCGATCATCGGCGATGAGTTGCGGAAACTAATCGAGCCACATCTGCCTTCAGCCTCAAGTACGAGGGCGCAAATCTGTACCAAATCGAGCCGTGCCGACGGGCATCCTATTTGTGCTGAAGACGGGCATTCGCGGGCGCGACTTGCCGTCCGAAATGGAATGCGGCTCGGGCGTAAGTGGTGGCGCAGGCTGCGCGATTGGCAGCCTGCCGGCGTGTGGAATCGACTGCACGCGGTGCTGCTGGCGAAACGGCGAGCAGCCGAGGAGATCGCCTTCTCCCGTGTGGTCGTCAACTCATCGTCGATTCGTGCGGTTGGGGCGGGCGACAAGCTGGCCCGAACCCCACCGATCGAGCGCGACCCGGGTCGAAGCACCACATTGCCGCCGACGCCAACGGAACGCCGATCGCGGCAATCCTGACCGGCGTCAATCGTAACGACGTCACCCAAATGGTTCCGCTGATCGAGGCCATCGTGCCGATCGGCGCGGCGGGGTGCGTGGTCAGCCTCTGAGCCGTCCTGCCCGCGTCCACGCCGACCGGGGCTACGACCACGAATACAGACGCATCCGATATCGACTGCTTTAAAGCGTGTTGAATATTCTGGTCATCATTTCCGCGCTTTTGCACCAGCGGTATTGCTCGGCGTGCAAAAATCCTCTGCGTTTCAGATCTTCCCTGAGTTCGGCGGAATCAAGCAAATTTCGCAATTTTTCTGCAATATCGTTAGCTGAATAGGGGTCGCAGTAAAGTGCTGCATCGGCACAGACCTCGGGTAGGGCCGCGGATCTCCCCACCAGGGTAGGGCAGCCGTGTCGCATTGCTTCAAGCGGCGGAATGCCGAAGCCTTCGTAGATCGACGGGTAGAGGAAGCAGACGGCATTTTGATACAGCGACTTCAGCCTCTCATCGCTGATATATCCGGCGTACTTGACGTTCGGCTCGATCGCTGAAATATCATCCTGCGTTCCGAAAACTGCGGCATTGCGCATGCCGACGATGACCAGATCTACTGACGGATCGTTGATTTGTCGAAATGCCGCAATCATCCGGCCGAAGTTCTTGGTGGGATTCATGCTGCTGACTGCGAGCACGAACCGACCCGGCTTGAGCGAGAGTTCGTTCAATACGGTCGTGTCCGGTTCCAGGGCGTCGAGATGGTCCGAGCCAAGTGGTACGACGCTGATTTTTTTCGTAGAAACACCGCAATGGTGAGCGAGGCGATCGCGCGAGAAGCGGGAGTTAGTCAACACGCAGATGGACGTACGCGCAAGAATCCAGAACATGATCCGGTACCACACCCGGAACAGCCGGGAGAAGTGCGCAGGGGTGTCGAACACCGCTGCGTCATGCATATAGATGATCTGCTTGCCGAGGAAAATGGAACCAGAATTGCCTAGGTTGACGATACGGTCTCGGCGTGCAAAAAGAGGTAGTGCCAGTTGTTCCCAGATCACGCCTTTGGAAAAACCGAGCTTGATCGTCCTGGCGCCGCTCACCGCTGCGTCGGTATGCGGGGGAACCAGGACGGTCACGGAATCTTGCGGCTGCACCCTGACCAGGGCGGCGATCAACTCACGCGCGACTCGTTGTACTCCCGTCGTCTTTTGAGTGGTGAATCGGCCGTTGTATACGAGATTTTTTGTCTCTTTGAAGTTTCTCATGTCAAATCAGGTGAAGTCGACGCGCGGCCAAGTTTCGCGCAGATTGTGCCGGACAGCGGTTCTTGCCTCTCGTCCATGGCGTGCATCGGTTCATTAGGTCAAGGTCATGCACGCGATGTCTCGAATGTGTTGTCGTCGGGGCTGGCTGGCACCGTTCCCGATTTCAGCAACTTGTCAGGCCTTGACCTGATCAGGAGCAGCATCTTCGAAATACAGCGCGTCTGCGCGACGTGTGGTCGTGTTCAGTCCGTAAATGGCATGCCACTGTCGGAATATGGAGCTCATGGAAAACCGAAGGAGTGCAAATTTTCTGGCCGACTCCCCCATTTGCTCCCGGAGTTGCGGGTTGTCGCAGAGCATGGCCACATACCGTGCCATCTCGTCGGCACTTGACGCGATATATCCGGTCACGCCGTGAATAACCACGTCGCGGTTTCCGACGACGTCCGTCACGACGGCGGGTAGGCCTGCGACCTGCGCTTCGATCAGTGCGACAGGCATGCCTTCCCAGCGGGATGTCTGGACGTAGATATCCAGTCCGGATGCCAACTCGAGCGCGCGTGCGCGCGTCACCCAGCCGCTGCAGACAATGGTCTGACTTTCTTGAGGATCCGGAATGTCGTCGGGGTTGCCGCCTATCCACAGAAACTCCACGTCGGAGCAATGCAGCTCGGCCGCCAGTTGCACGAAGGCTTGATGGTTTTTCTGAAACGAGGCGCGACCACTCATTCCGACCACAATTTTTTGATCCCCACGAGCCTGACGCGAAGGAATTTCGACGACGTTCACGCCGTTTTCCACCAGCACCGCCGATTTCGCTCGAACCCTTCCTTGGATCTCCCTGAGTTCGCTGTCCGAGCAGGCGACAATGGTTCCACCCAGGAGAGCTGCCATTCGCTCGAAGCTCAAGTAGGCGAGCTGCTTCAAACGGGAAACATCGGAGCGCAAGAAGGAAAGCCCATGCGGGGAATAGAGCACCCTCGCGCCAGTCGCAGCCATCTTTGCCGCTGCCCGCCCCAGCACGCCAGCCTTTGACGAATGAAGATGGATTACGGTCGGATGGCATTCGCGAAGGATGCGGGCCAGCGCGCGAACACTGAGCAGGTCTTTCCTAACACTGACTTCTCGAGCCATTTCGACGTAGACGAGTTTGACGCCGGGCTGGAAGAGCGTTGTGAAATCGGCCGGCGTTTCTGGTCGGATGGAGTGCAGCACAGTCACGTCGACGCCCATTGCTACTGCGTGGTTAGCGAGATGGACGAGCATCGAAAGTACTCCGCCGCCGAACGCTTCGACAATGTGAACGATATTTTGTCTAGTCATCTTCGGGGCTGCCTGTTCGACCGTAGAAACGAATATCCGACGAATCGCGATGCCGATGACGATCAATCCATTCGACGGATTTATTTAAAAAATTTGCATTACTGAATGAATGGATGGGAGAAAGATCCGGCACTTCCATTCGTTCTGCGTGGGTCAGTCGCGCGATATACCTACGTGGTCGACGGCTCGGTCCGATCGATTCAAGGCAGGTATGTAAATGGGCAGAATACTTTGCGATCGGTAAAAACAGCCTGAAATCCCACATCAGGTATTCATGAGTATTTGCTCGAGGACGCCTGATTCCATGTGTCTGAAGCATTGTGCTATGCATACACGAAATGCTGGGTGCGATGGCTTACATTGGACAGCCGAGGCCGAGTTGGTCGCGTGCCGAGCGTGTCCGAGGTTCTGGCATGAAACGCGACAGGCTGTTCCGCCGCACGCGCCTGGCTTTGACGCGCGCAACGGCACACCCAAACGCGCTTATCGAGCGGTGTCTGGCTCGGTGGCTTGCGCGTGTGTTTTCGGTGACGAATGCGGGGCGGGTTTCGGCGGGAGTGCATCGACCGCCCGCCCATACTGATCCTCAAACCGCACGATATCGTCTTCGCCGAGATAATCACCCGACTGCACCTCGATGATCTCGAGCGGAATCCGGCCGGGATTCTCGAGGCGGTGGACCTCGCCGACAGCGATATAGGTCGATTCGTTTTCACTGAGCAGGAAGGTCTCGTTGCCGCGCGTGACCTTCGCGGTGCCGCGCACGACGATCCAGTGCTCGGCGCGGTGATAGTGCATCTGCAGCGACAGCCGCTTGCCGGGTTCGACGACGATCCGCTTCACCTGGAACCGCTCGCCGAGATCGATCGAATCGTAGTGGCCCCACGGCCGCTGCACCTTGCGGTGTTCGCTCGCCTGCGGGCGCTGCTCGGTCTTCAGGCGCGCGACGATGTTCTTCACGCGCTGCACGTCGTGCTTGTTCGCGACCAGCACCGCATCGGGCGTCTCGATCACGACGACGTCCTTCATGCCGACGCACGCAATCAGCCGGCCCTCCGAGCGCACGAGACTGTCCTGCGTGTCCTCGAACACGATCGGGCCGCGCGCGACGTTGCCCTGATCGTCCTTCGGCATGATTTCCCAGATCGCATCCCAGGTGCCGACGTCCGACCAGCCTGCGGACAGCGGCACCACGATCCCTTCGATGCCGAGTTCGGGGCTCTCCGCGAGGCGCTCCATGACCGCGTAGTCGATCGAGTCGGACGGGCACGCGTCGAAGGCCGCCGCGTCGATCCGGAAGAACGGATGCTCGGCGGTGCCCGCGCGCCATGCCGCGTCGCAGGCCGCATGGATGTCGGGTGCGAGCGCACGGATCGCCTTCAGCCAGGTCGATGCGCGCGTGACGAAAATCCCGCTGTTCCACCAGTAATCGCCCGAATGCAGGTAGCGCTCGGCGAGCGCCGCGTTCGGCTTCTCGACGAAGCGCCCGATCGCATAGCCGCCTTGTCCGCCGAGGCGGCCGGCGCGCGGTTCGCCGACCTGGATGTAGCCGTAGCCGGTTTCCGCGCGGCGCGGCAGCACGCCGAGCGTGACGATCGCGCCTTCCTGCGCGTAGCGCGCCGCGCGGCCGACCGCTTCCTGGAATGCGGCGACGTCGCCGATCACGTGATCGGCCGGCATGACCGCGAGGATGGGATCGTCCGCGAGCACGCTGGCGTCGAGCGCCGCGAGCGTCAGCGCGGGCGCCGTATTGCGCGCGGCCGGTTCGAGCAGGATGCGGGCGGGGGCCGCGCGCCCGAGCACCTGCGCGGCGCTCATGATGCGATGCTGTTCGCCGCACACCAGCAGCAGCGTGTCGCCGAGCGCCGCGTTCGCGATGCCGTTCAGGCGGCGCGCGGTCGCCGACAGCGGCGATTCGTTCGAGGTCAGCTCGATCAGCTGTTTCGGATACTGCTCGCGCGACAGCGGCCAGAGGCGCGTGCCGGAACCACCGGCGAGTATGACGGGCAGGACGCAGGGCAGCTCGGGATCGGGAACCGGGCGAAGGTTGGCGTTCATCGATTGGCTCCGGTATCGGCAGGCAGCCGGTTGTGTGCGCGGCCGTCGACGCGCGTGTCCTCGTTGCGCGATCGCGGCGGCGAGACGGTCCGGGACAGCAGCTGACGCAGCGCGCCGGCGGCGCGGTCGGCGGGCCGGACGAGACCGACGAACGGCGCGCCCTGTTCGAGATAGGGACCGTATGCCTTTCGGAATCCGAAGCGCTTATAGAAGTCCTGGCGTTGTGCGGGAACGTGCGTGCGAACCGCCACGTCGGGCCATGCGGCCTGCGCGGCCGTGAGCGCGCGCTGCATGAGTTGCTCGAGGGTGCGGTCGTCGCGACATGCCTCGCTCGTCAGCACCTTGTCGATCACGACGTCCGGATCGGCGTCGTCGCCGGGCAGCACGCGCGCGTAGGCGACGACTTCCGTCGTGTCACCCTTGTGCATGCACGCGAACACGTGCAGCGCATGCGCATCCTTGCCGTCGATGTCGAGATGCGTATGCGCATCCTCGACCACCAGCACTGCGTTGCGCGAGCGCAGGATTGCATAGAGATCGACGGCGCTCAGATGTTCGAATTCACAACAATGCCATTCCATGATGCGGTCCTCGTGTGAAGCCTTCAGCACGCCGAGCCGCATGAACGCGTTTGTCCGGTGCGGCTCGCCGATGTCCATGATGCGGATGCGGGGCGCGCCGGTCTGTTCGAAAGCATACTCACACTCTCGTTATGCCCGTTTCGTGCGGGCGATGCCGGCAGCGCGAAACGGGCCGTGACGTGAGCGGGGCACTGTGCGGTATCACACAGTGGCCGCATGCCGGCTTTCCCATAATTGATTCGTCGCGACTGTCCGCTGCGAACCGCGCAGCGGGCAGTCTGCATCGAACGCGATTGAAGAATCGGGGGCCGTACTTGAGATTGCGATCGTTCACGGCGGGTCGGCCGCGCATCGCGACCGGTTGCTCGCAGGCCAGCATCTGCCGCATCGTCGATGTCCTCGCGATGCGCGCATCCTTCATCCGGACGCGATCGTTTCGACGCGCCGGCCAACACGCGCATACTTGCGACGGTGCGCTGCCCGGTGCTTTCGCGCTGCATGCGGCCCTGCACCAGCACAGTGCCCGTCGCGCCGGCCTGTCGGCAGCGATCGTTGGCGGCGCGACACGCATGGACGCCATGCTGCATCGCGTCAGGAGACGGACGGCACGACCGGCTGCTTCGTTACGATGTTGTAACGAACACGCGCGGTTCGCCCGCGTTCGATGCGTGATGGCGGTGTCGCAGGGGCGCGCGATTATCCACGGATGCAAAACGCTTCCCGGATTATTTGCGCGATTCAAGCGAGAATCGCGGGCAATGGAAGGCGCCGATCTTGCAGAAAAGTGGTATTTGGCACTGATTGACGGGAATGGTCGTGGATAATCAAATCTGAGGCGCTAAACGCGCGCCGCGCGCGCCGGGGCGGCAGCGTAATCGGCTGAATCGATTTTATCTTTTAGTAACAAGGCCATCTCGATACGGGGTGTAGATTCAGGAACGGATGAAATGAGGCCACCATTCCGAAAGCGGGGTGGCGGCCATCCGGTTCAGCATCGGGCGCGGCTGTCGTGTACGACGCGACGCAAATGCGGACGGAAATCCCGTTTGCCGACGCGCTCCGCCTGACGGCGCGTCGTATGAAAGTCGGAACGCCGCGGCTCCCGCGGCCGCGCGTTCCCTTCGAGTTCGATGACAACGAGGCCGGATGACATCCGGCTCGACCTCCGGGGGCTCTCGCCGTGTGCAGTTTCGATCTTCGCCAAAGCTGCGGAAACGCGGCGCGGACAGGTGGCCATGCGCCGCCGGCCGCAGCGCACGCGAACGGTTCGCGGAGTGGAGAAAGTGATGGTTCGCTATGAATATGCCAATAACGCGCGATAAGAGCGCCGGCGGGGAGAGGATTACCGGGCAGCGTCCTCTGATTTACTGGACCCAGACGCCGTCCGTCATGCTGCGCAAGGAACTCGCGCGACGCGACTGGAAAGTGACGGTCGTCGCGCACGCGAGCGAATTGCGCGATACCTCCGGCGAAATCACCTGCGGCATCCTCGACCTGAGCGGCGGTCACGCCGACGCGATCGGCAGCATCGCGTCGACCTGCGCGTCGATGCGCGACGTCGTGTGGGTCGCACTCGTCGAGACCGGCCAGACCGCCTCGCCGAACGTGCGCGCGCTGTTGCGCGACTATTGCTTCGACTACATCACGTTGCCCGCGTCGCACCAACGCATTGCCGATACGGTCGGCCATGCGTACGGAATGGAATGCCTGTTCGCGCGCGATCGGGAATGCCTCGAATCGCAGGAGAACGGTATCGTCGGCACCTGCAGCGCGATGTTGCGGCTGTTCGATACGGTGCGGCGCTTCGCGCGCACCGACGCGCCCGTGTTCGTGTTCGGCGAGACGGGAACCGGCAAGGAACTGACGGCCGTCGCGATCCATCGTCATTCGGAACGGCGCAACGGCCCGTTCGTCGCGGTCAACTGCGGAGCGATCCCGCCCCACCTGCTGCAATCGGAACTGTTCGGCTATGAGCGCGGCGCGTTTACCGGCGCGAACGCGCGCAAGATCGGCTACGTCGAGGCCGCAAACGGCGGCACGCTGCTGCTCGACGAAATCGGCGACCTGCCGCACGAGAGCCAGGCGAGCCTGCTGCGCTTCCTGCAGGAGCGCGCGATTCATCGCCTCGGCGGCAGCGACCCGGTGCCGGTCGACGTGCGGATCGTCTCCGCGACGCACGTCGACCTGCGCGAAGCGATGGAAGAAGGGCGTTTCCGCGCGGACCTGTTCCACCGTCTTTGCGTGATGCGCATCGACCAGCCGCCGCTGCGCGCGCGCGGCAAGGACATCGAGCTGCTCGCGCATCACATGCTCGAACGCTTTCGCGGCGACGCGCGCCATCGCGTGCGCGGCTTTTCGACGGATGCGATCACGGCGCTCTACAAGCATGACTGGCCGGGCAACGTGCGCGAACTGATCAACCGCGTGCGGCGCGCGGTCGTGATGACGGAAGGGCGCCTGATCACCGCGCAGGACCTCGAGCTCGAATACTGTCTCGACGCGGCGTCGCCGTCGGTGGCCGACATCCGCAAGTCGATCGAGCGCGAAGCGATCGAAACCGCGCTGCTGCGCACGCGCGGACGCGTCGCCGCATCCGCGCGCGAGCTCGGCGTGTCGCGTGCAACGCTCTATCGCTGGATGGAAGCGTACGGCATCGAGCGGCCGCGCGGCACGGGCTCGTCGGACTGACGCGCGCGGTGCGGCCGTGCGAGCGTGTG
Organism: Burkholderia sp. BCC1988; assembly: GCF_905339895.1. Lineage (NCBI taxonomy): Bacteria > Pseudomonadati > Pseudomonadota > Betaproteobacteria > Burkholderiales > Burkholderiaceae > Burkholderia > Burkholderia sp. BCC1988. The sequence goes on from NZ_CAJPHA010000001.1 coordinate 141,813, forward strand.
CGCGTGCGTGATCCGGGTCCCGCGCCGGCTCGCGTCAGCCGGTCAACGCCGCACACACGGTTCGCGCGGCGTTGACCGCGCGGATTTCGACGGTCGGCGGCGCGCCGGCGGCAGCATGGCCGCCGGTGTTCGCGAGCGGCACGAGCTCGACACGCGCCGGCGTGCCGGGCGCGAGATCGAACCAGTCGTCGCGCGGCACGAAGCCCGGTGCATCGATCTGCACGTGACGTGCGACGTGGCGCGTGCCGATGTCGACGTGCCACGTGTCGCCGGTGCGCGACACGCATGCGTCGATGCCGGGCTCGCGTCGGGCGAACACGGCCGGGTGCGTGCGGGACGGGAAGTAGAACGCCTGCGACAGCAGCGTGCCGTCGTCGGCGCGCAGTGTCGCGACGACGGTATCGTGCTCGCACGGGCCGAAGCGATACGCGTAGGTCCAGTCGAAGAAGCGGCCGAGCAATTCGGCCGAATCGAGCCGCACCGTGTCGTGCGCGGCGATCCGGACCGGAGCGCCGGCACGCGCGAGCGGCGTGCGGCCGTCGCGCAGCGCGACCAGCTCGACGGCCGCCGACAGCGGCGCCGGCCGCTCGTTGATCACGTGCACGTCGAGCCCGTTCAGCCCTTCGTCGACGAGCAGGACCTGCACGGGCTGAAGTACCTGGCGCAGCGCATACCACGCCGATTTCGGCCGATGCGCCGCATCGAGCAAGCCCCATCCGGCGCCCGCCATCACATCCTGGAACTGCCAGACGAGCGCACCCGCGCAGCGTGAGCCGGTGCGCCGCCACTCCGAGAACGTGTCCCGCATCAGGTCCGCGATCACCGCGCGCGACAGCTCGAAGTAGCGCGACGGATCCTCGCGCCGCAGGCGGTCGGGCGCCACGTCGTACAACGTCTGCAGATAATGATCGCGAATATCGTCGAAATCCCACGACGTGCCGGGGTCGCGCGGCACGGCCGCTTTCCACCGCGGCTCGTGCACGCCCGGCCAGCCGAGGCTGGCGAGCATCGCATCGCACGGCACGTTCGCGAACGCGAGGCATTCGCTCGCGAAGCGCACGTCGGCGCGACGCGCGTCGTCGAGCGGGCGAAGGTACGCGCCGACACCGTAATAGTGCGACACACGCTCGCGCGGCATGAACGGCAGCACGCCGCCGTCGGGCGAGTCGGGGACGTACAGCGCGTCGGGCCGCCGTGCCGCCGCGTGGTCGGCGAGGCGCTCGGCGGTCAGTTCGAGGAAGCGCTGCTTCGGCCCGAGCCCCGACATCGCGGCCTGCTGCGCAATCTCGCTGCCGCCGCACAGCACCGCGAGCGACGGCGACGCGCGCACGCGCGTGAGGAACTGTTCGGCTTCGCGACCGACGGCGTCCGCGAAGGCGCGATCGTCGAGCGCATAGTCGAAGTTCGCGAACATGAAGTCCTGCCAGACGAGCAGTCCGAGCCGGTCGCACCACGCATGGAATGCGTCGGCCTCGTAGGTCATCGTGCCGCCGACGCGAATCATGTTGAAGCCGGCGTCGCGCGCGTATCCGAGCAGGCGGCCATAGGTCGCGTCGTCCGCGTGCAGCGCGAGCGGTGCGGCGCTGCTCCAGCATGCGCCGCGCGCGAATACGCGCACGCCGTTGACGCGCAACCCGAATCCCTTGCCGTCGTCGCCCGCGTCCGGTTCGATCGTGCGAAAGCCCGTCGCGCCGAGCGGCCGCCGTTCGGCACCGATGTGCAATGCGACGTCGTAAAGCACCGGTTCGCCATGCGTGTGCGGCCACCAGCGGCGCACGTTCGGCACCGCGACGGTCGCATGGAGCCGGTCGGCGCCGCGGCGTTCGAGCGTCGCGTGGTGCTCGCCGCACGACAGCCGGGCTGCAAACGCATCGGGCAGCGGCCCGGCGAACGCGAGTTCCGCATCGAGCCAGCCGGTATCGCCGTCGATGCGCGCGTGCAGGTCGCAATGAACGAGAACGGGACCGTCGGCAGGGTCCAGCACGTCGACGGGCCGCCACGGACCGGTCGGCACGCAGCGCGGAAACCAGCCGGGCATATGCCCGAGCAGCGACGTGCGAACGGTGCGCAACGTCGCCGGTTCGGCGAGCCGCGTGCGCCAGCGTGCGCGGCGCGGTGCGCGCACATCGCGCAGGTGCGGCGCGAGGGCGCGGAAGCAGACGGTCAGCCGGTGCGTGCCGTCGAGCGACACGGGCACGTCGTGCGCGACGAACATGCTGTCCGAGCGCAGGATCGGCGTGTCGTCGAGCCATGCCTCGGCGAGCGTCGCGAGGCCGTGAAAGCGCAGCACGCGCGGCCCGTGCCCGTGCAGTTCGACGCGATACCAGTGGTCGCGCTCGTCGAGCGACGCGGTATCGTCGGCCCGGCCGGCCAGCGCGAGCGCCTGCGCGACCGTGCCGGGGACGGGGGCGGCGATCCAGCCGTCGGCGGGAAGATCGAGCGGCCCGCGCGCGGCACTCGCGGGCGTGGCGAGCAGCGACCACGCGAGCGCGGCATGCGCGCGCGTCACCGCAGCAACGGCACGGCGGCCGCGTCGACGCGCACGGGCGCCGCGTGCTGCAGCGGCGGGGCGATCTGCCGCGCGCAGTCGATCAGGTCGGCGTAAGCCGCTTCGATCGCTTCGAGCGTCGCGTCGCCGCGCTCTTCCTTGCCGCGCGCACACGCCCGCGCCAGCCGGAACTCCAGCACCATCGCCTCGGACGCGATGCGGTCGCAGGCGGTACGAATCTCGGCGAACGGCCCGACGCAGCCGCTCGCCTGCAGCCAGCGCGCGTAATGGCCGAACAGTTCGAAGTTCGCGCCGAGTTGCCGCACCGAATTGAACGAGTACGCGTGGAAGCGTTCGAGCGGGGAATCGGCGAGCGATTTCGCATCGAGCTGCAGCTGGCGCCGGAACGCCGTGACCGGATTGACGACCGGCAGCCGGCGCAGATGCCGCTGCAGCGACGCGAGCGAGACCTCGCACAGCGCGCGCTCGTCGAGCGGTGCGAAACGCCGCTTCGCGCACTCGACGTACGGCGGCAGCGGCATCGGCGAACAGCCGCCGACGAGCCCGTTGTAGTCGAAGTCCTCGGCCACGTAATAGCCGCTGTTGTGGAAGTAGCCGATCTGGCGGCGCGTGCGATCGATCGAGTCGATGCCGATCGTCGTCTTCGTATGCTGCGTACGGTAGCTGCTGCCGCGCGTGTCCGGCAGGAACCACGCGTCAACCTCGACGATCATCAGATGACCGCGCGCGACCTGCGTCTCGATGTGCTGGTCGAGCGGCTCGTAGATCGAGTGTTCCTGCACGACGATGCCGTACAGCCGCTCCAGTTCGTCGTGCGGAAACTTGAAGAACGTGAACTGGTCGCCCTCGAAGTCGAGCGCGATCGTAAACGGCAGCGCCGCGTACGGGTTGAGGCCCCACCAGCGGAGCACCTCGAGCCACATGTCGACATAGCAGTTGGTCTGTTTCCAGACCATCTCCTGACTGTGCAGCGGGTGCGGCCGATAGTGGCGTGCGCGGTGGCGCACGTCCTCGAACGACGCGTCCTCGCCGTCGCGGGACACGAATTTCATCGCGTACCCCACAGCACGTCGCGAACGTCGGCCGGCCATGCGTCGAGGTCGAAACCGTGATGACGGAACAGCGCGAGCGTCAGCCGCTCGAGGCCGAAGCCGACGCAGCCCGTGTGCGCGACGTCGCCCGTCGCGGTGCGGATGTCCCACAGCAGCCCGAAGTGATCCATGTGGTAGTTGAAGCTCAGGCACGCGGTCTGGCGGTCGTCGTGCTCGATCGGGATCAGCAGCTCGAACTTCAGGTTCTGCTCGCGCTGGCTGTTCGCGACGATCTTGCCGCCGCGCCCGAAGAACGGATCGTTCGCGAGATCGATCGCGTTCGGCAGTTGCAGCGCCTCGATCATCCGTGTGCCGCGCTCCATCCACGTCGCGCGGAACGCGACGATCTGCTCGGGCGTGCCGATGCGTATGTATTCGCGCATCCGGAACAGCTGCATGCGGGTCGGGTCGAGCGACGGCTCGTGGCGGAAGCAATACGAGAACACGTCGACGATGCGGCCGTCGCCGGGCAGCGCACCGGCGCGCGCGACGACCGGATAGACCGGATAGCAGGCGGCCGGCGTCATCACGACGTAGGTCGGCTTCTGGCTTTCGGTCCAGTCCTCGCCGCGGTCGAGGCACTGCAGCACGCGCTGGTGCCGCTGTTCGTCGCCGCAGAACGCATGCACGCTGCCCGCGAGTTGCGGGAAGCTCTTCATGTATTCGCTGCGCTCGAATTCGGTGCGGCTCATCGCCGGCGGGAAGCGCAGCACTTCGGCCTGCTGGTCGGCGCCGAGGCGCGTGACGAACGCGTCGAGCGCTTCGACGACGCGCTCGAACCGCTCGCTGCGGCCGAACAGGCCCTGGATGCCGGTCGACACGAGCAGGCCCGCATCGATCAGCTCGTCGCGCAGCGGATTGACGCCCGCGCGGTCGAGCGGCGCGTCGGACGGGGTGGCGGCGGAAGGCACGGAGAGGCGATCGTTCACGAATGTTTCTCCAGCGTCGCGGGACGCAGTGCGAGCAGCAGGCTCGAGGTATTGGCGGCAATGCGGTCGTTGCTGATCATCAGCGGCGCCGCGTGCAGGTCGCGCAGGTGGCGGCCGATGCTGAACGGCGTGCCGTGCTTGTAGCCGGCCATCCCGCAGATCATCATCGCCTGCTGGGCGACTTCGAGCGCGGTCGACGACACATAGGTCTTCAGCGTGTTGATCTCGGCGGCCCAGGCCATGCCGGCCGACCACGAGCGGGGCGACGCGCTGGCATAGAGGCGCAGCACGCTGTCGACGCGGGCCTGCATCGCCTGCATCAGCGCAAGCGATTCGGCGATGCGCCGCGACGCGGGTGACGGTGCACCGTCGGTCTGGCGCGCCTGCGTGCGGAAGAACTGGTGCGCGCGATGGAACGCGTCGCCGGCCACGCCGATCCACACCGCCGCCCACAGGATGTGCGAAACCGGCACCATCGTCTGTTCGGCGATCTGCGCGAACGGCACGGGCAGGCATTGCACGGTCGTGCCCTGTGCATCGAGCACGAAGCCGTTGCTGCACGTGCCGCGCATGCCGAGCGTGTCCCATTCGCCGCGGCGCGTGAGCGTATAGCCGTCGCGCAGCACCGTGACGAGCACCTGCTCGGACGCCGGCGCGTCGGCGTCGCGCCGCGCGGTCGCGAGGATGCCGTCCGCGTAGTCGCCGTACGAGATCGTCGGCGCGGATTTGTGCAGCCGGAATTCGCCGCCGTTGGTCTCGAGCGCGCACTGGCTCGCGCGCAGGTTGCCGCCGACGCCGTCCTCCGACGTCGCCGACGCGAGCAGCCACTGATGGCGCACGAGCTGTTGCAGGAACAGCTTGTGCCAGCCCTGGTCGGCCGCGTGATTGACGATGCAGGCCACCTGGATCTGGTGCATCGCGAACACCATCGCCGACGATGCGCAGGCCTGGCCGAGGATCGAGCATGCCGATGCGACGTCGGCCAGCGACGCGCCGGCGCCGCCGAGCCGGGTCGGGACCATTGCGCTCAGCAGGCGGCGCGCACGCATGGCCTCGATCGCCTCGACGGGGCAGCGTGCGTCCCGGTCGACCGCATCCGCGTGCTGGGCGGCGATTTGCGCGACGGCGTGCGCGGCCTCGTCGAGCCGGCGTGGTTCGTCGTCGGCCGCGAGTTCGGGAAGCAGCGCGCTCATGCGGAATGCTCGGCGCGTTGCAGGGTCGCGATCGTGTCCGCGAGCGCGTCGACGCTGCGGAACAGATTGCGGTTCAGCATCTCGTCGGGAATCTCGATGTTGAACTGCTTCTCGATCGCGAGCATCAGCTGGATCGTATCGAGCGAGGAGAGGCCCGCTTCGTAGAGGTCATCCCCGTCACCGATCGAGTCGATCGCGGCTTCGAGGTGGGCGACGTGCTTGAGGATGGTTCTGATTTCGTTTTTCACGTGCTGCTCCGGCGTGTGAGGTGTCGTCCGCAAGGGCGGACGCGCGCAGCGCGCTGACATCCCCCCGGCAGTCCGGCATCAGTAGACCATTCGCACGCCCGGCGTTCTGTTCGCCACCCTACAATCGGCTGACTCGCGTCGCACGCGTGCGCCGGCACGCCGTGCGCATCACGCGCGTGCCGCGGCGCTCACGCCCGAGTCGGCCGACAGGATGCGCTTCATCTCGTCGCGCACGATCGCGCGGCAGCCGCACGACATTTTCTCGAGGCCCGCAAGGTCGGCAAGCTCGATCGAGCTCCGGTACTGACGGATCAGGCCGAGTTTCTGGATCTCCCCGGCCGCATCCGTGACCGTCTCGCGCCGCACGCCGAGCATCTGCGCGAGCATGCTGTGGGTGATCTGGATCTCGATGCTGCGCGACCGGTCGTACGCGAGCAGGAACCATCTGCATAACTGATGTTTGAGCACGTGATGTCGGCTGCAGAACGTGATCTGCGAGACCTGGGCCATCAGCAGCCGCACGCAGACGAACACCAGATGGCGAATCACCGGCGACGCGTCGAACGCGGCGGCGAAGATGCGCCGGTCGAGCCGGTAGACGAAGCCGTCGCGGCAGGCGACGGCACGGCACGGCATCCGGCCGCTGCCGCCGATCACGTCGTCGCAGACGACGCTCTCGCTGCCGATCTCGGCCACTTCCAGCGTCATGCCGCCGGACGACACGTACTGCAGCGAAATCGCCGTCGTGACGGGCAGGTAGACCGCGTTGAGCATTTCACCCGGTTCGCACAGCACCTGGCCCGATTTCAGGTGAACGAGTTGGAGGTTGGCAATCAGCGTCGCGCGTTCGTCGCGGTCGAGGGCCGCGACGAACCGGTTGGCGTCGAAGCTGTGGGAAAGCTCGATCATGCCGCTCGCGTGGGCGACGGCGTCATTGGCCTGGTGGGTCACGGCGGATCCTCGTAGGGAGCGATCGCACATCGCGCGGCGCCATCCACGGGGATTTAGCACGCACGTGCGGATTCGTGTTCATAGAAATTCGAATGCCGATGGCGAAAAAGGCTAGCACGCAATTCAATTCGATAAATTGCGCATTACGTCACTTCACAATGTTTGACGATTCGGGGTAAATGAAAAGGTTATAGGTATTTGAAGATCGTCTTCGTATGAATTAATTGCACTGGAGGGTGAATCGCGAATTCGGTGCTGATCGAGAATCAATCCGGCAACGGAGTGCATCGTACAAGAAAATTATCTAGAATGCATTGAACATTATTTGACAATTGAGATTCGCAGGTATGATTTATTAATTGAATCATAGTGTTGCGTGAGATATGTGCGTTTGATTACAGTGTTGTAAATTAATCCGGCGATTCATATTTGAGACAGTTTCAAACGACCATTCGAGCGTGCGGCACGCGACTCTGGCCCGTTTGAGACATCATGGAAACAATTGAAAACCGGCTGTAAGTTATTGAACGATAAGACTCCCGCGCCGCTGCCGGTTCCACTGCCGGCCCCGCGCCCAATGATCAGTCGAATTGCCGGCTGCGTCCGCGACGCAAGCGGGTGTCCGGAAATGAGACGTTTTTTGCGGTTTTCGACCGGCTATTCGGGGGCGCTAAATCGCAAGTCATTTATATATTAAGGATGGAGCGGGTATTGGCACGTAAATCGCTTATCGAAACGGGCGTGTCGAAACGGGACTGCCGATTCGATCCAGCGGCGAGACGCCGTGGGTCGATTGGATCGAGGGTTGTGGGCCGCAACCCGCGTCGCCGTCCGGGCGCGCATCGCGATAACGAATTCCGCTGACGCGGCTGCATGCGGCGCGGACGATAAAAGGGATACAGACATGCTTCATCTTCACTCGAGCTATTCGGCGAATGCCATCCTCGATGCCCTTCCGGAGGACAGCATCCGTGCCATCGCACCGCACCTCGAACTGGTCCGGATCAAGGCCGGCATGCTCGACCGTGTCGGGGAACCGATGCGCCACCTGCATTTCCCGACCACCGCCATGATGTCGGTGCAGCACCTGATGGAGGACGGAGCGATGGTCGAGGTCGCCGTGGTCGGCCGCGAAGGTGTGGTCGGCCTGGCGACGCTCGTCGGCGGCACCGCGGTATCGAATCGCGTCGAAGTCCGGATCGGCGGGATGGCCTACCGCGTGCCGACCTGCGTGATGCGCTCGGAATTCGAACGTTCGCCGGCGACGTATCGGCTGCTGCTGAACTACTGCCAGGCGACGATGGCGCAGATTTCGCGCAGCGCGTTGTGCAACCGGCATCACTCGGTCAGCGAGCAGTTGAGCCGCTGGCTGCTGCTCGCGCATGACCGGATCGACGGCGACGAACTGGCCGTCACGCAGCAGACGATCGCGAACATGCTCGGCGTGCGTCGCGAAGGCGTGACGGAAGCGGCCGGCAACCTGCAGGAAGCCGGGCTGATCCGTCAGCGTCGCGGCCGCATCACCGTGCTCGATCGCGACGGTCTCGAGCGCCAGGCATGCGAGTGCTACGAGCTGATTCGCGCGGACTATCGCCGGCTGCTCGGCACGCGGGCCGGCGCGCGTGCGTTGCCGGTGCGGCCGCGCATGCAGGACCTGCACGGCGGTTTCCCCGCGCACGGTGTGTGACGATGCATGCGATGGCGGGTGGAACGAATGCGATGCGACGCGCCGCGATCGCCGCGGTCGATGTTGCGCTGGTGCTGGCAGGTGCGCTCGCCGCGCAGGCTGCGATGGGGCTCGCGTGGCACGATCTGTCGGACGCGCAGCGCGGCACGGTCGCATTGCTGTGCGTGCTGACCGTCGCGCTGTTGCCGCGCAGCGTGCGCGTGACGCGCGGCGCGGCGTCGCCGCACGACGGCGGTGCCGTGCTGACGCGCACGGTGGTGGCCGTCGTGTGCGTGGGTACGCTGACGGTGGCCGGCACGATGTGGATCATGAACCGCGGCGGCACGGTCACGACGCGCTGGATCGCGCGGACGGTGCTGTCCGGCGACGCGGCACTGCTGCTCGGCAGGCTGGCACTCTGCGCGCTGGCGATGAAGCGTGGCGATCCGCGCGCGCGGCAGCGGCGGGTTGCGGTCGTCGGGGCGACCGCTTACGGACGGGTGGCGATCGAGCGCATGCAGCTCGAACCGGCCGGGCCGTTCGCGGCTGCCTGCGTGTTCGACGACGATGCACCGGCCGCGGCCACGACTGACGGGATCGGCGGCGTGCCGGTGATCGACGACTGGGTCGCGTTGCGGCGCATGATCCGCGGCGGCGAGATCGACGAAGTGTGGCTCACGCTGCCGATGTCGCACGAGTCACGCATCCAGCGCATCGTGCGCGAACTGCGCGACGAGTTCGTCGAGCTGCGGCTATTGCCGGACGTGCGGCAGATGGCGGTCGTCGAGCGATCCGCGACCGATGTGCTCGGCATGCCGGCCATCAACCTCGCGACCACGCCGCGTTCCGCGCCGGAACTGTGGGCAAAGTTCGCGTTCGACCGGCTGTTCGCCGGCGCCGTACTGATTCCGCTGCTGCCGCTGCTCGCGGCGCTGGCGATCGCGGTGAAGCTGTCGTCGCCGGGGCCCGTCTTGTTCAGGCAGCGCCGCAAGGGCGCCGACGGGCGCGAGTTCCATATCCTCAAGTTCAGGACGATGCGCGTGCATCGCGTACAGCCCGGTGTCGTGCGACAGGCCTCGCGCAACGATGCGCGCATCACGCCGGTCGGCGCGTTCCTGCGACGCACGTCGCTCGACGAGTTGCCGCAGTTCTTCAACGTGCTGTTCGGCCAGATGTCGGTGGTCGGCCCGCGTCCGCACGCGATCGAACACGACGACTTCTACCGGCAACTGATCGACTGCTACATGTATCGCTATCGCGTCCGGCCGGGAATCACGGGATGGGCGCAGGTGAACGGCTATCGCGGCGAGACACGCAAGGTCGAGGCGATGGCCGCGCGCGTGAAGTTCGACCTGTTCTACATGCAGAACTGGAGCTTCTGGTTCGACATGAAGATCATCCTGATGACGGTCGTGCGCGGCTTCGTCGGGCGCAACGCGTTTTGATGAAGAGGAGTGCGAAGTATCGAGCGTCGACTCGTGCTTCCGGCCTCGATACGACGCGTCCCGCAACCGCGCTTCAGCTGTGCGCCGGCGGCTGAGCGGCTGCCGGCAACGCAGCGGGCGAGACGGCGGGGCTGGCGTCGGGCGCGGCCTGCGCGCTCGACGGCTGGATGGCGTGCTGGATCGTCGGCACGACCATTGTCGGGAACAGGGCCGCAAGGGCCACCCAGATGACGACGCCGAACAACATGACGTTCTCCCGGAAAGCCGCGGATTCGCCGCGCATGCTCTCAATCTACGACGCAACTTTTTACAGGGGATTGATCGACCTCAACGGGGGCTGCGTCAGACGAATGCTGCCCCGCGAGGTTTTCGCATCAGTCCCCGGTTTCTGATGCGCGATGGGGGCGCTGACGCCGGTCAACACATGCGTGTGCATTGGGTTTATGCTGCGTCGAATGCGTCCCGCACTTCATGTGGCCGGACGCGCATCCGGGCACGACGAGCCGGGCATCCCGGCCCGCCGTGCACCGGCGCGACAACCGCGCGCCGCATGCCTCATTGCGCGGAACCCGGAAAAGGAGGGACGGCGATGGCGCTCGATCGAGAACAACGGCAGACGCTGCAGCGACGGCTGACCGAGAGCGAGCAGGCGTTGCGTGCGGAGATCCGGACGAGCGAGGACCAGCGCGCGTCGGAGTCCTATGCGGAGCTTGCCGGCGCGGCGCCGGACGAGGGCGACGAGGCCAATGCCGATCTGTTCGTCGACATGGATCACGCGCTGATCGGGATGAAGCTGGCCGAGTTGCGCGCGATCGGGCGCGCGCAGCAGCGCATGCGCGACGGCAGCTACGGCGAGTGCATCGATTGCGATGCGCCGGTCGGCTACGAGCGACTGCTCGCGCGCCCGACCGCCGAGCGTTGCACGCATTGCCAGTCGATATACGAGCGGCGCTACGCGACGACACCGCGCGCATCGCTGTGACGTCGGTGCAGGGGCCACGCAAGCAGCGAGCCCCGCGCGGCACGACACGGGCAATCGGCGCAGGATGACCAACGGGCACCCGCCGCCGTCGACATGCGGCGCCGGGCGGGCCGACGCCGGCACGCCGGCGCACGGCGCCATCCACGTGGAAGGGAGCCACGCCGATCATGCCGATCCACAATGCCGAGTGCGCGGCCGTCTTCACCGAAATCGCCGACATGCTCGAGATCCAGGGCGCCAACCCGTTCCGCGTGCGTGCCTACCGCAACGCGGCCCGTACGATCGCCGACTACGGGCGCGACATTCCGGCGATGATCGAGAGCGGCAGCGATCTCGGCCGGATTCCATCGATCGGTGCCGATCTCGCGGCGAAGCTGCGCGAGATCGCCGCGACCGGTACCTGCGAACTGCAGCAAACGCTGCGCCATGCGTTGCCGGGCGCGATCGTCGAACTGCTCGACGTGCCGGGGCTCGGCGCGAAACGCGTCAAGGCGCTGCATGACGCGCTGCACGTCGACTCGCTCGAGCAACTGCGCGTCGAAGCGAAGAGCGGGCACGTGCGCGCGCTGCCGGGTTTCGGCGCGAAGACCGAAGCGCACCTGCTCGACGCGCTCGACGAGCGCCTGAAGCGCGAGCCGCAGCGCTTTCTGCTGCCGGATGCCGCGCAATCGCTGATGCCGTTGCTCGAGCGCTTGCGCAAGGTGGGCGGCGTCGGCGAAGCGGTGCCGGCCGGCAGCTTTCGCCGCTGCCGGGAGACGGTCGGTGATCTCGACATCCTCGTGACCGCACGCGATCCGGCCGCCGTGGCCGACGCGTTCGTCGGCTACGGCGAGGTCGCACGCGTGCTCGCGAACGGCAAGACGCGTTCGAGCGTCGTGCTCGGCAACGGGCTGCAGGTCGACCTGCGCGTCGTCGACGCCGACGCGTTCGGCGCGGCGCTCGTCTACTTCACGGGATCGAAGGCGCACAACATCGCGCTGCGCCGGATCGCGCAGGCCGGCGGGCTGAAGATCAACGAATACGGCGTATTCCGCGGCGACGAGCGGATCGCGGGCGCGACGGAGGCATCCGTCTACGAGGCGATCGGCCTTCACTGGGTGCCGCCCGAGTTGCGCGAGGGCCGCGGCGAAATCGACGCGTCGCGCGTCGGCGCGCTGCCGGCGCTGGTCGAACGCAAGCACGTTCATGGCGATCTGCATGCGCATACCGACGCGTCGGCAGGGCGCGACAGCCTGCGCGCGATAGCGGACGCGGCGCGTGCGCGCGGGCTCGCGTATCTGGCCGTCACCGATCGCATGCCGGAGTCCGGCGGCGGCCGTACCGATGCCGACTGGCTCGTACGGCAGATCGACGAGATCGACCGCCTCAATGCGTCATTCGACGACTTCGTGCTGCTGAAGGGCGTCGAGGCGGGCATTCGCGAGGACGGCAGCCTCGATGTGGCCGACGACGTGCTCGGCCGGCTCGACCTCGTCGTCGGCGCGGTACGTGACCGCTTCGACCTGCCGGGCGACGCGCAGACCGAGCGGCTGCTGCGCGCGATCGATCACCCGTATTTCACGATCCTCGCGCATCCGACCGGCCGGCTGCTCGGCGAACGCGACGCATGCGAACTCGACGTGCCGCGCGTGCTCGCCGCGGCCGCCGCGCGCCACTGCTTCGTCGAACTCGACGGCGACCCGCGGCGGCTCGACCTGCCGGACGTCTGGTGCCGCGAGGCCGCCAAGGCCGGCGTCGCGGTAGCGATCGGCTCGGACGCGCGGTGCGCGGACGATCTGGACAATCTTGGATACGGTATCGGCCAGGCGCGGCGCGGGTGGCTCACGCGACAGGACGTGCTCAACACGCGCACGCTCGCGCAACTGCGGCCGCTGCTGGCGCGCACGATGGGTGCAAGCGGCACAACCTGCACAACCGGCGCCAGCGGCACAAGCGGCACAAGCGGCACAAGCGGCACAAGCGGCACAAGCGGCACAAGCACCGCGGCGAAGCGCGGCCGCCCGAAGGGCGCGTGACGGCGCGCGTGCGCGGTCGCGCGCACGCCAGGATCAGGCCAGCACGTCCTCTGCCGGTACGTACGGCAGCCCGAGCGCCAGCGCGACGGCCTCGTACGTGATGTGGCCGTCGCACACGTTCAGGCCCGCGCGCAGATGCGGGTCGTCGGCCATCGCGCGTTTCCAGCCCTTGTCGGCGAGCGCGAGCGCATGGCCGAGCGTCGCGTTGTTCAGCGCGAACGTCGACGTGCGCGCGACCGCGCCAGGCATGTTCGCGACGCAGTAATGCACGACGCCGTCGACGACGAAGGTCGGCTGCGCATGCGTCGTTGCATGCGAGGTCTCGAAGCAGCCGCCCTGGTCGATCGCGACGTCGACGACGACGGCACCCGTGCGCATCGTCGCGATCATGTCGCGCGTGACGAGCCGCGGCGCCGACGCGCCCGGCACGAGCACCGCGCCGATCACGACGTCGGCGTCGCGCACGGCTTCGTCGATCGTATGCGCGTTCGAGCAGACGGTCGCGATCCGGTTCGCGAAGACCAGATCGAGCTGGCGCAACCGGCCCACGTTCGTGTCGAGCACGGTGACGCGCGCGCCGAGGCCGACCGCCATCTGCAGCGCACCGGTGCCCACCACGCCCGCGCCGAGCACCACGACGTGCGCGGCCGGCACGCCGGGCACGCCGGCCATCAGCACCCCGCGGCCGCCGCGCGGGCTTTCGAGGTGCGTTGCCGCGACCTGGATCGACATGCGCCCCGCGACCTCGCTCATCGGCGCGAGCAGCGGCAGTCCGCCGCCCGGGCCCGTCACGGTTTCGTACGCGATGCAGACCGCGCCGGACTTCACGAGCGCGGCCGCTTGCCCGGGATCGGGCGCGAGATGCAGATACGTATAAAGAATCTGTCCGCGCCGCAGCATCGCGCACTCGGCCGCCTGCGGCTCCTTGACCTTGATGATCATGTCGGCGCGCGCGAAGAGGTCGCGCGGGTCGTCGCACAGTGCGGCGCCGGCGGCCGTGTAGTCGTCGTCGAGCAGACCGATTGCCGTGCCCGCGCCGCGCTGCACGAGCACGCGATGGCCGTGTCGCGTGAGTTCACGTGCGCCGGCCGGCGTGAGGCCGACGCGGTATTCGTGATTCTTGATCTCCTTCGGCACACCGATCAGCATGAGTCGCCTCCATGGGTATTCGTTATGGTTGTCGTGCCCGGGCGCGCCGCGATCGTCCGATCGTGCGTGCCGGCGAACGGCACGTGTGCGACGGTTGCGCATGCACGGTTCGCGTGCCGTACTGGAATAAGAGGGTAGCGGTGCCCGGAGGGAAGTCAAGCGGCGGCCCGATGCGACGGTGCGCGCGCACTGCACCGCAACACGCGGCATGGCGTCTTGCGACCGGACGTCGCACTGCATGCGGCACGCTGTTTGGGTATCGTCTCGTGTGGCGCGGAGCGGGGCCGCGCGCCGGATTCCTTCCGGCTGGATGACGACACGACGACACGATGAGACAAGGAAGCTTACCGACATGACGGGCGCGTATTTCAGCGTGCCGACGCTTTGTGCGATCGCACTCGTTCACGTCTATTGGGCGTTCGGCGGACGGCTCGGCAAGCGTGCGGCCATTCCGGAGCAGGACGGCGTACCGCTGCTGCGGCCGACCGTGCCCGGCACGCTCGCCGTCGCGGCGGCGTTGCTGGCCGGCGCGAGCGCGGTCGCGTCGCGCGCGGGCTGGCTGTGGCCGAACCTGTATCCCGGCGCGATCGCGTTCGCGATCGTTGCGCTCGCACTGATCTTCGCGGTGCGCGCGGTCGGTGATTTCCGCTACGTCGGCTTCTTCAAGCGGGTTCGCGGGTCGCGTTTCGCGCGCATGGACAGCCTCTGTTACTCGCCGCTGTGCGCGGCGCTTTCGTTGTCGATCGCATCGATGCTGTGGCCGTGGTGAGCACCGCGTCGAGCGGGACGGCCGTTTTGCCGAGAGTGAGGCGGTAACGCGCGTCGCAGGCGCCGCATCGGAAAGCGCCGAGCGGCGCGGGCAGGGCAACCCCAGAAAAACCACGCCGATCGGGCGACATCCGCGCGTGTGTCCGGCCGACCGACGCCGCGGCCGCGCCACGGCTCTTGCGTATTCCGGAAAACGATTTCCTCATTATTGCGGTTTTCGATGCAATGAATTGCGTTGAACCCTTTGGAAATGGAACCGGTTCCATTTATAATTCGCGGCGTTTGTCGCCGGGCCCGAATTGAGGGTCGTGCACGTTGCGCTTGCCGTCGGCCGGCGCGGCATCTAAGTTGAATAGGCCATGGCGATGAGGGGCAGATGCGGGCGGCAAGCCCGTATTTGTCCGACGATAAGACCCGCGAAGAGGTCGACCCCGCGTGGCTGCCGGAACCGGCGCGCCGCGCGGGCTGCATGACGGGCGCCACCGCGCAGTGCGCGGCCGGCGCCTGCATCGAGCTTGCTCGCAACATCGCAAGAAAGGACGGCCGGCCGCGCGCGGCATGGCTACCGTGTCGGGCATGCCGCATCCGGAATGCGGTTCCCGAATCACGCTCCCCAACGATCAACATCCGACCATGTCCACGCCACCCGACAAACCCAACTCGCGTCGCCGCTTCCTGCGCACGTCGGTCGCGCTCGTGCCGATCGCGTCGGTCGCCGGTTGCGACCTGCGCTCGTCGTCGTCCTCGACCACGGCCGGCAATGCCTCCACCGCGTCGGCCGGCGCTGAACGCGCGCCGTACAAGCCGACCTTCTTCGATGCGAAGGAGTGGGCGTTCGTCCAGGCCGCCGTCGACCGGCTGATCCCGGCCGATGCCGAAGGCCCTGGCGCGCTCGAATCCGGCGTACCCGAATTCATCGACCGCCAGATGGAAACCCCGTACGCGCACGGCGCGACGTGGTACATGCAGGGGCCGTTCCAGCAGGGCGTGCCCGAGCTCGGCTACCAGCTCAAGCTCGTGCCGCGCGACATCTACCGGCTCGGCATCGCGGCGGTCAACCGCTATTGCGAAAAGGCCCACGGCAAGGCGTTCGCCGACCTCGACGCGCCGACCCGCGACACCGTGCTCGGCGAACTGGAAAAAGGCGGCGCGCAGATCGACGACGTGCCGTCCGCGGTGTTCTTCGGCCTGTTGCTGCAGAACACGCGCGAAGGCTACTTCTGCGATCCGGTGCATGGCGGCAATCACGACATGGCCGCGTGGAAGATGATCGGTTTTCCGGGCGCGCGCGCCGACTTCATGGATTTCGTCAACCAGAACGGCAAGCCCTATCCGTACGGCCCCGTCTCGATCAACGGGGAGCGCACCTGATGGCCGCAGAAAAGAAGCCGCACGTCGATGCGGTGATCGTCGGCTTCGGCTGGACCGGCGCGATTCTCGCGAAGGAACTGACCGAAGCGGGCCTGAACGTCGTCGCGCTCGAGCGTGGCGAGTATCGCGACACCTATCCGGACGGCGCGTATCCGAACACGATCGACGAGCTGACCTACAACGTCCGCAAGAAGCTGTTCCTCGACCTGTCGAAGACGACCGTGTCGATCCGCCACGGCGTGCAGGACACCGCGCTGCCGTACCGGCAGCTCGCCGCGTTCCTGCCGGGCGAGGGCGTCGGCGGCGCGGGGCTGCACTGGTCGGGCGTGCATTTCCGGATCACGCCGGAGGAGCTGCGCCTGCGCAGCCACTACGAAGAGCGCTACGGCAAGAAGTTCATCCCCGAAGGGATGACGATCCAGGACACGGGCGTCACCTACGACGAACTCGAGCCGTATTTCGACTTCGCCGAGAAGGTGTTCGGCACGTCGGGGCAGGCGTACAAGGTCGGCGGCAAGGTGGTCGGCGACGGCAACGTGTTCGAGGCGAACCGCAGCGACAACTTCCCGCTGCCCGCGCAGCTCAATACGTATTCGGCGCAGCGCTTCTCCGACGCCGCGAAGTCGCTCGGGCTGCATCCGTACCGGCTGCCGTCGGCGAACACGTCGGGTCCGTACACGAACCCGTACGGCGTGCAGATGGGGCCGTGCAACTTCTGCGGCTACTGCAGCGGCTACGCGTGCTACATGTACTCGAAGGCATCGCCGAACCTGAACATCCTCCCGGCGCTGAAGCAGGTGCCGAACTTCGAGCTGCGCTCGAAGTGCCACGTGCTGCGCGTGGACCTCGACGACACGAAGAAGCGCGCGACGGGCGTCACCTACGTCGACCCGGCCGGCCGTGAAGTGCACCAGCCGGCCGATCTCGTGATCGTCGCCGCGTTCCAGTATCACAACGTGCATCTGCTGCTGCTGTCGGGCATCGGCAAGCCGTACGACCCGATCTCGGGCGAAGGCGTGGTGGGCCGCAATTTCGCGTACCAGAACCTGTCGACGATCAAGGCGTTCTTCGACAAGGACACCTACACGAACCCGTTCATCGGCGCGGGCGGCAACGGCGTCGCGGTGGACGACTTCAACGCGGACAACTTCGACCACGGCCCGCTCGGCTTCGTCGGCGGCTCGCCGCTGTGGGTGAACCAGGCCGGCGTGAAGCCGATCAGCGGCATCGCGACGCCGCCCGGCACGCCGCAGTGGGGCTCGGCGTGGAAGAAGGCCGTGAAGGACAACTACGCGCACACGATCTCGATGGACGCGCACGGCA
This sequence comes from Burkholderia sp. BCC1988, assembly GCF_905339895.1. NCBI lineage: Bacteria > Pseudomonadati > Pseudomonadota > Betaproteobacteria > Burkholderiales > Burkholderiaceae > Burkholderia > Burkholderia sp. BCC1988. The sequence goes on from NZ_CAJPHA010000001.1 coordinate 159,453, forward strand.
CGAACATGTCGTACCGCGACGTGTATCTCGACCTCGATCCGACCTATCGCGATTCGTACGGCCAGCCGCTGCTGCGGATGACGTTCGACTGGAAGGACAACGACATCAAGATGGCGCAATACGTGACCGGGCAGATGAAGAAGATCGCGGAGGCGATGGGGCCGAAGGCGATCGGCGTGTCGACGCGCGAGTTCGGCAAGCACTTCGATTCGCGCGCGTACCAGACGACCCACCTGGTCGGCGGCGCGATCATGGGCACCGACCCGAAGACGAGCGTGCTGAACCGCTACCTGCAGTGCTGGGACGTGCACAACGTGTTCGTGATGGGCGCGTCGGCGCTGCCGCAGGGCATCGGCTACAACCCGACCGGGATCATCGCGGCGCTGGCCTACTGGTCGGCACGTGCGATCCGCGAGCAATACCTGAAAAATCCCGCCCCGCTGGTGACCGTATGAAGAGGACAGTGAACCACCACAACGCCGCGCGCCGGATTTCCCCGCTGCGGCGCTCACTGGCGATCGGCACGGCCTGGGCGGCGTTCGGTCTCGCGGGCGGCGCCGCGTTCGCGCAGCCGGCATCCGCGCCCGTCGCGGCTTCGGGCCCGGCCGCCGCACCGGTTGCGCAGTCTGCCGACGCGAACCTCGTCAAGCGCGGCGAATATCTGGCCCGCGCGGGCGACTGCATCGCGTGCCACACCGCGAGCGGCGGCAAGCCGTTCGCGGGCGGGCTGAAGTTCGACACGCCGATCGGCGGCATCTACTCGACGAACATCACGCCGGACCCGAAGACGGGCCTCGGCGGCTGGACGTATGAGGACTTCACCCGCGCGGTGCGCGAGGGCGTGCGCAAGAACGGCGACACGATGTATCCGGCGATGCCGTTCCCGTCGTATTCGCGGCTGACCGACGACGACATGAAGGCGCTGTACGCGTACTTCATGCACGGCGTCGCGCCGGTCGAGCACGAGAACCGCAAGGTGGACATCGTGTGGCCGCTGTCGATGCGCTGGCCGCTGACGTTCTGGCGCAAGATGTTCGCGCCGACGCCGAAGCCGTTCGATGCGGCGCCGTACACCGATCCGGTGGTCGCGCGCGGCGCGTATCTCGTGCAGGGACTCGGCCATTGCGGCGCGTGCCACACGCCGCGCGCGGCGACGATGCAGGAACGCGCGCTGACCGACGCGGGCGGCCTCGACTTCCTGGCCGGCGGCGCGGCGATCGACGGCTGGGTGCCGACGAGCCTGCGCGGCGAGCCGCGCACCGGGTTCGGCACGTGGAACGAAACCGAGATCGTGCAGTTCCTGAAGACCGGCCGCACGCTGCGCACGGCCGCGTTCGGCGGGATGACGGACGTGGTCGGCCACAGCATGCAGCACATGAGCGACGACGATCTCACGGCGATCGCACGCTACCTGAAGACGCTGCCGCCAAAGGTGCAGGGCGAGACACCGTACGCGTACGACGCGACGGCCGCGCACGCGCTGCAGACCGGTGACGCGAGCAAGCCGGGCGCGGCGGTCTATCGCGACAACTGCATGGCCTGCCACCGCAGCGACGGCCACGGCTACGCGCGGGTGTTCCCGGCGCTCGCCGGCAACCCGGTTCTGCAGGGCGACGATCCGACTTCGGTGATCCACGTCGTGCTGTCGGGCAGCGCGCTGAAGGGCACGCACACCGCGCCGTCGACCTTCACGATGCCGCCGTTCGGCTGGCGCCTGTCGGACCAGGAAGTCGCTGACGTGTCGAACTTCGTGCGCACGAGCTGGGGCAATACGGGGACGGCGATCACGGCCGCGCAGGTCGCCAAGGTGCGCAAGAGCGTGCCGTCGACGCGGCCCGAGCCGCCGCCGGGCGCGCGGTTCCCGCAGGCGTCGCGCTGACGCACGCGGCGGGGTATCCGGCCCCGCCCGATCGATCCGCCTCGCGGCGCCCACCGGCCCGGGGCGCGTTCCGCCCGCCCGGGGTTGTACCCCGCAATGGCGCGCCGACGCGTGAATTTTTCGCCGTGGCGCGCCAATTTTTCGCCTCATCCCTTATCCTTCCATTCTTGAACCTTACTAAATCGTTACAAGAACTCGGGAGGGGGGATGCCTCATGACATCAGCCTGATTGCGTTGCTCGCGGCCGGTTTCGGTCTCGCGATGATCTTCGGTTACCTCGCGTCGCTGCTGAAAATGCCGCCGCTCGTCGGCTATCTGCTCGCCGGGATCGTGATCGGCCCCGGCACGCCCGGTTTCGTCGGCGACCTGTCGCTCGCGCAGCAGCTCGCGGAAGTCGGCGTGATGCTGCTGATGTTCGGCGTCGGCCTCCATTTTTCGCTCGGCGACCTGCTCGCGGTGCGCAAGATCGCGCTGCCGGGGGCCGTCGTCCAGATTACCGTCGCGACGCTGCTCGGCGGCGGGCTCGCGCTCACCTGGGGCTGGAGCCTCGGCGCGGCGCTCGTGTTCGGGCTAGCGCTGTCGGTCGCGAGCACGGTCGTGCTGTTGCGGGCGCTCGAGGGGCGCGGGCTCGTCGAGACCGTGAACGGACGCATCGCGGTCGGCTGGCTCGTCGTCGAGGATCTCGTGATGGTGCTCGTGCTCGTGCTGCTGCCGCCCGTCGCGGGGCTGCTCGGCGGCACGCCGCCCGGCGACGCGCACGCGGCCGGCGGCAGCGTGTGGGGCACGCTCGGCGTCACGATGCTGAAGGTCGCCGCGTTCATCGCGCTGATGCTCGTGGTCGGCAAGCGCGTGTTCCCACGCATCCTGTGGCTCGTCGCCCGTACCGGTTCGCGCGAACTGTTCACGCTGTGCATGATCGCCGCGGCGGTCGGCATCGCGTTCGGCGCGGCAAAGCTGTTCGACGTGTCGTTCGCGCTCGGCGCGTTCTTCGCCGGGATGATGATGCGCGAGTCGGAGTTCAGCCGGCGTGCGGCCGACGAGACGCTGCCGCTGCGCGACGCGTTCTCGGTGTTGTTCTTCATTTCGGTCGGGATGCTGTTCGACCCGAAGGTGCTGCTCGCCGAGCCGCTGCATGTGATCGAGGTCGCGGCGATCGTGCTGATCGGCAAGACGCTCGCGGCGGTCGCGCTCGTGATCGCGTTCCGCTATCCGCTGAACACCGCGCTGACGGTCGGGGCCGGTCTCGCCCAGATCGGCGAGTTCTCGTTCATCCTCGCGGGGCTCGGACGTGCGCTCGGGCTGTTGTCGGCCGAGGGGCAAAGCCTGATTCTCGCGGTCGCGCTGATCTCGATCGCGATGAACACGCTGCTGTTCGCGATGATCGATCCGGCGCTCGCATGGATCCGCAAGCATTCGGCGTTCGCGCGCAAGCTCGAGGCACGCGACGATCCGCTCGCCGCGCTGCCGATGTCGACGCCGCAGACGCACCTGACCGGCCAGGTCGTGATCGTCGGCTACGGCAAGGTCGGCACGCGGATCGCGCATGCGCTGGACGAGCGCGGGATCGCCTATGTCGTCGTCGAGCAGAATCGCGAGCTCGTCGAGAAGCTGCGCGCGGACGGCGTCGCGGCCGTGTCGGGCGACGCGATCGAGCCGATCGTGCTCGTGCAGGCGCATATCGCGCGCGCCGGGATGCTGGTCGTCACGCTGCCGGACGTATTCGACGTGCGGCAGATCGTCGAGATCTCGCGCACGCTCAATCCGGCGCTGGAGGTCGTGCTGTGCACGAACAGCAGCGACGAGGCCGACCTGCTGTCGAGCGAGGGCATCGGCATCGTGTTCATGGGGGAGAGCGAACTCGCGCGCGGGATGACCGAGCACGTGCTCGGCAGGATGGCGAAGCCGGTGGCGGCCGCGCATTGATGGTTAGCGGCTGGGATCGCTCGGATCGCTAGGATCGCCGCGACTGCTGCGCGGACTGCGCGGATCGCCGGGATTACAAGATTGCGCCGGCCTCTCGGAACGGCGCGTGCAGCGGGTTCTACGTAGCGAATAGCCGATCTCGATTTGTCAGCCGACCTGTTCGCCACCGCGCCGTGCCCCGGCGACCTCATCAACGCCCAGGCGGCTTCAGCCGGCCGCCTTCGTCTCTCCGGCCGCGCCGGCTTGCGCGGCCGTTTTCACAGGCGCGGCCGCCTTCCCGGTGGCCACCGTTTGCGCTTGCCGCTCGGCCTTCGGCGCCGCGACCGTCTTTTGCGGCGCGGCAGCCTTGAGCGGCGCATTCGGTGTCGGCTCGACCGGCGCGTCCGGCGGCACGCCGAGCAGCTGCAGCGAGCCGCTCGTGACCGACGAGAACACCGGGCCGGCCACCGTGCCGCCGTAATAACCCTTGCCGCGCGGCTCGTCGATCATCACCGCGACGATCAGGCGGGGGTTGCTCATCGGCGCCATCCCCGCGAACAGGGCGCGGTACTTGCCCTTCGCATAGGTTGCGCCGACCTGCTTGCGCGCCGTGCCCGTCTTGCCGCCGATCCGGTAGCCGTCGACGCGCGCGCGGCGCCCCGTGCCGCCTTCGCCGACGGCCGACTCGAGCATCGAACGGATCGCCGCCGCGGTCTGCGGCGACGTCACGCGATGGCCGCGATGGGCCTCGACCGTCTGCGGGTCTGAACCGTTCCTCAGCAGCGACACCGGGTGCAGCGTGCCGTCGCCCGCATAGGCGGTGTAGGTCTGTGCGATCTGCAGCAGCGACATCGACAGCCCGTAGCCGTACGCCATCGTCGCCTGCTCGATCGGCCGCCAGCGCTTGTAGCCGCGCAGGCGGCCCGACGCGACGCCCGGGAACGTCAGTTCCGGCGCGCGGCCGATCCCGTATTCCTGGTACTTGTTCCAGATCGTTTCGGCGGGCAGGTTCAGCGCCAGCTTCGCGAGCGCGACGTTGCTCGACTTCTGCAGCGCCTGCGAGACGGTCAGCGAGCCGTGGTTCGACGTGTCGTGGATCACGGCCGGGCCGATCTTGTAGGTGCCCGGCGACGTGTTGATGATCGTGTTCGGCGTGACCTTGCGCTCGTCGATCGACAGCGCGACGACGAGCGGCTTGATCGTCGAGCCCGGCTCGAACGTGTCGATCACCGCGCGGTTGCGCAGCTGCTGGCCCGTGAGACGTGCACGGTCGTTCGGGTCGAAGGTCGGATAGTTCGCGAGCGCGAGGATTTCGCCGTTCTGCGCGTCGAGCACGACGACGCTGCCGGCCACCGCGTTGTTCTCGAGCACCGCGGCCTTGAGCTGGCTGAACGCGAGTTGCTGGATCCGCCGGTCGATCGTCAGTTCGATCGTCGCGCCGTGCTGCGCGGGCACGAGCGGGCGCGTGTCGGACACGATGCGGCCGAGCCGGTCGCGGATCACCTCGCGCTGCCCGGACGTACCCGACAGCCGCCCGTTCGCCGCGAGCTCGACGCCTTCCTGGCCCTTGTCCTCGACGTTGGTGAAGCCGACCACGTGCGCGGCCGATTCGCCCTCCGGATAGAAGCGCTTCGAATCGGCGATCTGCGTGATGCCGTCGATCTCGAGCTTGCCGAGTCGGCTTGCGGTCTCGGCGTCGATCTGCCGCTTGAGCAGTACGAACGTACGGTCGTTGCGCAGGCGGCGCTTCACCTCCGCGAGCGGCATGTCGAGCAACTTCGCGATCTGCGGATAGTCGATTTCGGCGACCTGTTTCGGGTTCGCCCAGATTTCATAGGTCGACAGGCTGACCGCGAGCATCGCGCCGTTGCGGTCGACGATGCGCCCGCGCATCGCGTCGAGCTCGATCGTGCGCTGGTAGCGCTTCTGGCCCTCACCGACATAGAAATCCTGGTTCGCGACCTGCACCCAGAACGCGCGTCCGATCAGCGCGGCGAAACCGAGGGACACCATGATCACGACCAGCTTCGAGCGCCACATCGGCAAGCGCGACGCGAGCATCGGGTGCTTGGTCGCGGCGGCGTACGGATCGGCGGGGTGGGTCTTCTTTTTCACGCGCATGCAAGGGCCGGGTCGGGCCGCCGGACGGCGGCAAGTCAATCGGAATAATGTGATTGTAATAAATGAGTAAACGTCGTGTGGGGAAACTGTGCTTCGGCCCCGTAAAAGATGCGCGTCGGCGACCGGGCTTCGGGCGGAAAAGGCGGGATGAAGGCGGGAACGAAGGCAGGAACGGCGGCGCGGGCATTGCCCGATGTCGCCGACGAATCGGAATGGCGCGGCGGGTCGTGACCGCGGACGCGACTCAATCAACCCGGCCCCGATTATTTTCGGGACGGAAAAATAAAAACGCCTCGAAGAGAGGCGCCGTTATTTCTGAATATCGAAATGAATATCACGGAAACCGGAATAAACCCGAAAACCGCAGAGGATTGCCGTCAAAAATACCTATCGCGCGACGGAAATGAATTCGTGGTATTCCGGCTCCGCCGTGGAGCGATCGACCGCCTGCAGGCGCCACGCGCCGTCGGGGTGCTCGCCGGCGAGCACCGCGGGACCTTGTTCGCGCTGCATCGCGCTGAACGACAGGCCCTTCAACTGGCACACGGCATTCCCGCTGTCGGCGGCGCAGAGGGCCATCGCGCCTTCCACGTCCCGAACCTTGCCCCAGGCCGGGAGATCGATGCCCTGGTGTGCCTCGCGCGACCACAGCCGCTCGTCGGTATCGACCCACAACACCGCGTACGAGTGCCGGGTTGCCGATTCGCTGCCATTAATCCGGATAGTGAGGCGCATTGGAACGTCTCCTGGAAAGTAGAAAATGACACATTCGACCGATTTGGTTTGGATAGTCTAGATAGACTGCAGTGAAACGCAAGCGATAATCCTCAATAAATCCGCATTGTGTCTATGGGTGTCTCGGATGAAAGGACGTCTGACGATACGCGCGGATTCCGGCCCCGCGTGCAAACGCAGACGACACCGCGATCCGCATGCCGCGGCCTCGCTCCGGGTCGGCCCGGGATATGCGATGACTAGGCCGGGGCGCGTCGATGTGTCGCGCCGAAGCGCTGGCCCGCAGCACGCCCACGAACCTCCGTCGAAAGCTGGCTCGACCCGGCGTTTCACCGAGTTGACGACCCGGCCGGCACGACACACCCCGACATTCGTGCACAAATCCACACACTTTCACGAAACTTTCAGGACAGACTTCCGGGCGATCCGGCCCCACACTTGGATTTTCCCGATCCTGGGCCGCGGACGGCCCGTCCGTGGCAAGCCGCCACCTCGTGTCCGAGACGCGATCGACGCGATCGCGGGCCGCAGCCGGTCGGGACTGCCGGGGCGAGCGTCGGCCCCGGCCCGGCCGACCGCCGTGCGCAGCGCCGCGATCCGGGGCTGCCGCGCCGTCCGGCCGATTCTTCGAAGGAGACTATCGTGCTGATCTGGAAAACCGCGTTGTCGCTCAACTGGCGCACGAGCCTCGTGTCGCCGGCCAGCGCGCCGGTCGCGGCGGCCAACGTCGGGCGGCTGGTGCTCACCGGCGCCACCGGCTTCATCGGCAGTACCGTGCTGACGGCGCTCGTCAACGCAGGCTTGCTCGAGCGCATCGTGTGTGTCGTGCGCGCCGGGAATCGCGGCCACGCGGTCGCGCGTTTGCGTGAAGCGGCGCTGCGCGCAGGGCTCGCGCCGTACTGGGCATCGCGTCTCGGCGACGCGAACGTGGTCGTCGGTACACTCGGCGACGTGTGGCAGGGCGCCGACGCGCCGCGTCTCGCCGGCGCGACGCACGTGATTCACTGCGCGGGCCACGCGTCGCCGGCCGACGGTACGCATCTGCAGGCTGACCTCGCCGATTCGCTGCGCTTTGCCGAGCGGTTCGCGCACGCACCGCAACTGCAGCGTTTCGTGTACGTCGGCACCGCTTACGCGCATGCGGGCCGCGGCGGGATCGTTTACGAGGAAATGGCGGGTGCGGCGGCGAGCGACGCGGCGCAGGCCGGCGACGGGCTGCACGGCGCGGTGCTCGCGGCCGGCTACCTGCAGGCGAAGGCGGAAACGGAGCAGCGCCTGCGCGCGCTCGGGCTGCCGCTCGTCGTCGTGCGTCCGTCGCACGTCGTCGGTCACACGGTGCTCGGCACGCGGCCCGCGCCGAATTCGTTCTGGATGTTCCGCGTCGCGCACGCGGCGCGCCGCTTCACGGCACGGCCGATGACGCGCATCGACATCGTGTCGGTCGACGACGTCGCACGCGCGACGATGCTGCTGGCCGTGAAGCCGACGCTGATGCACGACGTGTACCACGTGTCGGCCGGCGACGAGGCGCCGCAGGTCGCGCAGATCGTACGCGCGATGGACGAGGCGGCCGGCATGACGGGCGCGCCGCGTTACGCCGCGTGCGCGCCGGCCGACCTGCCGCTCGTGGTGCGCGACGTGCTCGGGCGGTCCGATCCGGCGCTCGAGCGCGTGATCGGCCGGGCGTTGCAGCGTGGCGCGGAGTTCGCGACGGTCGATCGCGTGTTCGACAACCGCCGCGTGCGCGACGAAATCGATTTCGAGCCGCTGCCGTTCATCGATTACGTCGAGGAATGCATGCGCACGTCCCGCGGCGTCGCGGTGACCCAACTGATGCGCGGGGCGCTGCACTGACGGCCCGCGCGATCAGCGGCTTGCCGGTTCCCGGGTTCGCCCGCCGCCGCTCGCCGAGGCCCGGCCGCGGCAGGCTCTACGATGCGTTGCCGAGTTCGATCAGCCGGTCGAGCGCGCGGTAGATGTCGTCCAGGCCGTCCTGGCCGAAACGCGCTTCGAGCTGGCGATACTGCTCGTCGATGCGCGGGCCGATTTCGGTCACCAGCTTCCTGCTTTGCGGCGTCAGGCTCACCAGCAGCCGGCGCTGATCTTCCTGCGCGCGCGTGCGCGTAATCAGGCCGTCGCGCTCCATCCGTTCCAGCACGCCGGTGAGGCTCGGGCTGAGGATGCAGCAGCGGCGCGCGATCTGTCCCGCTTCGAGCGCATTCGCCGGCTCGCCGTCGAGCACGCGGATGATCCGCCATTGCTGTTCGGTCAGCGCGAATTCCTTGAGAATGGGGCGGAACAGGCCCATCAGCGTTTCGCGGGCCTCGAGCAGCAGCATGGCCAGGTTGCGATGGTCGAGCGTACGGTTCATCGGGGGTGGGGAATGGACGGGGACGCATCAATCTTAACAGCCGACGGTGCTGAATTTCATGTATCAGGGTAATCGCGGTTGCCAGCGTCCGATTGTTTACTTAAGATGTTAACTATTGACGATGCGCCGCGACGCGCGGCAGGGGAATGACGCATGGAGCTGTCTTGCAGGACCGCCGCGGCGCCGCCGCTGCCGGTCGCCATCGGTACCGTCTACGGTGCGCTGCTCAACGAGCGCGCCGCACTCGGCGCGCTCGGCGATGCCGTGCACGCACCGCCTTACGGCCGTCCGCCGCAGGCGCCGATCCTTTACATCAAACCGGCCAACACGCATGCGGCCGATGGCGCGGCCGTCGTGGTGCCCGCGGGCGTCGATGCGCTGGAGATCGGCGCGTCGCTGGCCGTCGTGTTCTCGCGGCGCGCGACGCGCGTGCCGGCCGCGCAGGCGCTCGATTACGTGCACGGCTTCACGCTCGCGAGCGACGTGTCGATTCCGCATCCCGATTACTACCGTCCGGCCGTGCGCTTCAAGTGTCGCGACGGCTTCTGCCCGCTGGGCCCGGCGATCGTGCCGGCGGCCGCGCTCGGCGATGTCGACGCGATCGGCCTGACCGTGCGGATCGACGGCGATGCCGTGGTGTCCGCGTCGACCGCCACGCTGATCCGCCCGGTGCGGGAACTGATCGCCGACGTGACGGCGTTCATGTCGTTCGACACGGGCGACGTGCTGCTGCTCGGCGTCGCGGGTGGCGCACCGCGTGCCCGCGCGGGCAGCACGATCGAGATTGCCGCCGCCGGCATCGGCACGTTGCGGCATACGCTGATTGCGGAGGAAGCACGATGAAGACGGCGCGCGTGATCTACAACGGCGCACTGCATGCGGCCGAACCGGCCGGCGACGGCGCGATCCGCCTCGACACGGGCCGCGTGGTCGCCGAGGACGTGGTGACGTGGCTGCCGCCCGTCGCGCCGCGCACGACGTTCGCGCTCGGCCTCAACTACGCGGACCACGCGAAGGAACTCGCGTTCAACGCGCCGAGCGAGCCGCTGATCTTCCTGAAGGGGCCGAACACGTTCATCGGTCACCGCTCGCGCACCGTGCGCCCGGCGGACGCGACGCACATGCACTACGAGTGCGAACTGGCCGTCGTGATCGGCCGCCCGGCGCGCAACGTGAGCCGCGCGCAGGCGCTCGACCACGTCGCCGGCTACACGGTCGCGAACGACTACGCGATCCGCGATTACCTCGAAAACTACTACCGCCCGAACCTGCGCGTGAAGAACCGCGACACCTGCACGCCGCTCGGGCCGTGGTTCGTCAGCCGCGACGAGATCGGCGACGCGGGCGACCTGACGCTGCGCACGACGGTGAACGGCCGGGAGACGCAGCGCGGCAGCACGCGCGACATGATCTTCGACGTGCCCGCGCTGATCGAGCACATCAGCAGTTTCATGACGCTCTCGCCGGGCGACCTGATCCTGACCGGCACGCCGGAAGGGCTGGCCGACACGCAGCCGGGCGACGAGGTCGTGACCGAAATCGAAGGAATCGGCCGGCTCGTGAACACGATCGTCGGCGAAGCAGACTACTATCGCGCCGGCTGAGCCCGTCGCCCAAGGAGAGCACATGACCATCAAGCACTGGATCGGCGGCCGTGAGGTCGAGAGCCGCGAGACCTTCACGACGCTGAATCCCGCGACGGGCGACGCGATCACCGACGTCGCGTCGGCCGGCGAGGCCGAAGTCGACGCGGCCGTGCGCGCGGCGAAGGACGCATTCCCGAAGTGGGCGAACACGCCCGCGAAGGAGCGCGCGAAGCTGATGCGCAAGCTTGGCGAGCTGATCGAGAAGAACGTGCCGATGCTCGCCGCGCTCGAGACGCAGGACACCGGCCTGCCGATCGCGCAGACGAGCAAGCAGCTGATTCCGCGCGCGTCCGAGAACTTCAACTTCTTCGCGGAAGTGTGCGTGCAGATGAACGGCCGCACGTATCCGGTCGACGACCAGATGCTGAACTACACGCTGTACCAGCCGGTCGGCGTGTGCGCGCTGGTGTCGCCGTGGAACGTGCCGTTCATGACCGCGACGTGGAAGACGGCGCCGTGTCTCGCGCTCGGCAACACGGCCGTGCTGAAGATGTCGGAGCTGTCACCGCTGACGGCCGACCAGCTCGGCCGGCTCGCGCTCGAAGCCGGCATTCCGGCGGGCGTGCTGAACGTCGTGCAGGGATACGGTGCGACGGCCGGCGACGCGCTGGTGCGCCATCCGGACGTGCGCGCGGTGTCGTTCACGGGCGGCACGGTCACGGGCAAGCGAATCATGGAGCGCGCGGGCCTGAAGAAATATTCGATGGAGCTCGGCGGCAAGTCGCCCGTGCTGATTTTCGACGATGCCGATTTCGACCGCGCGCTCGACGCGTCGCTGTTCACGATCTTCTCGATCAACGGCGAGCGCTGTACCGCGGGCTCGCGGATCTTCGTGCAGCGCACGATCTACGACCGCTTCGTGCAGGAATTTGCGCGCCGTGCGAACAACCTGGTGGTCGGCGATCCGTCCGATCAGGCGACGCAGCTCGGCGCGATGATCACGCGCCAGCACTGGGAGAAGGTGACCGGCTACATCCGGATCGGCGAGCAGGAAGGCGCGCGCGTGGTGGCAGGCGGCGCGGACAAGCCGGCCGGCCTCGCCGACCATCTGCGCAACGGCAATTTCGTGCGCCCGACCGTGTTCGCCGACGTCGACAACCGGATGCGCATCGCGCAGGAAGAGATCTTCGGGCCGGTCGCGTGCCTGATTCCGTTCGAGAACGAGGAGGAAGGGCTGCGGCTTGCGAACGACACGTCCTACGGGCTCGCGTCGTACATCTGGACGCAGGACGTCGGCAAGGTGCATCGCCTCGCGCGCGGCATCGAGGCCGGGATGGTGTTCGTGAACAGCCAGAACGTGCGCGACCTGCGCCAGCCGTTCGGCGGCGTGAAGGAGTCGGGCACCGGGCGCGAAGGCGGCGAGTACAGCTTCGAGGTGTTCGCGGAGATCAAGAACGTGTGCATCTCGATGGGTTCGCATCACATTCCCCGCTGGGGCGTGTGACGGGCGCGGGTCGTGGCGCTGCCAGCAAGAACGAACGATACGGAGACTTGAACGATGGGCAAACTGTCCCTCGCCGCGAAGATCACGCACGTGCCGTCGATGTACCTGTCGGAGTTGCCCGGCAGGCATCACGGCTGCCGCGAAGCGGCGATCCGCGGCCACCAGCTGATCGGCGAGCGCTGCCGCGCGCTCGGCGTCGATACGATCGTCGTGTCGGACGTGCACTGGCTCGTCAACGCCGGCTATCACGTGAACTGCAATGCGCGGTTCGCGGGTACGTACACGAGCAACGAGCTGCCGCACTTCATCCGCGACATGCAGTACGCGTATCCGGGCAACCCCGAACTCGGCCGCCTGATCGCGGAGACGGCCAGCGCACGCGGCATCGCGACGCGCGCACACGAGATCGACAGCCTCGAACTCGAATACGGCACGCTCGTGCCGATGCGCTACATGAACGCCGACCAGCACTTCAAGGTCGTGTCGATCGCGGGCTGGTGCATGTGGCATACGCTCGACGAAAGCCGGCGCTTCGGCGAGGCGCTGCTCGAGGCGATCGAAAAGAGCGATTCGAACGTCGCGTTCCTCGCGAGCGGCTCGCTGTCGCATCGCTTCAACGACAACGGCAGCCCGGAGGAATCGATTCACGTGATCAGCCGCGAGTTCTTCCGGCAGGTCGACCTGCGCGTGGTCGAGCTGTGGAAGCAGGGCGATTTCAGGACCTTCTGCGCGATGCTGCCCGAGTACAACACGCATTGTCACGGCGAAGGCGGCATGCACGACACCGCAATGCTGCTCGGCCTGCTCGGCTGGGATCGTTACGACAAGCCGGTCGAGATCGTCACCGACTATTTCGCGAGCTCGGGCACCGGGCAGATCAACGCGATCTTCCCGCTCGCCTGAGCGCCGCATCACCTATCCGGAGCGTTGCCATGCCACACATCGTCGTCGAATACACCGCGAACATCCGCGACGACGCGCGCATTCCCGCGCTGCTGCGCACGATCAACGCGACGCTGATCGCGCAGGGCGGCGTGTTTCCGACCGGCGGCATCCGCTCGCGCGCGATCGAGCTGCAGGATTACTGCGTCGCCGACGGCACGGAGGACGACGCGTTCGTCCACGTGACGCTGAAGATCGGCTCGGGCCGCAGCGACGAGACCAAGCAGGCCGCGTGCGACGCGCTGTTCGACGCGATCAAGGCGCATTTCGCGGAGCTGTACGCGAAGCGCTATCTCGCGCTGTCGATGGAGCTGACCGAGTTCAGCGAAAGCGGCTCGTACAAGCACAACAACATTCACGCCCGCTACAAGCGGGCCGGCTGAACCCCATTCCCGATCCGACCATGCTCGAACCCGCCATCATCGACCAGCTCGCGCAGCGTCTGCACGACGCCGAGCGCGAGCGCAAGCAGATCCGCCAGATCTCGCTCGACCATCCCGACATCACGATCGACGACGCGTATGCGATCCAGCGCGCGTGGGTCGCCCTCAAGCTCGCGGAAGGCCGCACGCTCAAGGGGCACAAGATCGGCCTCACGTCGAAGGCGATGCAGAACACGTCGCAGATCGACGAGCCCGATTACGGCGCGCTGCTCGACGACATGTTCTTCGACGACGGCGGCACGATCCCGGCCGGGCGCTTCATCGTGCCGCGCGTCGAGGTCGAACTCGCGTTCGTGCTCGGCAAGCGGCTCACCGGCCCGAACTGCACGATCTTCGACGTGTACGACGCGGTCGATTACGTGGTGCCCGCGCTCGAGATCATCGACGCGCGCAGCCAGTCGATCGATCCCGATACGAAGCGACCGCGCAAGGTGTTCGACACGATCGCCGACAACGCGGCGAACGCGGGCGTCGTGATCGGCGGGCGGCCGGTGCGGCCGCAGGACGTCGACCTGCGCTGGGTCGCGGCGATCATGTCGCGCAACGGCGTGGTCGAGGAAACGGGCGTCGCGGCCGGCGTGCTGAACCATCCGGCCAATGGCGTCACGTGGCTGGCGAATCGGCTGTCGCGCTTCGACGTCGCGCTGGAGCCGGGGCAGGTCGTGCTCGGCGGCTCGTTCACGCGGCCGTGCGCGGCGCGCTCGGGCGACACGTTCAGCGTCGACTATGGCCCGCTCGGGACGATCCAGTGCTATTTCGCGTGAGGTGAGCGAGCGATGCAGATTCCGTCGAATGTCTTCAAGGCCGCGCTCGCGCGTGGCGACGCGCAGGTCGGGTTGTGGCTCGGCCTCGCGAATCCGTACAGCGCCGAAGTCGTCGCGGGCGCCGGTTTCGACTGGCTGCTGATCGACGGCGAACATGCGCCGAACACGGTGCCGACGATCCTCGCACAGTTGCAGGCGATCGCGCCGTATCCGTCGCAGCCGGTCGTGCGCGTGCCGTGGAACGATCCGGTGATCGTCAAGCAGGTGCTCGATCTCGGCGCGCAGACGTTGCTCGTGCCGATGGTGCAGAGCGCCGACGAAGCGCGCGCGGCGGTGGCCGCGACGCGTTATCCGCCGCACGGGATCCGCGGCGTCGGCAGTGCGCTCGCGCGTGCGTCGCGGTGGAACCGCGTCGGCGATTACCTGCATCGCGCGAACGACGAAATGGCCGTGCTCGTGCAGGTCGAGACGCGTGCCGGGCTCGACGCGATCGATGCGATTGCGCGGGTGGACGGCGTCGATGGCGTGTTCATCGGGCCGGCCGATCTGGCGGCCGATCTCGGGCATCTCGGCAATCCGGGGCATCCGGAGGTGCAGGCGGCGATCGACGGCGCGATCCGGGCGATCAAGGCGGCAGGCAAGGCGCCGGGCATTCTCAGTGCGGATGAGGCGGCGGCGCGGCGGTATCTGGAAGCGGGGGCGTTGTTTGTTGCGGTGGGGGTCGATACGACGCTGCTGGCGCGGAGTGCGGAGCGGTTGGCGGCGCAGTTCAAGGGGAACGGTGGGGGCGCGGTGAAGAAGGGGGATGGGACGTATTGAGCGAAGCGGACGGGATCTTTTATAAGGGACGCATTCTGTTTCGTTTGTTGAATCGTACGGGATACGGGAATCGGCTTGCGTCATCGCCGCGCATCGCGCCGACCTTATCGTCCCGCTTCCATATACCTTCCCGGCGTCGTCCCCGTCGCCCGCCGGAACATGTCGATGAACGCGCTCACGTTGTCATACCCGAGATCGAGCGCGATCGTCGTGACCGGCACGCCGTCGGCGATTTTCTCCAGCGCCCGCAGCAGCCGTGCCTGCTGACGCCACTGCGCGAACGTCAGCCCTGTCTCGGCGACGAAGCGGCGGCTCATCGTCCGGGCACCGATGCCGGCCCATGCTGCCCATTCCTCCAGTCGCCGGTTGTTCGCGAGGTTCGTGGCGAGCGCATCGGTGATCTTCATGAGCCGCGGATCCTGCGGCCGCACCAGCCCCAGTGCTTCGACCTCCGACGACGCGATCTCGTCGAGGATCACGTCGGCAATGCGCGCCTGCGCGGCATCGAGTTCCGCATCGCCCCAGCTTGCCGCGCGCTGCACGGCTTCGCGAAGCAGCGGCGTTGTGCGGATCGCGCGCGGCGCGTCAGGCAACCCCGCGCACCGCGCTTCGGCGACGAACGCCGACCATCCGGAAATCGGCCCGAACGAGCGCAGCGAATGCCGGCAATGCGGCGGAATCCAGATCGCATGAATCGCCGGTACGACCCAATCCTGATCGTCGAGGCCGATCGACACCACGCCGCTCAGTGCGCCGACGAGCTGGCCGCGCGCGTGCGCATGCGGCGGCGTGATGCGCGGGTCGCGCTGCGACAGCACGGCGGCGACGACGAACGGGCCGTCGTCGGACGTGACGAATCGGGCGGGCAGGAGTGGATCGGTCATGGCCGGATTTCAGTATCGAATGACTGTTATACCGGAGATCGGCCGGCTGCGCACGCCTAAACTGCGTCCATCGATGACAACCGGAGTACGACGCGATGCGAGCCGAACAGATGCTTCCCGACCATGCCGACCGGATCGAGGCCGGCGGAACGACGATCCGCAAGGGCACCGTCGGCGCGTTCCTGGTCAACGCGCGCGTGCTGACCGATCCGGATGCGGCGCCCGCCGAGCGCGCCCGTGCCGAAGCCGACGCGCTCGACGCATTGCCCGCGCTGCGTGCGCTCGGCCTGTTCGACGTGCTGGAAGTGCGCGATCCAGCACTGCGCGCGTGGCTCGACGCACGCTGATACACGACGGAACCGTCGATCGAGATCCATCAATCAAGGAGTCGGCATGAAAGCAGCAGTCGTGACGGGCGCCGGCGAGCGCCCCGTTCATATGGAGTTCGAAGCGCCGCATGCGATACCCGGCCACCGTCTGATCGACGTGACGGCATCCGCGTTGAGCCGTCTTGCGCAGGCGCGCGCGGCGGGCACGCACTATTCGTCCGGCGGCGGCTATTCGTCCGGCGGCGGCTATTCGTCCGGCGGCGGCTATCCGTTCGTCGTCGGCGTCGACGGCGTGGGGCGCGGCGACGACGGCCGGCGCGTCTATTTCTTCGGCGCGCCCGCGCCGTTCGGTGCGATGGCCGAATGCACGATCGTGCCCGACGCGCAGTGCGTGCCGCTGCCGGACGACCTCGACGACGTGACGGCCGCCGCTATCGCAATTCCCGGCATGTCGTCCTGGGCGGCGCTGACCGAGCGCGCGCGGCTGGTCGCGGGCGAGACGGTGCTGGTCAACGGCGCGACGGGCGCCTCGGGCGGGCTCGCGGTGCGGATCGCAAAGCATCTGGGCGCCGCGAAGGTGATCGCGACGGGCCGCAACGCGGCCGCGCTGGACGCGTTGCTGAACGCCGGTGCAGACGCCGTCGTGTCGCTTCAACAGGACGACGCGCATCTGGCCCGCGCGCTCGAACCGCATTTCCGCGCGGGTGTGGACGTCGTGCTCGACTATCTTTGGGGGGCGAGCGCGCTCGCACTGCTGATTTCCGCCGCGAAGGCGACGCCCGACGGCCGTCGGTTGCGCTTCGTGCAGATCGGCTCGATCGGCGGCGCGGACGTGCTGCTGCCGGGCGCCGTATTGCGTGCCACCGCGATCGAACTGCTGGGCAGCGGTATTGGCAGCGTGTCGCTGCCGGGGTTGCTGGCTTCGGTGCGCGGCGTGTTCGACGCGGCAGGCCCGGCGGGGCTGACGCTCGAAACGCGCACGGTGCCGCTGTCGGCGGTCGGCGAGC
The DNA here is from genome assembly GCF_905339895.1 of Burkholderia sp. BCC1988. Taxonomy (NCBI): domain Bacteria; kingdom Pseudomonadati; phylum Pseudomonadota; class Betaproteobacteria; order Burkholderiales; family Burkholderiaceae; genus Burkholderia; species Burkholderia sp. BCC1988. The sequence goes on from NZ_CAJPHA010000001.1 coordinate 176,739, forward strand.
ACTGGGGCGATGAGAACAGTCGGGTGCGCCCGGTATTCACGATGCGCGGCGATTGACCGGCCGCAGGCCGTGGACATGACGCGATCGGTGCGCGCACCGGCGGCAGCCGGGCATCCACCGTCGCGTCGAGCCGTTAGACGATTGCGAACGCGCGGTGCGAAGCAGGTCGGTGGTGTGTACCGACAACGGGCGGCGCGACATGAAAGTCACCCGCCGCCCGCGTCGTCACACTCAGAACCGCTGCTGAATCCCCGCGGTCACGCCGACCTGCGTCGTGCCATACCCGGCGAAATCGCGCGACACGCCGACCTTCTGGTCGTGTTTCGCGATCGCGAACGCGCCGGCCGCGTACAGCACCGTGCGCTTCGACAGCGCGTATTGCGCCCGAACCGATACCAGCGTCGGGTCGGCATCCGTGCCGCCCTTGATGTTCTGGTGATAGACGGCCGCGATCAGCGAGAACGTCGGCGTGAACTGGTACGACCCGCCGAGCCAGTACATATCGCTCAACTGGTTCGCCGCCGCGGTGCGAAACGTGCGCTTGTAGTTGCGATAGCCGGCCATCGTCTTCAGGTTGCCGAAGTCGTAGCTCAGGCCCGCGTGAATCCCCTGGATGTAGTTGACGGTATCGGCCGGCGTGACGCTGTCGGCCGCGCCGTTCTGCCGGTCGAACGTGAGCACCGCCGCGAACGGGCCGGTCTCGTAGCCGAGCGCGAAGTCGTATTTCGAGCTGGTCTTCACGCTGCCCGGCACGTTGCCGAAGCCGTACAGCGCGCCGAACTTGAAGCCGCTGAATTCACCGTCGTAACGCACCGCATTCGACGAGCGCGTGAACATGCCGTCCTTGCGCCCGCCGGTCGCCATCGACGACGACGCCCACGAATAGTTTTGCGAGTAACCCATCGGGTCGAACGGCATCATGTAGTCGTACGTGACGGTGAAGTTGCGGCCAAGCGTCAGCTCGCCCCATTTGCCTTTCAGGCCCACCGTCGCACGGCGCGCGAAGATCGAGTCGGGGCCGTCGTCGGACGCGCCATTCGCGAGATCGATGCCGCTTTCGAGGCGAAACACCGCCTTCAAACCGCCGCCGAGATCCTCGACGCCGCGCAAGCCCCAGCGCGACGTGTTCTTGTTGCCCGACTTCAGCTTGAACGAATTGCCGCCATCCGGTGCCGCATGGTTCGTGTATTCGATGCCGGCGTCCATGATCCCGTAGATCGTGACCGACGACTGCGCGTGCGCGGCCGGCGCGGCGAGACAGGCTGCCGCGGCTGAACTGGTGAGGACTACTGTTCGAACAGAACGTTCTGCGCGTGACTTCATTTTGACGGTGTCTCCTTGGTTGTTGTGGGTTGGTCGAAACGGAAAACGCGTACTCGGTGCGCCATCGGCGGACGCCATGAAGCGTCCGCCGATTCGAGTCGCAAAAGCATGTCGAATGCACGCGCGGCGGCACACGAGCCGCCGCGAAGCGGTTCAGCCCACTTTCGCGAACGCCCAGCAGTCGTTGGTCGGGAATTCGATCCAGTGCTTGCCGGCCGCGCGCGGCACCTGGCCGAACGCGCGCAGGCGCATCTCGCCGCAATGGAACAGGTATTCCCAGCGGTCGCCGAGATACATCGACGTGACGAGGTCCGCCTGCAGCCGGTTCGCGCCCGGGCCGTCGGTGACCTGCACGCGTTCGAGGCGGATCACGGCCTGCGCGTCCTGGCCCGGCGCGAACGTGTCGCGGGCGAGCGCCTGCAGCTCCCAGCCGTCGCCGGCGAGCGTCACGCGTTCGCCGTCGACGGCCGAGACGCGCGCGTCGATGCGGTTGTTGCTGCCCATGAATTCGGCCGTGTACAGCGAGCGCGGCGCGCCGTACAGCTCGGCCGGCGTGCCTTCCTGTTCGATGCGGCCGTTGCGCAGCAGCAGGATGCGGTCGGACATCGCCATCGCTTCGGTCTGGTCGTGCGTCACGCAGAGCGCCGACAGCCCGAGCGACACGATCAGCTCGCGCAGCCACGCACGCGCTTCCTCGCGCAGCTTCGCGTCGAGGTTCGACAGCGGCTCGTCGAGCAGGATCACCGGCGGGTTGTAGACGAGCGCACGCGCGATCGCGACACGCTGCTGCTGGCCGCCCGACAGCTGATGCGGAAAGCGCTCGGCGAGGTGGCCGAGGCCGAGCTGGTCGAGCGCGGTCTGCACGCGGCGCTTCTGTTCGGCCGGCGCCACGCGGCGAAGCTTGAGCCCGTAGCCGACATTGTCGGCGACGGTGCGGTGCGGCCACAGCGCGTACGACTGGAACACGAGGCCGAGCGAACGCTGTTCGACCGGCAGGTCGACGTGCCGCGCGCCGTCGAAGAACACGCGGTCGTCGAGCTGGATGCGCCCGTCGGACGGCTGTTCGAGGCCGGCCACCGCGCGCAGCAGCGTGGTCTTGCCGCTGCCCGACGCGCCGAGCAGGCACACGACTTCGCCGGCCTTCAGTTCGAACGACACGCCCTTGAGGATCGGGTTGGCGCCATAGCTGAGATGCAGGTCGTCGACGATGAGCTTATCCATGAAGTTTCACTCCGAAGCGCAGGGCCACGCCGAGACCGGCGCCGACCATCGCGATGTTGATGACAGAGAGCGCAGCAACCTGGTCGACGGCGCCGGTCGCCCACAGCGACACGAGCAGCGCGCCGATCACTTCGGTGCCGGGCGACAGCAGATAGACGGCGGTCGAGTATTCGCGCTCGAAGATCATGAAGATCAGCAGCCACGCGGCGAGCAGGCCGAAGCGCACGAGCGGCAGCGTCACGTCGAGCGACACGCGGCTGCGCGTCGCGCCGACGCTGCGGCCGGCTTCCTCGAGTTCCGGGCCGACCTGCAGCAGCGCGCTCTGGATGAGCCGCATCCCGTATGCGAGCCACACGACCGTGTATGCGATCCAGATGCTCCACATCGAGTTCTTCAGCTCGCGCAGACCCGGCACGAACAGGAAGATCCACAGGAACGCGAGACCGGCGAGCAGGCCCGGCACCGCGCGCGGCAGCAGCACGAGGTAGTCGAGCAGTTTCGTCGCCCAGTCGTTGCGGCGATGGCCGGCGAAGGCGACGAGCGAGTAGAAGCCGATCGCGAGCGCACCGCCGATCACGCCGATGCCGAGCGTGTTGACGATCGCGCGCACGAGGTTGTCCTGCTCGAACAGCTCGATGAAGTTCTGCAGCGTCAGCGCTTCGGCGAGCGCGACGCCTTCGCCCCAGTTGCTCACGAACGCGCGCAGCACGATGCCCGAGATCGGCACGATCACCGTCAGCATCAGCCACAGCGCGACGATCGCGAGCGCGACCCAGCGCCATACGCCGAGCGGCAGCACCGTCGCACGGCCGGCCTTGCCCTTCACCGTGACGAAGCGGTTCGCGGTCTTCAGCAGGCGGCGCTGCAGCAGCACGAGCGGGAACGTGATCGCGACGATGCACACCGCGACCGCGGCCATCAGGTGATACGACGGCACGCCGAGCTTGTTGGTCAGCTTGTACAGGTAGGTCGCGAGCACGAGGTGGCCTTCCGGATCGCCGAGCACGAGCGGCAGCCCGAACACCTCGAAGCCGAGGAAGAACACCAGCACGCCGGCGAACAGCAGCGCGGGCATCGTCATCGGCAGGCTCACGTCGAGCGCGACGCGGAACGGCCGCGCCCCCGTCACGCGCGCCGCTTCCTCGACGTCCGAGCCGAGGTTGCGCAGCGCGGCCGACGAGTACAGGTACACGTGCGGCACGTGCGTGAGGCCGACGATCATCGTGATCGCGAAGATCGAATACACGTTCCAGGGTACGTTCTGCACCCCGAACAGTTCCTTGAACCACACGGAATAGAAGCCGACCGGGCCGGCCGCGACCACGTAGCCGAACGCGAGCACCATCGGCGACACGAACACGGGCGTGAGCAGCAGCGGCTCGAGCCAGCGACGGCCGGGCAGGTCGGTGCGCACCATCAGGAACGCGAGGATGCCGCCGAGCGGGATCGAGATGAACAGCATCCCGCCGGCGATGATGAACGAGTTCTTCACGGCCGACCAGAAGTCCGGGTCGGTGAAGATGAAGCGGAAGCCTTCGACGCCGAGCGTCCTGTTCGCGTCGAAGAACGGCGCGGAAAGCAGGCTCTGGAACAGGATGAAGCCGAGCGGCAGCGCGACCGCGACAGTGAGCACCGCGACGACGATCCAGCGCAGCATGCCGGCGAGCGGCTGCAGGTTGCTGACCTGCAGCGCGGGAATCGCGCCGCCCTGGCCGGTGGTGGGCGGAACGGCCGGCGCCGCTCCGCGTGTGCTGGTTGAAAGCATGAGTTCGCCCCTGCGGCCATCCGGATGGCCGCCTCTAGGAAGTCGGTAAGGGGAAGGGGGCCGCCCGCGCGGCGTGCGGCGGGCGGCCGTCGGTCGGCCGAAGCCGATCAGCGAATCAGTGGATCAGCTCTTGATCGCCTGCTGCCATTGCTTCAGGAACGCGAGCCGCTTCGACTGGTCCAGATAGACGAGCAGGCCGGTGCCGATCGGGATCGGCTTCAGCGAATCGCCGAGTTCCTTCGTGAGGCTCGCGGCCGACGTTTCGCCGGTCACGTCCGTGCGAATCGCGTACAGGTTCGCCTGGTTCGCGATCAGCGTCTGGCCGCGCTTCGACAGCAGGTAGTCGACCCACAGCTTCGCGGCGTTCGGGTTCTTCGCCTTCTTCGAGATCGTGGCCAGGCGGCTCACGACTTGTGTGTAGTCCTTCGGGAATACGTAGCCGATCGACTTGTCCTTCTTCGCCTTCGCGTACGCATACGAGCCGATGATGTTGTAGCCGATCAGGTTCTCGCCCGACGAGATGCGCTCCATCATCGCGCCGGTGCTCGACTGCAGCTTCGGACCGGTCGCGCCGATCGCCTTCACGAGCTCCCACGTGACCTTCTCGTTCAGGTGCGCGTCCTGCGTCAGCGCGTTGAAGCCGACGCCGGATTTCTCGACGTCGTACGTCGTCAGCTTGCCTTTGAACTTGTCGGGTTGCGACGTGAGCAGCTTGATCAGGTCGGTGCGTGTCTTCGGCACTTCGTTCTCGGGAATCAGCCGCTTGTTGTAGACGATCGCGAGCGGCTCGAACGTCGTGCCGTACGCCTGCTTCTGGTATTGCGCCCATTGCGGCACGTTCGCGCTTTCCGGCGAATCGTACGACGTCATCAGGCCGTCGTTGACGAGCTTGACCTGCAGGTCCATCGCCGAGCTCCACAGCACGTCGGCGCTGGTGCTGCTCGCGGCGTTCTCGCTGATGTAGCGGTTGTACAGCTCGGTGCTGTTCATGTCGTTGTACTCGACCTTCACGCCATACAGGCTTTCGAAGTCCTTGATCAGCGGGCGCACGAGGCCCGTGTCTGTCGTCGAGTAGACGATCAGCTTGCCTTCCTTCTTCGCGGCGTCCACGACACCTTGGTAGTTACCCGGATACCCGGCCGGGACCTGCGCGGTGGCGGCGCCGGCGGCGGTGCCCAGGACGATCGCCAGCGCGGCGGCGAGCTGCTTCGGTGCAAACGGCATGTCTTCCTCCAGTTATGCGTGTGTGTTGTTCGAGTGACGCGGATGTTAATTGCGACGCACTTTCAGCCTGCTTTCATTTCGGTTCACAATAGCGTCCTTTGTGTCATGGATTTCCCGAGGTCCCCATGCGTGTGCTGCTCGTCGAAGACAACCCGAACCTTGCGCAGTCGTTGAACGACGCGCTGAGTGCCGCGCGCTTCGCGGTCGATCACATGGCGGACGGGGAGGCGGCGGATCACGTGCTGCGCACGCAGGACTACGCGCTGGTGATCCTCGATCTCGGGCTGCCGAAGCTCGACGGGCTCGAAGTGCTGCGGCGGCTGCGCGCGCGCCGCAATCCGGTGCCGGTGTTGATCCTCACCGCGCACGGCTCGGTCGAGGACCGCGTGAAGGGGCTCGATCTCGGCGCCGACGATTACCTCGCGAAGCCGTTCGAGCTGACCGAGCTGGAGGCGCGCGCCCGCGCGCTGATCCGGCGCAGCCTCGGCCACGAGCATTCGCGGGTCGAGTGCGGGCCGCTTTCGTATGACAGTATCGACCGCAGCTTCCACCTCGCCGGCGAACCGCTGCCGCTCACGCCGCGCGAGCGCTCGGTGCTGGAGGTGCTGATCCTGCGCAACGGCCGCGCGATCAACAAGGAGACGCTGTCGGAGAAGATCTTCGGGCTCGACGAGTCGGTCAACGCGGATGCGATCGAGATCTACGTGTACCGGCTGCGCAAGAAGCTGGAGAACACCGGCGTCGCGATCGTCACGCTGCGCGGCCTCGGATACTTGCTCGAAGCGAAGGCGGCCGGATGAACCGCCGCCGGGCTTGCCTTCTTTGCATGGCGCCGCGGTACGCGCCAAAGCGCTGCTCGGGATCGACACGTTCGCGGCCTGCCGGGGGCGCGTCTGCCATCCGCGGCCGGCCTGGCAAAGCCGGCCGGCTGCACGGGCGCGGAGCGAGGCCGCACGCGTTCTCCGCCACGCTGGTCGGTGCAGCCCGGCGGGAAGCATGGTGACACGCCCGAACCTGCGCGCACAGGTCGCGCTGTGGCTGCTGCTGCCGCTGCTCGGGCTGCTCGCGCTCGACTCGTGGCTCACGTACCAGCGCGCGATGAGCGCCGCGCACGTCGCGTTCGACCGCACGCTGTCGTCGTCGCTGAAGTCGATCCGCGAAGGCGTGCGGTTCAACGAGGGCGAGATCGAGGTCGACCTGCCGTATCTCGCGCTCGAGATGTTCGAGTCGGGCGACGGCGGCAAGATCTATTACCTGATCCGCGAGGACAACGGCCGCACGATCACCGGCTATCCGGACCTGCCGCTGCCGCAGGGCGACGGCACGCTGTTCGTCACGCGCTACTACAACGTCGTCTATCGCGGCGAGCAATTGCGCATGGCCGCGCTGCGCGTGCCGGTGCACGACGTGCCGACCGCGCAGACGCGCATCGTGTGGGTGATGGTCGGCGAGACGATCGAGGCGCGCCAGGCGCTCGCGCGCGAGATCCTGATGGGCTCGCTGCTGCAGGAGGGGCTGCTCGTCGTGCTCGCGCTCGGGATCGTGTGGCTCGGCGTCGGGCGCGGGCTGCGGCCGCTGAACCGGCTGTCGGCGACGGTCGCCGCGCGCAGCGACGGCGATCCGACGCCGCTCGATACCGGCGGCATGCCGAGCGAACTCGCGCCGCTCGTCGAGTCGATCAACCAGTACATCGGCCGCACGCAGCGGATGCAGGTCGCGCGGCGGCGTTTCTTCGCGGACGCGGCCCATCAGCTGAAGACCCCGCTCGCGGCGGTGCAGGCCGGCGTCGAGCTGGCGTTGCGGCCGGACGAGCAGCCGCGCGTGAACGTGCATCTGCGGCGCGTGAACGGCGCGGTGCGGCAGGCCGCGAAGATCGTCCAGCAGCTGCTGTCGCTGTCGCGGCTCGATTCGGACAGCGGCCAGGCGGTCGCGCACCAGCCGGTCGCGCTGCACCGGCTCGCGCGCAGCGTGACGCTCGACTGGTCGCCGGTCGCGCGCGCGCGCGACATCGATCTCGGCTTCGAGCACGAGGCGGATGTCGACGTGCTCGGCCAACCGGACCTGCTCGGCGAATTGATCGGCAACCTGATCGACAACGCGATTCGTTATTCGGGCGACCGCGCGGTGATCACGGTGCGCGTGTCGCGCGATGGCGACCATGCGCGGCTCGACGTGATCGACAACGGGCCGGGCATTCCGGCCGGCGAACGCGACGCGGTGTTCGAGCGCTTCCATCGCGGCAGCAAGACGCAGACGGTCGAAGGCACGGGGCTCGGGCTGTCGATCGTGCGCGAGATCGCGCGCGTGCATCAGGGCAGCGTGACGCTGGCCGATGCGGCGGGAGGCGGGTTGATCGTGACGGTGATGTTGCCGACGGCGGCGCAGTAGAAGGGCTGGTTCGCCCAATCGCTCAATCGCCGAACCCGATCTCCGCTTCGAGCGATTGCCCGACCTCCAGCCAGGCTCCCGCGCCTTCGACCACGATCGCATTGATGCCGAACGTCAGCGCGTCGTCGTAGTTCGGATGCGCGCGATACGTCTGCATCGTGTCGGTCGGCTCGTGCGGCCACGCCGGGTTCGGCGCGCCGGTCACCTGGTCGATCGTCGGCATCGGGCAACGCGTGCACAGCTTCACGAGGCGCAGCCGCACGGGTGTGTCGCCTTCGGCGTCGAGATGCTCGACGAAATCCTCTTCATACGCATCGAGATCCGACACGACGATGTTCGGGCGGAAGCGGTTCATCGGAATCGCCGGCGCGCCTTTCGCGACGAGCTTCGCGTTCAGGTCGTCGAGCGACGACTGGCCGATCACGAGCAGCGGATAGCCGTCCGCGAACTGCGTGTGCGTGTCGATGTCGCCGGTCCATTTGCGGTTGCAGCCGCGGCGCGCATCCGCGCCGAAGCGCGCGAGCTTCAGCGGCGTGCCGAGGAATTCGGTGAGCCATGCGGCCGTCGCGGCGCCCGTGTCGATCGCGTCGACGGTGTCGCGCCAGACGGTCGCGGCCATCTTCGGCGTGGCCGGCGTCGCGTCGCCGTCGAGCGGCGTGCGGATCTCGGGCATGCCCGGCGCGTTCAGCACGAGCGCGTCGTGCTCGAGCGCGGTGCGGATCAGCGCGAGGCGCGGGTGCGTGCGCTGCGTGATCATCATCCCGTCCGGGGTGGTGATCAGCCAGTGGCGATCGTACGCGAGGCCCGTTTCGAGCAGTTGCGCGCGCGACAGCGCGATGCCGGCGCAGGATTTGATCGGGTAGACGAAGAGTTCGGAGATGGCTGGCATGACGCTGGCTGACACGGGCAGGATGGTCGAATCGCGATTGTGCCAGATCGTGCGAAAGCCGTTTGGGCGGTTGCCGGCCGCCGCACGGCCGCGGCCGGTTACGCCAGCGGAAAGCCGAGGTCGAAGGTCGTGCGCACGTCGAGCGGCTGGCGCAGCAGCCCGGCCTTCAGGTAGAAGTCGGCCGTGCGCTGCTGCCCGGCGATCACCGTCGCGTCGATCGGCTGCCAGCGCGTGTTGCGGCGCTCGAACTGCAGCTTCGCGGCCGCCGGCGGGATGCCGATGATGCGCGCGAGTGCCGCGGAATACGCGTCGACGTGCCGGTACGACCAGACCTGCGCGCGCACCACCCGTTGCAGGAAGTCGTGCAGCACGTCGCGCTTGGACGCGATCGCCGCGTCGGTCGCCGCGATGTAGCTGAAGCCCGACCACAGGCCGCGGCCGTTGACGAGCACGCGCGCGCGGCCGCTCGTTTCCGCGAGGGCCGTATAGGGTTCCCACGTCGCCCACGCATCGATCGAACCGGTTGCGAGCGCAAGCATCGTGTCGGCCGGCGGCAGGAAGCGGAACGAGACGGCGTCGGGCGGCAGGCCGGCCGCGTCGAGCGCCTTCAACGTGACGAAATGGCCGATCGAGCCGCGCGTGGTGCCGATGCGCTTGCCTTTCAGGTCGGCGGCGTCCTTCAGCGTCGCGTCGGGCCGCACGAGCACGGCGGTGCCGTACGGGTCGGACCGGTTCGCGCCGATCACCTTGATGCGGGCGCCCGAGGCGAGCGCGAAGATCACCGGCGCGTCGCCGATCGGCCCGCAGTCGACGGCCGCCGCGTTCAGCGCTTCGGCCAGGGGCGCGGCGGCCGGGAATTCGGTCCATGCGATGTCGTACGCGAGGCCGTTCAGTTCGCCGGCCGCTTCGAGCAGCGCGCGCAGGCCGCCTTTCTGGTCGCCGGCACGCAGCAGCGGCCGCGCGTCCGATTGCGCATGCAGCGTGGCCGGCGCGGCGGCGAGGGTGGCGGCGGCGAGGGCGCTCGCTTGCGCGAGGAAGTGGCGTCGGGTCGGATTCATCGTGAAGTTCGGTTCGTCGGGAAAACGGTTCAGGGATTCAATGCGGGAGCCCGGCCTGCACGTCGCGTACGGGTTCGGCGTCCACGCGCAGCAGCAGCGCGGTCAGCGGATCGACGTTCGCGGCGTCGGCCGGCGCTCGTGCCGCGGCATCCGAGCGGCACAGCAAGTCGTCGGCCGACCAGCCCGCGCTGCCCGGCAACGCGCGCGCCCGCAGCCAGCCGCGCCGGTCCGCAAGCAGTTGCGTGCCGCCGAACGCAGCGGGCGGCACGCCGGCAATCGTCGCGAACGCTTGCCATGCATCGGGCGTCGATGCGACGCAGTTCGCGCGCGTGCCGACCGGCGGTGGCGGCGTGGACGTATCGCCGGCGGTGACGAGCAGCGTCTGCCAGCGCGGGTCTTCCCGAGGCGGCGTGCCGCCCGGCGCGAGCGCGACGATGCGCACGCGCTGGCCTTCGCGCCAGCGCTCGAGCGGTTGCGGCGCGGCGCTGCCGCAGCGCACGTCGAGCGCCGGCAGCGGAACGGGCACGGGCCACGCTCCTTCCGCCTGCGCGCCGCTGCCGGCCGACAGCGCTGTCAGGTAATCGAGCACGGCCCACGTGTCGGCCGGGCCGAGCGTCGCGGCAAAGCCCGGCATCGACGCCGCGCCGCGCGCGTCGCGCGTACCGTGCCGCATGCGCCAATACAGTTCGCCGTCGAGCCGGCGGGCAAGCAGTGCGCCCGCGAAGGTCGGCGGCCAATGCGCGAGGCTCGCCGCGAGGGGGCCTTCGCCGCGGCCGTCCGCGCCGTGACAGGCTGCGCAATGTTGCGCATACAGATGCGCGCCGCGCATCAGGTTCGCGACGGAAAACGCGGCGGGACTGCGCTGGAAACTCGTGGGCACCGCCGGCGCGAGCCACAGCGACGCCGGCGGCCACGGCGCGAACCACGCGACGGCCAGCGCGGCGATTACCGCTGCCGCCCGCCACTTGCGCGACACGAGTGCGATGCAGCCGAGCGCCGCGGCGAGCGTGGTCATCGCGACGGCAAATGCAAGCTGTCGCGTGAGCCCCGCGTCGATGCGCAGCGTTTCGAGCGCGATGCGGTGTGCCCAGGGCCACGCGGCCTGTCCGTCGGCATCGCCGGTCAGGCCGAGCGCATGCAGCACCCGGGCCAACGCGATCTGTGTGCGATACAGCAGTTGCAGGAACAGGAGCGCCCAGTCGGCGAACGGCGGCGCGTTCATCGGCGCGGCCCTTGCCGCGCACCGGCCATCCTGCGAAAGGCACTGCGCATCTACCAGCTCGCATCGAGTCCGAGATGCCGCAGCGCTTCGTGACGCAGTTCGGCGAGACGCGGGTCGCCGCGATGGCGCGGATACGGCAGGTCGACACGCAGTTCCGCGACGATGCGTGCGGGCCGCGGCCCGAACACGATCACGCGCTGCGCGAGAAACAGCGCTTCCTCGACATCGTGCGTGACGAGCAGCGCGGAGAACCCGTCGCGTTGCCACAGCGCGGTCAACTCGGCCTGCATCGTCAGCCGCGTCAATGAATCGAGCTTGCCGAGCGGCTCGTCGAGGATCAGCAGGCGTGGATCGTTGACGAGCGCGCGGGCGAGCGCGACACGCTGCGCCATCCCGCCCGACAGCTGATGCGGAAACACGTTCGAGAATTCCTGCAACCCGACGCGCGCGAGCGCATCGTCGACGCGATGCTGCGACGTGCGGGCCACGCCGCGCGCCTCGAGGCCGAGCGCGACGTTCGCGCGCACGCGGCGCCACGGGTAGAGCGTCGGATCCTGGAACACGACGATGCGCGACGGATCGGGCCGCTCGATCGGCGTGCCGTCCTGCGCGATCGTGCCTTGCCGCGCGGCGTCGAGGCCCGCGACGAGCCGCAGCAGCGTCGATTTTCCGCAGCCGCTCGGGCCGAGCAGCGCGACGAATTCGCCGGCCGCGACCGACAGCGTGACGTCGTCGAGCACCGGCAGCGGGCCGCCGGGGCCGTCGAACGCGTGGCTCACGCGGCGGATGTCGATGCGCGCGCCGCGCGGCGCCGTGGCGTCGAGCGCGGCGGGCGGCGTGGCAACGGACGATTCGAGAACGGCGGCGCTTACCATTTGACGGTTCCTTTCTGCCACGCGAGCACACGGTCGCGCACCGCGAACAGCAGCGCGATCAGCCCGGAAAACAGCAGCGCCATCACGATCAGCGCCGCATACATGTTCACGTACGATGCCCAGCCCTGCGCCCAGCTCAGGTACCAGCCGAGCCCCGACTTGACGCCCATCATCTCGGCGACGACCAGCACCGTGAACGACGCGCTCAGCCCCATGAAGATGCCGACGAACACGTGCGGCAGCGCGGCCGGAATCGCGACGCGCAACACGAGGAAGCGCGCGTTCGCGCCGAGCGTGCGCGCGACGTCGTAGTACTGTCGGTTCACGCTCGCGACGCCCGACCACGTCAGCACCGCGACCGGGAAGCCGGTCGACAGCGCGATCAGGAACGCGGCGGCCGAATAGCTCGTCGGGAAGAAGTAGAACGTGAGCGGCAGCAGCGCGGTGGCCGGCACGGGGCCGAGCACGCGCAGCACCGGATGCACCCAGTAGCCGATGCGGCGCGACCAGCCGATCGAGACGCCGACCGCGAACCCGACCGCGACGCCGTACGCGAACCCGAGGGAAAGCAGCTTCAGCGTGTTGCCGGCGCTGCCGGCAAGGCGCGGCCAGTCGTCGGCGTAGACCTCGATCAGCGCCTGCGGCGGCGCGAAGAACGGCGTCGGCAGCCAGCCGGTCTTGGCCGTGACGATTTCCCACACGGCGAGCACGAGCGGCAGCGCCACGAGCCACGGGCCGGCCGAGCGCACGCGGGCGAGCCGCGCGCGCGTGGCCGGCACGCGATGGCCGAGCGTCGCGGCGGCCAGCAGCAGCGCGCCGATCGCCCACGCGGCGATGCCGAACGTGTCGGTGTACGCCCAGTCGGTGAAACCGACGACGCGGTTCGGCCACACGTAGGTCACCGCGCCGAGCGCGGCCCACGCGAGCGCCGCGACGACGCCGGTCGGCCAGGTGCGTGCCCGGCGGGCTTCGGCCGCGAGCGTCGCGTCGCAGGCCGTGCACGCGGGACGGGACGTGGCAGTCGCGGGCGGCGCCGCGGTGGCGGCATTGCCCGAGGTGGACGCGGTGCGCGCGGCGGACGCGTGTTCGATCGTCGACATCGCGTCACCCCAGCACGTTCGCATAGACCTGCTGCGCGAAGCGCTGCGGGTCGGTGCTCTTCTTCAGCACGCTGATGCGGCGGAAATCGTCCGCGTAGAACGCGATTTCCTGCTGCAGGTCGACGTTGGTCGGATGGTGCGTGTAGGTCAGCGTCGCGTACAGCTTGCGCAGGTCGTCGGGGTTGATCTTCGGCGAATACTTCGCGAATGCCTTCGCGGCTTCGTTCGGGTTGTCGTGCGTGTACTCGGTGGCCTGCACGATCGAGCGCGCGAGTGCGGCGGCCGCCGGGCGGTCGTTGCGCACGAGGTCGCCGCGCGCGCCGATCACGCAGCACACCTTGCGCGCGTATTCGCCGGACAGGTTCGTCGCGAGTTCGGTGTACGCGCCGTTGCTGCGCTTCTCGAGCAGATAGAGGTTCGGGTCGCCGTCGGCGATGGCCTGGATCTCGCCCTTGTCGACCGCGACGCCGAGCAGGTCGGCCGGATACTGCCGCCACGTGATGTCGCGTTCGGGATCGATGCCGTTCTTCGCGAGCAGGATCGAGAAGAAATGCTTGCCGGGCGCCGCGAGATCGCTGACGCCGACCGTCTTGCCCTTCAGCGCCTGCAGGGTCGTCACGCCCGCCGTCTTCGACCCGAGCAGCCGCACGCAGCCGCCGTGCGAGCTGCCGATGATCTTCACGTCGAAGCCGGCTTCGAGCGGCTTCAGCCAGCGGTGGATCATCCCGACCGCGGCATCGGCCTTGCCGGTCGCGATCGATTCGAGCAGCTGGTCGGTCGATCCGCTGTAGTTGATCAGTTCGACCTTCAGCCCGTTCTTCTCGAAGAAGCCGTTCTCCTGCGCGACGACGATCGGCGTCAGGCAGAACGCGTTCTGGTTCCACGCGAACGTGAGCTTCTTCAGCGGCGGCGCCGACCAGGCCTTGCGGCCGAGCGTGATCGCCGGTGCGGCGAGCGCGGCGGCCCCGGCCGCGCGCAGCAGCCGGCGGCGCTTGTCGTCATGGGCGCCGGTCGGCGCGGGTGCGGTGGTTTTGGTCATGGTGTGGTCTCCGGTTCCGGTCGTGCGGCGGGCGCTCAGTCGAGCAGGTCGGGTTCGTCGGCGACGACGCGCGCGAACAGGCTGTCGAACGCGTGCAATGCGCCGTCGGGGCCGCCGATCTGGCCGTGCGTGTGTCGCGCGGTCGCATGATCGATCGGTTGCGGCGTGCCGGCCGCTTCGGCCAGCAGCTGCGTGTGCGCGGCGTTGTCGAGCGCGATGTACCACCACGCGGCGGCCTCGACCGTCGGGCCGGCCGTCAGGATGCCGTGGTTCTTCAGGATCACGCCCTTGTGTGTGGTGCCGTCGGGCTTCGCGAGCGCATCCGCGATCCGCGCGCCTTCGCTCGTATCGACGACCATCCCGGTGAAGTCGTCGAACAGCGCGTGGTCCTCGTAGAACACGCACGCGTCCTGCGTCAGCGGGTCGAGCGGGCGGCCGAGCGTCGACCACGCCTTGCCGTAGGTCGAATGCGTATGCGCGGCCGCGACGAGGTGCGGATGCGCGTCGTGAATCGCCGCATGGATCGCGAACGCGGCCTTGTTCAGCGGCCGGTTGCCGATCGCGGTTTCGCCGCGCGAATTGACGAGCAGCAGGTCCGACACCTTGATCTGCGAGAAATGCACGCCGAGCGGATTCACCCAGAAGTGGTCGGGCAGTTCCGGGTCGCGCGCGGTGATGTGGCCGGCGAGGCCCGACGCGAAGCCGAAGCGCGCGAACAGGCGGAACGCGGCCGCGAGCCGCTCCTGCCGGTGGCGGCGCTCGGCGGCGACGTCGAAGCGCGGCGCGGGCGGGTCGAACCAGAAATGCTGGCGCGGCGTGTCGGCGAGGACGAGGCCCGACGCGGTGCGCACGGGCGAGGACAAAGACAGGACGGCGGACATGGTCGGCATCTCCCCGTGCGTCAGGCCGCGCGGCGCGCCGCGTCGCGTGCCGCGACGGCGGCGCGCACGCGCGGAATCAGTTCGCGGCCGTAGTCGATCGCGTCTTCGAGCGGATCGAAGCCGCGAATCAGGAACGTCGTCACGCCGAGGTCGTAGTAGTCGAGCAGCGCGTCGGCGACCTGTTCGGGGGTGCCGACCAGCGCGGTCGAATTCGAGCGCGCGCCGGTGAGCTTCGCGATCTCGGTCCACAGCCGCTTGTCGACGCGCGCGCCGCGTTCGGCCGCGGCGAGCAGGCGCCGCGCGCCTTCGCTCTGCTGCGGGCCGCCGGTGGCGAGGCCGGCCGCTTCGCGCAGCCGGCGGGTTTCGTCGAGGATCCGGTGCGCGCGCGCCCACGCTTCGTCTTCGGTCGCCGCGAGGATCGGCCGGAACGACACGGAGAAGCGCACCTGCCGGCCGTGCTTCGCGGCTTCGGCGCGCACGCGCGTCGTCAGGTCGCGCACCTGGTCGAGCGATTCGCCCCACAGCGCATAGACGTCCGCGTGCTTGCCGGCGACTTCCAGCGCCGCTTCCGAGGCACCGCCGAAGTAGATCGGCACGTGCGGCTTCTGGAACGGCTTCACTTCCGAAAAACCCTGCGTGAAGCGGTAGTGTGCGCCGTCGTGATCGAACGGCTGCGTGTCGGTCCAGATGCGGCGCAGGATGCCGAGGTATTCGTCGGTGCGCGCGTAGCGTGCGTCGTGGTCGAGGAAATCGCCGTCGCGCTGCTGCTCGCTGTCCGAGCCGCCGGAGATGAAGTGCACGGCGAGCCGGCCGCGGCTGAATTGGTCGAGCGTCGCGATCTGCCGCGCGGCGAGCGTCGGCGCGGTGAAGCCGGGGCGATGCGCGAGCATGAAGTGGATGCGCTCGGTCGCCGCGGCCGCGAACGCGATCGTCAGCGTCGCCGACGGGCCGGTCGAGTGGTGCGGGACGAGGATCCGGTCGAAGCCGGCCGTTTCGTGGGCGCGGGCGAAGTCGCGCACGTAGTCGGGGTCAACGACGGGGCCGGCAGGCGGATGGATTTCCGACTGCTTCTGGCTCTGGATCATGCCGATGAATTCGACGCTCATCTGGGTCTCCGATGCAAGGACGGCCCGGCGCGGCCAGCGATGGCCGGCCGGGCGGGAATGGAGCGCAGATTACCGCCGGGATCATGCGGAACGGAAATAATCAATCCCGAATTGAATATCAGATTTGCATGGTTTGGGCGCGTGTGCGTTGCGCATACGCTATGGGCTCACGATCGGGCCGAACGGGGCGCCGGTTGCGTGTCGAGCGGGGCTTGCGCGCCGGATCAACACGACGGGAGCGGGATCGGCATCGGGTTCGGAAGCGGGGGATCGGGTCGAAGGCAGAGGTGTGCGGCGGATGCGTGCGCGAGCGCCCCGGATCCACGCCACGCGCCCCCGGCGAATCCGTCGCCGATCGCCGCCGGCTCCACGAGCCACCGCCGCCATTCGCCGACCGATCTTCGCCACGACGTTTTATCCCGCTACCCAGTCACCGAGGGAATCCGTACCGATGTCCGCCAGCCTTGCCGCTTCCTCGCCGCTATCGCCGCAGTCGTCCCAGTCGTCGCTGCGCCACCTGCCTGCCGACGATGCGCGCGTTACCGCGCTGCTCGCGCGTCTCGCGCCCGAACTCGCGGCTGACGCCGCCCGCAACGACGTCGACGGCCGTTTCCCGCACGAGAATTTCGCGCGGCTGCATCGCGCCGGGCTGATCGCGCAGGTCGTGCCGCGCGAGCACGGCGGCGCGGGCGCGACGCTCGCGCAGGCGAGCCGGATCGTGGCCGCGGTCGCGCGCGCCGATCCGGCGACCGCGCTGGTGCTGACGATGACCTATCTGCAGCATCGCGCGCTCGGCCGCGCGGACAACCGCTGGCCCGCGCGCCTGCGGCGTGCGGTGTTCGACAGCGCGGTTGCCGACGGCGCGCTGATCAACGCGCTGCGCGTCGAGCCGGCGCTCGGTTCGCCGTCGCGCGGCGGCCTGCCCGAAACGATCGCGCGTCGCGACGGCGACGGCTGGCGGCTGTCCGGCCACAAGCTGTACAGCACCGGCATTCCGGCGCTGCGCTGGCTGGCCGTGTGGGCCCGCACGGACGAACCCGAGCCGCGCGTCGGCGTGTTCCTCGTGCGGCGCGAGCGCGACACGGAAGTCGATGCGCGCATCCGCGTGATCGAAAGCTGGAATCACCTGGGCCTGCGCGCATCGGGCAGTCACGAGGTGGTGTTCGACGACGTGCGGCTGCCCGCGGATCATGCAGTGGACGTGCGCGCGCCCGATGCGTGGGCCGTGTCGGCCGCGAGTCATGCGGATGTCGATGCGCAGGCCGACCAGCAGGCCTGGATGGTCGCGCTGCTCGGCAGCCTCTACGACGCGGTCGCCCGCGCGTCGCGCGACTGGCTGCTCGATTTCGCGACGACGCGCGCGCCGAGCGGGCTCGGTGCGCCGCTCGCGACGCTGTCGCGCGTGCAGGAGGCCGTCGGCGAGATCGAAGGGTGGCTGCACGCGAACCGCGTGCTGCTCGACGAGCACATCGCGCGCACCGATGCGGGCGACGCGCCGACGGTGACGACGAGCGGCCTCGTCAAGCGGACCGTGACGGAACAGGCGATCCGCACGGTCGAGCACGCGTTGAAGCTGTCGGGCAATCACGGGCTGAGCCGCCACAATCCGCTCGAACGCCACTATCGCGACGTGCTGTGCAGCCGCGTGCATACGCCGCAGGACGATGCGATCGCGGTGGCTGCCGGACGGGCCGTGCTCGACGCGGCGGCGCGACGCGCTGCCACGAACACGGAAGCGGAAGCGGGCGGAACGTCACGCGACGCGCCGGTATCCGGTCGCAACAGCGATGCGTGAGCGGGGCGGCGGGATGGTGGGCGCAAAAGCCAACGCAAAAGCCAACGCAAAGGCCAACGCAAAGGCCAACGCAAAGGCCAACGCCAACGCCAACGCCAACGCCAACGCCAACGCCAACGCCAACGCCAACGCCAACGCCAACGCCAACGCCAACGCCAACGCCAACGCAAACGCAAACGCAAACGCAAACGCAAACGCAAACGCAAACGCAAACGCAAACGCGACGCCGCCGCGCAGGCGCCGTCGCGCGTGGTCAAGCGGCTTCGTCGTGCCCGGCCGCATCCGCCGGCAGCGCGAACGCGGTGCGCGCATGCGCAGCCACGGCCGTGAGCGGCGCCTTGAAGCGCGTGGCGTCCTGCCGGTGCAGCAGCCACAGATCGATCTGCGGCTTGAAATCGGCGAGCGGGACGATGTCGACCGCGTCGCGCAGCGGGCTGCCTTCGACGAGCGGCAGCGGCATCAGCCCGATCCCGAAGCCGTTCGCGACGCTCTGCAATTGCAGGTCGCGGCCGTAGGCGTCGAGCGTGACCGGCATCGGCAGCCCCTGCGCGTCGAGCGCGCGGCGCAGCCCCGCACGAAAGCCGCAGCCGTCGGGATTGAGCACCCAGCCGCGCGCCTGGCAGTCGGCGAGCCGGTAGCTGCGGCGCGGCCAGTCGCCCTTGCGGCCGACCGCGACGAGCCGCGTGGCCAGCAGCCGCTCGCCTTCGACCTGCGGCGGCAGCACCATCTCGCGGGCCAGAAACACCAGCGCGGCGTCGAGTTCGCGGTGTGCGACGCGTTCGACGAGCATGCCGCCCCACGCGGTCGTGACCTGCGTGGCGAGCGCCGGCCATTGCGCGGCGAGCTGCGCGATCAGGCCGGGCAGCATCAACTCGCCGAGCCCTTGCGTGAGGCCCACGCGGAATTCGCCGGCGGGCGGCCGCTGGCCGGCCGTCAGTTCGCGCAGCGCGTCGACTTCGCGCAGGATCGCGCGGCACTGCTCGAACACCTGCAGGCCGATGTCGGTCGGGCGCGGCGGCTTCGTGTTGCGGTCGAGCAGCGTGACGCCGAGCGCCTCCTCGAGGTTCTGCACGCGCCGCGTGATCGCGGGCTGCGTCATGCCGAGCTCGGCCGCGGCCTGGCTCAGCGTCTGGCCGCGAACGACCGCTGCAAAAGCATCGATATCGCTAATTTTCATGTTTGTTCTGCATGGTATTTCAGGTGCATCATGACGATCCATCATATTCGGCATCATATTCGAGGAGGCAGCCGATGAGTACGCTTTCGTTGCAGCAGACGCCGCTGCGTCCGTTCGTCGACGGGCTGGGCGCGCTGCTCGCGTCCGGCGCGAACGAGGCGCGCATCCTCGACGAGGGCGGCGCGCTGCTGGCCGCGCTCGTCGCGCACGACGACTGGCTGCCCGACGCGTTCGCGCAGCCCGATCCCGAGCGTTACCGCCAGTACCTGCTGCATCTCGATCCCGACGCGCGGTTTTCCGTCGTCAGCTTCGTGTGGGGGCCCGGCCAGACGACGCCGATCCACAACCACACGGTGTGGGGGCTGATCGGGATGCTGCGCGGCGGCGAGTTTTCGCAACCGTACCGGTTCGACGCGGCCGGCAGGCCGGTGCCGGCGGGCGACGCGGTACGGTTGCAGCCGGGCGACGTCGAGGCCGTGTCGCCGCGCATCGGCGACGTCCATCGCGTGACCAACGCGTTCGACGACCAGGTGTCGATCAGCATCCACGTGTACGGCGCGAACATCGGCCAGGTCGAACGTGCGGTGTTCCTCGACGACGGCACCGTGAAGCCGTTCGTGTCCGGCTATTCGAACGCGTGACCGGACGCATGACGCCGCAAGTCGCGGGCGCCCCGTTGCGACGGCGTGCCCGCGGGCATCGAGCTGCATCCGTTTTCCGTGTGCTTTCTTCACCGACTCCAACAGAATCCGACAGAGACATCGTGACGCAATCCGTTGATTCCACTTCCCGTTTCCCCGTCGCGTCGTACCAGGACGTACGCGCGCGCCTGCTGGCCCGCGACGAAATCGCGCTGATCGACGTGCGCGAGGAAGATCCCTACGCGCAGGGCCATCCGCTGTGGGCCGCCAACTTTCCGCTGTCGAAGCTCGAACTCGACGCATGGACGCGCATTCCGCGCCGCGACACGCCGATCGTCGTGTTCGGCGAAGCCGGCGGCGACGATCTCGCGCCGCGCGCGGCCGAGAAACTCGCGCAGCTCGGCTATACCGACGTGCGGCTGCTCGACGGCGGCCTCGCAGGCTGGCTCGCCGCGGGCGGCGAACTGTTCATCGACGTGAACGTGCCGAGCAAGTCGTTCGGCGAATGGGTCGAGGCCGAGCGCCATACGCCGTCGCTGTCCGCGCAGGAGGTGCAGGCGCTGATCGATGAAAAGGCCGACGTCGTGATCGTCGACGCGCGCCGCTTCGACGAATACCAGACGATGAACATCCCGACGTCGACGAGCGTGCCGGGCGCGGAACTCGTGCTGCGCGTGCGCGCGCTCGCGCCGAATCCGGCAACGCAGGTGGTGGTGAACTGCGCGGGCCGCACGCGCAGCATCATCGGCACGCAGTCGCTCGTCAACGCGGGGTTGCCGAACCCGGTCGCGGCACTGCGCAACGGCACGATCGGCTGGACGCTCGCCGGCCAGACGCTCGAGCACGGCGCCGCGCGACGCTTTCCGGACGAGATCGCACCCGCGCAGCGTGAGGAAGCACGCCGCGCCGCGCGCGCGGTGGCCGAGCGCGCGGGCGTGCCGCGCATCGCGCTCGCGGAGCTCGCCGCGCTCGACGAACCGGGCCGCACGCTGTACCGCTTCGACGTGCGCACGCCGGAGGAATACGAGGCCGGCCATCTGCCGGGCTTCCTGGGCACGCCGGGCGGCCAGCTCGTGCAGGAAACCGACCATCACGCGGCCGTGCGCGGCGCGCGGATCGTGCTCGCCGACGACGACGGCGTGCGTGCGGACATGACCGCGTCGTGGCTCGCGCAGATGGGCTGGGACGTGCGGGTGCTCGAGCCGGCCGGCACGGCGGCGTTCACCGAGCGCGGCCAGCCGCCGCGCGACGTGCCCGCGACGCCGCAGGTGAGCGAGGTGTCGCCCGCGACGCTCGCGGGCTGGCTGAAGGAGGCGGCCGCGGGCGAGCTCGCGATCGTCGACGTGACGGCCAGCGCGAACTACGTGAAGCGCCATATCCCCGGCGCGTGGTTCGTCGTGCGCGCGCAGTTGCGCGACGCGCTCGCCGCGATCCCGCCGGCGCGGCGCTATGTGTTCACGTGCGGATCGAGCCTGCTCGCGCGGTTCGCGGCGGACGACGCGCGCGCCTTGCTGCCGGCTTCCGCGGCGATCTCGGTGCTGACCGGCGGCACGGCCGCATGGATCGACGCGGGGTTGCCGCTCGAGCACGGCGAGACACGCCTCGCGTCGCCGCGCGTCGATCGCTACCGGCGCCCGTACGAAGGCACCGACAACGCGGCCGCCGCGATGCAGGCGTATCTCGACTGGGAATACGGGCTGGTCGACCAGCTGAAGCGGGACGGCACGCACCACTTCCGCGTGATCTGACCACGGCGCGGCAACCGGCGTGCGGCACGCGATGCGCCGCGCCCGGTTGCCACATGTTCAGCGGCTCATCGTATGCGGCACGTTCAGCGCGCTCAGCGCTTGAACGTATCGACGGCCGTGCGGCCGACGGCCGGATCGTCGGTGAAGAAGCCGTCGATGCCCGCGCGCAGGTATGCCTGGATCTCGCGCACCGAGCCCGCGGGGTTGCGCGTGGCCGGTGTACCGCCGTCCTTCAGCGACGCGGGCAGGAAGTTGTTCTCCGGGCGGAACGTATACGGATGCACGACGAGGCCGGCTGCGTGCGCGTCACGCACGTACGACGTCGGCTGCTGCAGCGTGCCGTCCGCGGCCACCGCGATGATCGACGTCTTGTACGGGCCGACGCCGTTCGCATAGGACGCGATCTCGCGCATCCCGTCGCGCGTCGACAGGTCGCCGTAGGTGCGCTTGTCGTTCGCCTTCACGAAGTCGTACGGACGCTGGCCGGCTTCGTCCATCAACTGCACGAGCTTCCAGTTCGGCTGGCTCGACTTGATCCGGTTGCGGATCGCCTTCAGGTTCGCGACCTCGAACGACTGGATGTAGACGGTCGCCGTGCGCGCCGTGTACGGATCCTTCTGCAGCGCGTCGACGAGACGGTCCTCGAGCGGCAGGCCGATCGACTGGAAGTAGGTCGGGTGCTTGGTTTCCGGATACAGGTGGATCGTGCGGCCGGTCTGCGCGGACATCTGTTTCGCGAGCGCGACGATCTCGTCGAAGGTCGGAATCTCGAACTGGTCGTTGTACGCGGTGTTCGCCGGGCGCACCTGCGGAATGCGCTCGCGGGCACGCAGCGTCTTCAGCTCGGCGAGCGTGAAGTCCTCGGTGAACCAGCCGGTCAGCTGCGTGCCGTCGATCGTCCTGGTCGCCTTGCGGCTCGCGAACTGCGGCAGCGTCGACACGTTCGTCGTGCCGGAGATCTCGTTCTCGTGGCGCGCGACGAGCACGCCGTCGCGGGTCGCGACGAGGTCGGGCTCGATCACGTCCGCGCCGTCCTCGATCGCCTTGCGGTACGACGCGAGCGTGTGCTCGGGGCGCAGCGCGCTCGCGCCGCGATGGCCGACCACCTGGACCTTCGCGGAGATCGGCCGGGCGGAATCGGACGCCGAGACGTCGTCGCCGCCGCAGGCGGCAAGCAGGACGGCGGCGGCACAGGCGAACGGGATGCAGCGCAGGGCGGTCGGGCGCGGGAAGAGCATGTCGATGAACCTTCGGAACGGAAGTCGGTGAAAGGGCAAGCGGTCCGGCGATGCGGGGCCGCGTGAGCGAACGGGACGCGATCGTCGCACCGGAGCATTACATATGTATTACTTGCGCCTTTCTGTTTTGTTGTCGCGTCAGGCGCGAGAATTGCGGAAACGCGTGGCGGTCGAGACGGTGCGATCCGCCCGTCGCCGCCAGCCGGCGCCGCGATCGTCGCGCCGACGCGGTTCGGCGGTTGCGCGCCCACTTCGTCGGACGGATCGCGAGCGTGGTCGCCGGATGCACTAAACTTGCGGGACTTTTGCATCGCCGCGCCGGGCCGACACCCGCCCGCGCACGGCGATGCGGCGACTCGCGGGCCGGCGCGGGCGCCCGGCGCCCGCGTGCGTCCGGGGCCCGCGCCGGCCGATTTTTACCGACCCATGACGACGCATACCGATCCCGCCTACCTGCTCGGCGACCTGCTGAAGAACGTTTCCCGCTCCTTCTACCTGACGCTGCGCGTGCTGCCCGACGGCATGCGCGACCCGGTCGGCCTGGCCTACCTGCTCGCGCGCGCGGCCGACACGATCGCCGACACGGCGCTGGTCGCGCCCGATCGCCGCGCGGCGCTGCTGACCGACCTGCGGAACGAAGTCGAGCGGCTCGGCGACGGCGCGGCGCTGTCGCGCTCGCTCGAGGACGTGACGCGGATGCAGACGGATTCGCACGAACACGTGCTGCTCGGCTCGATGCAGCCGATGCTCGCGCTGCTGCGCGCGCAGCCGGACGCGGACCGCGCGTCGATCCGCAAGGTCGTCGCGACGCTGACGTCGGGGATGGAATTCGACCTGCGCACGTTCCCCGACGAACAGTCGGGCCGCGTCGCGTCGCTGCCGAACCGTGCCGAGCTCGATCGCTACACGTACCTGGTCGCCGGCTGCGTCGGCGAATTCTGGACCGACATGACCGGCGCGCACACGCGCGCCGCGCGCGGCTGGGACGTGCCGGACATGCGCGAGAAGGGCATCCGTTTCGGCAAGGCGCTGCAGATGACCAACATCCTGCGCGACTGCGCGAAGGATCTGCGGATCGGCCGCTGCTATCTGCCGGAGGACGTGCTGGCCGCATACGGCGTCGGCGTCGCCGACCTGATGACACCCGATGCGTCGGCGCGCGCGCGCGGCGTGCTGGTCGACCTGCTGCGCGTGACGCTCGACCAGTATCGCGACGCGTGCCGCTACACGCTCGCGATTCCGCGCCGCTTCGTGCGGCTGCGGCTCGCGTGCCTGTGGCCGATCATGATCGGCCTCGAAACGCTCGAACTGCTGGCCGGCCACGATGCGTGGCTCGATCCGGCGACGCCGGCGAAGGTGCCGCGCAAGCGGATCTATCGGATCATGGCGTCGTCGCTCGCGCTCGTCGGTTCGAACGCCGCGATCCGTGCGCGGATCACCGCGCTCGTCGACGCGGTGAACGCGCGGATCGCGCAGCCGTCCGCGCGCTGAATCGCGCTGAACGATGCCGGCGCGTGACGCGACCTGCATCGGCATCGCCCCTCGGCCCGCGTTCGCCGGGCCGCTCCCGTCTCCCGTCCGATGGTCCGCACGCGGACTGAAACGTTTTCACGATTTCGCTTCCCGAAACGTGGGTGTCATGAATGTCAGCGATCCTGCGCGGCGGCGTGAATCGCGGCGTCAGCCGCGCTCACGCATTCGTAGGAAGGTTGTTGCCGAGGGCGTCTGACGACATCCGGCGGTCGCGATGCACCAGTAAAAATGTAAAGCTAGGGTTTTCACCGGGAAATGCCGGCAAGGCCCGCCGCGTAAGCGTTTTCAGGTGTTATGTAACCGTTTGGTGAACCCGCGCGTTGCGTCGATCATACGATGACCGACTGCACATGTTGGGAAACGATTGGTAATCCGTCAGAATCGCACCGGCATGTACTCGCACATGTGTCAGTCATAAAACCACACCAGAAAAGAAATCATTCTTTGAGGACGGAGAATCAATGAAAAAGCGCGTCGCTTTCGCCATGACGGCAGCGGGTCTCGCAGCCGCTACCGCAGCCCACGCCCAGAGCAGCGTGACCCTGTACGGTATCGTCGATAACGCTATCGCCTGGCAGAACAACTCGTCGGCCACCAGCGCGGTTTCGGGCGGTCACTCGAAGGTACAGATGGCCACCGGCATTTGGGCAGGCAGCCGCTTCGGCCTGAAGGGTAGCGAAGACCTCGGCGGCGGCACGAAGGCGATTTTCCAGTTGGAAGCCGGCTTCAACGCGAACAACGGCTCGTCGCAATGGACGAACGGCATCTTCACGCGTCAGGCGTGGGTTGGTCTGACCAACGCGACGTACGGTACGCTGACGGCCGGCCGCCAGTACACCGCGTACTACACGCTGCTGTCGCCGTATAGCCCGACGACCTGGCTGACCGGTTACTACGGCGCGCACCCGGGCGATATCGACTCGCTCGACACCAGCTACCGCGCGAACAACTCGCTCGTCTACATGTCGCCGAAGTTCTACGGCTTCACGGTCGGCGGTTCGTACTCGCTCGGCGGCGTGGCAGGCAGCTTCAACCGCGGCTCGACCTGGAGCGCGGCGGTCCAGTACCTGAACGGCCCGGCAGGCATCGCGGTTGGCTATCAGCGCATCAACAACGCGACGCTCGGCGGCGGCGTGTGGGGCGCGAACTCGACCGCGCAAAACGGTCTGGATTCGAGCGGCAACGGTGCGGAGCAGGCCGTGTCGTCGATCAACGGCGGCTACAAGACGGCACAGTCGCAGCAACGTGTCGCCGTGACGGCCGGTTACCAGTTCACGCCGGCGTGGGACATCTCGGTGTCGTACTCGAACGTCCAGTACATCCCGGGCAACCTGTCGGCATTCCACAATACGGCGATCTTCAACACGGCGGGCGCAGTGCTGCACTGGAAGGCAGCGCCGCAGTGGGACTTCGCGGCAGGCTACTCGTACACGCGTGCGACCCAGTCGAACGGCATCTCGAGCTCGGCCAAGTACCACCAGGTCACGCTGTCGCAGTACTACAGCCTGTCGAAGCGCACGGGCCTGTACGCGGTTGAAGCGTATCAGCACGCTACCGGCAACACGATCAGCGGCCTGACCGGCGGCATCGTCAATGCAACGACGTCGATCGGCGACGGCGTGGGCGCAGGTTCGAAGCAGAACCAGATCGCGGCCGGCGTCGGCCTGATCCACCGCTTCTGATGCCGCGCGGCGCGCGAGCGCCGCTCACGGCTTGCGGTACGAAAACCGGCCTTCGGGCCGGTTTTTCCATTTGCGGCACGTGTTGTGCTTATTGCGGGTTCGGTCATGGATGGTCGTCGAATGGAAGCGCGCGGCGACGGCTGTCGAGCCCGACAAGTGTGCCGCTCATGCGGTGCATGACGTGCAGGTCGGCAATGCCCGGTCGGCGCCGACGCCGTCGTGTCGATCACCGCGCCGCATCATCCATCCAGTTCCCCGCCAGCGCCTGGAACAGCGCCGCCGTGTCGGCCAGCCGGTCGGCCTGCGCGCGCGTGCGGTCGAGCGCGGTCTGCAATGCCTGCCGCTGCGCATCGAGCAGCGCGAACGCGCTGATCCCGCCCGCCGCGTAACGGTCGCCGGCGATCGCGTTGCCTGCCGCCGCTTCCCGTGCGGCCGTGTCGCGCGCTTGCAGCGCCGTCGCATCGTGTTCGACCGCGCGCATCGCGTCGGCGACCTGCTGGAGCGCCAGCAGCACGGTTTCCCGATAGCTCGCGAACGCGGCGTCGTACGCGGCTTCGGCCGCCCGCTTCCTCGCGCGCAGCTCGCCGCCATGAAAGAGCGGCTGCGTCAGGCCGAGGCCGACATTCCACACATTCAGCCCGCTCACGATATCCGCGATGCGCGTGCGTTCCGAACCGATCCCCGCCGAAATCGAAAAACGCGGATACAGGTTCGCGGTCGCCACGCCGACGTTTGCGCTCGCCTGGTGCAACACGGCCTCCGCCGCGCGGATATCGGGCCGTTCGCGCGCGAGCGTCGACGGCAGTGCGACCGGCAGCGTGCGCGGCAGCGTGAGCGCGTCGAGCGCGAGGTCGGGCAGCTCGGCACCGGACGGCGGCGCGCCCAGCAGGATCGCGAGCCGGTGGCCGGCCTGCGCGTAGCGGGCCGCGAGCGGCGGCAGCGAGGCCTGCGTCTGCGCGAGCAGCGTGCGCTGCGCATGCACGTCGGCCTGCGATACGCCGCCCGCCGCGAAGCGCGCGTCGACGATCCGCAACTGCCGGGCTTGTGCGTCGACGAGCTGCCGCGTGAGCGCGATCTGCTGCGCGAGCGACGCGCGCAGGATCGCAGTCGCGACGACGTTGCCCGCGAGCGTCAGGCGTGCGGCGTCGAGCAGGTACGCCTGATAGTCGACCTGGGCGCGCAGCGCCTCGAGCGCGCGCCGGTTGCCGCCGAACACGTCGAGCGCGTACGACACGCTCACCGACGCGTCGTACAGCGTGAAAGGTCCGGGATTCGGCACGTTGGCGGGCAGCCCGAATGCAGCGATGTCGACCTTCTCGCGGGTGGCGGACAGGTTCGCATCGACGCGCGGCAGCATCGTCGCGCCGGCTTCCGCCGCATGGTTCTGTCGCGCTTCGTCGAGCCGCGCGCGGGCCTCGGCGAGCGTCGGGCTGTTGCGCCACGCGGTATCGACGAGCCGGTTCAGCGGTGCCGAGCCGAACGCGGTCCACCACTGTTGCGGCGTGTGCGCGGCCGATGCGAACGTCTGCGCGTCGCCGGCCGGGCCGGCGGCGGCGGCCGTCGTGACCGGCGGGGCATCGCGCGTGTATTGCCGTGTGGCCGGCGCGTCGGGCGTGCGGAAATCCGGCCCGACCGTGCAACCGACGACGAGCAGCGCAACGGCTGCCCATGCGCTGCGGCGGGCGGCGGGGCGGGCGCGACGCGAAGCCGGTTTCATCGTGCGGCCCCTAGTCGAGCGTGCGCCGGTAGAAGCGCAGCGCGACGCCCATCACGACGAGCGTGAACAGCGCGACGGGCCACACGGACGGCCACAGGTCGGCCCAGCCGTTGCCTTTCAGCAGGATGCCGCGCACCAGGCGGTTGAAATAGGTGAGCGGCAGCAGGTTGCCGATGAACTGCGCCCACTTCGGCATCCCGGCGAACGGAAACATGAAGCCCGACAGCAGGATGTTCGGCAGGAAGTAGAACACCGCGAGCTGCATCGCCTGCAACTGGTTCTGCGCGAGCGACGACAGCGTGATGCCGACCGTCAGGTTCGCGGCGATGAAGAGGAGCGCGGACAGGTAGATCGCGACTAGGCCGCCGACGAACGGCACGTGGAACACGAAGCGCGCGGCCACGAGGATGATCGACACCTGGATCAGCCCGATGAACACGTACGGGACGATCTTGCCCGTCATCACCTCCAGCGGCCGCACGGGCGTCGCCAGCAGGTTCTCCATCGTGCCGCGCTCGCGTTCGCGCGTGATCGCGAGGCCCGTCATCATCACCATCGTCATCGTCAGGATCACGCCCATCAGGCCCGGCACGACGTTGTACTGCGTGATGCCTTCCGGGTTGTACAGGCGGTGCAGCACGATGTCGAACGCGGCCGGGCGGCCGTTCAGGTGCGCGAGCGGGCCCGTCAGGTCCTTGTCGGCGACGGGTTGCACGAGGCCCGGCAGCGCGCCGAGCGCCGATGCGGTCGCGACGGGGTCGGTCGCGTCCGCCTCGACGAGCAGCGACGGGCGCTCGCCGCGCAGCAGCCGCTTCGAGAAGTCGGCCGGCACGCTGAGCACGAACTGCACGTTGCCGCGTGCGAGCGCATGCCGGCCGGCCGCTTCGTCGGGCAGCGTCGCGACGATGTCGAAGTACGCGGAATTGCGCATCGCGGCGATGAAGCTGCGCGCGAAGGGGCTCGAGTCGGCGACGATCACCGCGGTCGGCAGGTGCTTCGGATCGGTGTTGATCGCGAAGCCGAACAGCGCGAGCTGGATGATCGGCACGCCGACGATCATTGCGAACGTCACGCGGTCGCGGCGCAGCTGCAGGAATTCCTTCAGCACGATGCTCCACCAGCGCGCGACCGAGAACGCGTCGCGCAGGCCCGTCCACGTGCTCATGTCGCCGCTCCGCCGGGCGGCCCGGATGCGCGGCCCATCATGTAGATGAAGACGTCTTCGAGCCCGGTGTCGATCGGCGAGACCTGCAGCGGCGCGTGACCGTTCTCCTGCGCGCCGGGCTGCGCCGCGACCTGCGCGAGCGTCGCGTCGAGCAGCGCTCGATCACGGCCGCTCACGTGCAGCGTCGAGCCGAACACGACCGTCTGGTCTACGCCCGGCATCGTGCGCAGGCGCGCGGACAGTTCCGCCAGGTGCCCGCCGGTGACCGTGCGGGTCGACAGGTGCTGCGACGCGACGATTTCCGCGGCCGTGCCCTGCGCGAGCAGTTCGCCGGACGCGATGTACGCGAGCTTGTGACAGCGCTCGGCCTCGTCCATGTAGTGCGTGCTGACGAGTACCGAGATGCCTTGCGCGGCCAGCCGGTGCAGTTCTTCCCAGAAGTCGCGGCGCGCGGCCGGATCGACGCCGGCGGTCGGTTCGTCGAGCAGCAGCAGCTCCGGCTCGTGCAGCATGCACGCGGCGAGCGCGAGACGCTGCTTCCAGCCGCCCGACAACGCGCCCGTGAGCTGGTCCGCGCGGCTCGCGAGACCGAGCCCGTCGAGCGCGCGCGCGACGGCTGCCTGACGATCGGGCATCCCGTACACGCGTGCGACGAAATCGAGGTTCTCGCGGATCGACAGGTCTTCCCAGTACGAGAAGCGCTGCGTCATGTAGCCGACGCGGCGCTTGATCTGCGCGCTGTCGCGCACGATGTCGTAGCCGAGGCAGGTGCCGCTGCCCGAGTCCGGCGTGAGCAGGCCGCACATCATGCGGATCGACGTCGTCTTGCCGCTGCCGTTCGGCCCGAGAAAGCCGAAGATCTCCCCGCGCGCGACGCGCAGCGAGACGTCCTTCACGACGTGCTTGTCGCCGAAGCGCTTGTTCAGGCGGTCGACGTCGATCGCATACGGGGCGGGCGGCGCGTTCATCGCATCCTCACGGCGACGGGCTGGCCGGGGTGCAGCTTCGGCGCGTCGGCGACGGCGGGGCGCGCCTCGACCATGAACACGAGTTTGGTCCGGCTCTCGTTGCTGTAGATCACGGGCGGCGTGTACTCGGCCGCGCGCGACACGTAGGTGACGCGCGCGGGGACGTCGGCCGGGCAGCCGTCGCAGCGGATCGCGACCGTGCGCCCCGGCGCGATCGATGCGACGGCGGCCTCCGGCACGAAGAACCGCACTTTCAGGTTCTGCGGCGGCAGCATCTGCACGACCGGATTGCCGGCCTGCACCCATTCGCCGACGCGGTACAGCGTGTCGTACACGCGCCCGGCCGCGGGCGCGGCGACGCGCTTCTGGTCGAGTTTCCATTGCGCTTCGGTGACGGCCGCCTGCGCGGCATCGACCTGCGCGGCCTGGGCCGCCACCTGCTGCGCGCGGCCCGGCAGGCGCGCAACGTCGACCTGGTTCTGCAACTCGCGCACCTGTGCGGCGGTGGTTTGCGCGGACGTGCGCGAATCGTCGAGCTGCTGCCTCGACAGGCCGCCGGCCGCGTACTGGCGTTCGTCGCGCGCGAATTGCGCGGCGGCCCGCGCGGCCTGTGCCGTGGCCTGCGCGAGCTGGGCCCGCGTGACCGCGACTTCCGGCGGGCGCTTGCCGGTCTGCAGGTCGGCAAGCTGCGCGCGCGCGGCCTCGAGCTGGTGTTGCGCCTGCCGCAGCACGGCCGTTTCGTTGACGGCTTCGAGCGAGAACACCGGCGCGCCGGCCGCGACGGCCTGGCCGCGTTCGACCGACAGCTGCGTCAGCGTGCCCGCCTGCGACGACGACAGGTACACGAATTCGCCTTCGACATAGCCCTGGAAGGTCGTGACGTCGTTCGCCGGCCGTCCGCAACCGGCGAGCAGCGCGACGGCGGCGGCCAGCGCGAGCGGCAGCGGGCGGGGCGCGTTCACGACGGCCTCCGTCGCGAATGCGCGTCGGGATCCGGCGCGGCGGCGGGCGGCTGCATGCCGGACCCGAGCAGCGCGCGGACGTGGCGCTGCAGCACGTCGCGATCGATCGGCGGCAGGCCGCGCGCACTCTGCCACAGCTTTGCGGTGGCGAGCGGCAGCATCACCAGCGCAATGATCGAATGGAACAGGAACGCGGGTTCGAGCGCGGGGTTCAGCGTGCCGGCCTGCTGCGCGGCGCGGATGCGCTCGGCAAACCGCCCGACATGCTCGAGCGGAATGCGCCGGATCATCCGTTCGCGCAGCAGGCCGCCCTCGTGGACGATCTCGCGCAGCCAGATCGACGGCAGCCAGGGCATGCGATGCGTGACGTCGAAGAAGCGGTCGACGAGCTCGGCGACGAGCGCGAACGGATCGTTTTCGATGTGCGGCGCGGTCGGCCGCCACACGAACGCGATGACCTGCGCGAGCCGCTCCTCGACGATCGCGTCGAGCAGCTGCTCGCGATTCGTGAAGTAGTAGTGAACCATCGCCGACGTGACGCCGGCGGCCGCGGCGATCTGCGCGACCGTCGTCGCGGCGATGCCGCGCTCGGCGAACAGCTGCATCGCGACGTCGAGCATATGGTCGCGCAGGTCGAAGTCGTCCACCGACGGGCGGCGCCCGCGCGGCCTGGCGACGGTGGATTTCGCGTTCATGAAATCGACGCTAATTGATGAGTTAGTTAATTTCAAGAAAGGGTTTTCGCCCGCGTTGATCGCGATCAGGCGAGTAGCGAATGGCGGGGCGGACGGGCGGGGCGGCGGCGTGGCGAAGGGGCGTGCGCCGGCGGTGGAGTGTAGGGAGCGGCTAATGCGGAAGCCGCGGGAACTCGCGGGGAACTGGCGGGTGATCGACGGGGGAAATGGCGGGTGAAACGTTGATCGAAACGTGGGTGAAACGGCCGGCGAAACGGCGGCGAAACAGCGGGCGAAACGGCCGCGCCCGACGCCGGCGAGGAAGTCGCGCGGCACGGGGCGGGACGCCGGCCGTGCAGCACGGCGGCGCGCCCGACGCGGCACGGCCTCCTAAATCACTGATCGATCGGCGACTTCAGCGGCACATGCTCGCCCGTCAGCCCGAACACGACGAGTTGCGCGGGCTCGGTCGTGCTCGCATTGCGCGACACCCGGTGGCGCGAACCGGGCGGCTCGTACCAGCCTTCGCCGGCGCGATAGCGGCGCACCGGGCCGTCGTTCACCTGCGACAGCACTTCACCTTTCGACACGACCGCGAACACCGAGCCGAGGTGCTTGTGCGCTTCGGATGCCTGACCGGGCGCATAGTCGACGGTCGCGACGACGGCGAGCTTGCCGGGCGCTTCGGGCACGGCCTGTTGCATGATTGCGTGCACGCTGTCGCCGGTATCGTGCGCGCGGGCGGCGGCCGGCAGCGCGGCGCCGAGCGCGAGCGACGTGCACAGCATCGCGCGGCGGAGCGTGGAGCTGGAGCGCATCATCACCGTCTCCCCTTACTCGGGCATCTTGCGGAACGCGATCGCGAAGCGGTTCCACGTGTTGATCGTCGCGATCAGCATCGACAGCTCGAACAACTCCGTGTCGCTGAAATGGGGCTTCACGGCTTCCCACACGGCATCGGGCACGTGGTTGTCGGCGACCAGCGTCAGCGCTTCGGTCCATTCGAGCGCCGCACGTTCGCGCTCGGTGAAGAACGGCGTTTCGCGCCAGACGACGACCGTCGCCAGGCGGCGATCGGTTTCGCCGCCGTTGCGTGCGTCGGTGGTGTGCATGTCGACGCAGAACGCACAGCCGTTGATCTGCGACGCGCGCAGCCGGACGAGTTCGGCGAGCGGCTTCTCGATCGAGCTTTTCGCGAGGAATTCCTCGGCGTTGCGCATCACCTTGATGGCGTTCGGGCTGGCGGTATAGAAGTTCAGACGCGGTTGCATGGCAGGTCCTGTTCGGTTGGATGCGCCCGGTGGCGCGACAGGACCCACTTTAAGCGTGCCACTGGCCTGCTTGAATGGCCAATTCCGGGAAAATTCAGGTAACCAGTGGCGGGCCCCCGACACGGCCTGAATCCAGCAGCGCGGCCAGCTTCGCGAGCGCGGTGTCGATGCGCAGCGCGTCGATCCCGCCATAGCCGAACAGCAGCCCCGCGCGGGCCGCCGAGCCGACGTGGAACGCGGTGATCCCGTACAGGCCGATGTCGTGCTCACGCGCCGCGCGGACCAGCGCGGCTTCGTCGAGCCCCGGTTTCAGGTGCGCGGCGAGGTGGATGCCGGCGGTCGGCACGATCGTGTCGAACCACGGCGCGAGGCCGCCGCGCAGATGCGCGAGCAGCATCTTGCGGCGCGCGTCGTAGTGTTTCTGCACGCGCCGCAGGTGCCGCGCGAAATCGCCTTCGAGCATGAAGCGCGCGAGCGCCGCCTGCGTCAGCGTGCAGGTGTGCCAGTCGACGATCTGCTTCGCCTTGGCGAGCGCCCCGCGCAGCGCGCGCGGCGGAATCGCGTAGCCGATCCGCAGTTCGGGAAAGATCGTCTTCGAGAAGGTGCCGACGTACGCGACCAGACCCGCGCGGTCGAGGCTCTTCAGCGATTCCACCGGCCGGCCTTCGAAGCGGAACTCGCCGTCGTAGTCGTCCTCGATGATCACCGCGCGGCGGCGCTGCGCCCATTCGAGCAGCGCGACGCGCCGCTCCAGCGTCATCGGCATCCCGAGCGGGAACTGGTGCGACGGTGTCACGTAGACGAGGCGCGCGTCGTCGGGCAGCCGCCCGGTGACGAGGCCGTGCGCATCGACCGGCACGCCGATCACCGTCGCGCCGAGCGACGCGAACGCCGCGCGCGCCGGCGGATAACCGGGATTCTCGACCGCGACGACGTCGCCGGGCCGCACGACCACGCGTGCGATCAGGTCGAGCGCCTGTTGCGCGCCTTGCGTGACGAGCACGTCGTCCCAGCCGCACGCGACCGCGCGGCTGAACGCGACGTAGCGCGCGATCGCGCCGCGCAGCTGCGGATCGCCGGCCGGCGCGTGGTACTGGCCGGGGCCGCGCGCCTGCTGGCGCAACGCGTGATGCAGGCAGCGGCGCCATGCGTCGAACGGAAACAGTGCCTTGTCGGTCACGCCGCCGCGGAAGTCGAACGCGGGCGTGTCGTGCGGCGTGGGCATCGCGAGCGCGTCGGGCAACTCGTCCCATAGCGTGCGTGCGTCGACGGCATGGACGGGCGGCGCGTCCTCGACGAGCGACGGCGTTGCGGCCGCCGCCGCGTGCGGAACCCGCGCGAGGCCGCCGGCGACGGACGTGCCGTCGCCCGCGCGCGTGTTCAGGTAACCCTCGGCGACGAGACGTTCGAACGCGTCGAGCGTCGTCTTGCGCGACACGCCGAGCTGCTTCGCGAGATCGCGTGTCGACGGCAGCCGGGCGCCGCCTTCGAGCCGTCCGTCGACGATCGCGGTGCGCAACTGCCGGAAGATTTGCCCGGTCAGGTCGTGACGGCCTTCGATGCGGATCGCGATGTCCATCGCAGTGGTTACCTCGAATGCGGAGATATGACGTCGATCAGCATACCGGAAGTACATGGCCGGATCGGCGTTCGTGCATGCGCGGGCGGCATCGTTCGGCCGGGCCACGCGCGTGGCGTCGAGGGGGCACGGAACGGCGGCACGTGGCACGCAACGCCCGCCGGATGCGGCAAATGGCACGGCGCGCTGCGGCGCCCCGGCCGACACGGCATCCGCCCTGTGCCGGCAGTGCCATTCGATTGCGCCGGCGCCCGCCGCTGCCTTACGATCCACCTGACCCCCGACCGGAGTGCGCTCATGCTGTCCGAAGACGAACTCGCGCTGCTCGATGCGATCCGCGCCACCGGCAGCCTGTCGCGGGCGGCCGCGCGGCTCGGCAAGGCGCCGTCGACCGTGTCGCACGCCGCGCGGCAGCTCGAAGCGCGCTTCGACGCGCTGCTGTTCGACCGGCGCGGCTACCGGCTGCAGCTCACGCCGGCCGGCCAGCTGCTGACCGACGAGGCATCGCGCCTCGCGCTGGACGTCGCGCGGCTCACGCAGCGCGTGCGGCAGGTCGCGTGCGGCTGGGAGGACCGGCTGTGGATCGTCAGCGACGAGGTGCTGGAATTCGATACGCTGCTGCCGGTCGTCCGCGCATTCGATGCGCTCGATTCGGGCGTGTCGCTGCGTTTCACGCACGAAGTGCTCGGCGGCACCTGGGAAGCGCTGCGCGACGGTCGCGCGGATCTGGTCGTCGGCGCTACCAACGAGCCGCCGGCGATTCCGGGCTTCAAATGGTTCGAACTCGGCGCGATGGAGTGGGTGTTCGCCGTCGCGCCGCGCCATCCGCTGGCGTCGGCGGGCGCGCGGCTGACCCGGGACGCGATCGGCGCGCATCGCGCGGTCGTCGTCGCCGACTCGTCGCGGCAGGCCGTCGGCCGCGCGTACGGGCTGCTCGGCGGGCAGGCGGTGCTCGCGGTGCCGTCGATGCGCGCGAAGATCCTCGCGCAGCGCGACGGGCTCGGCGTCGGCTGGGTGCCGCGCCGGCGGGTCGCGTCGCTGCTGGCGCGCGGCGAACTGGTCGAAAAGGAAACGGCCGATCCGCGCGAGCCGAACGTTTTGTATGTCGCGTGGCGCGGCGACCGCGACGGCCGCGCGCTGCAATGGTGGCTGGAGCAACTGCGCGAACCGCGGCTCGCGCAGCGTCTGCTCGACGGGATCGACGTGTCGGGCTGAGCGCGCCGGGCCGGCACGCGCCGGACGGCCGGGGCAAACACGTTCGAAGATTTCGCACATGTCTGCCGCGCCGGTCGTACGGCAAGGCCGGGCGCCGCGCGCATCCTGTGTTCACGGTCAACTCACCGGTTCAAGGAGAACATCATGCAACGCTTCGAAGGAAAAACGGTCCTCGTCACGGGCGGCAACAGCGGCATCGGCCTGGCGGCCGCACGGGCATTCGCGGCCGAAGGCGCGCGGGTCGTCATCACCGGTCGCGACGAGCAGACGCTTGCCGCCGCGCGCGAGTCGCTCGGCGACGGCGCGCTCGCGATCCGCAACGAGGCCGGCAGCGTCGCGTCGGCGCGGGCGCTCGCGGACGCGATCGCGGCCGCCGGTGCGCGCCTCGACGCCGTGTTCATCAACGCGGGCGTCGCGAAACTCGCGCCGTTCGCGGATATCGACGAGGCGTTGTGGGACCTCGTGTTCGACACGAACGTGAAGGGCGCGTATTTCCAGATCCAGGCGCTCGTCCCGCTGCTGAACCGCGGCGCGTCGATCGTGATCAACGGCTCGATCAACGCGCACATCGGGATGCCGGGTTCGTCCGTGTATGCGGCGAGCAAGGCGGCCGTCAATTCGTTCGCGAAGACGCTGTCGACGGAACTGCTGCCGCACGGCGTGCGGGTGAACGTGGTGAGCCCCGGGCCGGTCCAGACGCCGCTGTACGGCAAGCTCGGCCTCGATGCGGCGACGCTCGACGAGACGGCCGACAAGATCAGGGGGCTCGTGCCGATCGGCCGGTTCGGCACGCCGGACGAAATCGCGTCGACGGTGCTGCACCTGAGCGCGCCCGAGTCGGCGTTCATCGTCGGCGCGGAAATCATCGCGTCGGGCGGGATGGGCTTGCTTTGAGCGTGGAACCGGCGCGGCTGCACGGCCCGACGCGAGGGCGGGCGCCGCAGCCCGCCGTGCAATCGCATCGCTAGCGCGATGCACAGGCGTCACGGACGTCGCCGGCCTGATCGCGTCCGTGGATCTGCGTGACCGTCAACCCCGAGAACGTCGCGCTGCCGTGCTCGGCGAACACGGCGACGCGGTCCGCATCGGGCGGCGGGAAGATCAGGTCCGTCAGCGCGACGCGGCCGCCGTTCGCGAACACCTCGACCGAACCACGATCGACGACGATTTCGAGCCGCAGCTGCCCGTGCTCGAGCGGCAGATCGACGATGTGCTCGCGGCTGAACGTGCCCGCGAAATCCGTGGCGCCGGAGCGCGAGCGGTCGAGCGTCAGCGTGCGCTTCGCCGTGTCGTACACGATCCGGGTGCCGATCGAGCCATCCGCGGAGCCCCGCACGATCAAACCCGCGCGGGCCGCGCGCCGCGGCGCGATCGTCACCGTGATGCGCTGGACGGTGCCGCGGGTGGTGTCCGACAGCGCGCGCGTGGCGGACTCGACGCTCAGGTTGCCTTCATGCACGGCGGGCCGCCCGTCGGCCCACGCATCGAACGCGGCTGCCGGCGTCACGATGAGCGTCGGTTCACCGCCGATCGTCTTCAACGCGAGTTCGCGCGGCACCGTCGTCGCGCCGCGCCAGGGCGCCGTCGGCGCTTTCGCCGCGTAGTCCCAGTTGCTCATCCATGCAATCGCGACAGGGCGCGCGCCCGGCGCGCCGGAGAACGTGCCGGCCGCATAGAAGTCGGCGCCGTGATCGACCCAGCGGAATCGCGCGGGATCGGAGCCGGCCGGTGCGACCCGGTCGGGGACGAACGTGCGACCGTCGAAGTCGCCGACGAAATACATCGCGCCGGAACCGCCGGCGATCGACCACGGGTTGACGTTGACGATCATGACCCACTTGATGTGCCGCGGATCGTCGTCGACGGGCAGCGGCACGAGGTCGGGCATTTCCCACAACGCGCCCGCATGCGGCACGTCCGGCAGCGTGAAATCGCTCAGGAACGACCAGTGAATCAGGTCGTCGGAACGATAGAGCTTCACGACCTGCGCATCGGCGACGACGGTCGTCATCAGCCAGTAGCGTCCCGGCGCGTACCACGCCACCTTCGGGTCGCGGAACTGCTTCGATTCCGGATCGAGCGTGAGCACCGGATTGCGCGCGTAGGGCCGCCAGGTCGCGCCGTGGTCGAGGCTGTACGCGAGCGACTGCGCCTGCGTGCCGGCTGCGTGACCCGAGCCGTCCTTGTAGACGCTCGTGTAAAGCGCAACCAGCGGCGTCTCGCCCGGCGCGCCGAGGCCGGACGTATTGTGCGTGTCGGCGACGATCGAGCCGGAGAAGATTTCCTCCGTCGCGTTCGCGCGCATCGCGACCGGCTGCTCGCGCCAGTGGACGAGGTCGGTGCTGGTCGCATGGCCCCACGACATGTTGCCCCAGTCGTGGCCGAGCGGGTTGTATTGGTAGAACAGGTGATAGCGGCCGTTCTCGTACACGAGGCCGTTCGGATCGTTCATCCAGTTGCGTTGCGGCGTGTAATGCACGGCCGGTCGCCATTGCGGCGTGCCGTTTTCGGGCGGCGTGCCGCAGGGCGCGGCGATGGCGTGCGTGCAGGCCGCGCTTGCCGCACACGCGAACAGCAGCCGGGCGATCCGGAGGGAAAAGCGAAAAAACGTCGATTTCATGCGGGGTTCCGTGCTTCGGCGCGCGAAGCGGGAAAGGAACGCGCATGCCGCTTGCGACGGCGGCATGCGCGATTCTGCGAAGGAGGGAGGCGGCGCGCACGCGACACGCATGACGTGCGCCGCCTCGACGCGGGCGGTGCCCGCCGCGTTCGTAGCGAGCCCTTTACGGACTCGTCACGGGCGGGTGCCCGCGTCGCCGTCAGTGACCGGCGCCCGTCGCCGGCAGGTTCGCCGGGATGTCGCCGTAACCGCCGAGGCCGCCACGTCCGTACGTGCGGTCGACCGCCGTCGACGTGCCGTTGATGTTGACCTTCACCGTCGGCGCGAGCGTGCCGCCGCGACGCGGGCCGATCGCATCGATGAACGACTCGACGAGCCCGCCCGGCATCACGAAGTGCGAATACGACTGGAATTCGCGCGGGTTCTGGTTCGGGTCCTGCGAATACGGCGCGCCGGCCGGTGCGGAGAAGTCGGTCGGGTTGCCGAGCACGAGGCCGCTGCCGCCGTTCAGCGGCAGGAAGTCGCTGCGGATGCCGTTGCCGACGAAGCCGTAGACGCCGTCCGGCCCGTCGACGCCCGCGGCCATCGTCGTGCGGTGGCTGATCGTGAACAGGTAGTACTTGCCGTCCTTCAGATAGATCTGCGGACGCTCGGTCTGGTCGTCGACGCAGTTCGCCGACAGGATCGGCGGCAGGAACTTCCATTCGGTCAGTTGCGGGTTCGTCGCGACCGCCAGGCCGACGTTGGCCTTTTGATACACTGCGCCCGAGTTCATCACGGCGTTGAGGTCTTCGCGGTACGGATCGTTCGGCGCGTAGCCGAGGTCGGCCTCGGTGCAGGTCCGGGCGCCGCGCTGGCCGCCCGTGTTGCCTTCGAACACCATGTAGGTCTTGCCCGGATGCGCGGGGTCGGTGAACACGAACGGATCGCGGAACGAGAAGTAGGTGTTCTGCTGGCCGGTCTGGTAGTAGTTGCCGTCCGGCTGCAGCAGCGCCTTGTGATCGTCGAAGCCGCTGAACCACACGTGCTTGTCGTCGGCATGGATATGACCGTCGGCGCGCGTGATGATCGCCTGCGGCGGCGTGATGTCGGCGCCGCCGGGCGCCGAGCGGTTGAACGACGTCGCGGTGTAGTACAGGCTGACGTTGTCGCCCTGCGTGAGGCGCGCGGAGCCCGACCATTCGGCGTTGTTGGTCATCGGCGACGTGCCGAACACCTTGACGCTCGCACCGTCCGGGAACAGGTGGCCGCCCCAGGTCCAGCCGCCGTTCGCGGGCCGCTGCGACGCGGGAATGCCGGCGCGGCGGTAGAAGAAGCCGATGCGCGCGTGGACGTGACGATCGTCGAACGTGTAGCCGGCATGCGGGTCGGCCGTGAGCGAGAAGATCACCTCCCAGCCCTTGTAGCTGAGCTGGTTCGCGCGCAGGTCGGCGAGCGGCCAGGTATCCCAGACCCACACGTTCGAGTTGATCAGCGGGAAATCCTGCGGGATGTCCGGCATCGTCAGCGCCTGCGGCAGCGAGTTCCTGTCGGCGCCGGCCGTGTGCGACTGCGCGACGATCTGGCGGATGTCCGCGCGGGTCCAGCGCATCGTGAAGTTGCCTTCGGGGTCGTAGGCCTGCTGCGTATGCGGCGTGGGCGCGGGGGCGCCGGTGCTCTGTGCATGCGCGACGCTCGACGCGGACGCGAAGGCGGCCAGTGCCGCGCCAGCGAACAGCAAACGTTTGGCCGCGGTCGCGCGGCAAAAAGGAAAGTAAGTCATGTAGGCGTAGTTTCCGTTGACGGTGAGAAGGAACTGCTGACGGGATATCGATATCCAAACCGGTTTGGATGCTAATTCAAACCGGTTTGGACGTCAAAAGATTAATTTTTGACGGTAATAACTACCATTCGGCAATAATTGCTGCGCGAGCGGCGCGGCCGAATGGCATGCACAACGCGAGGAGCGACGTGAAGGTGAATCTGAAGGCCCTGTCGGATGCGCTCGGGCTGTCGCGCACGACGGTCAGTCGGGCGCTGAACGGCTATGACGACGTGAGCGAGGCGACCCGCGAGCGCGTGATGAAGGCCGCGCGCGACCTTGGCTATGTCGCGGATCCGACCGCGCGCCGGCTGGCGACGGGGCGCTCGGATGCGATCGGCATCGTGTACCCGTTCGACGCGGGAGATCTCGGCGATCCGCGCTTTGGCGAGGTCGTCGCGGGCATCACCGAACGGCTCGCCGAGCGCAATCTCGACTTCATCATCGCGGCCGCGCGGCCGAACGCCGAACTGGACACGTATCGCCGGCTCGTCGACGGGAAGCTCGTCGACGGGCTGATCGTCGCGCGCACGCTGGTCGACGATCCGCGCCTCGCGTACCTGCGTTCGCATGCGTTTCCGTATGTCGCGTACGGTCGCACGCAAGCCGCCGAGCCCTACGCGTGGTTCGATTTCGACAACGAGGCGGGCGCGCGCGATGCGGTGCGGCGCCTGATCGGCTTCGGTCATCGCCGTATCGCGATGATCAGTGCGCCGCTGTCGCTCAATTTCGCGATGCAGCGTCGCGCCGGGTATCTTGCGGCGCTGCGCGAGGCCGGCATCGCGCCCGATCCGGCACTGCTCGTCGAGTGTCCGTTTACGCGCGACGGCGGGCAGCAGGGCGTGCAGGCGCTGCTCGCCCGGGCCGAACGGCCGACCGCGCTGCTGGTCGACAACAACATCGTGGGCGGCGGCGCGTTCCGGGCGCTGATCGACGGCGGCTTGCAGCTTGGGCGGGACATGTCGCTGATCGTCTACGACGGCGTGCCGCCGGACGTCGCGCATCCGCATCGCGTGACGGCGGTGGTGCAGCCGACCGGACATGCGACC
The DNA here is from genome assembly GCF_905339895.1 of Burkholderia sp. BCC1988. NCBI lineage: Bacteria > Pseudomonadati > Pseudomonadota > Betaproteobacteria > Burkholderiales > Burkholderiaceae > Burkholderia > Burkholderia sp. BCC1988. Next base: position 217,665 of record NZ_CAJPHA010000001.1, read on the forward strand.
GGGCGTGCGCTCGCGGACCTGATGCTGGCGTTGCTCACGGACGGCGTTCGCGGCCATCGGCTCGAGATGCCGGTGATCGACGCCGGCGATACGGACGGGCCGCTGCACGGGTAGCCGACGCGGCGTGAGCCGGGGAGCGGGGCGCGATCCGCAACGGACGTTGCGGGATGCGCTCCGTCGCAAAAGCCATGACGGCGGCAGGGCCGAATGCCGGGTTTCTAGACGACCGGTCTAATTCGACGCTATCATCCAGCCTCATGAATGCGACGTCGCAAAAATGCCATATCGCGCTGCGATGCTGGGCGCGCAGGTGATGCCGTCGTTTTTTTCGAGCCATTTCTAGACGACTGGTCTATTAGGCCTGGCAATATTTTTGGTACGGAGCCGGCACGTTGACGCGCGCCAGCGGCCTAACCCGCAGGCGCGCCGTCGCCGCCGCCGCGACGCGGCCCCGTTCCCCCATTTCTAAGGAGTGTCCGATCATGAAGATTCTGGTTGTCCTGACCTCGCACGACACGCTCGGCGACACCGGCAAGAAAACCGGCTTCTGGCTCGAGGAACTGGCCGCGCCGTATTACACGTTCAAGGATGCGGGCGTCGAGTTGACGCTCGCGTCGCCGCAGGGCGGCCAGCCGCCGCTCGATCCGAAAAGCAGCGATCCGGCCGCGCAGACCGACGCGACGCGCCGCTTCGACGCGGATCCGGCGGCCAAGGCCGAACTCGCCGCCACGCGCAAGCTGGCCGAGGTGTCGGTCGACGATTACGACGCGGTGTTCTATCCGGGCGGGCATGGCCCGCTGTGGGATCTCGCCGAGGACCTGCATTCGATCGGCCTGATCGAGCGCGCGCTGGCGGCCGGCAAGCCGGTCGCGGCCGTGTGCCACGCGCCGGGCGTGCTGCGCCACGTGAAGGACCCGAAGACCGGCGAGTCGGTCGTGCGCGGCAAGCGTGTGACGGGCTTCACCAACAGCGAGGAAGCGGCCGTCGAGCTGACGGAAGTGGTGCCGTTCCTCGTCGAGGACATGCTGAAGACCAACGGTGCGCAGTTCGAGCGCAGCGCCGACTGGGCGCCGCATGTCGTCACCGACGGGCTGCTGATCACGGGGCAGAACCCCGCGTCGTCGGAGCCGGCAGCCGAGGCGCTGCTCGCGAAGCTCGGCCGTCAGTAAGCCGAGCCTGGCGCCGGCATGACCGGCGCCGGATGGTTTCCGTCGTCGGGCGCGACCGTCCCGGCGACGGCTCGCATCGTTCCGCCGTGCGCACCGCGCGGCGGCTCATCCAGTCGTTTCGCAGAACCAAGCAAAGGAGTGGTGGATGTCTGCCCTGTTCGAACCGTTCAAACTCAAGGATGTCACGCTGCGCAACCGCATCGCGGTGCCGCCGATGTGCCAGTACGTCGCCGAAGACGGCGTCGTCAACGACTGGCATCACGTGCATCTGGCCGGTATCGCGCGCGGCGGCGCGGGCCTCGTGATCGCGGAGGCGACGGCCGTGTCGCCGGAAGGCCGCATCACGCCGGGCTGTGCCGGGCTGTGGACCGATGCGCAGGCCGCGGCGTTCGCGCCGTCGGTCGCGGCGATCAAGGCGGCCGGCGCGGTGCCCGGCATCCAGATCGCGCATGCGGGCCGCAAGGCGAGCGCGAACCGGCCGTGGGAAGGCGACGACCACATCGCCGACGGCGATCCGCGCGGCTGGCAGACCATCGCACCGTCGGCGGTGCCGTTCGGCGCGCACCTGCCGAAGACGCCGCGCGCGATGACGCACGACGACATCGCCCGCGTGCAGGCCGACTTCGTCGCGTCGGCGAAGCGCGCCCGCGACCTCGGCTTCGAATGGCTCGAACTGCACTTCGCGCACGGCTACCTCGGCCAGAGCTTCTTCTCCGTGCATTCGAACCAGCGCGACGACGAGTACGGCGGTTCGGCGGAAAACCGCGGCCGTTTCCTCGTCGACACGCTGAAGGCCGTCCGCCAGGTCTGGCCGGAGCACCTGCCGCTGACCGCGCGTCTCGGCGTGATCGAATACGACGGGCGCGATGAAGCAACGCTCGCCGAATCGATCGCGCTCACGCAGCGGATGAAGCAGGAAGGCCTCGACATGCTGAGCGTGTCGGTCGGTTTCTCGACGCCCGACGCGCGCATTCCGTGGGGCCCGGCGTTCCTCGCGCCGATCGCGGAACGCGTGCGCCGCGAGGCCGGCTTGCCGGTGTCGTCCGCCTGGGGGATCGATACGCCGCAACTGGCCGAGCGCGTCGTCGCCGAGCAGCAGCTCGATCTCGTGATGGTCGGCCGCGCGCATCTTGCCGATCCGCACTGGCCGTACTACGCGGCCAAGCAGCTCGGGGTCGAGCGGCCGTCGTGGACGCTGCCCGCGCCGTACGCGCACTGGCTCGAACGCTACCGCGTCGCCGACAAGGCGGCCTGAGCACGCGTTGTACCGCGCGGCGGCGCGTTCGCGGCACGCATTTGACGATGCTTGGCAGTGCGTGCGCATGCCGTTGCGGCGTCGATGGATAGAATGGCGGTTCGTACAGGCTCGCGGCCTGCACGACCGCCATTTTTCATTTCGACCGAGGTGCCATGCGCGCACATGTCTCGCCTTCCCAGGATTCCGCCACGCGGCCGCGTGCCCAGCAGATCGCCCGCGCCGTGCTGTATGCGGCGCTGCTGGTGCTCGCGCTGTGGGTGATCCGAGATTTCCTGCCCGCCATCGCGTGGGCCTGCGTGATCGCGATCGCGTTGTGGCCGCTGCTGAAACGCTTCGAATCCGACCGCTGGTTTCGCGACCGGCCGACCCTGATCGCGACCGCGATTACCGCGGGCGTGTCGCTGCTGGTCGTGCTGCCGGTCGCGATCGCGCTCGCACAGGCGATCTCGCAGGCGCACGACCTGCGCCTCTGGCTGCATTCGATCCAGGACAACGGCATTCCGCTTCCGGACGTCGTCGGCCGGTTGCCGTACGGTGCCGCGCAGGTCACCGAGTGGTGGCAGGCCAATCTCGGTCATCCGCTGCACGCAGGCAGCGCGATGCATGGCGCGAGCGGCGAGAAGTTCATCGCGTTCGGCCGGCAGTTCGGCACGAAGCTCGCGCATGCGCTGTTCGAGTTCGGCTTCATGCTGGTCACGCTGTTCGTGATCATGCGGGCCGGCCACAAGCTGTCGGGCGCGTTGCTGCAGGGCGCGCGGCGCGCGTTCGGCCGCGGCGGCGCGGACCTGATCGAACGGATGGTCTCGGCCGTGTACGGCACGGTGACCGGGCTGGTCGTCGTCGGGCTGGGCGAGGGCGCGATTCTCGGCGTCGCGTATGCGCTCGCCGGGGTTCCGCACGCCGCGCTGCTCGGCCTCGTCACGGCCGTCGCCGCGATGCTGCCGTTCTGCGCGCCGATCGTGTTCTGCGGCGCGGCGCTCTGGCTGTTCGTGCAGGGCGCGACCGCGTGGGCCGTCGTGGTGCTGGTGCTCGGCTTCGTGGTCGTGTTCGTCGCCGAGCATTTCGTGCGGCCGGTGCTGATCGGCAGCTCGACCCGCCTGCCGTTCCTGCTCGTGCTGTTCGGCATCCTCGGCGGGGCCGAGACGTTCGGGCTGATCGGCCTGTTCGTCGGCCCCGCGCTGATGACGGTGCTGACGATGCTGTGGGCGGAATGGGTCGCTTGACGATGCCGCCCGTCGCGCCGACTCGACGCATCGACGTCAGAAGGCGGCTGGGCGCGCGAACGCGTCGGCCACGGCCACGATTCGTGACGATCGGGCACGCGCCGGACTGCGTCGGGCAGCGCATCGGACACAAGTCTCTACATTTCTTTTCGATCCGGACCCAAAGGTCGAGTAGCATGGGGCTTTCGATCACGCCGGCATGGCGCAGCAGATTTCACCAAGCATGCGATTGATTCCGATGTCCCGCCCCGCAGCGACGCTGTCCCTGGCCGCCAGCTGCCTGATGCTGCACGGTTGCGCGTGGTTCGACTCGTGGCTGCCGTTCTCGTATGCGCGCACGCCGCTGGCGAGGGCCGCGTCGCGGCACGGCGCGACGCGCGCCGACGTCGTTCGCGCCGGCGGCAACCCGCGCAGCGTGTGGATGGTCCGCAACGGCAGCGGCGTCTGCTACAACTACTTCATCGAGCACGACAACGATCACCGGGCTTTCTTCGTCGTGTTCGACAAGGCCGGCGCCGTCACGCAACACGGCTTCGATACCTGCATGGACGCCGATCGCAAGGGCACGCTTCAGTCGGACAAGGCCGCCTCGCGCTAGCGCGGCCGCCATGCGCCGCGCGAGCGTGTCACGCCGTCGTCACGCTATCGTGTCGACCACGCCGCCATCGACGCGCAACGCCGCGCCCGTCGTCGCCGAGGCCTGCGGCGAGCACACGTACACAACCAGGTTCGCGACTTCCTCCGTCGTCGCCGGCCGCTGGATGATCGAGCTCGCGCGCTCGCTGCGCACGAAATCGACCGCGACGTCGTCGATGCTGCGGCCCGTGGCGTCGGCCGTTTCCTTCAGCAGCGCGCGCACGCCTTCCGACATCGTCGGCCCCGGCAGCACCGAATTGACCGTCACGCGGGTCCCGGCCGCGAGTTTCGCGAGGCCGCGCGCGATCGCGAGCTGCGCGGTTTTCGTGAACCCGTAGTGAATCATGTCGACCGGGATGTTCAGCCCGGACTCCGACGAAATGAACACGATGCGGCCCGTGTTCCGCGCGAGCATCCCCTTCAGGTAGTGTCGCGCGAGACGCACGCCCGACATCACGTTCATCTGGAAGTAGTGGGCCCATTCGTCGTCGTCGATGTCGAAGAACGCCTTCAGCCCGTAGATGCCCGCGTTGTTGACGAGGATGTCGGCCTCCGGCGTGTGCTGCGTGATGCGCGCGGCGCCGGCGGCGTCGGACAGGTCGGCCGCGACGCCGTCGAGGTCCGCGCCGGGTACGGCGCTGCGCAGCTGCGCGAGCGCGGCGTCGACCGACTTGTCGCTGCGTCCGTTGACGACGACGCGTGCGCCCGCCTGCGCGAGCCCTTCGGCGATCGCCAGCCCGATGCCGGCGGTGGAAGCGGTGACGACCGCGGTCTTGCCTGTCAGATCGATGTGCATGAGCGTACCGGTTGGAAGAGGGAACGGAACCCGCCGGGCGTGCCGCGGCGGCCGGAATTCAAAGCTTAGGCGATCCGGTGACCAAGCGTCGGGTCGCGGTTGCATCGCGCCGCGCAGTCTTGTACGGTGTGCGTTCGCCGTCCGATCCGGGAGCCCGTCGCGTGAGCCGTTCCGCCAACCCCTGCGCCATGCCGTCGCCGTTCTGGCGCGACGCCGCGCTGCCGTTCATCGAGGCGCGCACCGTCGACGACGGGCGGACGATCTGCTACGCGAAGCACACGCACGACACGTTTTCGCTCGGCGCGATCGTCGGCGGCACGAGCACCTACCTGAACGGCGCGACGAAGGAGCACGTCGGGCGCGGCGTGCTCGTGATCATCGATCCGGAGCAGGTGCATGCGTGCAATCCGTACGGCCCCGACGCATGGGCGTACCGGATGGTCTACGTCGACGTGCCGTGGCTCACCCGCCTGCAGCATTCGCTCGGGCGCGACCCGAATCGCGATTTTCACGGCTTTTCGCCGAAGTTGACGCAACGGCGCGACCTGTTCGCACGATTCGGCGGCTTTTACCGCACGCTCGTGGCGCCCGGCGTCGATCCGCTCGGCAAGGAGAGCGCGGCGGTCGAGTTCTTCACACGGCTGCACGGCGCGCTCGATCGCGAACTGCCCGACGCCGCCCGGCGCGGGGCCGACAACGCGAAGCTCGCGCGCGCGGCCGACTACATCGCCGCGCATTGCCGTCAGGCCGTCTCGCTCGATGCGATCTGCGCGGCCGCCGACTTGTCGCCGTCCTACCTGATCCGCGCGTTCAACGCCCGCTACGGGATGACGCCGCATGCGTTCCTGATCGACCGCCGCGTGCAGTACGGGCGGGCCGAGTTGCGCCGCGGCCGGCCGATCGCCGACGTCGCGCTCGATGCGGGCTTCGCGGACCAGGCGCATTTCCAGCGCGCATTCCGGCGCATCGCGGCAGCCACGCCGGGGCAGTATCGAAGCGCCGCGAGCTGACCGGCGAACCGTGGGGCGGTGCCGGCGCCGCGACCACACACCGAAACAATGGCGCTAAACGTCGAGCAGATAAAGCGCGCTGCCCGCGAGCAGCAGCGCCATCGCGCGGTTGAACAGCCGCATCCGCCGCGCATTCGCGAGCCGGTGCCGCAGCGACGCACCCGCATACGCCCAGCACGCGATCGACGCAAAGCAGATCACCAGATACAACGCCGCGAATTGCCACACCTGCGCGGGCTCGCCGTCGGCCGCATACGCGCCCATCGCAGCCACGCACGCGAGCCACGCCTTCGGATTCAGCCATTGCATCGCCGCGCCGGCCGCCGCCGACGGGCCGGCGACGTTCGGCGCAGCCGGATCGTCCGGATCGGCCGACAGCCGGCCGTCGTCGAGCGCGAGCCGCAGCGCGAGGTAAAGCAGGAACGCGATTCCCGACCATTGGGTGGCGGTGGTCAGCATCGGCCAGCGCGCGAGCGCCGCGTGCAGCCCGAGGCCGATCAGCAGGAACAGCGCGACGAAGCCGAGCGTCGCGCCGGCCGCGTAGCGCAGGCTCGCGCCAAGGCCGTGGCGTGCGCCCGCGCTGAGCGCGACGATGTTGACGGGACCGGGCGTGATCGACGACGCCAGCGCGAACGCGGCCATCGAAACCAGCATGCTCATTGATTGCCTCCATGCGAATGTCAAAGTCGCATCGAGACTAAAGAAGCCGTGCGGGTCCGTATTGAAGAAAACTGCCCTCGGCGGCGCTGTCGGGATTCACGTCACGCTGAACCGGGCGCAGCGCTCACCGGCGACCGAAAGCCACTGGACGCAGGCGGCGCAGCCAAAGTCATCGAGTCTCGCGTCACGGACGGGCGGCGGTCGCGAGCGCGTCGAACGCATCGGCTTCCGGAAGCTGGAGCCACGACTCGGGGCCTGCGTCGATTTCTTCGACCGTCAGCAGACAGGCATCGAGTTCGCGACGCAACCGGACGTGATCGATCGACTGCCCGATGAACACGATTTCCTGCCGGCAATCACCGGTCGGCTCTTGCCATTTTTGCAGCACGCCATCGCGACGATAGTCGTCGTGCGGCCAGTCCGACCGAGAAACGAATCGCCACCATCGCCCCACGTAACCCCACTGGAACGCTCCGCCCGTCTGCACGAGCATGGCGATGTCGGCATATCGGTGCGCCGCCCAGACATATCCCTTGCAGCGAAGCAGTCGGCCGTTGGTCCAGGGGCGACGCAGCCACGCGAGCAGGCGCGCCGGATGAAACGGCGCACGTTCGCGATAGGTCCACGACGCGATCCCGTACGCATCCGATTCCGAGGGGCGCTCGTCGACCTGCATGCGTTGCATCCATCCCGGCGATTCGACGAGCGCCGGGAGATCGAAGCGCCGCGTATCCAGGACGTCTGACGGATCGACCTTGCCGTGCTGCATCGGCAGGATTCGCGCAGAGGGATTCAGCGACGCCAGAATGGCGCGCAGCCGGTCGAAACCCGCATGGCCGATCCGGTCGAGTCGGCTCACGAGAATCACGTTCGCGTATTCGACTTGTTCGATCAGCAGGTCCGACAGCTTGCGCGGCGGACCGGAATCGCTGCCGTCCGCGAGCGAGGCATCGCGCGTGACCGGTTCGGCCGACGCGATCATGTCCTCGAACGTCTCGCCGTCGACCACCGTGACGAGCGTGTCCAGCCGGGCGAGCTCGCTGAGGCTGAACCCGTCGCGGTCGAGAAACGCGAACGTCTCGGCGACCGGCATCGGCTCCGAGATGCCGGTCGACTCGATCAGCAGATAGTCGAAGCGACGCTGCCGCGCCAGCGTGCTGATCTGCTCGAGCAGATCGGCGCGCAGCGTGCAGCAGATGCAGCCGTTGCTCATTTCGACCAGTTCGTCCTCGCCGCGATGCAGCTCGACGTTGCGCCGCACATCGTCGGCGTCGACGTTTACTTCGCTCATGTCGTTGACGATCACGGCGACCTTCAGGCCGGCGCGGTTGCGCAGGATGTGGTTCAGCAACGTCGTTTTCCCGGCGCCGAGGAAGCCGGACAGCACGGTGACCGGAATCCTCGGCGGCGCGGCGGCCGGCGCTCGCCGGTTTCCCGGCGTCGTCATGCGTTCTGCCCGGACGCGCGATCCAGGTAGCCTTCGAACAGGTCGACCACGACGTAGCCGTCGTCGGCGGCGTCGCCCCACAGATCCTTCACGCGGAACTCGACATGATAGGTCGGCTGATGCGCGGCGCCGGTGTCGCCGTGGCCGATCGCGTCCGGGAATGGCCACGATTCGGTCGTCCGGTGCAGCACGATGCCTTCCTTGCCGCGCACGTAGCCCGGCGCGCGGATGTGTCCGCTGACGTATTCGTCGCGCACGACGACGCGATCGCCGACCTCGAACCGCGTCGAGTCGGGTGGCGCCGCCCGGCCGCCGGATCGCGGCGGGTTCGCGAGCCGGAAATGCGAACCGAGCGCGCGGTCGAGTTCGTCCTGCGTGAGCACGCCGGTTTCGACGAGCAAGGTTGCGGTCGCGATCACGTAGCGCTCGTAGTAGCGCGTGCCGACATGCTGGCGCACGTCGATGCGTTCGACTGCGTGACGTACCTCGTCGACGCTGAATTTTTTCAGTGGGTCCACGCCGACGAACATCAGGCTGTACGCGAGATGCTCCCAGTCTTCCTTGAAGACCGGCTTGTAGCCGAGACTGTTGATCGTGTGCGGCACCGGGCCGAAACCCTGGAATCCGCCGAGGTCGTGAAAGCCGTCCATATGAGGTGATCTCCGAGATGAAGGTCGAGAGCGAAACGGGGGGCGCGTCAGTGCGCGCGCGGCAGCGCAACGCCGATCAGCACGTCCTTCGTGACGAGCGTGCGCAGTTGTTCCTCGGTCATGTGCTCGCTGCCTGCCGGCCGCACGGGCAGCACGAGATAGCGGCTTTCGGCGGTCGTATCCCAGACCTTCACGACGACGTCGTCGGGCAGGTCGGTGCCGAGCTCCCGCAGCACCGTGCGCCCTTCGCGGACGAGCCGCGCACGATATTCGAAGCCCTTGTACCACTCGGGCGGGAGCCCGAGCACCGGCCAGTTCGTGCATGAGCACAGGCTGCAGACGATCACGTTCTTCAGCGTCGGCGTATCTTCGAGCGCGACGATGTATTCGCCCTGCGGGCCGGTGTAGCCGAACTGCGCGCACGCGGCCGTGCCGTCCTTCAGCAGCAGTTCGCGAAATGCCGGGTAGACCCACGCACGCGCGACGATGCGCGCGCCGTTGGCCGGATCCCACGTCGTGGACATCAGCTCGGTCAGGCCTTCGATATAGCCGTCGGGGATCAGGTTCTTTTCTTTCATCACGCGAAACAGCGCCCAGGCACGTTCGCCGGGCGTCGAGGCTGTTTCCGCGGAAGGGGTCGCGCTCATCGTGGGGCTCCTTATGGTGGTTCGGGTTGACCGCCGCCGTGGCGTTGCGGCTGCCGTGGCGGGGTGCAAAGGCGTGGTGTCGGCCACGCTCGACGAGCAGGGTAAGAAGAGAAAAAGCGCGGTTCTTTGCCGGCACGGATCGGAAACTATGCTGAGACGGCCCCGCCGCGCGGCAGGGGCCGACGCGCACCGGATGCACGGCGATTCGCGGCATCGACGGGGCGCCCGGCACGCGACGGCGGCCGCCTGCGCACGTTTTGCGACCGCCGTATGGCACTGGCAGCACAGGTCCGCCACAGCCAATTTCTTGTTCCGCCGGAAAACAGAAATGCGGATTTTGCCTTTCTATTCTCACCCTCAAGCGACGGCCGTTCGATGTCGCGAATCGCCGGCACTCACCCGAGTACCGGCGGAACAACAGTCAGCCAGCACTCCGCGATTTGATCGTCCGGCAACGGTTCCCGTTCGTCGTACGTCGAGCGTGACGGTGTCTGCGCATCCAGGTGAGGAGCATGATGGACAACGTCAACAGAATGAAACTGAAGCGAATCGCGCGCTGGATCGGCTTGTCGCTGATGGTCGTCGCGTCGCATTACGCGGGCGCGGTCGAGGTCGATCCCGGCGACTACGAGCAGTATCCGGTCGGCGCGACGATCGGCGTGCTGTACTACAACTATTCGGCGACGAACGCGTACTACGCGAACGGCCACCGGACGTCGGATTTCGACCTGCAGTCCAATGTCGGCATCGCCCGTCTGCTGCATGTGTTCCAGCTCACCGACAGGCTCACGATCGATCCGCAGGTGTTGCTGCCGTTCGGTCACGTCAGCAGCTTCGGCAACGCCGGCACGCTTGGCAGTACGAACGGTGTCGGCGACGTGATCCTGACCGCGCCGTTGAAATTCCGCCTGAACGAAGCGAAAGACGTCGTCGCCGCGACGGTCTACGTTTACGCGCCGACCGGGAGCTACGACCAGAACCGCGGTCTCAATCTCGGCGCCAATCGCTGGTCGCTCGATTTCCAGGCGGCCTACATCAAGCACTTTTCGCCGCAGTGGGCGCTCGATCTCGTCGGCGACGCGATCTGGTACGGCAACAACACGTCGTACGGCGCGAGCGGCACGACGCTGCATCAGCGGATGAGCTACAGCGCACAGGCGATGGTGCGTTACATGCCCGATCCGGGCACGTCGCTCGGGATCGGCGTCACCCAGCTCTGGGGCGGTGAAACGAGCGTCGGCGGCGCGGACAACAACGACGCGCTTCGCACGACGCGCATGCGGATCACCGCGGCGAAATTCGTGACGAAGGCCGATCAGGTGCAAATCCAGCTCGGCACCGACCTGAGCGTGCGCAACGGCCCGAAGAACAGCCTGCTCGCCGGCCTGCGTTACGCGCACATCTTCTGACGACCCGCCTGCGCCGGGATACGCCCGGCGCAGGCCGCTCCTTGTCCCCCACGTCGATACCTCGACATCCGATTCCCTTTCCAGAGAGGTCACGCATGGAATCCGCCATCGACAAACACCTGATCTGCCCGCGGACGCTGTCGCGCCGCGTCGCCGACGATTACCAGCCGCCGTTCCCGATGTACGTCGCCCGGGCCGCCGAAGACCTGAGCCAGGTCGTGATGGGCTATTTCGGCGTGCAGTATCACGGCGCCGACAAGCGCGCCACGGCGCTGGCCGCGTTGCGCCGGATCGTCGCCGATTTCGGTGCGCAGGACGGGCCGAACAACTTCGATCTCACGCAACACACCGACGACCAGGGCTACGAGAACCTGATTGCCGTCGGCTACTGGCGCGATCCGGCCGCGTATGCGCGCTGGATCGCGTCGCCGGCACTCGTCGAATGGTGGGCCTCCGACGCGCGCCTCGCGGACGGGATCGGCTACTTCCGGGAAATCGTCGCGCCGCGCGCCGAGCAGTTCGAGACGCTTTACGCATTCACGAGCGATTTCCCGGGCGTCGGCGCGATCATGGACGGCGTCAGCGGCGAGATCGAGGAGCACGGCTACTGGGGATCGATGCGCGACCGGTTCCCGATCTCGCAGACGGACTGGATGCGCGCGGACGGCGAGCTGCGCATCGTCGAGGGCGATCCGGCCCGAGGCGGCCGCGTGATCGTACTGGCTCACGACAACATCGCGTTGATTCGCTCCGGTCAGGACTGGCGTGCGGCCGAGCACGACGAGCGCCGACTGTATCTCGAGGAGATCGAGCCGACGCTGCGCAGCGGAATGGAATTCCTGCGCGACAACGGCACGGACGTCGGCTGCTACAGCAATCGCTACGTGCGCTCGATCGATCTCGACGGCAACGTGCTCGACGAGAGCTACAACATCGGCCACTGGCGCTCGCTCGACCGCCTCGAGCGCTGGGCCGAATCCCATCCGACGCACCTGCGGATCTTCGTCACGTTCTTCCGCGTCGTCACCGGGCTGTCGAAACTGCGGCTGTATCACGAGGTTTCCGTCTTCGACGCCAGGCATCAGGTCTACGAATACGTGAACTGCCATCCGCGCACCGGGCTGATGCGCGACGCCGTCGCCATCGCCCGCTGAATCCCGCCGGCACCGCCGGGGCCGGCGGTGCCGCTTACCGAACTGGAGAACGTCGATGGCCATCAAACGCCCGACCCGCGAACAACTGTCCGACATTGCAGCCGGTTTCGGCTTTCATGTCGATTCCCGCCAACTCGCCGAATACGACGAGGCGCTGCAGGCGAACTTCGACGCGTACGACGCGATCGACGCGCTGCCCGACTATCTGCCCGTCGTCGCGTATCCGCGCACGCCCGGCTACCGCCCGGAAGGCGACGAGAACCGTTACGGCGCGTGGGCGCGCAAGAGCACGATCCACGGCGCCGCCGACGGCAAGCTGCGCGGCAAGACGGTGGCCGTGAAAGACAACATCTGCGTCGCTGGCGTGCCGATGCGCAATGGCGCGAGCACGTTCGAGGGCTACGTGCCCGATATCGATGCGACCGTCGTCACGCGCGTACTCGACGCCGGCGGCACGATCGCCGGCAAGGCGACCTGCGAGTACTACTGTTTTTCCGGCGGCTCGCACACGAGCGCGTCGGGGCCGGTGCACAATCCGCGCAAGGCCGGGCACTCGTCCGGCGGCTCGTCGTCCGGCAGCGGCGCGCTCGTCGCGAGCGGCGACGTCGACATGGCGCTCGGCGGCGACCAGGGCGGTTCGGTCAGGATCCCGTCCGCCTATTGCGGCATCTACGGGATGAAGCCGACGCACGGGCTCGTGCCCTACACCGGCGCGATGCCGATCGAGGCGACCGTCGATCATCTGGGGCCGATGACGAGCACCGTGCTCGACAACGCGCTGCTGCTCGATGTCATCGCGGGTGACGACGGGCTCGATCCGCGCCAGCGGGCGTTGCCGCCGCGCACCGACTATCTCGGTGCGATCCGCGACGGCATCGCAGGCCTGCGGATCGGCATTCTGCGCGAGGCGTTCGGGCTCGCGAATTCGGAGAAAGTGGTCGACGAGGCCGTGCTGGTCGCCGCGCACCGGTTGCGCAAGCTGGGCGCGAGCGTCGAAGAAGTGTCGGTGCCGTTGCATGCGGCCGGCACCGCGATCTGGCTGCCGATCGCGGCCGAGGGGGCGACGCAGCAGATGATGAAGGGCAACAGCCACGGTTTCAACTGGGGCGGCCTGTACGTGACCGGCATGATCGATCATCACGCGGGCTGGCGCGAGCGCGCCGACGAGTTGCCGGATACCGTGAAGGTGACGATGCTGCTCGGCGAATATTTCACGAGCCGGTATCGCGGGCGCTACTACGCGAAGTGCCAGAACCTCGCGCGGCGCTTGCGATCGGCTTACGACGCGGCGCTGCAGTCGTACGACGTATTGGTGATGCCGACCGTACCGATGCGCGCGTCGAAACTGCCGGAGCCCGATTGTGCGATGTCCGAGTCGCTGACGCGGGCGTTCGAGATGCTCGCGAATACCGCGCCGTTCGACGTGTCCGGGCATCCGGCCATGTCGCTGCCGTGCGGGGTGGCCGACGATCTGCCGATCGGGCTGCAACTGGTCGGGCGCCGCTTCGACGAGGCGACGCTTTACCGCTGCGCCTATGCGTATGAACAGTCTTCCGACTGGCGGCAGACGACATTCGCATGACAAGTCCTGAGCGGTAGCGCATCGCCGCCGCGCCGCGTGCCGGTCCGACCGGCAACGCGGCGTACACGGCGATCGATTGGACAATGCGCTTTTGAACGGGCACGCTACCGGCTGCGTGTTTGCTAACCCATGTGGGGCACGACCATGACGATGCGTCCTATCGCGCGCGCCGCAAGCGGCGACGCGCCCGGCCCGGCGTCCGACAGCCCGCCGGACGAGCGGACGAATTCGGCCATCGAGGTGGCGACCGAAGGCTCGCTCAGCCAGCGTATCGAATTCTGGCGCGAGACGATTCTGCGCCTGTTCGCGGACGTGCAGATCGCGGCCGTGCAGAAAGACGATTTCTTCGGCCAGGTGCGGCAGCGCAAATGCGAAAAGATGCGAATCTCGGAAATCCACGCGAGCGAGCAGGCCGTGATCCGGCGGTATCGGCAGGCGCGCAGCGAGTATGAGGACAAGTATTTCGGCGTGTTGATGCTCGAGGGCAGCCAATCGGTCGAGCAGGACGGCAAGATCGTCACGCTGCACCCCGGGGATTTCGCGATCTACGACGCGACACGGCCGCACCACCTGCAGTTCGGCCAGTCGTGGCGCGAGATCGTCGTCAGCATTCCCCGCACGACGCTGAACCAGCTCGTCGTCGGGATGGAACACCGCACGGCCAGCCCGACGCAAACCGGCGAGGGCGTCGGCAGCGTCATGCGCGCGTTTCTCGAGCAGATGTCGTCGCAGATCGGTAGCGTGACCGAGGACGAGATGCGGCAGTTGTCGGATACCGCGATCTCGCTGATCGCGATGACGCTCGGGGGCATGCAGCGCAACGACCTCGCGCAGTCGAGGATGAAGGCGTTGACGCTGACGCGTGTGAAGCGGCATCTGCTCGAGCACCTGCACGACCCGGAGCTGAACCCGCTGATGATCGAGCGGTCGATCGGGATTTCGTCGCGGTACATCAACAAGCTGTTCGAGGCCGAGAACACGTCGCTGATGCGTTACGTATGGAACCTGCGGCTCGAACGGTGCGCGCAGGATCTCGTGAATCCGCAATGCGCGGTGCTGCGCGTGTCCGACATCGCGCTGCGCTGGGGATTCAACGACATGTCGCATTTCAGTCGCGTGTTTCGCGAGCGGTTCGCGATGTCGCCGCGGGCGTGGCGCGAGCAGGGCAGCAAGCCACGCGCGTGACGCGTCCCGGGCCGAGTCCGTGGCGGGCAAGCGGCGATCGGAAGCGGCTGGACTTCGACAGGCGCGGCCGCCGTCAATGCATCGCGCGCGGCGCGTGCGCCGGCCGCAGCGCGTGCGGGTCGCCGGCATCGGCTGCGCGCAGCGGGCCGCTGCTTCCCGGTTGCGTCGACACCGAGAAGCCGAATGTGTTGACGCCGCCCGCGCATGCGACGAACACGCTGCCGCCGTGCATCTCCGCGACGGCCTTGACGATCGACAGCCCGAGTCCGTGATTCTCCTTGCTGTTCGCGCGCGCTTCCTCGAGCCGGTAGAAGCGCTCGAACACGTGCGCGCGCTGCGCCGGGTCGATCGGTTCGCCGGGGTTGGCGACCGACACGTCGACGAGCGTATCGCGCGGCGTGATCGTCACGTTCAGCGTCGCGCCGGGCGCCGAATGCTGGATCGCGTTGATCAGCAGGTTGGTCATCGCGCGGCGGAACAGCGACGGGTCGACGGCCGCGCGCGCATCGCCGTGCAGTTCGGCGCGCAACTGCGCTTCGTCGAGCGGAATCTCGAGGAAGTCGAGCATGCGGCGCACTTCGTCGGCGAGCGACACGTGCTTCAGGTCGGTCGCGCGTTCGCCGCGATCGCTGCGCGACAGGAACAGCATGTCGTTGATGATCACGCGCAACCGTTCGAATTCCTCGAGGTTCGACTGCAGCGTCTGGCGCATCCGGTCGACCGAGCGGTCGCGGCTCGTCAGCGCGACCTGGGTCTGTCCGATCAGGATGCTGATCGGCGTGCGCAGCTCGTGCGCGACGTCCGCATTGAACGCCTCGAGCCGCGCGTAGGTCTGCTGGATGCGTTCGAGCGCGCCGTTGAACGACGCGGCGAGATCGCGCAGCTCGGTCGGCAGCGCGTCGGTGTGCAGCCGCTGGCGGCGGTCGGTGGCGCCGATGGCCGCGGCGTCCTGCGACATCCGTTCGAGCGGCGCGAGCCCGAAGCGCGCGACCGCGCGGCTCAGCAGCAGCGTGATGACGGTGGCGATCGCGATCAGCGCGGCGAGCGTCCACGCGAAACGACGCAGCATGCGCTGCGTGCGCTCGCACGACGACGCGACGACCAGCTTCAGGTCGGGGCGCTCGCCGCTGCCTGCGATCGGGACGGTCTTCGTCATCACGTCGTAGCTGCTGTGGTTCAGCGCGTACTGCTGGAACGCGCCGAACGGTTCGCCGACGGGCACGCCGTCGACCGGACGGCCGAAGCGGAAGTCGGCGTCGGGGCTGTCGACCTGGTAGCGCGTCGAACCGTCGGGCGGTTCGAGGTCGGCGAGCTTTTCCTGCATCAGGCGGCCGCGCGCGGCCGTGGTCGCGTGCGACACGATCATCTGCGCGACCTTCGCGCGCGTGTCGATCGTCGCACGCAGTTCGGCGAGCAGCTGGCGCTCCATCATCACGAACAGCCCGCAGCCGACCAGCGTGAACACGAGCAGCGACACGATGCCGAACATCGCCGACAGGCGCAGGGTGATCGAGCGTTTCATGCGTGCCGCTCCGCGTCGCCGTCCTCGCGCGCCTCGAGCACGTAGCCCATGCCGCGGATCGTATGCAGCAGCTTCTCCGCGAACGGGCCGTCGAGTTTCGCGCGCAGGCGCTTGATCGCCGTCTCGACGACGTTCGCGTTGCTGTCGAAGTTCACGTCCCACACGAGTTCGGCGATCGTCGTTTTCGACAGCACCTCGCCGCTGCGCCGCGCGAGCACGCCGAGCAGCTGGAATTCCTGCGCGGTCAGGTCGAGGCGTGTGCCGTCGCGGGTCGCGCGCCGGCCGATCAGGTCGACGCGCAGGTCGCCGATCGAGATCAGCGTCGATTCCTGCACGCGCGCGCGGCGCGTCAGCGCGCGCAGCCGCTCGATCAGCTCGAGGAACGAGAAGGGCTTGGTCAGGTAGTCGTCGGCGCCGCCGCGCAAGCCCCGCACGCGATCGTCGACGCGGTCGCGCGCGGTCAGCATGATCACGGGCGTCTGCTTCTGCGCGCGCAACGCGCGCAGCACGCCGAAGCCGTCGAGCTTCGGCAGCATCACGTCGAGCACGACCACGTCGTAGTCGAATTCGACGGCCTTCCACGCGCCGTCCTCGCCGTCGAGCGCGGTGTCGACGACCCAGCCTTCCTCGCTCAGGCCGCTCTTCAGGTATTCGACGACTTTCGGTTCGTCTTCGACGATCAGGACTTTCATGGGCGGGTCCGCGTAACCGGGTTAGGGGGTGACGCTCGTGGCGGGGCGCGGGCCGGCCGCCGCGACGTCGGTCGGCGCGGCGCCGCCCGTCGCGGCGCCGTCCCAGCCGCCGCCGAGCGCCTTCGCGAGAAACACGACGAGCGCCGCGCGCTGGCCCTGGATCTGCACGGCCTGGCGCTCGCTCGTCAGCAACTGCTGCTGGGCCGTCAGCACGTCGATGAACGGCGTCAGGCCGCCCGCATAGCGGTCTTGCGCGAGCGACACGAGCTTGCGCGCGTCGTCGACGGCCGCCGACGCCTGCTGCGCGGCTTCGGCCAGCACCGACAGGCCCGTCACCGCATTCTGCACCTCCTGGAACGCGGTGAGCACGGTCTGCCGGTAATTGGCCTGCGCGGCGACGTAGCCGGCCTGCGCGAAATCGACGCCGGCCTTCAGCTTGCCGCCTTCGAACAGCGGCTGGCTGACCGACGCGCCGATCGACCACAGCAGCGCCGGCACGGTGAACAGGCCGGAGAAGCGCGTCGCGTCCCAGCCGAGGTCCGGCGACAGCGCGATGCGCGGGAAATACGCGGCGCGCGCGACGCCGATCTGCGCGTTCGCCGCGGCCATCGCGCGCTCGGCCGATGCGACGTCGGGCCGGCGCTGCAGCAGGTCGCTCGGCATCCCGGTCGGCAGCGCGGGCGCGTTGATCGGCGCCACGCGCGGCGGCAGCGAAAACGCGGGGGCCGGCGTGCCGACCAGCGTCGCGATCGCCGTCTCGACCTGAGCGCGCTGCTGGATCAGCAACTGCGCCTGCGTGCGCGTCGCGTCGAGCTGCGCGCGTTGCTGCAGCAGGTCGAGGCCGGACACCGCGCCGAGGTCGTGGCGCGCGCTCACGTAGTCGAGCGCCTTTTGCTGCAGATCGATCGAACGCCTGACGACGTCGATCTCGGTGTCGAGCTCGCGCAGTGCGAAGTAGCTCGATGCGAGATCGGCGCTCAGCACCAGGCGCGCGTTCGCGAAATCGTCGCGCGCCTGCTCGGAGCTGGCCTGCGCGGATTCGACGCTGCGCCGCACGCGGCCGAACAGGTCGAGTTCGTAGCTGACGCTCGCGGCGACCTGGATGTCGTTCTGCACGGTCGACATGCTCTTCGTCGCGTAGTTGGTCTGAGGCCGGTCGGCGGAGATCTTGAAGCGCTGGCCGCTCGCGTTCAGGCCGACGGCCGGATACTGCGCGGACGCGACCGATGCGAGCGTCGCCTTCGCCTGGTCGTAGCGCGCGGCGACGGCCTTCAGGTTCTGGTTGTTGCGCAGCGCGTCGGTTTCGAGCGCGTCGAGCTGCGCGTCGCCGAACGCGGTCCACCACGCCGGGTCGAGCGGCGCACGGGCCGGCGCGGCCGGGTGCCAGTATGCATCGGCCGGGTCGAGCCGCCACGCGGCGGGCGTCTCGACGGCAGGGCGCCGGTAGTCGGGGCCGACCGTACAGCCGGTGAGCGTCGCGGCTGCGACGACGGCCACGACCGCTGCGGGGGGCAGGCAGGCGCGCAGCGCGCTCACGACTGCGCTCCCGCGGCCGCGGAGGCCGGCTTCACGACCGGCGGCGCCTGCACGATCACGGTGTCGCCGTTCGCGAGCGCATCGCTCGGGTTCGCGACGAGGCGGTCGTTCGGCGTCAGCGGGCCGTCGACTTCGAGCGTCTGCCCGATCGTGCGCGCGATCGTCACCGCCTTCAGGCGCACCTGGCCGTTCGCGTCGACGGTCGCGACCGTCGGCCCTTCGGCGCGGAACAGCAGCGTGTTGGCCGGAATCTGCAGGCGGCCGACCGGCGTCATCGGCAGGGTCGCCTGCACGTATGCGCCGGGCAGCAGCCGCCCGTCCGGGTTCGGCAGCGTGATCTCGATCTGCAGCGAGCGCGTCGCGACGTCGATCGCCTGGGACGTGCGCGTGATGGTGCCGTCGAAGGTCTGGCCGGGCAGTTCTGCCTGCGCGACGCTCACGCGCTGGCCGACCTTCACCTGCTGCGCATAAGCCTGCGGCACCTGCACGTACAGGCGCAGCCGGTCGGCCTGCACGACCGTGAACAGCGCACGGCCCGCGTTGCCGGAATTGACGAGGTCGCCGACGTCGACGTTGCGCTGCGTGACGATCCCGTCGATCGGCGCGACGATGCGCTGGAAGCCTTTCAGCTCGGTGAGCCGGCGCATGTTCGCATCGGCCGCCGCGAGGTTCGCGGTGCCCTGGTTGAACGCGCCTTGCCGGTCGTCGAGTTCCTGCTGCGACACCGCATCGCGCTGGCGCAGCTGCTGCGCGCGGTCGAACGACGTCTTCGCGAGCGCGAGCGCGGCCTGCGCCTGCTGGCGCTGCGCGGTGGCCTGCGCGAGTTCCTGGTTCAGCTCGGGCGTGTCGAGTTCGGCGAGCAGCTGCCCCTGCTTCACGTGCGCGCCGATGTCGGCCTGCCAGCGCAGCACGTAGCCGCTCGCACGCGCGTAGATCGGCGCTTCGACGAAGCCGCGCAGCGTGCCGGGCAGCGCCAGCTTGCCGCCGGTGGCCGCATCGACCGGATGCACGACGTTCACGTACTGGCGCGTGTTCTGCTCGGCCACCGCGTCGAGCTGATTCCGGTTCAGCACATTGACGACGATCGTGCGCGCGGCGCCTGCGGCCAGCAGCACGCCGATCACGACCAGGACGACCCGCCCGCGCCGCGACACCGACGTGCGCGTCGGCAGGTGCATGCCGTGTTCGTCCACCTGGATGCCGACGGAGCTGTGATGTTTCTCTTCCATGAATTGACCGGGTCGATAGGCTAGAAAGTCAGTGTCCGGCCGGGCGCGCGCCGGCGGGCCAGCCGCGCATGCACGCCGCCGAACACGAGCGGCACGAACAGCAGCGTCGAAACGGTGGCGAACAGCAGGCCGCCGATCACCGCGCGGCCGAGCGGCGCGTTCTGCTCGGCGCCTTCGCCGAGACCGAGCGCCATCGGCACCATCCCGATGATCATCGCGAGCGCCGTCATCAGCACCGGGCGGATCCGCGTCGCGCCGGCCTCCAGCGCGGCCGTGAGCGGCGGCGCGCCGGCCGCGAGGCGCTGGCGCGCGAACGACACGACCAGGATGCTGTTGGCGGTCGCGACGCCCACCGTCATGATCGCGCCCGTCAGCGCGGGCACGCTCAGGTGCGTGCCGGTGATGAACAGCATCCATGCGATGCCGGCGAGCGCGGCCGGCATCGCGCTGATGATGATCAGCGGATCGAGCCACGACTGGAAATTCACGACGATCAGCAGGTAGACGAGCACGATCGCCATCGCGACGCCCGCGCCGAGGCCGAGATACGACGTGCGCATCGTCTCGACCTGGCCGCGCACCGTCAGGTCGGTGCCGCGCGGCAGCGTCGCGCGCGCGTCGGACACGATGCGGTCGATCGCGCCCGCGACCGAGCCGAGGTCGCGGCCCTCGACGCTCACGTACAGGTCGATCGCCGGGCGGATGTTGTAGTGCGTGATCACCGCCGGGTTCGCGACGGGATGGATCTGCACGAGGTTGCCGAGCAATTGCAGCGGCATGCCGGTGCGCCCGCTCGCGGAAATCGGCGTGCCGAGCAGGTCGTCGATCGACGCGATGTTGTATTGCGGGGTCTGGATCTGCAGCGGGTACTGGACGCCCGAGCGCGGATTGATCCAGAACGACGGGGTCGTCTGGGAACTGCCGGACAGCGAGATCAGCATGTTCTGCGCGACGTTCTGCGCGGAGAGGCTGAGCTGCTGCATGCGCGTACGGTCCATGTCGGCCACCAGGGTCGGTTCGTCGTTGCGCTGCAGTACGTGCACGTCGACGGTGCCGGGGATTTGCCTGATCTTCTTCATCAGGCTGCTCGCGATAGCCATGTTACTCGCGAGATCGTTGCCGAGCACCTGCACGTCGATCGCGGCCGGCTGACCGAAGTTGAGGATCTGCGTGATGATGTCCGACGGCTGGAAGAAGAATTCGACGCCCGGGAAGCGCTGCGGCAGCAGCGTGCGCAGCGTCTGCACGTAGTGCGCGGTCGCGCGGTGCCCCGGCTTCAGCGCGATCATCAGTTCGCCGTCGAGCGTGCCGATCGTGCCGCTGTTGCTGTACGACAGGTTGATGCCGCTCACCGGCAGCCCGAGGTTGTCGACGATCGCGCCGAGCTCGTCCGCCGGCACGGTTTCGCGGATCACGCGCTCGACCTGGTCGGCAAGGCGCGCGGTCTCCTCGATCCGGTAGCCGGTCGGCGCGCGCATGTGCAGCCGCAGGTTGCCGGAATCGGCGTTCGGGAAGAAGTCACGGCCGAGCACGAACACGAGGCCGGTCGACAGCACGCAGAAGCCGAGGAAGCACGTCGCGTAGAAGCGGCGGCGCACCAGCAGCATGCTGAGCAGCACGATGTACCACGCGCGCAGCCGCTCGAACGCGGCGTTGAACGCGTGATGGATACGCGCGAAACGCGACGTCGAATGATCTGCGCCGCTGGTGGCCTGCTGCGGGCGGAACAGCAGCATCGCGAGCGTCGGCACGAGCGTGCGCGACAGCACGTAGGACGCGAGCATCGCGAACACCACGGCTTCGGCGAGCGGCACGAACAGGAAGCGCGCGACGCCCGTCAGGAAGAACATCGGCACGAACACGATGCAGATGCACAGCGTCGACACGAACGCGGGCACCGCGATCTCGCCCGCGCCTTCGAGGATCGCGTCGTGCAGATTCGTACCGAGATGCAGGTGCCGCTCGATGTTCTCGATCGTGACGGTCGCGTCGTCGACCAGGATCCCGACCGCGAGCGCGAGCCCGCCGAGCGTCATGATGTTGATCGTCTCGCCGAGCGCGGAGAGTGCGATCAGCGACGTGAAGATCGACAGCGGAATCGAGATCGCGATGATCAGCGTGCTGCGCCAGTTGCCGAGGAACAGCAGGATCATCATCGCGGTCAGCACGGCGGCGATCAGCGCCTCGTGGATCACGCCCTGCACGGCGGCGTTGACGAACACCGACTGGTCGAACAGCGGCGTGATCGTGAGTCCTTCGGGCAGCGTCGGGATCACCTTCGGCAGCAGTGCCTTCAGGTCCGACACGACCTTCAGCGTCGACGCGTCGCCGGTCTTCAGGATCGACATCAGCACGCCGCGCTGGCCGTTCTGCCGCACGACGTTGGTTTGCGGCGCGAAGCCGTCGCGCACCGACGCGACCTCGCGCAGGTAGGTCGTCGCGCCGTTGACGGTCTGGACCGGCAGGCCGTTGATGTCCGCGACCGTGTCGGCAGACGCGTTCGTGTCGATCCGGTATTCGGTCTGACCCATCTTCGCGGTGCCGGTCGGCAGCACGAGGTTCTGGGTGTTGACCGCGTTGACGATGTCGGCGGGCGTGAGGCCCTTCGCGAGCAGCGCCTGCGGATCGAGGTCGATCGCGACCACGCGCGTGCGGCCGCCGTACGGAAACGGAATTTGCGCGCCCGGGATCGTGATCAGTTGCGGCCGCAGGAAGTTGAGCGCGATGTCGGCGAGCGACTGTTCGCTGAGCGTCTTGCTCGACAGCCCGAGCTGGATCACCGGGATGCTCGACGCCGAATAGGTGATCACGAGCGGCGGCGTCGCGCCCTGCGGCATCTGCCGCACGATCGCCTGCGCGGACGAGACCGTCTGCGCGATCGCGGTCTGCACGTTCGCGCCGGGCTGCAGGAACACCTTCACGACCGCGATGCCCGGCAGCGACGTCGACTCGATGTGCTGGATGTTGTTGACGGTCGTCGTCAGGATCCGTTCATGGACGGCCGTGATGCGGTTGGTCATCTCCTTCGCGGAGAAGCCGGTGTAATTCCAGATCACGCTGATGACGGGAATGTTGACCGCCGGCAGGACGTCGACAGGCGTGCGCATCAGCGCGAGCGGGGTGGCCAGCACGATCATGATGGCCATCACGATGAACGTGTAGGGGCGCCTGAGCGCGAGATTGACGATCCACATGGAGGCGGCGGGACAGGCGGTGATCAGGCGGCGGTGAGGGGAACCCGAATGATAGGCGTCGGGGCTGAACGAGTCACTGACACGAAACTGGCGGATTTGTCAGGTTCGGCGCGCGGCGACTGAGGCGACTTCAGGTCGATTGATCGGATGAAACGCGCACGGACGCCGATGCCCGAAAAAGGCCGCCGCACCGCACGCGCATGCCGCAGCAGCGACGCTTCCGTTCATCGGGCGTCGCTCAGATCTGTTCCATCCCGACCCGCGCGAGCGCGGCCAGGTCGACGACTTCGATCTGGTTGTACGCGAGCCGCAGCACGCCGAGTTTCTCGAGTTGCTGCAACGCCTGGTTGATCCGCTGCCGCGACACGCCGACGAGCATTCCCAGTTCCTCCTGCGAGATCGCGAGCGACGGGCCGGTGTCCGGATACAGCGCGGGGTTGAACAGCTGCGCGAGCGCCTGTGCGACGCGCGCGTCGACATCGAGCAGCCGGCTGTTCTGGATCGACGCAATGAACTCGCCCATCCGGTTGTTCAACTGGTGGATCACGAAGCGCGTGAACGGCAGGCTCGTGTCGAGCAACGCATGGAACGTGTCGACCGGGACGAACAGCACGATCGAGCGCTGGACGGCGACGACTTCGTACTTGCGCAGCTCGCGCTTGATCACGCTGCCTTCGCCGAACCAGCCGCCCGACGGCACGCCGGAAAACGTGCAGCCGCGCCCCGACGCGTTGAAGATCGCGAGCTTCAGCAACCCGCGATGCACGCCGATCCAGTATTCGGACGGTGCGAGCCGCTGCGCGATCACGTCGCCGGCCTCGCGCTGCTCGGCGCGCGACTGCGCGAGCACGAGCGCCTGGTGTTCCGGCGCCAGCGCGCGGAACCACGCGCACTGGCCGAACAGCACGGACAGGGCGGGCAACGGGCCCGGTTCGAGCGGCGTGTCGGCCGGCGGGCTGGCCGGCGGGCTGACAGCGGCGGCCGCGTCGGGCGGCGCAACGAGGTGGTCGTGCATGGTTGCGGGTTTGCGAGGATAGGGATAACGCGCAGCGCTCGTGAGGCACTCTGTCGTTTCGATGACAGACGGCTCACAATAGCGCCCGTTAGGCTAGCGGCAATTGAACCACATCAAGACCGGTCGGGGTGCATGCACACTTGCCGGATACGAGGCCGACGCACGCGCCGGTCGACAGAAAACGGGAGACAGGATCATGACGCAGATGTTCGAGGCCGGACTCGGCCGCCGCGATGCCAACTACGTGCCGCTCACGCCGATCGACTTTCTGGTCCGTGCGGCCGAAGTCTACGGCGCGCGCCTCGCGATCGTGCACGGCGACGTGCGGCGCACGTGGGGCGAGACCTACACGCGGGCGAAGCAGCTCGCGAGCGCGCTCGCGCGGGCCGGCGTCGCGCGCGGCGAGACGGTGGCCGCGCTGCTGCCGAACATCCCGGCGATGGTCGAGGCGCACTTCGGCGTGCCGATGGCCGGCGCCGTGCTCAACACGATCAACACGCGGCTCGACATTTCATCGGTGCTGTTCATGCTGCGTCACGGCGAGGCGAAGGTGCTGATCGTCGACACCGAATACGCGGAGCTCGCGCATCGCGCGGCGCTCGAAGTGCCGGGCCTGAAGATCGTCAGCGTCGCCGATGCGATGCCGGCCGACCCCGCGCGCTTCGCGGGCGCGACCGACTACGAGGCGTTCGTCGCGGGCGGCGACCCCGACTACGCATGGACGCCGCCCGCCGACGAGTGGGAGGCGATCGCGCTGAACTACACGTCCGGCACGACGGGCGACCCGAAGGGCGTCGTGTATCACCATCGCGGCGCGTATCTCGCGGCGATCAGCAACCTCCTCGAATGGGACATGCCGAAGCACGCGGTGTATCTGTGGACGCTGCCGATGTTCCACTGCAACGGCTGGTGTTTCCCGTGGGCCGTCGCGGCGCGCGCGGGCGTGAACGTGTGCCTGCGCAAGTTCGACGCGAAGACGGTGTTCGACCTGATCCGCAGCGAACGCATCACGCATTACTGCGGCGCGCCGATCGTACAGAGCGCGATCGCGAATGCGCCGGCCGAGTTGCGCGCCGGCATCGATCACACGGTGCACGCGATGGTCGCCGGTGCCGCGCCCGCGCCGGCCGTGATCGCGAAGATGAAGGAGATCGGCTTCGACCTGCTGCACGTGTACGGATTGACCGAGGTCTATGGCCCGGCGACCGTCTGCGCGAAGCAGGCGCACTGGGACGAGCTGCCCGACGACGAGCGCGCGCGGCTCAATGCGCGGCAGGGCGTGCGCTATCACCTGGAAGCGGGCGCGACGGTGGTCGATCCGGACACGATGGCGCCGGTGCCGGCCGACGGCGAGACGCTCGGCGAAATCATGTTCCGCGGCAACATCTGCATGAAGGGCTACCTGAAGAACCCGCACGCGACGGAGGAAGCATTCCACGGCGGCTGGTTCCATACGGGCGATCTCGGCGTGCTGACGCCGGACGGCTACATCCGCATCAAGGATCGCCGCAAGGACATCATCATTTCGGGCGGTGAGAACATCTCGAGCATCGAGGTCGAGGATGCGCTGTACCGGCATCCGGCCGTCGCGGTCGCGGCGGTGGTTGCGATGCCCGACCCGAAGTGGGGCGAGGTGCCGTGCGCGTTCGTCGAGCTGCGCGAAGGCGCGAGCGCGACCGAGGCGGAGATCGTCGCCCACTGCCGGCAGTTGCTCGCGGGTTTCAAGGTGCCGAAGGTCGTGCGCTTCGGCGAGCTGCCGAAGACGTCGACCGGCAAGATCCAGAAATTCCAGCTGCGCAACGCGGTCGGATCGGACAAGGCGATCGACCTGGCGGGAGACAAGAAGTAACGGCGACGGGGCGTCGTGCGGGCGGACGCCTTGATGCGTGAATGCGCCAATGCGTCAAGGCGCCAAGGCGCCAAGGCGTCAAGGCGTCAAGGCGTCAAGGCACGACGAGCCACGCGATCGCCAGATACCGCCCGACCTTCGCGATCGTCACGATCGCGACGAAGGTCGGCAGCGGCTCGCGCAGCACGCCGGCGATCATCGTCAGCGGGTCGCCGATCACCGGCGCCCAGCTCAGCAGCAGCGACCAGCGGCCATAGCGCCGATACCAGCCCTCGGCGCGCGCGAGCGCGGCCGGCTTCACCGGAAACCAGCGGCGGTCGCGGAAGTGCTCGATGCCGCGGCCGAGCGCCCAGTTGACCGCCGCGCCCGCGACGTTGCCGACGCTCGCCACCAGCACCAGCGCCCACACGGGTTCGCGCCCGGCGAGCAGCAGGCCGGCAAGCACGGCTTCGGACTGGAGCGGCAACAGGGTTGCGGCGACCATCGACACGGCGAACAGGCCGCCGTAAGTGAGCAGTTCGGACATCGCGCGATTGTACTGGTCGTACCGGCCGCATGTCGGCCGGCATGGGGTGGCGCGCGCCGCAGCGCGCCACGTCACGCGCGCAGGCGGCCGCTCAATTCCAGCCGACCATGATCGCGCCCATCCCGACCAGCAGCCCGCCCGTCACGCGATTCATCGCGCGCATCCGCGCCGGCCGCTGCAGCGCACGGCTCAGCCGGTGCGAGAACAGCGCCATCGACGCGACGCCGCCGGCGAACAGCAGCGCGAAGCTCGCCGCGAGCAGCAGGAATTGCGCGTTCAGGCTCCAGTCGGGATCCGGGACGATGAACTGCGGAAAGAACGACGGAAAGAACAGCAGCGTCTTCGGGTTCAGGCCGGAGGTGGCGACGCCGCGCCAGAACAGCGCGCGTCCGGTGGCGGTGTCGTCGGGTGCCGTGTTGCCGGCGTCCGTCGACGCGGCGGGCGCGGTGACCTGCGCCCGGCCGAGCCATTGCTTGCAGCCGAGCCATACGAGGTACGCGGCGCCGGCCCAGCGCAGCACGGTCAGCGCGTGCTCGTCGAGGTGAACCAGCGAATTCAGGCACAGCGCGGTCAGCGCGAGCTGCAGCATCACGGCGAGCGTGCCGCCCCAGACGCACGGCAGCGCGCGGCGCCAGCCGGCGCGCAATGCCTGGTTCATCGTGAGGAGGTTGACGGGGCCGGGGGCGTAGATGAGGACGGCGGACGCAGCGAGGAACGACAGATAAAGCCTGAACGACATGACGGGAGTGCGGAAACGGAGGATCAGGCGCCGGCCCGTGCGACCGGGTAGGCGCGCGGGGGGCGGGACGTTGCATGCCTGCGTGTCCTGCGCCGCAACTCGTGATTGCGGCCAGGCGTCCCGGTGCGAAGGGGTTGTCGCGGGGAGCGTGCCGGACACCAGGCATGGAGAAAATGTATCAAGCGGGCCGGTTAAAAGGCTTCCTGTTTTCCAGCAAAACGCACCCGAAACCGGAAGCCTGTTCAGATAGAATGCGGATTTTCAGTAGAAGATTCTTCCTGTCATGGCTACCCGCGAACGCACGCCGAAAACCCTCGACAACCAGGACCGCAAGATCCTCGGTGCACTGCAAAAAAATGCGCGCCTGTCGAACGCCGAACTGGCCGAACAGATCGGCATGTCGACCACCGCCTGCTGGAACCGCACGCGGCAGCTCGAACTCGACGGTTACATCGACGGCTACGTCGCGCTGGTCAACCAGCGCATGCTCGGCTACGCGGACATCGTGATCCTCGAAGTCACGCTCGATCGCCACGAGGACGATGCGCTCGCGCGTTTCGGCGCCGAACTCGCGGCACTGCCCGAAGTGCTCGAGGCCTACCTCGTATCGGGCGAATACGACTACTGGATCAAGGTCGCGGTGGACGGCACGGCCGGCTACGAACGCTTCCTGCGCGAGAAGCTGTA
Source organism: Burkholderia sp. BCC1988 (assembly GCF_905339895.1). Lineage (NCBI taxonomy): Bacteria > Pseudomonadati > Pseudomonadota > Betaproteobacteria > Burkholderiales > Burkholderiaceae > Burkholderia > Burkholderia sp. BCC1988. The sequence continues at coordinate 245,480 of NZ_CAJPHA010000001.1, forward strand.
CAGGATTTCGAGCATTCGCCACAGCCGCTCGATGTTCGCGCTGCGGTGCATGAAAGATGTGCCGTCGATTCAGGTGTGAAGACGGGGGCGACGCGTCGCGCGGCGTCGTGACGACGCGGTTCGCGGCGGTGCTGGAGAAGGGCGGGAATCGGGCTGTCGCGACCGTTGCGCGCGGCCCGAAGCCGGATACCGGCAGGCCATGCCCGCGCGGCGGGAAAACGGATGAATCTTCCGTGACGGCCGGGCCCGGCGCATGGTGCGCAGCGGGCATGCATCGGCTACGCAGCGGCCGGACATTCCGGGAAGCTCCGATCGACACCGTGCCGACAAGTTCGTCGGCACCGGCATCCGCGTATCGACATCGCTGCGACCGTGCTCACAGCGCGTGAGCACCATGCCATCGACGGCATTCGCCCTTTTTGCGCCTTCCGTCCGGCGCCCCATGCCGGACGCGGCGGCCTTTCGGCGCGCGTCCCGGCGAGGCGCATCAGACGGATGGAGATGGCGTGCGGCCGGCTGGCGGCCGGTCGCCGCGCTTAGCGCGGCAGGCGTGCGTGCGCTTCAGCGATGACTGCGCAGTTCTCGAGGTGCAGTGCCCATGCTTCTGCAAGCAGCTCGCCGACACGTGCGAGCCAGCCAGCGGATTGGGTGGAACGATCGGAGACATTAGACGTTTGCATGACGAAGCCCCATGTAGGTGGCGAGTTAGGGATAACCCTAATCATAAAGAAACGTCACCGTCTTGTGAAATGCGATTTCGTTATATGAGAATTACTGACAATTTATGTTGCTGCCGCGCAACATGAGCTACACCACCTTCTGCGTGGCGGACAGGCGTGCCGAGACCGCGGCGAGCGCGGCCTCGCATTGACGGGCGAAAACGGAAAGCGGGGCGACGAGAACGGGCGCGGCAGCGCGGCGGCGATTACCCGCCGATCCACCCGAAGCGCCACGACAGGCGGCGCGCCGCGGCGAGCAGCGTATGCGCGAGTTCGCTGTGCGGCCCGCGCGGGAAGCCGCGCGACGAGCCGATGATCGCAATCACGAGCCGGATGCTGCCGGTGTGATCGAACACGGGCGCGGCGATCGTCCCGATGCCCGGCACCGGCGCATCGAATGCGAAATCGAGTTCGTCCGCGCGGATCGTCGCGAGCCGCGCGCGGAACGCGTCGTCGACCTGCGTCGCGCGGCCTGCGAGGCGCACCGGCTCGTCGGCCAGCAGGCCGGCCAGCACGTCGTCGGACATGCCGGCCGCGAACATCCGCCCGATCGCCGTATTCACGAGCGACATCACCGTGCCGACCTGAAGGCTCACGTGCTGCGGCCGCGCCGATTCCTCGAGACGGATCACGGTCGGCCCGAGCGGCCCGAGCGTCGCCGCGGCCACGCTCAGGTCGGTCGCGGCCGCCAGCGCGACGATTTCGGCTTCCGCATCGCGCGTCGGCGACACGCGCTGCATCGCGATCAGGCCGAGCGCCTGCGCGAGCGGCCCGCCGCCGAAGCAGCCCGCGTCGTCGCGGCTCAGCAGGCCGATCTTCTGCAGGCTCACGAGGTGCGGAAACGCCTTCGCGGCCGGCATGCCGGCAGCTGCCGCGAGATCGCGCAACGGCAGCGCACGGCCCGCCGAGACGAGCGCGAGCAGCAGTTCGCCCGTGCTGTCGAGCGCGTTGATGCCGCGCTGCGCCTTCGTGTCGTCGGCGAGCGCGGGCGGCATGCGCTGCGTGGCCGGCGGCATGCCCGGCGCGACCGGCGGTGCGTCGCGTCCCGCGTCGAGCGCCGCGGTGGCTTGCCGTGCCGCATCGCGCAGCGCCGTCGCGATCGGGCCGTCCCAGCCGACGTCGATCGAGCCGCTCGAACCGATCACCGTCAACGCGAGTTGCAGGCGGCCGTCCGCGTCCAGCACCGGCACGCACATCGCGCTGACGCCGGGGCTCGGCCGATCCACGCCGCGCTCGATCCCGCGCGCGCGGATCGCGTCGAGTTCGGCCTGCCACGCGCGGGCGTCGGACGGGGGCTGGTCGCCTTCCGCGCCGGCGAGCGTGGCGCCGGCGCCGGCCTGGCTGGCCGCCATCGCGTCGAGCTGGGCGGGGTCGCCGAACGCGCGGAACACCCGGCCGGTCGCCGTCGTGTCGAGCGACATGACGGATCCGACGTGCAGGTTCACGTGCAGCGGATAGCCGCCGTGCTCGATGCGCACGATCGTGGGCCCGAGCGCGCCCGGCACCGACAGCGCGACGCTCAGGCCGACCGCTTCCGCGAGCCGCGCCGCGTGCGGCAGCGCCGCGCGATAGGCCGGCTGTCGCTCGATCGACATCAGCCCGAGCCGCAGCGACAGCGGTCCCGGCTCGTAGTTGCCGGTGAGCGCGTCGCGCTTCACGAGCGCGAGCCGCGTCAGGCTGACGAGATAGGTGTGCGCCTGCGCGGTCGACAGGTCGGCCGCGGCCGCCAGCTCCGACAGCCCGAGCGGCTTGCGCCGGCGCGCGAGCGCGTCGAGCAGCCGGCCGCCGACCTCGACGCTCTGGATCCCGCGCTGCGCCTTGGGCGGCGCGTCGTCTGCGCTGACTTCGTGGTTCTGCACGCGATGATTCTTCCGTTGACGAAACCCCGCATGGTATCCGACGCCATTTGACGCGCCAGCCCGCAGGTTTACCCGTATTAGACAATAGCAAGCGACTTTGTCATTGACAAATAATCGGCGCGGGAAGATGATCCGCTCATTCCCCTCAACACATGGCTCGCAGCCACGGAACGCAACATGGCCAAAGCATTCGCCTCCCAAGCCGATCTGGAAGAGAAGAAAGTCACCTGGACGCAGCTGTCCGAGAACGCGTACGCATACACCGCCGAAGGCGACCCGAACTCGGGCGTGATCATCGGCGACGACAGCGTGCTGATCGTCGACACGACCGCGACGCCCGCGATGGCGCAGGACCTGATCGCGAAGATCCGCAGCGTGACCGACAAGCCGATCAAGCACGTCGTGCTGTCGCACTACCACGCGGTGCGCGTGCTCGGCGCGTCCGCGTATTTCGACGAAGGCGCGCAGCACGTGATCGCGAGCCGCGGCACCTACGAAATGATCGTCGAGCGCGGCGAGGCCGACATGAAGTCGGAGATCGAGCGGTTCCCGCGGCTGTTCGCGGGCGTCGAGACGGTGCCGGGCCTGACCTGGCCGACGCTCGTGTTCGAGCGCGAGATCACGCTGTTCCTCGGCAAGCTCGAGGTGAAGATCATGCACGTCGGCTCGGGCCACACGAAGGGCGACACGATCGTCTGGCTGCCGTCGCAGAAGGTGCTGTTCTCGGGCGACCTGGTCGAGTACGACGCGGCCTGCTATTGCGGCGACGCGCAGCTCGAACAGTGGCCGGCCACGCTCGAGGCGCTGCGCGCGCTCGGCGCGGAAAAGCTCGTGCCGGGCCGCGGCCCCGCGCTGCTGAATCCGGCCGAAGTGAACAAGGGCCTCGACTACACGAAGGACTTCGTGACGACGCTGCTCGCGCAGGGCCGCAAGGCCGTCGAGCGCAAGCTCGACCTGAAGGCGTCGATGGCGCTCACGCGCGAAGCGATGGATCCGAAGTTCGGCCACGTGTTCATCTACGAGCACTGTCTGCCGTTCGACGTGTCGCGCGCGTACGACGAGGCGAGCGGCATCACGCATCCGCGCATCTGGACCGCGCAGCGCGACAAGGAAATGTGGGACGCGCTGCAGGACTGAGCGGGTCACCGCGGCGGGGCGTCCGGGCGGGCGCCGCGCCGTTTTCCTGACGGCGCCTGAGCGGCGGCCGCATCGCGCGGCGGTTCAGGGAGCCGACTTCCGATCTCACAAGAAAGCCGGGCGCATGCACGCCCGCGGAGACTGCTGCGCGCGCGAATCGCGCGGCCCGTTTGGAGAGAGACATGCCCCAATCGCTTCCCGCCGAAGCGACGATCGCGCACGCGAGTGCCGCGTCGTCTTCCGTCCACGAATCCGCGTCGGCACCGGCTGCCGGCGACGCGCTGCTGTTCCGCAAGATCGCGTGGCGGATCGTGCCGTTCCTGTTCCTCTGCTACGTCGTGTCGTTCCTCGACCGCATCAACATCGGCTTCGCGCAGTTGCAGATGAAGCACGACCTCGGCTTCAGCGATGCGATGTACGGCCTCGGCGCCGCGGTGTTCTACGTCGGCTACGTGTTCTGCGAGGTGCCGAGCAACCTGCTGCTCGCGCGCTTCGGCGCGCGCCGCACGTTCACGCGGATCATGCTGCTGTGGGGCATCGCGTCGACCGCGATGATGTTCGTGTCGCAGCCGTCGCATTTCTACGTGCTGCGTTTCCTGCTCGGCGTGTTCGAGGCCGGTTTCTTTCCGGGCATCGTGCTGTACCTGACCTACTGGTTCCCGGCGAACCGCCGCGCGGCGGCGATCTCGGTGTTCTTCGCGGGTGTCGCGGTGGCGGGCGTGCTCGGCGGCCTGATGTCGGGCTGGATCATGCGCGACATGAGCGGCGTGCTCGGGCTGCACGGCTGGCAATGGATGTTCGCGATCGAAGGCGCGCCGGCGATCGTGCTCGCATGCTTCGCGTTCACGTACCTGGTCGACCGGCCGCAGGACGCAGCGTGGCTCACGTCCGACGAAAAGGCGCGCGTCGCCGCGCTGTGCAGCGATGGCGGTGCGCATGGCGCGCACAGTGCGCACGACAAACGCAGCCTGGTCGCCGCGCTCGCGAACCCGCGCGTCTACCTGTTCGCGTTCATCTATTTCTCGCTGACCTGCGCATCGCTGACGCTCAACTTCTGGATGCCGCTGATGATCCGCGATTTCGGCGTGACCGACGTCGTGTCGGTGAGCCTCTACACGGTCGTGCCGAACGCGGTCGGCGCGGTCGGGCTGATCCTGATCGCCCGCCATTCCGACCGCACCGGCGAGCGCCGCAAGCACTTCGCGTGCTGCACGATCGGCGGCGGGCTGGCACTCGCGGCGCTGACGCTGCACCTGCACAGCTTCGCGGCGATGCTCGCGTGCCTGTCGATCGCGGCGACGCTGATCTTCGCCGCGTTGCCGATCTTCTGGGCCGTGCCGACCCGCTACCTGTCCGGCAACGCGGCCGCGGCCGGGATCGCGCTGATCAGCAGCATCGGGATCACGAGCGGCATCGTCAGCCCGTGGGTGATCGGGCTGATCCGCACGCGCACCGGCAGCATGGATCTCGCCGTGTACCTGCTGGCCGCGCTGCTCGCGCTGAGCGGCGCCGCGCTGATGCTCGGCGTGAAGGGCGAACCCGCACGCCGCGCCTGAATCGCGGCCGGGCGCTGCCGGCGGGCGGCGGCGACCGGCGCCGAATTTCCTGTCAGCACCGTATCCGCATCCATCGAGGAGACGATCGATGTCAGCCCATCTTCAAGCGAACGCCGCGCAGGCGGTTGCGTCCGGTTCCCGTGCGCCGGCGTCGGACAACGACGCGCTGTACCGCCGCATCGGCATGCGGATCGTGCCGTTCCTGTTCATCTGCTACATCGTGTCGATCCTCGACCGCAGCAACATCGGCTTCGCGCAGCTGCAGATGCGGCAGGATCTCGGCCTGACCGATGCGATGTACAGCCTCGGCGCGGTGCTGTTCTTCGTCGGCTACGTGCTGTTCGAGGTGCCGAGCAACGCGCTGCTGCGCCGCTTCGGCGCGCGCCGCACGTTCGCGCGGATCATGGTCCTGTGGGGCGCGGTGTCGGTCGCGATGATCACCGTCGACAGCGCGAAGCACTTCTACGTGCTGCGCTTCCTGCTCGGGCTGTTCGAGGCCGGCTTCTTCCCGGGCGTCGTGTTCTACCTGACCTACTGGTATCCGGCGCGCCGGCGCGCGTCGGTGCTGTCGATCTTCTATGCGGGCGTCGCGGTGGCCGGGATGGTCGGCGGGCTGCTGTCGGGCTGGCTGATGCGCGCGATGTCGGGCGTGCTCGGGCTGCACGGCTGGCAGTGGATGTTCGCGATCGAGGGCGCGCCCGCGATCCTGCTCGGCGTGATCGCGTGGTTCTGGCTGTGCGACCGCCCCGAACAGGCGCGCTGGCTGTCCGACGGCGACCGCCAGCGGCTCGCGGCCGACCTGGCCGCCGACCGGGCGGAGGCGCCCGCGCATGCGGCGTCGTCGCTGCGACAGGTGCTCGCCGCGCCGCGCACCTGGCTGTTCGCATTCATCTATTTTTCGCTGACGACGGCGCTGTTGATGCTGCTGTTCTGGATGCCGCTGATGATTCGCGAATTCGGCATTCACGACGTCGTGCACATCAGCCTGCTGTCGATCGTGCCGAACGCGATCGGCGCGGCCGGCCTGATCGCGATCGCGCGGCGCTCCGACCGCAAGCGCGAGCGTCGCCGGCACTTCGCCGCGTGCGCATTCGGCGGTGCGGTGGCGCTCGCGTTGCTGACGCTGCACTTGCCGAGCATCGTCGCGATGATGGCGCTGCTGTCGATCGCGGCGATGCTGATCTTCGCCGCGCACCCGGTGTTCTGGGCCGTGCCGTCCGCGTATTTCTCGGGCGCCGGCGCGGCGGGCGGGATCGCGCTGATCAGCAGCATCGGCGTATCGAGCGGGATGATCACGCCGTGGATCGTCGGGGTGATCCGCACCCGTACCGGCAGCATGGATGCGGCGATGCTGATGATCGCGGGATTGCTGGCCGCGTGCGCGGTCGCGATGCTGCTCGGTGTGCGGGCGACCTCGCGCGACGCGGCGCCCGTGGCGCGTTGATCGCGTGATGCGTCGACGCGGCGCGCGTACGACGGGGTGGGCGGCCAGGACGGGCGCGAGCCCGTTGTCGGCGGGAACGCGCGCTAGGCCCGATACACCTCGATCCGGTTGCGGCCGCGCTCCTTCGCGACATACAGCGCCTTGTCGGCCCGCGACAGCGCCTGGTACGCGCCGAAGTCGGACGTCCGCATCGCGTCGATGCCGATGCTGACGGTCAGCACGAGCGGCTGATCCTCGTGCACGAGCCGCGAATCGGCCACGCGCTGCTGCACGCGCAGCGCGAGCGCGCACGCCGCGTCGATCCCGGTGTGCGGCAGCACGATCGCGAATTCCTCGCCGCCGATGCGCCCGACGATGCCGTCCGTCCCGATCTCCGCGAGCAGCAGCCGCGCGAAATGCCGGAGCGCGCGATCGCCGAGCGGATGGCCCCAGCGGTCGTTCAGCGCCTTGAAGTGATCGAGGTCGAGCATCAGCACCGCGGCGTCCTGGCCGGTCGCGCGCACGCCGCGCAACGCGGCTTCGCTCTGCCGCATGAACGCGTGGCGGTTCGACAGCTGGGTCAGGTGATCGGTCGTCGCCATCCGGTGCAGTTCGGTCTCGATGTGCTTGCGCTCGGTCGCGTCCGTGATGAAGCCGTGCCAGACCGTGCCGCCGTCCGGCGTGCGTTGCGGGCGCGCGTCGCCTTCGCGCCAGCGCATTCCCTGGTCCGGCAGCAGCACGCGGTATTCGAGCCGCCACGGCGCCAGGCGCTCCGCCGACACCCGCAGCGACTGACGGTAGGCAACCAGGTCGGCAGGATGAATCCGGGTTTCGACCGCATCCGCGTCGCGGGCGATCTGCTCGGGCGTCAGTTCGTAGATGTCGCGTGCGCCCGCGCTCGCGTACGAAAAGAACCGGCGGCCGTCGGCGGTCTGCCGCAGCTGGAACACGAGGCCCGGCACCTGGTCGGTCAAGCTCGTCACGAGCGTGACGGAGTCGCTCAACCGGCCGGCGAGTTCGCGCAGCGCGGTGATGTCCGTGGTCGTGCCGACCATGCGCAGCGCGCGCCCGTGGCGGTCGCGGGCGATGACCTTGCCGCGGCTGCAGATCCATTTGTACGTGCCGTTCTTGCAGCGGATGCGGTGTTCGACCGCATAGCTGTCGGTCCGGCTTTCGAAGTGCGCGAGCATCGCGGCTTTCACGCCGGCGACGTCGTCCGGGTGCAGCCGTTCGTATGCATCCTCGATCCGGCTCGTCAGTTCATCGGGCGCATATCCGAGCAGCGCCTTCCACGCTGCCGAGTAATGGATCTCGCCGGCTTCGACGTTGCGATCCCACACGCCGGTGCCGCTTTCGTTCAGCGCCAGCGTGGTCAGCGCGCTGTGTTCCTCGACGACGCCGAGCCGTTCGCGCAGCGCGGCTTGCGCGTTCGCGCGGCCGATCGCGCGTTCCGCCAGTGTCGCCAGGTCGTGCAGGAAAGCGCGCTGCGCGGCGTCGAGCGTCAGGCCGGTGCTGCCGGCGACGCATAGCGCGCCCAGCGCGGTGCCGTCGGGCGCGAGCAGCTCGCAGGCCGCGACGACGTGCGGCGCGTCATTCGGGAGGTCGCCCGCGGCGGGCGTGATGAAGCGTCGGCCGGCCGCCGGAACGGGCGCGGCACGCGGCGGGAAATGCATGGCAGGAAGCGTGGCGGGCAGCGTGCCGTCGGACGCCGCCACGCGCTGCGCGCCGGCTTCGGCGGACGCGATGAACGCACCGGCCGTGCCGAAATGCGCGCGGGCGAGACGGCACACGGTGTCGAGTTCGGGCAACGGCGCAAGCGCCGGTCGAGCGTCGGCGGGAGCGCGACAGGAGCCGGGCGTGTCGCCGGTCCCGGTGGTGAACATACGGAACCGCATGGTCGAAATCCGCGACGGTCGATTGCGCCGATGATCGGACGAATGCCGGAGGGCGCTGCTTCGGAGGCTGAGATCGTAGAGCTTATCGTCGCGAGGAATGCGTGGCAAGCAAGGGCGAAACGGGTTGGTTGGCGGCGAGTTCGGGGCGTGGAGAAGGGACGTGGAGAAGGGACGTGGAGAAGCAGCGTGGAGAAGGGTCGCGGAGAAGCAGCGTAGAGAGGCCGCGTAGAGAAGCGTTGCAGAGAAGCAGCGCAGAGAAGCAGCGCAGAGAAGCAGCGCAGAGAAGGGCCGCTTCAGGCATCCTGAATGAATGCGCGGGCAAACCGGCAAGCGCCGGCTTCGCAGTCCGATCGTGCGGAAGCCGGCGCCTTTCGGCAGATCAATGCGTGCGCGGGATTGCGCCGCGCGAGATCACGCGACGGGAATCGGGTTGTCGACAACGAAGCGGTTGAACTCGTCGACGAACGCGTGCTCGTTCGGCCCGGCATTGTCGCGCAACGGCTTCGCCGCTTCGACGACGACTTCGGTGGTGGCGGTCTCGAGCAGCGCCAGCGTCTCGGCGACGAACGCGTCGACCGGCATCGCGCGCGGATCGCCGCTCTTGTGCACGAGATCGGTGTCGACCCACGGCGGCGCGATTTCCAGCACGCGCACGCTCGTGTCGCGCAGCATGAAACGCTGCGACAGCGTGTACGAATGGATCGCAGCCTTCGTCGCCGAATACAGCGCGGCCGACGCGAGCGGCACGTACGCGAGCACCGAGCTGTTGTTGATGATCGTCGCGTCCGGCTGCCGCTTCAGGTGTTCGACGAACGCCGCGCTGACGCGCACCGGGCCGAGCAGGTTCGTCTCGACGAGGCGCACGGCCTGTTCGTCGTCGAGCGGCCCGGCCGCATCGTCGAACGGCATGATGCCCGCGTTGTTGATCACGACGTTCAGCGCCGGGTAGCGGTCGATCAACCGCGCCGCGACCGCGCGGATCTGCGCGGCATCGCCGACGTCGAGCTCGATCGTGTCGATGTTCGGATACTGCCGCGCGATCTCGTCGAGCAGCTTCGTGCGCCGGCCGGCGACGACGACCTTGTTGCCCAGGTCGTCGAGCGCGATCGCCAGCGCACGGCCGATCCCGGACGTGCCGCCGGTGATGAGGATGGTGTTGCCGTCGAGTTTCATGACGATGCGCCTCAGCGGGCGGCCGCATAGCGCGGCGCCGGCGAATCGGTCGACAGGTGCGGCGCCATCGTGCGGCGCGCGGCCTCGAACGCATCCCATTCGTCAGCCGCGTGCAGCGACGGAATCGTCACGAGTTCGCGGCGGTCGAAGCCGACCAGCGCCGCGTCGACCAGGTCGGACGCCGGCATCACGATCTCCTTCGGCAGGTGTTCGAGCGGCAGGCCGCCGGTCTGCCAGAAGTCGGTGGCCGTCGCGCCAGGCAGCACGGCCTGCACCTGCACGCCGTGGTCCGCGAGTTCGTGATGCAGCGACTGGCTGAACGCGAGCACGAATGCCTTGCTGCCGCCGTAGACGCCATTGAGCGTTTCCGGCGACAGCGCGACGATCGACGAGATGTTGATCACGGCACCGCGGCCGCGCGCGACGAAGCCGGGCACGGCTGCATAGGTCAGGCGCGTGAGCGCGGTCACGTTCAGGTCGAGCAGCCGCGTCATCGCGTCGACGTCGCTGTCGAGCAGCGGCGTGTGCGTGCCGACGCCCGCGTTGTTGACGAGCAGCGTGATGCTCGCGTCCTGCTTCAGCTTCGCTTCGACGGCGGCGAGCGCCGCGCGGTCGTTGAGGTCGGCGCCGACGATCTCGACGCTGCGCTGCGTGTCGTTCGTGATGCGCTCGGCGAGCGCGGCCAGCCGGTCGCGGTTGCGCGCGACCAGGATCAGGTCGTAGCCGCGGCGCGCGAGGCGGTCCGCATAGATCGCGCCGATGCCGGACGATGCGCCGGTGATGACGGCGGTACCGCGATGTGCTTCAGTCATGATGTCGCTCCGTGTCGAGGAAAGGGTGAGTGCGTGAAGGCATTCTGGCCTCGAATCGCGGCGACACAAATGACGTAGATGGGTATGATTCAGGACATCGGGTGCCGATCGTGCCGCCCGCCACCGGAGACACGCATGCACCGCATCGGCTTTCTGATCAGCGACGGCTTCCAGATCATGGCGCTCGCCACGCAGTCGGTGTTCGAGTACGCGAACCTGGCCGCGGGCGAACCGTTCTACGTGATGGACAACTATTCCGTCGAGGGTGGCGACGTGCGCTCGTCGCTCGGGTTGTCGGTCGCGACGCGCGCGCTCAGCGGCCGGGTCGACGTCGATACGTGGATCGTCGCGGGCGTCAACGATCCGCTCGCATCGCCGGCGCCGGCCGGCGTCGTCGCGTTCCTGCGGCGCGCGAACGCGCGCGCGCGGCGGGTCGCCGGCATCTGCACGGGCGCGTTCGTGCTCGCCGAGGCCGGGCTGCTCGCGCAGCGCCGCGCGACGACGCACTGGGCGTACGGCCGCGAGATGCAGAAGCACTTTCCGGACATTCGTGTCGAGGAGGACCGGATCTACATCGTCGACGGCCCGATCTGGACGTCGGCCGGGATGACGGCCGGCCTCGACCTGACGCTCGCGATGGTGGAGAAGGATCTCGGCGCGGACGCCGCGCGCTCGGTCGCGCGCAAGCTCGTGATGCACCAGCGCCGCTCGGGCGGGCAGTCGCAGCATTCGGAAATGCTGGAGCTCGCGCCGAAATCGGACCGGATCCAGAACGCGCTCAACTATGCGCGGCAGAACCTCGGCCGCGCGCTGACCGTCGAGGAACTGGCCGACGCCGTCCACCTGAGTCCGCGCCAGTTCAGCCGCGTGTTCACGCTGGAAACCGGGCAGTCGCCGGCGAAGGCGATCGAGCGGCTGCGGCTCGAGGCCGCGCGGCTGATGATCGAGCAGAGCCGGCACTCGCTCGACGTGATCGCGAAGGAGAACGGTTTTCGCGACCGGCGTCACCTGCGCGACGCGTTCGTGCGCGGTTTCGGCGTGCCGCCGCAGGCGGTGCGACGCGACGCGCGGGTGGACGAGCGCGAATCGGCCTGACGTTCGCGGGCGCGAGCCGCCAGCGCGCGTCCGGGAAATCGCGCAGAATCTCCCGCATTCCTCGCGAGGAGACACCATGCACGCCGCCCCGTTCAACATTGCGATTCCCGATCGCGCGCTCGACGACCTGCGTCGGCGCCTGCGCGACATGCGCGCACCGCTGCTGACGCCCGCCGACCCGTGGCAGCAGGGTGTGGATGGCGCGTGGCTGCGCGAACTGGTTGCGTACTGGGCCGAGCGCTTCGACTGGCGTGCGGCGGAGCGCGCGTTGAACGGGCTGCCGCAGTTTGTCGCGGACGCATGCGGGCAACGCGTGCATTTCATCCATCGGCGCGGGGCGGGGCCGAAGCCGTATCCGCTCGTCATCACGCACGGCTGGCCGGGCTCCGTATTCGAGTTCGACGCGCTGATCGATCGCCTGTGCGATCCGGCCGCATTCGGCGGCGATCCGCACGACGCGTTCGACGTCGTCGCGCCGTCGCTTCCGGGCTTCGCGTTCTCGCCCGCGCCCGCGGCGCCCGGCATGTCGGCATTTCAGGTCGCCGACAGTTGGGCGGCGTTGATGTCCGGGCTCGGATATCGCCGCTTCGGCGCGCAAGGCGGCGATCTCGGCGCAGGCGTGTCGATTGCGCTCGGCGCGCGACATCCCGACGTGGTGGACGGCATTCATCTGAACTACCTGCCCGGCAGCTACGAGCCTCCGGCCGACGCGGCTTCGCCGCTCACCGAGGACGAACGGGCCTTCGTGACGCAGCGCGGAGAGTGGGCCGCGCTGGAGGGCGGATACGCGCATGTGCACATGACGAAGCCGCAGACGCTGGCTGTCGCGCTCAACGACTCGCCGGCCGGGCTGGCCGCGTGGATCGCCGAGAAATTCCGCGCGTGGAGCGATTGCGACGGCGACGTCGCGCGGCGGTTTTCGCACGACACGCTGCTGACCGGCATCTCGCTCTACTGGTTTACCGGAAGCATCGGTTCGGCAATGCAGATGTATTGGGAAAACCGGCTGCAGCCGATGCGCTTCGCGGCCGGGGAACGCGTGGCGGTGCCCGTCGCGTTCGCGCGCTTTCCGAAGGAAATCAGCCGCCCGCCGCGCAGCTGGCTCGAACGGGTGTTCGACGTCGTGCAGTGGGCCGACATGCCGAGCGGCGGGCATTTTGCCGCGATGGAAGAACCGGACCTGCTGGCCAGCGATATTCGCCGATTTTTCCGGCGCTTTCGGTAAGGCACCGGGAGGCGGCGTCGCTGGCGAAGTGCGCCGGCGGCCATCCGCGCGCTGGCGAGCGCCGGCACCGTGCGGATCGTGACGCGACGCTCTCGCCTGTCTTATCGCATGACTTATCGCGTAACAAACGGCGCCGCGTCATGCGGCGCCGTACGCGCATGCTTGCGCTGGCGCAGCAGCGCGACGCGGCAATTCTCGCGCGCGGTCTCGCGGCCGTCGTCGTCGAGCAGCACCAGGTCGCCGCGCATCACGTTGAGCGTGATTACGTCGTCGCCGGGCGCGCCGAGCGTTTCCGGCGTGTGCACCGACCCCGCCGGTTCGAGCACCGTCGAGCCGGCCTGCGCGACCCATTCGTACTCGCGGTAGCGCCACGCACCCTGCAGCGTATGGACGAACACCTCGCCGTCGTGGCGATGGCGCGGCAGCGTGCCGCCGGCCGGCATCTTCAGCAGCGCGGTCAGCGTGTCTTCCGCCGCATTGATATGCAGATACTTGATCGCGAGCCCCGGCAGGTCGGCGCTCATCGGCAGCCACGGCAGCGCGTCGCCGGGCAGGCACGAAATCGGCGGCAGGTCGGTGGAGAGCGGGGCGGACGGCTGCGTCATGGCGGAGGGAGAGCGGAAACGGGGAAGTGCGCATTATCGCAGAGCGCGAGCGGGCGGCAGCCACGGCCGCGGCCGGACGCCAGCGCGGGCGAAGCCCGAATCGGGCTACGCGTCGGCGCTGTCGTCGCCCGGTCGCGGCGCCGAATGCGCGGCCTCGAGGCAAGACTGGAACAGCAGCGCCGCCCGCGACGGCCGCGGCGAGCGCCGCAGCAGGCTCACGAACCGGCACCGGTAGTTGAAGCGGTGCGGCGCGATCGGCTGCATCAGCCCCTTGTTTTCGAAGCTCTCCGCGTAATGGTCCGGCAGGAAGCCGAGATAGCGGCCGGACAGGATCAGCGTCGCGATCGATTCCTGGTCCGACGCCGTCGCGCTGCGCGTGAGCTTCGCGCGATGGCTCAGTTCCATGTTCGGCGAATGGAAGCCGAGCCCGGCGAACGCATGGTTGCGGATCGTCGTCCACGTGAGCTTGCCGTGCGGCGCGTCGAACAGCGGGTGCTGGCGGCCGCAGTACAGCAGCATCCGCTCGTCGAACAGTTCCGAATACACGAGGCTGCCTGAGCTGCGGTGCGCGGGGATGATCCCGACCTGATAGCTGCCGTCGATGATCCCGCGCTCGACCTCGTTGATCGACGCGACATGCAGGTTCAGCGCGACGTCGGGCGCCTCGTCCGCGAACTGGCGGATCGCGTCGCCGAGCCGCGCCTGCGGGTTGGTGGCGGTCTTGTCGAACACGGCGACGTGCAGTTCTCCGCCCATTTTGTCGTGAATGCCGTCGATCCTGCTGCGAAATGCCTCCATCGACGCGAGCAGGCGCAGGGTTTCCTCGTAGACGGTCTGCCCCTCGGCGGTCAGCGTGAAGCCGGCGCGGCCGCGTCGGCACAGCACGAGGCCGAGGCGCGTTTCCAGATCCTTCACGTGCCGGCTGATCGTCGAGATGCCGATATTCAGCTCGAGTTCGGCCGCCGCCATCCCGCCGCACTGCACGACGCCCTTGAAGACCCGCAGCAGCCGCAGATCCATGTCGCTGAGCTGCCCGAGCAGCGCGCGGCTCTTCGGTTTCTTTGCTTGCATAGATGAGCAAGTGAACATTGATATTGCGATATTGAAGAGACTAATTGTCGTCCCGACAATGCGCAACATCAACACAAGAAGGAGGGGCGCGCCGCGCCGACCGACATGACCGATACGACCATCGCCAAGCAGCAGGAAGAGACGAACCTCCGCACCGACGCCGCGTGGCTCGACGCCCACTGGATGCCGTTTACGGCGAACCGCCAGTTCAAGTCCGATCCGCGCATGATCGTGTCGGCGAAGGACGCGTATTACACGGATGGCGAAGGCCGCAAGATCTTCGACGGTTTGTCGGGCCTGTGGTGCACGGGCCTCGGTCACGGCCGCACGGAAATCACGGAAGCCGTGAGCCGCCAGGTCGCGCAGCTCGACTACGCGCCGGCGTTCCAGTTCGGTCATCCGAAGTCGTTCGAGCTCGCGAACAAGATCAAGGACCTGACGCCGGCCGGCCTCGACTACGTGTTCTTCACCGGCTCGGGCTCGGAAGCGGCCGACACGTCGCTGAAAATGGCCCGCGCGTACTGGCGCGCCAAGGGCAAGGGCACGAAGACGCGCCTGATCGGCCGCGAGAAGGGCTATCACGGCGTGAACTTCGGCGGCATCTCGGTCGGCGGGATCGGCGCGAACCGCAAACTGTTCGGCCAGGGGATCGACGCCGATTTCCTGCCGCACACGCAGCTCGCGGAAAACCGGTTCTCGCGCGGGATGCCGGAAAACGGCGCCGACCTGGCCGACCGCCTGCTCGACCTGATCACGCTGCACGACGCGTCGAACATCGCGGCCGTGATCGTCGAGCCGTTCTCCGGCTCGGCGGGCGTGGTGATCCCGCCGAAGGGCTATCTGAAGCGCCTGCGCGACATCTGTACCGCGCACGACATCCTGCTGATCTTCGACGAAGTCATCACGGGTTTCGGCCGTGCCGGCGCGATGACGGGCGCCGACGCGTTCGGCGTGGTGCCGGACATCATGAACTTCGCGAAACAGGTGACGAACGGCGTGCAGCCGCTCGGCGGCGTGATCGCGACGAAGGAAATCTACGACACGTTCATGGCCGCGGGCGGCCCCGAGTACATGCTCGAGTTCCCGCACGGCTACACGTATTCGGCGCACCCGGTCGCGTGCGCGGCCGGCGTCGCGGCGCTCGACCTGCTCGTGAAGGAAGACGCGGTGGCCCGCGTGCGCGATCTCGCGCCGCATTTCGAGGCGGCCGTGCACGGCCTGAAGGGCCAGCGCCATATCACGGACATCCGCAACTACGGGCTGGCGGCCGGCCTGACGATCGCGGCGCTGCCGGGCGAGCCGGCACGGCGCCCGTACGAGATCGCGATGCGCTGCTGGGCGAAGGGCTTCTACGTGCGCTACGGCGGCGACACGATCCAGCTCGCGCCGCCGTTCATCGCCGAGAAGCGCGAGATCGACAACCTCGTGAACGCGCTGTCCGACGCGCTGAACGAAGTGGACTAAGCCGCGGCCCTTTTCCCGCGACAACCGAATTCACGAAAGAGCCTCAACGATGAAACACGACAGCAATGTGACCTCCACCCTCGGCCACCTGATCGACGGCAAGCGCGTCGACGGCGGCAGCCGCGTCCAGCCGGTGTTCGACCCGGCCACCGGCGAATCGCACAAGAGCGTTGCGCTCGCCGACAAGCTGACCGTCGAAGCCGCGATCGCGTCCGCGCAGGCCGCGTTCCCGGCGTGGCGCAATACGCCGCCGCTGAAGCGCGCGCGCGTGATGAGCCGCTTCAAGACGCTGCTCGAGGAGCATGCGGACGAACTGTGCGCGCTGATTACCGCCGAGCACGGCAAGGTGCTCGCCGACGCGATGGGCGAACTGCAGCGCGGGATCGAGAACGTCGAATACGCGTCCTACGTGCCCGAGCTGCTGAAGGGCGAGCACAGCAAGAACGTCGGCCCCGCGATCGATTCGTGGAGCGAATTCCAGGCGCTCGGCGTGGCCGCCGGCATCACGCCGTTCAACTTCCCGGTGATGGTGCCGCTGTGGATGTGGCCGATGGCCGTCGCGTGCGGCAACACGTTCGTGCTGAAGCCGTCCGAGCGCACGCCGTCGTCGACGCTGCGCATGGCCGAGCTCGCGCTCGAGGCCGGCCTGCCGCCGGGCGTGCTGAACGTCGTGAACGGCGACAAGGAAGCCGTCGACACGCTCCTGACCGACCCGCGCGTGAAGGCGGTGAGCTTCGTCGGCTCGACGCCGATCGCCGAATACATCTACTCGACCGGCTGCGCGCACGGCAAGCGCGTGCAGGCGCTCGGCGGCGCGAAGAACTTCGCGGTCGTGATGCCCGACGCCGACATCGGCAACGCGGTGAACGCGCTGATGGGCGCCGCGTACGGCTCGTGCGGCGAGCGCTGCATGGCGATTCCGCTGGTCGTCGCGATCGGCGAGGAAACGGGTGACAAGGTGGTCGAAGGCCTGCAGGCCGAGATCGCGAAGATGAAGGTCGGCCCGGGCAACGGGGCCGGCGTCGACATGGGGCCGCTCGTCACGCAGCAGCATTTCGAGAAGGTGACGGGTTTCGTCGAGGCGGGCGTGGCGGCCGGCGCGACGCTCGTCGTCGACGGCCGCAGCGTGAAGGTCGACGGCCACGACGGCGGCTACTACCTCGGCCCGTGCCTGTTCGACAACGTGAAGCCCGGCATGCCGATCTATCAGCACGAGATCTTCGGGCCGGTGCTCGGCGTGATCCGCCTGAAGTCGCTCGACGAGGCGATGGCGCTGATCGACGCGCACGAATACGGCAACGGCACGTGCCTGTTCACGCGTGACGGCGAAGCGGCGCGCTACTTCAGCGACAACATCCAGATCGGCATGGTGGGCATCAACGTGCCGCTGCCGGTGCCGGTCGCGTACCACTCGTTCGGCGGCTGGAAGCGCTCGCTGTTCGGTGATCTCCACGCGTACGGCCCGGATGCGGTGCGGTTCTATACGAAGCGCAAGACGATCACGCAGCGCTGGCCGTCGGCCGGCGTGCGCGAAGGGACGGTGTTCAGCTTCCCGTCGAACCGCTGACGCGCTGACGCGTGATCGGGCCGCAACGCGACGCGCGCCGCTCGGCGTGTGTCGCCACGCGGCCGGCGCAAGGACGCACGAGCCCGCCCCGGTCGACGATCGGGGCGGGCCTTTTTACATGTGCGGCGGTCGTGCCGACGCTGAAGACGGGGAAAGAACGCTTACGGCGCGACCACGTGCCACATGTTCTTGAAGTTGTCGCCGTTGCGGTCGCCCTGTTTCATGTCCTTCGCGAAGAAGTACAGCGGCTTGCCCTTGTAGGCCCATTGCGGGCTGCCGTCGTCGCGCTTGACGATCGTATAGGGGCCGACCGGAACGTCGGTCGCGCTGGCCTTGTACGGCGGCCAGAAGGACTCGCATTGGCCCTTGCATGCGCTGGTGCCGGCGTTGGGCTTGTCCTGGTCGAAGGTGTAGACGGTCATTCCGTTCGCGGCGACGAGCGCGCCGTTTTCGACCTTGGTGATCGAGCCTTGAGCCGAGGCCGAAACGGACGCCATGGCGAGCAGGGCGGAGCTGACGAGCAGCACGGCTTTCATGATTACCTCCTTGTAGTCCGGTGGGCGGCGCGCTCGCGCGCACGGCCGGGCGTGCGCGCGAGCGCGGGGAATGGTGCCGGAACGCGGCGCCGTGGCCGCCGGTGCGAGCGACGCGAAGTCGAATGACGGCGGAACGGACCCGCTTCATTCACCATAGGCGGTTTTTCGCGGGGCTGCGAGAAGAACCGGGGGCGCATCGGCGGCGCGTAGGCGTCGCGCAACGTCGCGGCGGTCGTGCGCGTGCAGCGGTATTCGACATCCGTCCCCGCAGCGGCGCGAACTGGCGCCGCAGGTGCTGCCGTGCATCAACGCCGCGCGCGATGGGGCGGTGCGACGCCCCGCGATCACGCGCGCCGTCGGCGAGCATCGACTCGGACAACGGCTCGCCGGGCAGCGCGACGGCGATGCCTGTGCGATCGCGGCGCACGATATCGACTCCGCGACGGGCGGATTCAGGTCGGTCCGGTGGCTGTTGAATCGCGATTGCCGATCTCGTTGCATTCGGCAACGGTGCCACGCCGTCAGCGAAACACCGGCGCCGACGCGAGCGCCGTCAGCACGGCCGGCATCGCGAGCGCGGCGGCGATCGTCTGGAACGCGGTGATGCCGGCCATCAGCGGCGCGTCGCCGCCGAGCTGGCGCGCCATGATGTACGACGAGGACGAAGTCGGCAGCGCCTGGAACAGCAGCGCGATGGTCAGCGCGGCATCGCCGAGCCCGAACAGGCGGCCGGCTGCGAGCGTGGCGAGCGGCATCGCCATGAACTTGAACGCCGACGCGATGCACATTGGCTGCATCCATCCGCGCGCCGCGTCGAACTTCAGTGCCGCGCCCACGCACAGCAGGCCGAGCGGCATCGATGCGGCGCCGAGCGCGCGCACGGCCGGTTCGACGGCGGCCGGAAACGCGAGGCCGGCGGCCTGCATCGCGATCCCCAGCGCGCACCCGACGACGAGCGGATTCGACAGGATCTGGCGCACGAGCGCCCACGCGCCGAGCCGCGTGTCGCCGTAGCGCGCGAACACCAGCACGCACATCACGTTCACGGTCGGCACGATCGCCGCGACGCACACGGCCGCGAGCGCGATGCCGTGCGCGCCGAACAGTCCGGCGGCGAGGGCGGTGCCGACATAGTTGTTGAAGCGCACCGCGCCCTGGAACACCGACGTGAACCCGGCGCCGTCGACCTGCACGAACCGGCGGACCAGCAGAAGCAGCGCCGCGACGAGCACGGTCGAGCCGACCAGCGCCGCCGCGAGCGGCAAGACGGGCAGCGCTTGCAGCCGCGCAGTCGCGAGACCGTGCGCGAACAGCGCGGGCAGCAGCACGTAATAGCAAAGCCGCTCGGCGTGCGGCCAGAACGCATCGGCGATGAAGCCCGTGCGCCGCAGGCCGTGGCCGAGCGCGACCAGCAGCGCGACCGGCGCGAGCGCGAGCACGATCGGGCCGATCATCGACGCGCCTTCAGGCGACGCGGGCCGAACGGCCGGCGGGCGGCGCGGCGGAACGAAGCGGGAATCCATCCGGCGGGCAACATGGCGGCACGCAATCGAAAGAGTGACGATGCCGCCAAGTTAACACGCGCAAGCAGCAGGAATAATGGTGAATTATCGGGTGTTCAATGAGAAATTCTCATCGATGATGCGCTGACTTCGGCGGCCAGCGCACGTGCGAAACGCTCGGTCGGACGCGACTGGTGTTCGAGCAGCACGACCGCGCGGCCCATCTGCGGCTGGCCGAACGGCAAGCGCGTGACGGGCGGCAGCCGCGCGAGCGTCGCGTCGGGGAGCGCGACGATCGCCGCGCCGAGCCCGCGCGCCACCATCCGCGCGATCGTCTCCGCGCTGTCGAGCACCATCTCCTCGCGCACGCGCACGCCGATGCGGCGCAGCTCGGCGGCGATCATCCGGCCGGCCCACGCCTGCGCGTCGAAGCGGATGAACGGCAGCGCCTCGAGCAGCGTGCCCGCGTCGCGCTCCGCGTAGTGCGGCGGCGCGAGCAGCCAGAAGCGGTCTTCGTACAGCGTGGTCCACGTCAGTTCCGCCGGATGCGGGCGCACCGGGCGCGTCGTGATCGCCGCGTCGAGTTCGCCGGCCGCGACGCGGTTCGCCAGTTCGGCCGACATGCCGGCCGATACGTGCACGCGCAACGACGGGTGCGCATCGCGCAGCGCGAGCAGCGCATCGGGCAGCGGGCCGGACAGCGCGGTATGGATCGCGCCGATCCGCAGGCGGCCGACGAGCTTCTTCTCGTCGCTGAGCGCATCGGGAATCCGGTCGACCATCGCGAGCACCTGCTCGGCCTGCGCGACGAGGATCTTGCCGGCTTCGGTGAGTACCGGCTGGCGGCGCGAGCGGTCGAACAGCCGGACGTCGTATTCGCTTTCGAGCGTCTTGACCTGCAGGCTCACGGCGGACTGCGTGAGCCCGATCGCTTCGCCGGCGCGCGCGAAGGTGCGGTAGCGGGCGATCGCGACCAGGGTTCTGAATGCGCGTAGTGACATGGGCTCGGTGAGAGGGGCGGCCGGGACCGGCACGCGGATTGCTCGATGATGCCGGAGGCGGTGCAGGGGCGACGTGCCGATTGCGCCGCCGACGCCGCCGACGGCTGCCGAAGCGGACGGGTGCGGCCGGCACGCTGCCGGACATCATGCCCGCGCGTGCGGAAACGGGCAACCGCGGCAGCGGCGGCATCGGCTGCCCGCGGCTGAATGCGGCAGAACGCGCGGTGCGTCGCGTGCGGACCGGCCGGTGCGGGTTTTCGCGAATGGCATCGCGCCGGGCCGGCGCGCTCATCTGTGAACGCAGGATGGGCCGCGCTCGCGCGTGCCGCCCGCCCGCGTTTCATCGATACCTCGGGGCGACGCGTGCCGTCGCGTCGCCCCGACTCTTTGCGGAGGTAACGACGATGCCAGAGGACCCCGGTGAGGTTGCGCGCGCCAGCTATCGCGCGTATGTCGACAAGGACCGCGATGCGATCGAAGCGCTGATCGCGCCGGACTTCCATTTCACGAGCCCGCTCGACAACCGGCTCGATCGCGACGCGTATCTCGCGCGCTGCTGGCCGAACAGCGCGATGCTCGCCGGTTTCGAGTTCGTCGACGTCGCCGTGCACGGCGAATACGTGTTCGTCGTGTACGAAGCCGCGACGACCGCCGGCAGGCGGTTCCGGAATGCGGAGCGGTTGCGGGTCCGCGACGGCCGGATCGTCGAGGCCGAGGTGTATTTCGGCTGGTACGTGCCGCATCAGGCGCCCGATGGCGGGTTCATCGAATCGGGCGGTTGACGCGCGACGTGCAGCGGCAGGTCACACCCAGAGCCGGTACATCCAGAACGATTCGTCCTCGGCGAAGCGCCGCACGAACTCGGTTGGCGAGAAGCCCGTGATGCGCCGCGTCGCGCGGCTCAGGTGCGCCTGATCGGCGAACCCTTCGTCCAGCGCGAGCGCGGCCCAGTCGACCGGTTGTCCGGCGTCCTGCCGGTCGCGCGCGGCGAAGAACACGCCTTCGGTGCGCACCAGCATTTGCCAGTCGCGCAACGAGCGCCCGCTGTACGCCTTGATGCGCCGTTCCACCTGGCGCGGGCTGTGGGTGTGCCGCCATTCGCGCGCGATCGACGCGAGACGCCCGACCCAGCTGCGCCCGGCATCGCGCAGCGACCACAGCGGCGACACGCTGCCGCGCAGCGCATGCCAGCGCGGCGCGAGGTGTCGGTCGAGCGCGGCCAGCGCGTCGTCGTCGTGCTCGGCACCGGCGAGCGCATCGAGCAGCGGCCGCCAGCTGTCGTCGAGGCATGCATGTGCGTCGACGAAGGTGTCGTGGATCGTCGGCAGCGCGACGCCGAACAGCGCGCGCGCAGCATCGGCATGCAGGCAGACGATGCCGCCTTGTCCGCCCGTCGGCGCCCAGCTCGCGACCGGCATCGACTGGCTGCCCGACAGCGTCGCCGATGCACCGAACGGCCGCCATACGGGGCCGTCGCCCGTGGGCCGGACGAGCCCGACGTCGAAGCCGCGATACCACGACAGGCAGACGATCGGCGACGCGGGGAAATGCGTGAGCCGCTGCGCGTCGCTCAACGCGAAGCCGCGCGTGTCGCGGCAGACGATCGCGACGACCGCGCCTCGCAGCGCGGCCGGTGGCGGATACAGCCGCGTGGGCGGCGATCGGCCGTCGCACCGCACGCGCGGCGCACGCGCGTACGGATCGGGACACGGCGACGGATTCGGAGACGGACCGGAGGGCATGACGCCGGAGTATAGGGACCGGCGCCGCACGTGTCGATGTCGTTTGCGTTCAAGACCGGCAGCGTGTCGATCCGGACAATCCGGAGCATGAACCCACGATCCTCTTCCCGATGCCCGTTTCATGCGGACGCCGCTGATGCGTCGCCCGTGTTTCACCCGCCCGGCGTATGGCCGCCGGGGCCGCGTGCCGGCCTGACGGGGTGGCCGCTGCTGCGCGCGATGTCGCGCGACCTGACCGGCGCGCTCGCAGGCTGGCAGCGTGCGCATGGCGACGTCGTGCACCTGCGCATGTGGCCCGAACATGCGGTGGTCGTGACCGATCCCGCCCTCGTGCGCGAGCTGCTGGTCACGCATCACGATGCGTTCGTGCGCTGGGAGCGCGGCATTCGCGTGTTCTCGCGGGTTCACGGGCACAGCGTGCTGGTCGCCGAGGGCGACGCATGGCGCGACAAGCGGCACGCGCTGCAGGCGAACTTCGCGCCGAAACCGGTGCAGGCGTTCGTGCCGTCGATCGCCGCGACAGCCGGTCGTGCGCTCGCGCAGTGGCCCGCGTGCGACGCACACTGGCCGGTCGAGAGCGCGCTGACGTCGCTGGCGATGGACGTGATCATGCGCACGATGTTCTCGGATTCGATCGGCGCACACGCGCGCGTTGCCGAAGAGGCCGTGCGCACGGTGGGCGCGGCGGCGAACGCGGAGTTCTACCAGCCGGCCAGCGCGCCGGACTGGATGCCGTGGAAGCGCGGCAAGGCGCGGGCGCTGGCGGTGCTGAACGGACTGATCGACCGGCAACTGCATGCGCGTCTCGACATGCCGGAGCACGGCTGGCCGGACGACCTGCTGTCGCGCCTGTTGCGGCTGCACCGTGCCGACGGGCACGCATGGCCGCTGCGGGCCGTGCACGACGAGTGCATGACGGCATTCCTGGCCGGCCACGAGACGGCCGCAGCCACGCTGACCTGGTGGGTGTGGAACATGGCCGCGAATCCGGCCGCGCAGGCCGCCGCGCGCGACGAGGTCGTGCGCGTGCTGGGCGGCCGTGCGCCGACCGCCGACACGCGCCCCGCGTTGCGCTACCTGACGCAGACGCTCGAGGAAACGATGCGCCTGTATCCGGCGGCACCGATCCTGATCAGCCGTCGCGCAGTGCGGCCGGTCGCGCTGGGCGCATGGCGGTTTCCCGCGCGGACGCTGTTCATGCTGCCGATTCAGCTGATGCATCACGATGCACGATGGTTTCCGGAACCGCGGGCCTTCCGGCCCGAGCGCTTCGCCGACGACGCACCGGCGATTCCGCGCGGCGCATACATGCCGTTCGGCACGGGGCCGCGCGTGTGCCTCGGGCAGCATCTGGCGATGACGGAGATGACGGTGGTGGCGGCGATGATCCTGCAGCGCCATGAATTGTCCGTGCCGCCCGGCATGGCGGCGCCGCGCGCGGCGCTGAACGTGACGTTGCGGCCCGAGCGCGCCCTGCACGTGGCGATCGCGCCGACCGGGCTGGCGGCGGACGTCGCATTGTCGTAACGCGGCGGCGTGTCGCGTTTACCCCACCGCATCCTCCCCAAGCGCCTGGATGAACCGCGAAAACAGCTCCGGCTGCGACGAGATCCCGAGCTTCGCGTAAAGATGCCGCCGATGCACCTTCACCGTTTCCGGTGAAATCGCCAGCCGCTCGGCGATCGCCTTCGACGAATTGCCGCGCAGCACCATTCTCGCGATCGACATCTCGCGATCGGTCAGCACGCCCGCGCCGAAGCGCGCGAGCGCTTGCTCGACGCGCGCGCCGAGATCGTCGTCGGGCGTCGCGCGCGCGGCGTCGCCCACCAGCCGCCAGTGCTGCCGGATCGTCGCGAGCACCCACGGCATCGCGGCCGTCAGCTTGCCGAGCGGTTCGACGTCGAAGCGCGCGGCCGCGCCGAGCGACAGCGACAGCAGCAGGTCGGGGTTCGGCCGCAGCAGGATCTGGATTTCATCGTCGCCGACCGCATCGCGGAAGTAGCTCAGGAAATACTCGCTCTGCCGGAACAGGTCGGGGGCGACTTCCTCGAGCCGGTAGCAGCCGTCGGCGAGCCCGTCGTGCGCGGCCTGCAGGAACGGATCGAGCAGATATAACCCGTTGAGGTAAAGCGGCACCGGCGACGCACTGTCGGTGCCGCCCGTGTCGTATTCGTCGAGGACGAGCGGCACGCCGTCGCGGCCGATCGCGGTCGCGAGCGCGTTGTCGAACGGCACCATTTCGTTGAGCAGCAGCACCAGGAAACGCCAGAAGCGCGGCTGGCCGAGATGATCGATCGCGCGGCCGAGCGCCTGGTGCATCGCGATTTCGGAGAAGAGTCGATCCATATCACCACCGAAGGGTGTAACACGAAGGGGGAATAGCGGTCCTGAAATTGGCTTCCTAGACTGCCACGCAATCAATCGGGCCCGAGTATGGGTGTTCAAAAAAGCGCAGGACAGAAGCAACAGGAGAACGAAATGGCGATGATGTCGGAATCGACGGGCACGCTGCAAGCGACGCCTGCCACGGAAGGCGCGCCGCGCGCGTTGTCGCAGACGCTCAGCGTGCGCGACGCGGTGATGATCACCGTGTCGGGCGTGACGCCCGCCAGCTCGATCTTCGTGATCGCGCCGTTCGCGATCCAGCAGGCCGGCAGCGGCGCGGTGCTGTCGTTCCTGCTCGGCGGCGTGCTCGCACTCGCGTTCGCGCTCTGCTACGCGGAGCTCAGCGCCGCGCACCGCAGCGCGGGCGGCGAATACGTGATGGCCAAACGCGTGTTCGGCACGCTGCCCGGCTATCTGACCTTCATCACGGTGCTGTCCGTCAGCGTGTTCATTCCCGCGGTGCTCGCGAGCGGTGCCGCGCCCTACCTGAACAACGCGCTCGGCACGCACTTCAGCAACCAGTCGGTCGCATTGACGATCGTGTTGCTCAGCTACGTGCTCGGCATGCTGAACATCAAGACGAACGCATGGATCACCGGCGCGTTTCTCGTCGTCGAGATCGGCGTGCTGATGCTGATTGCGGGGCTCGGCTTCGGCTCGCCGCATCGCGGCGCGGACGCACTGGTCGCGCCGGTCGTCGCGAGCGGCAATGCGCTGGTGCCGGCCACGCTCGCGGCGATCGTGCCCGCGATCGGCACGGCGATCTTCTGCTACAACGGCTTCGGCTCCGCCGCCTATCTCGCGGAAGACCTGCGCGGCGGCAACCGCAACGTCGCGAAGGCGGTGATCTACTCGCTGCTGGTGATTCTCGTCGTCGAACTGATTCCGCTCACCGCGATCGTGCTCGGCGCGCCGTCGCTGACGGAACTGACGAAGAGCGCCGACCCGATCGGCTATGTCGTGCGCTCGCTGAGCAACCCGGCGGTGTCGCGCGCGGTCAGCGGCGGGATCTTCCTGTCGGTATTCAACGCGATCATCGCGATCGTGATCACGATGGGGCGCCTGCTGTACAGCAGCGGCCGCCATGCGCTCTGGTCGCGCACCTGCAACCGCGCGTTCTCGACGATCCATCCGCGCTTCGAATCGCCGTGGCTCGCGACGCTCGCGCTCGCCGTGCCGTCGTCGGGGCTGGTGTTCGTGTCGAGCCTCGACGAGCTGACCGCGTTCACGGTCGACCTGCTGCTGCTGATCTACCTGGTCGTCGGGCTGGCCGCGCTCGCGAGCCGGCTCGTGCGTCGCGACGTCGAGCATCATTACCGGATGCCGCTGTGGCCCGTGACGCCGCTCGTCGCGGTCGCGGGTGCCGCATACACGCTCTACACGACGCTCGCGACGGCGACGAAGCCGACCGACCTGATCATCATCGGCGCTCTGCTGGTGGCCGCGCTCGCGATGTATGCGGTCTGGGCGCGCCACAGCGATGCGTTCCGCTCGCTCTGAACCACTCGCACACCGAACCATTGAAAGACTGGAGGAATTGCATCATGCGCACGAGGGATCTCGGCATCCGCATCGGACTCGGCACGCCGGGCCGCTTCAACGCGATCACGGACGTACCGGGCGTGCGGGTCGGACATTGCACGCTGAACGTCGAGAACGGCGATGCATCGATCCGCACCGGCGTGACCGTGATCGAGCCGCGCGCGGGCGCCGCGCACGATTCGCCGTGCTTCGCGGGCGTCCATGTGCTGAACGGCAACGGCGACGCGACCGGGCTCGAATGGATCCGCGAAGCCGGCCTGCTGACGACGCCGATCGCTTATACGAACACGCACAGCGTCGGCGCGGTGCGCGATGCGCTGGTCGCGAACGAACGCGAGGCGGCGGCCGGGCGCGTGTACTGGTGCATGCCGGTCGTGATGGAAACCTACGACGGCCTGCTCAACGACATCTGGGGGCAGCACGTGCGTGCCGAGCACGTGCTGCGCGCGCTGGCCGCCGCGCAGTCGGGGCCGGTCGCCGAAGGCGGCGTGGGCGGCGGCACCGGGATGATCTGCCACGAGTTCAAGGGCGGCATCGGCACCGCGTCGCGGGTGGTGGCGGCCGACGCGGGCGGCTGGACCGTCGGCGCGCTCGTGCAGGCGAACTACGGCGTGCGCGAGATGCTGCGCGTGGCCGGTTATCCGGTCGGCGACGTGCTGCGGCACGTGCCGTCGCCGTTTCGCGCGCCCGACGGGCAAGGCGAGGCCGGGATGGGTTCGATCGTCGTCACGATCGCGACCGACGCGCCGCTGCTGCCGCATCAATGCACGCGCCTCGCGCAGCGCGCGAGCGTCGGGCTGGCACGCGTCGGCGGCGGCACCGAGGATTCGAGCGGCGACATTTTCCTTGCGTTCGCAACGGGGAACGACGGTCTGCCCGCCGCGAACTACGGCAGCAAGGGCGCGCCGACGACGGCCGTGAAGATGGTGAACAACGACCACATCTCCGCACTGTTCGTCGCCGCGGCGGAAGCGGTGGAGGAAGCGATCGTGAATGCGCTGGTCGCCGGGAGCGACGTCGAGTCGCGCGGCGCGCGGGTCGAAGGGCTGGGGCAGGCGCGCTTGCTGGATGCGTTGCGCGAAGTGGGGTGGCGGCCGGAGCGCGGCGCCTGAAACGGCATGCGCCGCTTCAATCGAAGCGGCGTGGCGGGCAGGGTCGTTGCGGCGATCGTCCGGCTCGTCGTGCACGCGCGCAGGCGATACGTGCGATACGTGCGATGTGCGCGCGGCGAGCCCGGCCGTGACGACGCGGCGTCATGCTCAGCTGCCGAAGTAGACGTTGCAGAAGCTGACGGGGCCGACGCATGCGTTCGGGTCTTCCTGCTTCGATTGCGCACGATCGACGCGGCCCGAGGCCTGGACGGCTTCGGCGCGGTTCGCCGGTTGTTGCGCGACGTCGGCCGGCGCGCTCTGCGCGTGCGCGACGGCGGCGGTGAGCGACAGGGCAACGAGGGCGAGGTGCAGCGGCTTCATTTCGGTTTCTCCTGGGTCAGTGCCAGTCTCGCTGGCAGTGAGGAAACTATAGGCTCGCCCTGCCTGGAAATTAATCACCGCGGGTGCAGAGCTTATTTCCAATCGGAACAAGGGTGACGTTGCGTATGCATCGATCTCCCGCCGACCCTCGTCGGCGCTCAATGACGATGACGGTTGAACGGCGCATCCTTGTCCAGCAGCGCGCTGCGAATGAAGTGCAGGCAGCCGACGATGCGCTGCATGCGGTGGCGTTCATCGGGCACCGCGTACCATGCGTGCAGCGTGTGCTGTGCGGCGCGAATCGCCAGGTTCACCGACTTGAGCGTGCGCGCATGATGGCCGGGCGTCGGATCGTCGAAGAAGCGCGGCAGCTCGTGCAGCACCGCGTCGACCGAGGCGGTCCAGCGCAGCGTCTGCGGCGGTTTCGATTCGCTGAATCCGTGCAGCTCGTCGCGCAGGTCGATCACCGCATGGCCGACTTCGAGCGTCGAGAGCATCCAGCGCAGCGCGTCGCGATGCTGTCGCGTGCGCTTGACGAGCAGCGTGCGCAGCTGCGCCATGAGGTCGTGCGTGCTCGACTGGAAGCGCGCGGCGAGCCCGTCGCGCGCGCCTTCGCACGCGAACGTGACCTGGCGGCGCAGGTCGTGCGCGATCCGCGACGTGAGCCACGGCATGTGGGTCGGAAACACCACGGCGAACACGATCGAGCACGCGAGCATCGCGACGACGACGGCGAAGCCGTTGTTGATCAGCACCTCGGGCGTATACGCGATCGCGTTGTCGGGGCCCGCGAGCAGGCAGAAGAACACCGCGAAGCCGATCCCGTAGCCCGACAGGCCCGGGCGCATCGCGAGAAACGCGCCGAGGCCGAGCACCGGCGCGAGTGCCGCACACAGCAGCGGAAAACCGTCGATGTTCGGATAGACGTAACAGAGGAACACATAGCCGACGGCCGTCGCGAACGCCGCGCCGACGCCCATCTGCGCGACGAACTTCGGTGCGCGCGGCGACGTGGAGCTCAGCGCGCACGCGATCGCGGTGGCGATCACGGCGAGCGAGCCGCTCGGCCATTCGGACGCGAGCCAGAACGCGCTCATCGCGCCGACGGCGACGAGCGTGCGCAGGAACGCGAAGCCGACGAAGAACGAATTGGTCTTCACCGCGTAGTGCGTGACCGAGCGTTCGAACGCGTGATCGTCGCGATCGAGCGACGCGTTGGTGTCGGCGTAGCCGAGATACTCGCCGATGAAGCGATACATCAGCTCGATCGCGGTATCGAAGTCGAGCAGGCCGCCGGCCGCGTGATCCTCGATCGCACGACGCGACGCGCGCGCGGCCTTCGGCAACGCGGCGTGAAAGCGGCGCAGTTCGAGCAGTGCGCCGGTGGTCGACGCGATGCCGCGCTGCCGCTCGTCGCGCAATGCGGTGATCCGCTGCGCGAGCGCATCGATGTGCGGCGCGAGTGCGTCGAGCACCGCGTCCGACCGGTTTGCGCGCAGGCGTTTGACGAGCTGGTGCAGCGCATGCAGGCGCGTGCATGCATTCATGAACTCGCTGTTGAGCCGCGCGAGCCGGCGGCTGCGCGCGCGAATGTGCGGATCCTCGAACGACGCGAACGCGCGGTTGGCCTCGAACCCGACGATCTCGTCGACGAAATCGGCGAAGCGCCGCTCGAAGTCGCCGCGCGCGAGGTCGCCCGACAGCGCGCCGGCCGCGAACGCCGCGAACTTCACATGACGCGCGCTCAACGAGCGCATCAGCGCTTTCGCGGAACTGAGCGGCAGGATCAGCGCACTGACCGCGCCGGAGCATGCGATGCCGAGCGCGACTTCCGCGGCGCGCGTGAGCGCGGACTGGAACAGCGTCTGCGGCGTCATCACCGCGGGCAGGCCGATCAGCGCGGCGGTGTAGCCGGCGAGCACGAACCCGTACCAGCGGAAATGGCGGTTGCGCACCGCGAGCGCGATGCAGCCGCCGACCCACAGTGTGATGCCGGCCATGTACAGCTCAGGCTGCTGCGCGAACAGCCCGCCGAGCGCGAGCGCGGCGACGAGGCCGGCCGCCGTGCCGAGCATGCGGTAGAAGCTCTTCGCGAACACCATCCCCGACAGCGGCTGCATCAGCACGAACACGGTCGTCATCGCCGTGCGCGGCTGCGACATCTCGAGGCGCATCGCGATCCCCATCGCGAGCAGCGCGGCGAGCACGGTCTTGGCGAGGTGCAGCCAGATCAGCCCGTCGGTCGCGGCCCAGTCGCGCGCGGCGCCGCCGAGCGGATCGAGCCAGGTTCTCCATCGGGCCGGTTCGATGGCAGGTCGCTCGATCGCAGGTTGTGGCTTCATGAAAAAAAGCGGGGCGCGTGCGGTGCCGCGGCGCGTCCGGACGGGTCCGTTCGACTGGTGAGGCGCCGATTGTAGGAGTGCGGCGCTTGGGCATTAACGCAGCTACGGGGAAACGATAGTTGCAGGCCGCGTAACAATCTGTCGCACCCGCTGGAGGAAAATGGCGGCTCCGCTACAGGTGGCTCACAGGAATGGATACCCTACAAAACATGCGGGTGTTTACGCGCGTCGTCGAGACGGGCAGTTTCACCGCGGCCGCGCAATCGCTGAATTCGACGACCGGCGCGATGTCGCGCGCGGTGTCGGAACTCGAGGCGCGCCTGCGCACCCGTCTGATGAATCGCTCGACGCGCCGCCTCGCGCTGACGTCGGCCGGCGAAAGCTATCTGCGGCGCTGCCGCCAGATTCTTGCCGACGTCGATCGCGCCGAGGAGGAGGCGAGTTGCGCGCACGAACGGCCGGCCGGCGTGCTACGCATGCACAGCTTCGCGAGCGTCGGCCATCACTATGTGATGCCCGCGCTCACGCGCTACCACACGCAATATCCGGACGTGTCGATCGAGCTGTCGCTGTCGCAGCGCATGCCCGACCTGTTCGACGGCACGAGCGACATGGCGGTCGTGACCGCATCGTCGCTGCCCGATTCGGAGCTCGTGTCGCACCTGCTCGGCTCGACCTTCAGCATCCTGTGCGCGTCGCCCGAGTACGTGAAGCGCCACGGCGCGCCGGCCCGCCCGCAGGATCTCGGCGCGCACGCGTGCCTGACACTTTGCACGCCGGCGTTCCCGACCCACGAATGGGTGCTCGAAGGCGCCGACGGCATCGAGCAGATCCATGTCACCGGGCCGGTGCAGACCAATACGGCCGAGTCGCTCGCGCTCGCGATCCGCGACGGTATCGGGATCGGCATGCTGCCGCTGTATGCGGCGATCGACGCGCTGCAGGACGGTACGCTCGTGCGCGTGCTGCCCGGGCACATCCTGCAGAAGATGAACGTGTATGCGCTGTATCCGTCGCGCCGCTTCATCGACGCGAAGGTGCGCACCTGGGTCGAGATGCTGCGTGCGCAGGTGCCGGGGATGATTGCTCGCGACGTCGAGATGCTGAACGCGATCGACCGCGAGCCGCAGGCTGCCTGATCAGGCAGCCCGAGCGCGAATCCAAGACGAGATGGCCGCGTGCCGGACGGCACGCTGTCCTGCCGCATCCATCGTGACGAACCGGTTCGCGCGATTTCCGCCGCGCCCGCGGGACGCATGTCACGCGGGTGCGGCGTTGCTGCGTGTCTTCACAGCGCGGGCTTTGCCGCCACGCCCGATTCCGTTGCGCCCGCACCGGCCGGGCCATATGCGCGTTGCGCGGCCTTGTGCTCGGCGAGCCGTTTTGCTGCCAGGCGTTCCTGCGCGGCCATGATGTCGTCCGGATAGTTGCCGGCGTCGCCGAGCGACGGGTTGTAGCCGACCGATTCGAGGTCGTAGAGCTCCTGCAGCACCTGGGCGCGCGTGACGGGCGCCTTGGCGGACTGAGCGAACGACAGGGCCGGTGCGGCAAGCAGGACGGCAGCGGCGGCGGTAACGACGAGCGATTTCACGATGTTCTCCAGTAGACGGGGTGTGAGGCCGGTCCGGTGATCGACGCGCGATCCGAACCGTCGATGCCAGTCTATGCAGCACACGCGCGCACAAAAACCCCGATTCCGGGCAGGCAGCTTTCCAGATGGAACAACATTGGTGCAGGTCGCCCACAGCGCGCGAACCCGTCCGCCAGGACAGGGTCCCGGCGGACGGGCGACGGGCGCTTACGCGGCGCGGAACTCAGAACCGCGTGCGCATGCCGATCGTGCCGACGATCTGGTTCGCGGTGCTCGAGGCGCCGCCCGACGTGTTGATGAAGGCCTGGTAGCCGCGGCCCGACGCGTGCTGGTACATCGCTTCCGCGTACAGGTCGGTGCGGCGCGACAGCTTGTACACGGCCTGCAGGTCGACCTGGTGCCACTTCGGATCGGTGCCGTGCTTGCTGTCCGGGTTCGACACGCTGGCGTCCGTGTACACGTAGGCCGCGCCGAGGCTGACGGCCGGCGTCACCGCATAGCGCACGTTCACGTCGTAGTTGTTGAACGCGACCTGGCCGGTGGAACCGAACGAGCCCGAGTTGTCGTACTGCGAGCGCGTATAGACGAAGCCGACCGTCGCCGGACCGAACACGTAGCTGACACCGCCGCCGTACGAGCGCATGCGGTCCGCGCCCACCGACCAGCCGCCCTGGCTCACGCTCTTCGCTTCGGCCACGTCGGTCGCGCCCGGGCTCGCGCTCGTCGAGCCCTTCGTGCCGTTCATCTGCAGGTACGCGCCGGCCAGCTTCAGCGGGCCATTCGTGTAGCTTGCCGCGACGCTGTACGCGCGGTTGCCGGCGAAGTTCGTGGAGTTCGAGAAACCGTACAGCGCGCCGACCTTGAAGCCCGCGATCGTGTCGCTCGTGTACTTCACCGCGTTGTTGATGCGCACCGAGTGGTTCAGGTTGTCGTTGTCGAACGGATGCGCGAAGCCGGTATCGCCGAAGTCGCCGGCCGTCGCGGACAGCGGCGCGACGAAGTCGACCATCGTGTCGTACTGCCGGCCGAGCGTCAGCGTGCCGTAGCCGCTGCTGGTTAGGCCGACATACGCGTGGCGGCCGAACAGCTTGCCGTCCTGCCCGAGCGCACCGTTGTTCACGTTGAAGCCGTTCTCCAGGACGAACAGCGCCTTCAGGCCGCCGCCGAGATCTTCCGTGCCGCGCAGGCCGAAGCGGCTGCCGTTGACCGTGCCGGAGGTCATGCGCCACAGCGATGCGCCGCCGGCGTTGTTGGTGTACGCGATGCCGGCATCGATCAGGCCGTACAGCGTGACCGAGCTCTGGGCGTGCGCGAGCGGGGCGAAGAGTGCGGCGGCCGATGCGGCGGCAATCAGGGTTTTGTTCGTTTTGTGCATGTAACAGCTCCTGCGTGTGGGACGGGTGACCAAAGTTCGGCGCAAGTGTAGGGGCGGGGTCGCGCGATTCCGGCCGCAGGCGCGCGAGTACACCGTTGCGAGTTGCGCAAGAGTGCGTCACACGGCGTTCACAAATCGGTCCGGAGGCCGGACGGCGTGCGTTTTCGCCGATGGCGCGACGCGAGCGGTCGGGCGGCCGCGCATGCCGTGTCGCGCATTGACAACACGCGCGTCGCCGGTGCGGGAGTTGATCGCCGCGCCGTGCGCGTGGAGAATGGGCAGACCATTGCCGAGATCCGGAGCCCCCGATGACCACGCCGCGCCGTCCTTCCTTGAGTGCCGCGCTGTGCTACCGCGACCCGAATGCCTCGCTCGCATGGCTCGAACGCGCATTCGGCTTCGAGCGCGCGCTGGTCGTCACCACGCCGGAAGGCGACATCGCGCACGCCGAAATGAGATTCGGCGACGGTCTCGTCATGATCGGCGGCGCGTGGGCCGACTTCATCGCGTCGCCGCAGGACACGGGCGACCGGAACACGCAGCACGTCCACGTGCATCTTCCCGACGACGCCGACATCGACGCGCACTGCGAACGCGCACGTGCGGCCGGCGCGGAGATCCTGCAGGCGCCGGCCGACCAGTTCTACGGCGATCGCATGTATCGCGCGCGCGATCCCGGCCGGCACGTGTGGACGTTCGGCAAGCACGTGCGCGAC
Organism: Burkholderia sp. BCC1988; assembly: GCF_905339895.1. NCBI lineage: Bacteria > Pseudomonadati > Pseudomonadota > Betaproteobacteria > Burkholderiales > Burkholderiaceae > Burkholderia > Burkholderia sp. BCC1988. Next base: position 279,285 of record NZ_CAJPHA010000001.1, read on the forward strand.
GTGACGAACGACGAGATGAGCGCGGCGACCGGCCTGACGATCGAGGATTTCAAATAAGCGCGGCACGCATCGCAGGAGCCGGTTTTTCCCCACCACGCGGCGCGCTGACGCCGCATGACGCCTGGACCCACCATGAACCTCTTCAATGCACGCCTGCGCGGCCGCGACGGGCTGTTCACGATCGGCATCGACGGCGACCGGATCGCGCGGATCGACGCGCAGGCCGCGCCGGTCACGGTCGGCGCCGGCGATGTCGATGCGGGCGGCCGTCTCGCAATTCCGCCGCTCGTCGAACCGCATATCCATCTCGATGCCGTGCTCACGGCCGGCGAGCCGGCCTGGAACATGAGCGGCACGCTGTTCGAGGGCATCGAGCGCTGGTCCGAGCGCAAGGCGACGATCACGCACGAGGACACGAAGGCGCGCGCGCATGCGGCGATCGGCATGCTGCGCGATCACGGCATCCAGCACGTGCGCACCCATGTCGACGTCACCGATCCGACGCTGGCCGCGCTGAAGGCGATGCTCGAAGTGAAGGACGAGGCGCGCGGGCTGATCGACCTGCAGATCGTCGCGTTTCCGCAGGAAGGCATCGAGTCGTTCGACGGCGGCCGCGCGCTGATGGCGCAGGCGATCGAACTCGGCGCGGACGTCGTCGGCGGGATCCCGCATTTCGAGAACACGCGCGAGCAGGGCGTCAGCTCGATCCGCTTCCTGATGGAGCTGGCCGAGCGCACCGGCTGCCTTGTCGACGTGCACTGCGACGAGACCGACGATCCGCATTCGCGCTTTCTGGAAGTCCTCGCGGAAGAGGCGCGCGTGCGCGGCATGGGCGCGCGCGTGACCGCGAGCCACACGACCGCGATGGGCTCGTACGACAACGCGTATTGCTCGAAGCTGTTCCGGCTGCTGAAGCGCGCGGGCCTGAACTTCGTGTCATGCCCGACCGAGAGCATTCATCTGCAGGGGCGCTTCGACACGTTTCCGAAGCGGCGCGGCGTCACGCGCGTAGCGGAACTCGATCGCGCGGGCCTGAACGTGTGCTTCGGACAGGATTCGATCAAGGATCCCTGGTATCCGCTCGGTAACGGCAACATCCTGCGCGTGCTCGACGCCGGCCTGCACATCTGCCACATGATGGGCTACCAGGACCTGCAGCGCTGCCTCGACTTCGTCACCGATCACAGCGCGACGGCGATGCATCTCGGCGACGGCTACGGGATCGCGGTCGGGCGGCCGGCGAACCTGGTCGTGCTCGATGCCGACAGCGACTATGAAGCCGTGCGCCGGCAGGTGAAGGCCACGCTGTCGGTGCGCCACGGGAAGGTGATCATGCGACGCGAGCCGGAGCGCGTCACGTATCCGGAGTGACGCGGCTGCGGCGACGGCGGCGGACGGCGGCACGCCCCGCGGGGGAACTGCCGTCTTTCTTGTATGCGCTGAATGCATGAGTTGATCAGAAAAATACGTTTGTCTCATGATAGATCGACGCCTACGATGCGGTCCTGACGGCGGCGTGCATGGTGCGCGCCGTCTTGTCGATCATCGTCCGCCGACCTCATGCGCCTCGATCTCCCGTCTGCTCCCGCGTCTTCCTCGCCGTCCGTCAGCCCGTTTGCGCGGATGGCTGCCGTCACGATCCTGACCGGCATCGGCGCTGGCGTCGGCGGGATGCTGCTCGCGCTGCTGCTGCACGCGATCCAGCACGTCGCGTACGGCTACAGCCTCGCGCACGTGGTCGGCACCGAGAGCTTCCTTACCGGCGTGAGCCAGGCCGACCCGCAGCGCCGGCTCGCGGTGCTCGTCGTCTGCGGGCTCGTCGCGGGCGGCGGCTGGTGGGCGCTGTACCGCTATGGCCGGCCGCTCGTCAGCATCCGCCGTGCGGTGCGTGCCGCCGATCCGCGGATGCCGTTCGTCAGCACGACGGTGCACGCGCTGCTGCAGATCGTCACCGTCGCGCTCGGTTCGCCGCTCGGCCGAGAAGTCGCGCCGCGCGAGATCGGCTCGCTGCTGGCCGGGCAGCTCGCGCACCGCGCGGGGTTGACGCCCGCCGACTGCCGGCTGATGGTCGCGTGCGGTGCGGGTGCCGGGCTCGCGGCCGTCTACAACGTGCCGCTCGGCGGTGCGGTGTTCGTGCTCGAAGTGCTGCTCGGCACGTTCGAACTGCGCGCGCTGGTGGTCGCCGTCGTCACGTCGGCGATCGCGGCGGCCGTCGCATGGATCGGGCTCGGCAACGAACATCAGTACACGGTGCCTGCGTTCGTGCTGAGCACGCCGCTCGTCGCGTGGTCGATCGTCTGCGGGCCGCTGTTCGGTTTCGCCGCGTACGGCTTCGTGCGGCTCACGAGCCGCGCGCGGGCGGATGCGCCGAAGGGCCGGCTGCTGCCCGTGCTCGCGCTGATCAATTTTGCGGTGATCGGTGTGCTGGCGATGCGCTTTCCGCAACTGCTCGGCAACGGCAAGGGGCCGGCTTCGATGGGCTTCGACGGCACGCTGACGATCGGGCTCGCGGCGACGCTGCTCGTGCTGAAGGTGGCGATCGAGGCGGGCAGCCTGCGCGCGGGGGCGGAGGGCGGGCTGCTGACGCCCGGTCTCGCGAACGGCGCGCTGCTCGGCGTCGTGCTCGGCGGGCTGTGGAGCCTCGTGTGGCCGGGCGCGTCGATCGGCGGATGCGCGCTGGTCGGCGCGACCGCGTTCCTCGCCGCGTCGATGCAGATGCCGATCACGGCCGTCGTGCTGTTGCTCGAATTCACGCGCGCGAATCACGACAGCCTGGTGCCGATGCTGCTGGCCGTCGCGGGCTCGCTGGTTGCGTACCGGTTCGCGCAGTGGGTGGTGGAGGGGCGGATGGGGGCGGCCGCGGCCGTCGCCACGCCGGTGACGGCGACCCGGTAGCCCTCCTCGGCACAGGCTGCGGCGCGCGGGCTGCGCCGCTGAAGTGCATCGATCTATATCACGGCAAGGAACGGGACGCCGCCGCGAAGCAGCACGTATTACGCCCGAACAGCACCTATCGGATCGAGCATTCGCCGAAGTCGCAGTAGCGATAAGACGCCGTTGCGCAATGCAACGGCGCGCCGTATGCCGTTTCGCCGACGCTATTCAAGCGTCCGGATCGAATTGCTGATTCCGCGTGCGCAGTCGATCACCGCCGGCGCGAGCTTGCGGCGCGCATCGTCGAACGTCCAGCGGCTCGTCGGCGCGACCACGTGCACGGCCGCGACCGGCTGCCCCTGGCTGCCGAGCACGGGCGCGGCAATCGACATGTCCCCGATGAACAGTTCTTCCTGGTTGGTCGCGTAGCCTTCGCGCCGTGCACCGTCGAGCAATGCGACGAGCTCGTCGAGCGCCGTGACCGTACGCGGCGTATGCGGCGTACGCACCATGCCGTCGAGCCGCACACGCGCTTCTTCCGGGGGCAACGCGCTCAGGAACGCACGGCCACTGCCAGTGCAGTACATCGGGATACGGCTGCCGATCGGCATGTGGATCGGCACGAACTTCGTCGATACGAAACGCGCGACGTAGACCATTTCGTCGTCGTCCGGCTCGGTGAGATTGGTGGTCTCGCCGGTCAGGTTCGTGAGCTCGGACAGGAACGGATTCGCGACGTCGATCAACGTATCGGCCGCGAGATAGTTGAAGCCGATCCGCATCACGTGCGGCGTGAGCTGAAAACGCCGCGTGATCGGATGCTTGCGGATGTAACCGAGCTGCTCGAGCGTATAGACCATCCGCTGCGCGGAGCTTTTCGTGATCCCTGCCGCGTCGGCCACTTCCGCCAGCGTCATCGTGCGCCGCTTCGCGCTGAACGCGCGCAGCACGTTGAGCCCTTTTTCCAGCGACTGATTGAACAGCAGATCGTTTGATTGATCGGGTGACGTTTCCATGGCGAGGGGCGTGATCGATTCGATATCGCATCCTATCGTATCGAATATCGATACGCAAAAATCTTTTCGCGATATTTTTGATTCGTTTTAAGATCGGGTCATCGTCGCAGTGTCGATCAGCGGCCGGCCGACGCACCGGGTTAATCGAGAAGGAGACGTCATGGTTTCGTTCATCAAGCGGTTCGGCGCACTGGCCGCCGGTTTCGCCACCTGTATCGCACTCTCGACGGCTTCTGCGAGCGCCGTTGCGGCCGAGCCCACGCTGAAGGTCGGCGCGACGGCCACCGGCGTGCCGTTCACGTTTCTCGACGTCAAGAGCAATTCGATCCAGGGGATGATGGTCGATGCGATCACCGCAGCCGGGAAGTCGGCCGGGTTTCGCGTCGACGTGCAGCAGACCGTGTTCTCGGCGCTGATCCCGTCGCTCACCACGCAGAAGATCGACATCATCTCGGCCGCGATGCTCAAGACGCCGGCGCGCCAGCAGGTCGTCGATTTCTCCGACACCGTCTACTCGTTCGGCGAAGGCCTGATCGTGAAGGCTGACAATCCGGGCCGCTATACGTCGATGGACGATTTCAACGGGCAGGTGGTCGGCGCGCAGGTCGGCACCGCGTTCGTCGATGCGCTCAACAAGAAGGGCATCTTCAAGGAAGTCCGGACCTATGATTCGATCGCCGACATCATGCGCGACGTCGCACTCGGGCGCATCAAGGCCGGCTTCGCCGACCAGCCGATCGTCGCGTACCAGATCGAGCACGGCGTCAATCGCCAGGTGCGGCTCGTGCCGGAATACCAGAGCGTGGTGAAGGGGCAGGTCTGCTTCATCGTGCGCAAAGGCGACACCGCGACGCTCGAACAGCTCAACGGCGCGATCCGCAAGATGAAGAGCGACGGCACGCTGCAGCAGATCCTGCAGAAGTGGCACATGAGCTGAGCACCGGCGCCCGATTCCCGTCCGGCATCGCCCGCGCGTCGCGGGCATCCACCGCGGCGCGCCGTTCGGGCGTCGCATAGGAGACCTCATGTTTTTTCAGAACGCGATCGATTTCCTGCCGATCCTGCTGAAGGGCGCGGTGATCACCGTCGAGATCACGGCATGCGCGTTCGTGCTCAGCTCGGTGCTCGGACTGATCCTCGCGCTGATGAAAGTGTCGCGCAACCGGGCGGTGTCGACGGCCGGCAGCACGATCGTCAACGTGATCCGCGGGCTGCCGATCATCGTGCAGCTGTTCTACATGTACTTCGTGCTGCCCGATCTCGGCGTGCAACTGTCGGCGTTCCAGGCCGGCGTGCTCGGCCTTGGCATCGCGTATTCGGCGTACCAGGCCGAGAACTTCCGCGCCGGCATCGAGGCGATCGATCGCGGCCAGATCGAAGCCGCGCACGCAATCGGCATGCGCGGCCCGATGATCATGCGGCGCGTGGTGCTGCCGCAGGCGTTCCGCATCGCGCTGCCGCCGTACGGCAATACGCTCGTGATGCTGCTGAAGGATTCATCGGTCGCGTCGACGATCACGGTCGCGGAAATCACGCGTGCCGGCCAGCTGATCGCGTCGTCGACGTTCCAGAACATGAGCGTCTACACGCTCGTCGCGCTGCTGTATCTCGCGCTCGGCCTGCCGCTGATGTTCGGCGTGAACCGGCTCGGCAAGCGGCTCGCACTGAGGAGGGGCGCATGATCAGGATCGAATCGATACACAAGCGGTTTCAGCAACACGCGGTGCTGAAGGGCGTGAGCCTCGACGTGCAGCAGGGTGAAGTTGTGTGCCTGATCGGGCCGTCCGGTTCCGGCAAGTCGACCGTGCTGCGCTGTATCAACGGTTTCGAGACCTACGACGAAGGGTCGATCACGATCGACGGCGTGAAGGTCGACGCACATTCGAAGCGCATCCACGAGCTCCGGATGCGCGTCGGCATGGTGTTCCAGCGCTTCAACCTGTTCGCGCACCGCACGGCGCTCGAGAACGTGATGGAAGGGCCGGTGCACGTGCGTCGCAGGCCGGCCGCGCAAGCGCGCGAGCAGGCCCGCGCGCTGCTCGACAAGGTCGGGCTCGCGCACCGGATGAATGCGTATCCGTCGGAGCTGTCGGGCGGCCAGCAGCAGCGCGTCGCGATCGCACGCGCGCTCGCGATGGAGCCGCAGGCGATCCTGTTCGACGAGCCGACGTCGGCGCTCGACCCCGAACTCGTCGGCGAAGTGCTCGGCGTGATGCGCGGGCTCGCCCGCGACGGAATGACGATGGTGGTCGTCACGCACGAGATGGCGTTCGCACGCGAGGTGGCCGATCGCGTGTGCTTCCTCCACGACGGCACCATCTGCGAAAGCGGGTCGGCGCGCGCCGTGCTGACGCAGCCGACGCATCCCCGCACGCAGGAATTCCTGCGCCGCCTGCTGGCGTCGGACGGCGCCGACAACCCGGATCGAACATGAGTGCAACGAACGCGGCACCCGGATGGCCCGACTCGCCGTGGCCGGATTCGCTATGGGCGGCGACCGCCGCGCCGGCACCCGATACGCCCGCGCTCGACGCGTCCGTGTCGTGCGACGTGGCGATCGTCGGCGCCGGCTTCACGGGCCTGTCGACCGCACTTCACCTGGCCGAGCGCGGCGTGAACGTTCGCGTGATCGACGGCGCGCAGCCGGGCTGGGGCGCGTCGGGCCGCAACGGCGGGCAGGTGATTCCCGGGCTGAAATACGACCCGGACGAACTGGTGCGCCGGTTCGGCGATACGGCCGGCGAGCAGCTTGCCGGCATCGTCGGCGGCGCGGCCGACACCGTGTTCGACCTGATCGCGCGGCACGCGATCGACTGCGATGCACGTCGCCACGGCTGGATCCAGCCGGCGCCGACCGCCGCGATGCTCGACACGGTCGCACGCCGGGCGCAGCAATGGGCCGCGCGCGGTGCGCCGGTCGAGGTGCTCGGCCGCGACGACGTCGCGCGGCGGCTCGGCACGCATGCGTATGCGGGCGGCTGGATCGATCGCCGCGCGGGCAGCGTGCAGCCGCTCAGCTTTACGCGCGGCCTGGTGCGCGCCGCGCAGGCGAGCGGGGCCGTCGTGCACGGCTCGACCCGCGCCGCCGGGCTGACGCGCGTCGACGGCCGCTGGCGGATCGCGACGTCGGGCGGCGCGACGCTGTCCGCCCAGCGCGTCGTGATCGCGACCAACGGCTATACGGACGGGCTGTGGCCCGGCTTGCGCCAGTCGGTGATTGCGGCGAACAGTTTCATCGTCGCGACGGAACCGCTCGCGCCGGAGCTTGGTCGCGACATCCTCTCCGGCGGCGAGGTCGCATCAGATGCGCGGCGTCTGCTGCTGTACTTCCGCCGTGACGCCGCCGGGCGCCTGCTGATGGGCGGCCGCGGCCCATTCTCCGAACCGCGTGCGCCGGGCGACTGGCGCCATCTCGAGCGTGCGACGACGCTGCTCTATCCGCAACTGACGGGCGTCCGGTTCGAATACCGCTGGGCGGGGCGCGTCGCGATCACCGCGGATTTCCTGCCGCACGTGCACGAGCCCGCGCCGGGCGTGACGATCGCGCTCGGCTACAACGGCCGCGGTATCGCAATGGCGACGACGCTCGGCAAACATCTGGCCGCGCATCTGTCGGGCGATGCGCAACTGCCGCTGCCGTTCCGGGTCACGCCGATCCGGCCGATTCCATTGCACGGGCTGCAGCGCTTCTATATCGCGGCCGGGGTCGCGTGGTATCGGCTGCTCGACAGCCTGTCCTGACGCCGGCGCGAGGGGCGGGTCGCCATCCATCGTCCGATCGGGCAGAATCGGCCTGCCGCCTTTCCACCGACGGACGCCGCATGACCGACCCGACCGAACCTCCCGCCCGCCGCGCTTACGCGAGCTTCGCGCAACGCTACGCGGACATCGCGCCGACCAAGGCGCACAACGCACTCTACGAGCGTCCAACAACGATGGCGCTGCTCGGCGACGTCGACGGCCTGACGGTGCTCGACGCGGGCTGCGGGCCCGGCATCTGCAGTGCGCATCTCGCGCGCCACGGCGCGACCGTCCACGCATTCGACATCACGCCCGAGATGGTCGCGCTCGCGCAAACGCGCTGCGCAGGCCTCACGGTCGACGTCGTCGAGGGCGACCTGGAGGTGCCGCTCGCGTGGCTGCCCGACGCGTCGTTCGACAAGATCCTGTGCTCGCTCGCGCTCGACTACGTGCGCGACCTCGCCCCGACGCTGCGTGAATTCAGACGCGTCGCACGGCCCGGCGGGACGCTCGTGTTCTCGATGGCGCACCCGATGCGCGACTGGATGGACGAGCGCACACGCGGGGACGCCACGTACTTCGATACGAGCCGTTTCGGCTTCCATTGGTCGGGTTTCGGCGAACCGAAGCCCTATGTCGAAGCGTGGCGCCGGCCGCTTGCCGACATCCTGAACGCGCTCGCCGACGCCGGCTGGCGGCTCGACCGGTTCATCGAACCGACGCCGCTGCCCGAGATGAAGGCCGTGTCGGAGCGGCTCCATGCGGAGCTGTCGCTGGCGCCGGCGTTCCTCTGCATCCGCGCGCAGCGCTGACCAAAAGCGGCGGCGGGCCAGCCGTCAGCGTGCCGGCTCGTCGGTCAGCGTGCCGAGAAACGCTTCGATATCCTTGATGTCCTGCTCGGTCATCGCGGGCTGGTCGCCGGGCTTGCGATCGAACGGCGCGTCCGTCACGTCGACGTTCGCGCGGTACTTCGCCGGGATGTCGTCGTACACGTCGACCTTGCCGTCCGCGCCGCGCGGATAGAACTTCTGCGGCGAGATGCTGCGTTCGTTGTAGAACGCCATCACCTGGTCGAGCGTATGGAACACGCCGTTGTGGAAGAACACGTGGCGCGTCGCCGCGTTGCGCAGCGTCGGCGTGAGGAACATCGCGCAGTACTGCGTCTGGTCCTTCAGGTCCTCGCGGAACGGCCCGCACACGCCGAGATCGTAGAACGCCGGGTTGCGGTTCTGCGCGAGCGCCTTGTTGCGCGGCGCGCCGAGCGCCTCGTACTGGTAGTCGGTAAACATCGGCGGCAAGCCGTCCTTGCCGGGCTTCGACAGGTGGCAGCCCGCGCAATTCGCCTTGTCCGGATCGTTGAAGAGCTTCAGCCCGCGCAACTCGGCCTGCGTGAGGCGCGCGCGGCCTTCGAGCCAGCGATCGTACTTGCTGCTGTACGGATGGAACGACGGATCCTCGACCTGATAGCGCGCGATCGCGAACATCGCCTCCGACACCGCGAGCTGCGGCGTGGCGAACACGCGTGGCCCGAACAGCTGCTCGAACTGCGCGCGATGCGGCGACTGCGCGAGCTTGCGCACGACGTCGTCGATGCTCGCATTGGCCATCTCAACCGGATTCAGCAGCGGCCCGAGCGCTTGCTGCTGCAACGTATCGGCGCGGCCGTCCCAGAACATCCCGCCTTGCGGCACGAGCTGCGGCGCGGCTGACGTGCCGGCCACCTTCTGCGCCTTGACTACGCCGGCCGCGGATGCCGCCTGCTGCGCGACGCTCGGCGCGGCGTCGTTTTCGCCGGCATCGGGGCCGATGCTGAAGTTGGGCTGGCGATACAGGTACATCAGCGACGGCGGCGGGCGGTAGCCCTGCTGCGTCATCGCGAGGCCGCCCGGCTGCACGTCGAGCCCGTTCGGCGGGCCGTACGCATGATCGGGGCTGTGGCACGACGCGCACGACTGCTTGCCGGATGCCGACAGCGACGGATCGGCAAACAGCGCGCGCCCGAGCTGCGCGACCGCGGACATCGGCTGCGCGGCTGGGCGCTGCAGCACGACCGGATGCGGATTCGCACCCGTCCAGCCGGCGACGACGTCGCCGATCGCCGCCGGCGTGCGGGCCGGAAACGCGATCGCGAATGCGCCATAAGCGAACACGGCCGCGCCGAGCGCGAACGCCGCGCGGCGCAGCACGCGGGCAGGGGAACGCGGCGCGGCGCCGCCGGATGCGTCGGGAGACGGGAACGCGGGACGAGCTGTCATGCTGTCGGTCGAAAATCGGGCACCGTGTGAAAGCGGCGCGTTAAACGGAAACGGCCGGCGCACGATGCGCCGGCCTGCTGTTGCCTGCTGCGACCGGTTACGCGATGCCGGTCAGATCGACGGCGCCGCGCTCAGCACGGTGCCTTGCGCCGGATCGAGATACAGCGGCGCCGTGTTCGGCTTCGACGAGAAGTCGAACAGCCCGCGCAGGTCGCCGGCCGTCGCATCGAACGAACCGCCGCCGATGCGCTGGCCGCCGAGCCAGTTGTCCTCGATGAAGCGCACGACGGACGCCTGGTCGATCAACGTGTGGTCGACGTAGTTCTGCTTCGCGTACGGCGAGATCACGACGAGCGGAATGCGCACACCCGGGCCGCAGCGGCCATTCACCGTGCCGCCGTTCACGCCGGTGGTGCCGCCCGAGCCGCACTTGCCGTTGCCGTTCACCTGGTCGACCGCGTCGGACGACGCGCGGGTCGGTGCCGTGTACGCGTGGTCGTACCAGCCGTCCGAGTCGTCATAGGTGACGATCACGGCCGTGTTCTGCCAGTCGGGCTGCTGCTGCAGGAAGTTGACGACCTTCGTCACGAACGCCTGCTCGTCGAGCGGATCCGAGTAGCCCGCGTGCGCATCCTGCGCGGCCGGCGCCTTCAGGAAGCTGACCGACGGGAAGTTGCCGGCCTTCACGGCCGCGAAGAAGTCGTCGGTGTCGTACTGGTGGTTCGCCGGTTCGGCCGTCTTGCCGTCGGCTTCGAGGCTCGAGCCGATCGCCGCGACCGCGCTCGGGCGCGTGTGCTGCGGGTTCGCGGTCGACGCGTAGTACTGGAACCAGTTGTGGTGCGGGATGTAGTCGGTCGTCGCGGCGTTCACGGCGGTGGCCACGGTGCTGCGGCTGCAGCCGGTCGTGCCGTTGCTGTTGGTCGTCGACAGGTTGAAGCCGCCCATGAAGCCGCCCCACGTGATCTTCGCGCCGTTCAGCAGGTCGCCGATGTTCTTGCCGCTCATCATCGCCTGGTCGGTCGTGCTCGAGCACACGTCGAAGCCCGGGTCGACGTCGTTGATCATCGTGAAGCCGCCCTGGCCGTCGTTGATGTAGTACGAGGTGGCGGCGAGCGTCGACGGCTGCTTCGACGTCTTGACGATCTGCATCCCGTTGGTCTGGCCCGACACGACGTTCAGCGCGCCGGGCGTCGACGGGCCGTAGACCGTCGTGTACGCGTTGTCGCTCATCGCGAAGCGCTGCGCGTAGTTCCACAGCGCGGTCACGGTGTTGCCGTCGAAGTAGCCCATCACCTGGCCCTTCGTGCCGAACGCGCCGGCGCCGCCGGACGAACCCTTGCCGGTGTATTTCGGGAACAGGTCGGCGAGGCCGTTGTCCTCGGCCTGCTGCTCGGCCGTGTACGCATGGTTCTGGTCGGCGGTCGCGGCCTGCGTGCGGTCGAGGCGGAACGGGTTCGCGGCGTCGGTGCCGTTGGCCGTGTTCGTGAAGTTCGGGTTCGCGGTGAGCAGCGTGCCCGTCAGCCCGTTGATCGTCGGCGTGCCGGGCTTCGCGTTGAAGGCCGGTTCGCCGGACGGGTTCGACGCGTTCGGGTAGGTACCGAAGTAGTGGTCGAACGACACGTTTTCGCCGTAGATCACGACGACGTGCTTGATCGGCGTGGCGGTCTGCAGCGCGTCCTGCGACGACACGGCGGGCGTCGACGTGGGATCGTCGCTGCCGCCGCAGGCGAACAGCGCAAGCGCCGCGGCTGCGCAGGCGGTGACGAGCAAGGCTTGACGGAACATCGGGAAACTCCAGGTAGGCTTTCGACGGTGAAGATCGGCCCCGTCGCCGTGTCGGTCCGGCGCGGAACGCGATAAAGCACCGGCATTGAAGCAGTTCGGTATGAAGATATGGGGGCGGACCGGTTTCGCGACGGTTGCGCCGCGGTATCGATTCCATTACGGCGCGACGCGGCGCGAAAGAAAGCGGAAAGGGGCCACGCGGATGCAACCTGGGCGACACATTGGGCGGTGGGCACGGTCACGGCCGCGCATGCCGCGCGGGGCGGGCGGCAGCGCGCGGCGGGCCGGTTCGTGGGGTGCCGGGACGCGTTCTTTTTTTGACAATCGTGTGACGCATTCATACGATGGTTGGCCCGCGGCGACGATTTCGCGTTGCCGGCCGTCAGCGAGTGCTCAACGTGCCGATTCCCGTTCTGTTTGCGGTCCTGTGCGCGGCCTTCCTGCATGCGTCGTGGAATGCGCTCGTGCGCAGCAGCGGCGACCGGTTGCGCTCGGCCACGGTGCTGCAGATCGCGATCGGGCTGTTCGCGCTGCTGTTCCTGCCGGCCGCCGCGCCGATCACGCCCGCGAGCTGGGCCTGCGTCGTCGCGTCGGCGGTGCTCCACGTCGTCTATACGCTGCTGCTGGTGCGCGCTTACGAGCACGGCGACCTGAGCGTCGCCTATCCGGTCGCACGCGGCACCGCGCCGCTGCTCGTTACGCTGGGCGCCGCGGCGTTCGCAGGCGAGCGCCTGAACGCGGGTGCGCAAGGCGGGCTCGTGCTGATCTGCGCCGGCATCATGGCGATCGGGCTGGAGCGCGGCCGCGGCGCGCGGCACCGGATGACGCAGGTGCTGCCGACTGCGTTCGCCACCGGCGTATCGATTGCCGCGTACAGCGTGGTCGACGGGATCGGCGTGCGGGAAAGCGGCAGCACGGTCGGCTATACGGCGTGGATGTTCGTGCTGACCGGCTTGCTGATGGCCGCGTACTACCGGCTGCGGGCGGGGTCGCTGCGGCTCGCGCAGGATGTCGGTGAAACGGCGAAGGCCGCATGCGGCGGCGTGTGCGCGGCGCTCGCATACGGGATCGTGATCTGGGCGATGGAGCGTGCGCCGATGGGCCCGGTGTCGGCGCTGCGCGAAACGAGCGTGGTGTTCGCGGCGCTGATCGCGCGCGTCTATCTCGGCGAGCGGCTGACGCCGCGTCGCGCCGGCGGGTGTCTGGTGATTGCGTGCGGGGCGTTGCTGATCAGCGCGTTCGAGGCGGTGCGCTGAGCGCGGCTGCCGAACCGGGCATCGCCCCGCCGGTCGCGCGGCGCCGCATCAGCCTTCCACTGGCATCGCACTCGTGCACTTGATCTCGTCGAGGCACACGCTCGAATGCACGCCGCTCACGCCGGGAATCCGCATCAGCGTTTCGAGCAGGAACGTGGACAGCCCCTTCAGGTCGCGCGCGACGACCTTCAGCACGTAGTCGATATCGCCCGTCACCGAGAAACACTCCTGGATCTGCGCGAGATCCGACACGAGTTTCTGGAACTTCGACAGGTCGCGGATATGCCCGCGCTCCATCGTCACGTGTACGAACGCGGTGACGCCGAACCCGAGCGTGTCGGGGCACAGACGGGTTTCGTAACGGCGGATCGCGCCGATCTCCTCCAGCCGGCGGTGGCGTCGCAGCGTCTGCGCGGGCGACAGGCCGACGGCCTTCGCCAGGTCGAGGTTCGACGCACGGCCGTTCTCCTGCAGCACCGACAGCAAATGGCGATCGATGCGATCGAGAACCGGTTCAGGCATTTTTGTTTCCTCATCTGTCTCCCGCGTGCAATCTTATCTCATAATGTAGGGTTTGCATGAGCCGGTTACGCAACCCGATTTCGCTGTCGCGACGCTAAACTGACGCCGGATTTTCGTGTGCGCCTGCAGCAAGGCGGCGAGAGCGACGGTCGGTGGCCGGTCTGGTGGGCCTGCCGACAGAAATCGGGGGTCGCCACGCGAAGATTGCAGTCCCCAACCCGGCGGCTCCACGAACGGCCGCCGGCACAGCAAAACAGCGCCCGGCACACCGAGGCGCGCCGCACCGCTTCCGGCGGAGGCGGGCAAAATGGAGAAGACATGGTTTCTGGAAACGAGAAGGACGGCCTGAAGCGGGGGCTGAAGAACCGGCACATCCAGCTGATCGCGCTCGGCGGCGCGCTCGGCACGGGGTTGTTCCTCGGCATCGCGCAGACGATCAAGATGGCCGGCCCGTCCGTGCTGCTCGGCTACGCGGTGGCCGGCGTCGTCGCGTTCTTCATCATGCGCCAGCTCGGCGAGATGGTGGTCGACGAGCCGGTCGCCGGCTCGTTCAGCTACTTCGCCGACAAGTACGTCGGCCACTTCACCGGCTTCCTGTCCGGCTGGAACTACTGGGTGCTGTACATCCTCGTCAGCATGGCCGAGCTGTCGGCCGTCGGGATCTACGTGCAGTACTGGTGGCCCGGCGTGCCGACCTGGGTGTCGGCGCTGGTGTTCTTCGTCGCGATCAACCTGCTGAACCTGGCGAGCGTGAAGTCGTACGGCGAGACGGAATTCTGGTTCTCGATCATCAAGGTCGCCGCGATCGTCGGGATGATCGGCTTCGGCGGCTGGCTGCTCGCGAGCGGCCATGCGGGGCCGGAAGCGAGCGTCGCGAACCTGTGGCAGCACGGCGGCTTCTTCCCGAACGGCGTGTCGGGGCTCGTGATGTCGATGGCGGCGATCATGTTCTCGTTCGGCGGGCTGGAGCTGATCGGCATCACCGCGGCCGAGGCCGACGATCCGAAGCACAGCATTCCGCGCGCGACCAACCAGGTGATCTACCGGATCCTGATTTTCTACATCGGCGCGCTCGCCGTGCTGCTGTCGCTGTATCCGTGGGAGAAGGTCGTCACCGGCGGCAGCCCGTTCGTGCTGATCTTCCACGCGCTGAGCAGCAACCTGGTCGCGAACGTGCTGAACGTGGTCGTGCTGACGGCCGCGCTGTCGGTCTACAACAGCGGCGTGTACAGCAACAGCCGGATGCTGTTCGGCCTCGCGAAGCAGGGCAACGCGCCGAAGGTGTTGTGCTCGGTGAACAAGCGCGGCATTCCGCTCGCCGCGCTCGGCGCGTCGGCGCTTGCCACCGGCGCGTGCGTGCTGGTCAACTACTTCATGCCGGGCAAGGCGTTCGAGGTGCTGATGGGCCTCGTCGTGTCGGCGCTGATCATCAACTGGGCGATGATCACGCTGATCCACCTGAAGTTCCGCCAGGCCAAGCGCATCGCCGGAGAGCAGACTTCGTTCCGCAGTCTGGGCTATCCTTTCACGAATTACCTGTGCCTGGCGTTCATGGCCGGCATTCTCGTCGTGATGTACCTGACGCCGGATCTCCGCCTGTCGGTGTACCTGATTCCCGTATGGCTCGCGGTGCTCGCGGTCGGGTATCGCTTCCGTCAGAAGAATGCGGACTATGTGATGCGCGACGGCGCGTCCGCGCGCTGACACGGGCATCCCGACCATTCTTCCAAACGAGACCGACATAGCCATGTTCGAACACATCGACGCGTACCCGGGCGATCCGATCCTGACGCTCAACGAGAACTTCCAGAAAGATCCGCGCGATCAGAAGGTCAACCTGAGCATCGGCATCTATTTCGATGCCGAAGGCCGGATTCCCGTGATGGGGGCCGTGCGCGAAGCCGAAACGGCGCTGCAGCGCGACCTCGGCCCGAAGCCTTACCTGCCGATGGTCGGCCTCGCCGCGTATCGCGACGCCGTGCAGGCGCTGGTGTTCGGTGCCGATCATCCGGCGCGCACGGCCGGCCGCATCGCGACCGTGCAGACGCTGGGCGGCTCGGGCGCGCTGAAAGTGGGCGCCGATTTCCTGAAGCGCTACTTCCCGGACGCGCAGGTGTGGCTCAGCGACCCGAGCTGGGAAAACCACCGCTTCATCTTCGAGCGCGCTGGCTTCACGGTGAACACGTACCCGTACTACGACGAAGCGACGGGCGGCCTGAAGTTCGACGCGATGCTCGCGGCGATCGACGCGCTGCCGGCGCGCAGCATCGTATTGCTGCACGCGTGCTGCCATAACCCGACCGGCGTCGATCTCGACGAAGGCCAGTGGGAGAAGCTGATCGACGTGATCGAGGCGCGCGGGCTGCTGCCGTTCGTCGACATGGCGTACCAGGGCTTCGGCGCGGGCCTCGACGCGGACGCGTTCGCCGTGCGCGAACTGGCCCGCCGCGGCGTGCCGGCACTCGTCGCGAACTCGTTCTCGAAGAACTTCTCGCTGTATGGCGAGCGCGTCGGCGGCCTGAGCGTCGTCTGCGACGATGCGGCCGCGGCCGAGCGCGTGCTGGGCCAGCTGGCCGGCGCGGTGCGCTCGAACTACAGCAACCCGCAAACCTACGGCGCGAAGGTCGTCGCGACCGTGCTGAACACGCCCGCGCTGCGCAAGCAGTGGGAAGAGGAGCTCGCCGCGATGTGCCGCCGGATCGCGCGGATGCGCCAGTCGATCCACGACGGCCTGCGCGACTACGTCAGCGGCGAAGCCCTCACGCGCTACGTGAAGCAGCGCGGGATGTTCACGTACACGGGTCTGACCGAATCGCAGGTCGATGCGCTGCGCGAAGTGCACGGCGTGTACATCCTGCGTTCGGGTCGCATGTGCGTCGCGGGGCTGAACGATTCGAACGTCGGCATCGTCGCGGATGCGATCGGCAAGGTGCTGAAGAGCGGCGTCTGACCGGTGCGCCCCCGAGCGCCCGATCGCATCGCATGAACCGGCTGTCTCCCTTGCGGAGGCAGCCGGTTTTTTCTTGCGCGGAGGCAGCCGGTTTTTTCTTGCGTGGCGGCGGCGCGGCGGTACGATGGCGGATCGAACGCAAGACGAAGGAGCGGCATGGCAATTCGAATCGTACGGCTCGGCACGCCGCGCGCGGCCGGCGAGGGCCTGAGGATCGGCACGGTGCGGCGGCCGCCGCGCGGGGTACCCAAGGCGGAATTCGCATCGCGCAACTACTATGATGTATGGCTGCCGACGCTGTCGCCGAGCCCTGAGCTGGTCGCGCAGGCGCAGGCTGCCGAAACCGACGCCGAATGGCGTGCGTTCACGCGCCACTTTCGCGCGGAAATGGCGCACGGCGACGCACCGAAGGTGCTGGACCTGCTCGCCGCGCTGTCGGCGACGAGCGCGTTCTCGATCGGCTGCTACTGCGAGGACGAGCGCCGCTGCCATCGCAGCGTGCTGCGCGAACTGCTGGCGGAGCGCGGCGCGTCGATCGACGCGGAAGCGGGCTGAGCGCCCGCCGGGCGTCGCTTCGTGCGGCGCAGCGAACCGGTTGACGTGGGTCAAGCGTGCGGTGCCGCGGGCCGCTATGCTCATGTCATGAATTGCCCCGACGATGACAGGCGGACAGATGCAGATTGCCTTTCCACCCGAACCGCCCGAATATTGCGCGCGCGATCTGGTCGTCGCATTTTCGGCGCTGGTCGACGGCCGTTGCGTGCAGTGCGCGATCACGGCCGAAGCACTGGAAGACCATTTCGGTGCGCCGTCGCTGCTGGAACGGGATTTGCTGGATGCGTTCGATGCGCACCGGTCGGCGATCGAGGCGAAGGCACGACAAATGCTCGACGAAATCGGCGGCCGGCCGGTGTTGCTGCACAGTGGTCACTTCCGGATGGACGGCTGATTCCGCAGGAGGACGCATGACACTGCAAGGCACGATTCATGAACGCGACTGGTCGGTCGAGATCGAGACGCGACAGTGCGAATCCGGCGAGTTCCGCTGCCGTGTGTCGGTCGAGCACGGCACGGGGCCGGCGCGCTTTCACCACACGTTCGAGCACAGTCATGCATATCCCACGGAGCACGAGGCCGCGATCGAAGGGTTGCGGGCCGGGATGACGTGGATCGAAATGAAGGCGTCGCAGACGTTCAGCATGTGAACCGCCTCGCGCCGACGGCGCGCGGAGGCAATGCTGCCACGGCAGTGATCGCCGCATCGGTCGTCGCGCCGCGCGACATGCGTGCGGGCGGATTCCGCGGCGGGCAGGGCAGGGAAACATGGGGCAGGCAATCCGGTCGACGAGCGGCGACCGCGTCAGGAGGAACGACATGGGCGTGGGCATGCAGATCGTCTGCGTCGGATTCGCGGGTTCCGCCGCGCTCGAAGGCGAAGCGGGGGCGCAGCTGGTGCGGCTCGAACGATTCCGCGCGCGGCTCGACGATTGCCTGCTGGCGATCGAGTCGCGCACGACCGGCGACGGCGGCCGGACCTACGACGTGCGCCTCGAACTGCTCATGCATGATCGCGCGCCGGCGGTGCTGCCGGGCAGCAGCGGCGATGACGTGAACGAAACGATACGGCGCGTGTTCGCGCAAGCCGAACAGGCGCTGTCCGCCTGGCAGGCCGGCGAACCCGAAGCGGTCGCGCGGCATGCGGCCACGACGGGCGCGGCCGCGCAATGACGCCGGCCGCGCGTCGGGCGTCAGACCTGCGCGAGCGCCTGCGCGTCGAGGATCCGCACGCGCTTGCCGCGCGTTTCGACGAGCGAATCCCGATGGAACCGCGAGAACATCCGGCTGACGGTCTCGAGCTTCATGCCGAGATAGCAGCCGATTTCCTCGCGCGTCATCCGCAGGTTGAATTCCGATGCCGAATAGCCGCGCGCCTCGAAGCGCGCCGACAGGTTCAGCAGGAACTGCGCGACGCGCTGCTCGGCCGACATCGTGCCGAGCAGCAGCATCTGGCTCGATTCACGGACGATCTCGCTGCTCAGCATCTGGTAGAGGAAATGCTGCATCGGCTTCATCTCGCGGCACGCCGCCTCGAGCGCGCCGAACGGGATGATGCACACGACGCTGTCCTCGAGCGCGATCGCGTCGCAGCAGTGCTGGCCGCTGCCGATGCCGTCCATGCCGAGCGTTTCACCGGCGATCTGGAAGCCGGTCACGTGCTCGCGGCCGTCGCGATGCATCATCACCGTCTTGAACGAGCCCGCACGGACTGCATAGATGCTGTGGAACGGGTCGTCGATGCGGAACAGCGCGTCGCCCTGGCGAACCTGCCGGGTCGAGCAGATGATCGCGTCGAGGCGGCCGTACTCGTCCGCAGTCAGGTCGGGCGGCAGGCACATCGAGCGCATCGCGCAGCCCGAGCAGCGCGCGGCCGGGGTTTTGACGGCGTCGGTGCGCGCGACCGCACGAAGCGGAGTCGTTGGCCGAGGCGCGACGGGCGGGGCGGTGGCGCAGGCAGTGGCGGTAGACATGAGTCACTCCGGCTCGATCAGGGGTGGTGCGCGCGAGCGTGCACCAGGGATTCGATGACGCGGCATGCGGCGTCGAATTCGGCGGTCTTGTCGAAGAAATAATCGGCGCCGGCCGCCGCGCATGCCTCTCTGAATGCCGCCGCCGAGTGGTTCGTCAGCACGATCGTGATGACGCGCGGCGTGGCCTTCGACAGCATCCCGATCAGGTCGAGACCGCTGCCGTCCGCGAGCCGCAGGTCGACGATCACGACGTCCGCGTGGCTGCTGCGGATGTGCATCCACGCGTCCTGGCCGTCTTCCGCTTCGCCGACGACCGCGACGCCGCGGATCGCGCCGACGAGCAGCGCGATCCGTTGCCGGACGGCGATGGCGTGATCGACGAGAAACACCCTGAGCGCGACGGCGGGTGACAGGCTGGCATTCATGCCGGCAGTATCGTGTTGCGCCGCCAAAAATGAAATCGGCCGAACTGGAAGTTTGTGTAGGCCGCTTCGACGTGTTGTAGGGCGATTCCTACAACGCGTACGGGAAGGCGGCGGCGACGCCCGAGCCGCGCTGGCCGGCGTGCGTGGTGCAACCGGCAGGTTGCCGGTCGCCGCCGCCGCCGTCGAATCAGCCGTGCCGGCGCGCGGCCAGCGCGTCGCGTGCCGTGCGGCACGCGGCCAGATCCCATGCGGCGCAGCCGACGGTCTTGAACAGCAGCGGGCCGCCGCGCGCGAAGGCGCCGCGCAGCACGTCGGCGAGCGACGCGACCTGCTGCCAGTCGACCTGCGCGACGATCAGGTCGCCGGCCTCGTGGCGCGCGCCGGCCGGATCGTCGACGACGAGCCGGCTGTGGCGCACGGTATCGGCGTCGATCTCGGCGGCATCCGCGGTGAACGCGCCGACCCCGACCACGAGGCGGCCTTCGCGTGCTGCTTCGCGATAGACGGGCGTGCGGCTCGTCGTCAGCGTGACGACGACATCGATCGCATCGGGAATCGCATCACCGTCGAGCGGCGCGAGCTGCGGCGCCTGAGCGCGGTGCGCGGCGCAGAACGCGGCCGCGCTGTCGGCGCGCGAGCCGCGCACGTGCAGGCGCGCGTCCGGAAAGATCGCCGCGAGCGCTTCCGCGTGATTGGCCGCCTGCTTGCCGGTGCCGATCAGCAGGATGTCACGCGGCGCGGCGCCGTGCAGCGCCTGGATGCCCAGCGCGGTAACGGCCGCCGTGCGGCGCCCGGTGACCGTCGGGCCGTCGAGCACGAAGCGCAGCTCGCCGGTCGTCGCATCGTATGCGCTCACCTGCCCGAGGATCGTCGGCAGCCCGCGCGCGCCGTTGCCGGGGCACACGTTCACGAGCTTGTGGCTCGCGAGGTCGCGCGCGCTCGACGGCATCGACAGCATCACGCCGCCGGCCTGCAGCGGCACGACCAGGCGTTCGGGACTGACGATCTCGCCCCCCGCGTATTCGGCGACGGTGTGCCTGAGCGTCGCGAGCAGCGCGGGGTAGTCGAGCAGCGCGGCCGTTTCGGCGGCGTCGAAAGAGGGAATCCGGGAGAGGGCGGTCATCGTGTCGGTCGGTTGGGGCGGTGGGCGTGGGAGACGGCGCATCGCGCGCTCGCCACGGAGGCGGCCGGCTGTCGCGATGGCAGGCGGTTTGGATCAAATCTATACCAGTTTCCGGCCACCCGGCAAGCCGGAAAAGCCAGCGGACGGCCGCTTTTGGTTCTAATATCCGTCCAGATGGGCGTCGCGCGCACCGGCGCCGGTACCGCTCCGGTATAGTGCGACGCATTCCCGATCCCCCACCCGACCGGGCAGGAGCCCTAGATGATGTCCGCACGTCCCGAATCGCTCGAAGCCGGTTTCCGGCCGCTGCAGATCTACGAACAGGTCGCCGAAAGGATTCGCGACGAGATTCGCGCGGGGCGCTACGCGGCCGATTCGAGGCTGCCGTCGGAGCGCGAACTCGCGGCGCTGTTCCAGGTTGGCCGGCCGGCCGTGCGCGAGGCGCTGGGCGCGTTGCAGAACGAAGGGCTGGTGTTCACGAAGCGCAATTCGGGCACCTACGTCGTGCCGGCGCCGCTCGACGTACTTGCGCAGCGCGGCGACCCGCAAGGCGCGCCCGATGCCGACTTCAGCCCGACGTCGACGCTCGACGTGCGGCTCATCCTCGAGCCCGCGATCGCGCGCCTCGCGGCCGCGCACGGTCGCGCCGATCCCGTCGCCGAAGGCTATCTCGCACAGATGGAAACCGTCTCCGACATCGACGATCCGCAGCAGCGCGCGCTGTGGAACGAGAGCGACCGGCTGTTCCACCGGCAGCTCGCGCTGATGACCGGCGACGCGCTGATCGTGAAGATCGCGGACGAAGTCGCAAAGACGATGGACCAGCCGCTGTGGAAGCGGCTGAAGGACGACGGCATCTACGACGCGGGCCGGATCCGGCTCTACGTGTCCGAGCACCGGCTGATCTACGAGGCGATCGTGTCCGGCGACGCCGATGCGGCCGCGTTCTATGTCGAGCAGCACATTCTTCGCGTGCGTCGCGACATCACGCCGAAGTAATGCGCGCCACCTCGCTCTGGTCTAAAAAATGACCAGAATCGCAAAAAACTTTTTGAAATTGCTTGCATGGTGACCACATGTGTCCTACATTGGTTTCACACAAAACCAATCAGGAGACACCATGCGACACTTCGTTACCGCGCTCTCGGTGGCCGTTGCCGCCGGCGCGCTGAGCGCCGCGCACGCGCAGGAAGTCGTGATGATCGGCCATTCGGCGCCGCTCACCGGCCCGCAGGCCGCGAACGGCAAGGACAATGAAAACGGCGCGCGCCTCGCCGTCGACGAGCTCAACAAGGCGGGCGTGAAGGTGGCCGGCAAGACGGTCACGTTCAAGCTGGTGTCGGACGACGACCAGGCCGACCCGAAAGCGGGCGTGCAGGTCGCGCAGAACCTGGTCGACAAGGGCGTGGTCGCGGTGCTCGGGCCGTACAACTCGGGCGTCGCCATCCCGGCATCGCGTGTGTACAGCAACGCAGGCGTCCCGATGTTGCCGGTCGCGTCGAATCCGGCACTCACGCGGCAGGGCTTCAAGAACATCTTCCGGATCGGCGCGAGCGACGAACAGCTCGGCGGCACGATGGCGACCTTCGCCGCGAAGACGCTGAACGCGAAAACCGCCGCGGTCATCGACGATCGCACCGCGTACGGGCAGGGCGTCGCCGAGCAGTTCATGAACGTCGCGAAGGCGAACGGAATCAAGATCGTCGACCAGGAGTACACGAACTCGTCGGCCACCGATTTCCTCGGCATTCTCACCAAGATCAAGGCCAGCAATCCCGACGTGATCTTCCTCGGCGGCTATGCGGCGCAGGGCGCGCCGATGGCGAAGCAGATGAAGCAGCGCGGCTTGCGCGCGAAGCTGCTCGGCGGCGACGGCATCTGCTCGGCCGACATGGGCAAGGTCGCGGGCGAGGCCGCGTCGATCGTCTATTGCGCGCAGGGCGGCGTCGCGCTCGAGAAGACGCCGGCCGGCCGCGAATTCCTGAAGAAGTACCACGACACCTATCACACGGATACGCAGGTCTACGGCGTCAACTATTACGACGGCATGAAGCTGCTCGCCGACGCGATGGTCAAGGCCGGCACGACCACCGACAAGGCGAAGCTGATCGCGCAGCTGGCGAAGTCGAACTATGCGGGCGTCGCGGGCACCTATTCGTTCGACGAACGCGGCGACCTGAAGGGCGCGCCGACCAGCGTCTACGTGATCCGCAACGGGCTGCCCGAACCGTACGCGAAGTAAAACCGCTACCGGAACGACGGCGCCGGTGCGCCGTCGTTCGTCTTCACGCTTTCGATCTTCATGAAAATTTCCCGATCCCTTTCCACCGTCGAAGTGCATACCGGCGGAGAAGCGTTCCGCATCGTCACGAGCGGGTTGCCGCGCCTGCCCGGCGACACGATCGTCCAGCGCCGCGCATGGCTCAAGGAGAACGCGGACGAGATCCGCCGCGCGCTGATGTTCGAGCCGCGCGGCCACGCCGACATGTACGGCGGCTACCTGACCGAGCCGGTGTCGCCGAACGCTGATTTCGGCGTGATCTTCGTGCACAACGAAGGCTACAGCGACCATTGCGGGCACGGCGTGATCGCGCTGTCGACCGCCGCGGTCGAGCTCGGCTGGGTGCAGCGCACGGTGCCGGAGACGCGCGTCGGCATCGACGCGCCATGCGGCTTCATCGAGGCGTTCGTGAAATGGGACGGCGAGCATGCGGGGCCGGTGCGCTTCGTCAACGTGCCGTCGTTCATCTGGCAGCGCGACGTGTCGGTCGACACGCCGTCGTTCGGCACCGTGACCGGCGACATCGCGTATGGCGGCGCGTTCTATTTCTACGTCGACGGCGCGCCGTTCGACCTGCCGGTGCGCGAGGCGGCCGTGGAGAAGCTGATCCGCTTCGGCGCCGAAGTGAAGGCCGCCGCGAACGCGAAATATCCGGTCGTGCATCCGGAGATTCCGGAGATCAACCATATCTACGGCACGATCATCGCGAACGCGCCGCGCCATCCGGGCTCGACGCAGGCAAATTGCTGCGTGTTCGCGGATCGCGAGGTCGACCGTTCGCCGACCGGCTCCGGCACCGGCGGCCGCGTCGCGCAGTTGTACCTGCGCGGCCGGCTCGCGGCCGGCGACACGCTCGTCAACGAGTCGATCGTCGGCACCGTGTTCAAGGGGCGCGTGCTGCGCGAGACGACGGTCGGCGACATCCCGGCCGTGATCCCGGAAGTGGAGGGCAGCGCACACATCTGCGGATTCGCGAACTGGATCGTCGACGAGCGCGATCCGCTGACCTACGGTTTTCTCGTGCGCTGAGCAGCGGCGCACGGCACCGTTGTACCAGGCTTGGCGCGCGGCCCCGTTGCGGGGCGCGCGCCTTTTTTTGTTGTAAAAATGCACGCCCGGACGCCGTTCGCGCAGGCCCGGGACGGCCGCCGGCCGGTGGGCGGCGCGAGTTTTGGTACGATGCAGCCTTTCCAGCAGATCCCCCACCCGCGTGAATCGCCGAAACGTGTCGTCAGTGCGTGACCTCAGTGCCAAATGGGTCGCGCGCGCCCAACCCGTCGCGGCCGCTGCCGCCGTGCTCGTCAAGCGTGTCCTGGCCAGCGCCTGGCACCATCTCCGTCATCCGACGCGCCGCGGCGTGCTGCGCGCGGCTGCCGCCGTGCCCGCGCTGTTCCTGCTGTACGTGCTGGTGCTGATTCCGTTCACGCCGGGCATCGGCGACATCCGCAAGGCGCGCGTCGACCAGCCGGCGCAGGTGCTGTCCGCCGACGGCAAGGTGCTGGCGGAATTCAAGCCGTCGAACCGCGAATGGGTGTCGCTCAAGCAGATCTCGCCGCACATGGTCGACGCGCTGATCGCCACCGAGGACCATCGTTTCTACGAGCATCACGGTCTCGACTGGAAGCGCACTGCGTCGGCCGCGCTCCATACGTTCTCGGGCAGCCGCCAGGGCGGCTCGACGATCACGCAACAGCTCGCACGCAACCTTTATCCGGACGAGATCGGCCGCGCGCCGACGCTCACGCGCAAGGTGAAGGAGGCGATCACCGCGCTGAAGATCGAGGCCGTCTACAGCAAGGACCAGATCCTCGAGACCTACCTGAACACGGTGCCGTTCCTGTACAACGCGTACGGCGTCGAGATGGCCGCGCGCACCTATTTCGACAAGTCGGCCGACGAGCTCGACGTGCTCGACAGCGCGACGCTCGTCGGGATGCTGAAGGGCAACAGCTACTACAACCCGGTGCTGAATCCCGAGCGCGCGCTGCAGCGGCGCAACACGGTGCTCGGCCAGATGGTGAAGTACGGCAAGCTGTCGCCGGCGCAGTTCGCGCAGTTGCAGCGCCGGCCGCTGCGCATCGACTTCGAGCGCCAGAAGGAGCCGCCGGGGCCCGCGCCGCACTTCGCGCAGCAACTGCGTAAATGGCTGATCGGCTGGGCCGACCGCAACGACTACAACATCTATTCAGACGGGCTGATCGTGCGCACCACGATCGATTCGCGTCTGCAGCAGATGGCGACCCAGGCGCTGACGCTGCAGGCGAACCAGCTGCAGGGCATCGCGAACAATGCGTGGAGCGGCCGCGACGGCTGCGGCACCGACAACGAGGTGTTTCGCACCTTCATGCGCGAGTCGCCCGAATACAAGGCCGCGCAGGACGCCGGCAAGAACGATGCGGCCGCGATGAAGCAACTCGCCGCCGACCGCGGCTTCATGCGCGCGCTGTGCAAGGCGAAGACCGACGTGCAGG
Source organism: Burkholderia sp. BCC1988 (assembly GCF_905339895.1). Taxonomy (NCBI): domain Bacteria; kingdom Pseudomonadati; phylum Pseudomonadota; class Betaproteobacteria; order Burkholderiales; family Burkholderiaceae; genus Burkholderia; species Burkholderia sp. BCC1988. The sequence continues at coordinate 304,512 of NZ_CAJPHA010000001.1, forward strand.
CCGGCTTCGTCGCGATCGATCCGCGCGACGGGCAGATTCGCGCGTGGGTCGGCAGCCGCGACTTCACGAACGAGCCGTTCGATCACGTCGCGCAGGCGCGGCGTCAGCCGGGCTCGACCTTCAAGCCGTTCGTCTATGGCGTCGCGTTCGCGAACGGGATGAAGCCGGACGACACCTTCATCGACCAGGCGGTCGAGATTCCGCTGAAGGGCGGCGAGATCTGGCGGCCGAGCGACGACGCGCCGCCGACGGGCAAGCCGATGACGCTGCGCGACGCGGTCGCGCTGTCGCGCAACCGGATCACCGCGCAGGTGATGGAGAAGGTCGGTCCGGCGGCCGTGGCGCGGTTCGCGCGCGACATGGGCGTGCGCGAAAGCCCGCTCGAGCGCGTGCCGTCGCTTGCGCTCGGCACGAGCCCCGTGACGCTGAAGGAGATGGTCGCGTCGTACGCGACGATCGCGAACGGCGGCCTGTACGTCGAGCCGCAAATGGTGACGCGCATCGAGAACCGCCGGGGCGAGGTGCTCGCCGAATACGCGCCGGCGCCGCCCGAGCGCGCGCTCGACGCCGAAACCGACAAGACGCTGCTCGACGTGATGCGCGGCGTCGTGACGCGCGGCACCGGCAGCAGCATCCGTACGCGCTTCGGCATTCGCGGCGACGTGGCCGGCAAGACCGGCACCACGCAGGACAACGCGGACGGCTGGTTCATCCTGATGCAGCCCGGGCTGGTGGCCGGCGCGTGGGTCGGTTTCGACGACGGCCGCGTGACGCTGCGCAGCGACTACTGGGGGCAAGGCGCGCACAGCGCGCTGCCGATCGTCGGCGACTTCTTCCAGCGCGCGCAACGCGCCCGGATCGTCGACGCGAAGCTGAAATTCGACACCGAACCGTCGCCCGGCTGGTTCGCTTCGGTGCGTGAACGGGTGACGGACCTGGTCGACGGCTGGTTCGGTCCCGAGCCGAAGCAGGCGGCGGCGCCCGTCAGGACGCAGCGTATCGAGCGCGAGCCGGAGGCGGACGCAGCCGCGGCGTCGGCCGCATCCGGCGCGTCGGCGCCCGAGGCGGCATCCGGCGGCATCGTCGAGGAATGGGTGCCCGCGTCCGAGGTGGCGGCATCGGCCGCTGCGTTGTCGGCGTCGCAACCGCCGGTCGCGCAGCCGCCGGCGACGGGCGGCAATGCGACGAGCCCGGGCAACGCCGGGGGCGGCCTCGGCTCCGCCCCGGCCGTCGCGCCCTCCGCTACGCCGGCGCCGGCGCCGACACCGGCTTCACCCGACGCGACCAGCGGTTCGGAGTAACGAGCCGTTCAGATTTCGCGCGAGGCTGCCGTAATAACGTTGTCACGACAGCTCGCGCGGTCGCTCCGCGCCTTTCCGATGCGGCTCATCACCGATCACGTCGCGCTCGCGCGCGATGACATCTCCGCCGGCGTCCCGCTCGGCTTCGATCTCTACGATGCCGGCGGCGCCGCGCTGCTGCCCGCCGGCACGACGTTGCGCGATCCCGCGCAGCATGACTTCCTGTTCGATCACTTCCGGCCGGTGCGCCGGCGCGATGACGCCGAGCCTGCCGCGCCGGCGCACGACGCCGTGCCGGCGGCCACGCGCATGGGGCTGTCGGCCGGCGCCGCGATCGGCATCCGGCGGCGGGTCGGCGCGACCCGCGTGCTGCAGCGCTGCCGGTTGATCGGGGTCGGCGCATCGGGCGCGCTGTTCGTCGAGCCGCAGCCGGCGGTCGTGCTCGAGTTCGCCCGCGGCGACGACGTCGAGGCGGTCGCGATCGGCCGGTCGGCCGTGTCGCGCTTCGGTGCGACCGTCGAAGCGGTGCAGGCAGCGGGCGCCGCGCCGTTCATGGTGCTGTCGCCGCCGGGCTTCGTCGACCGGTTGCGCACGCGCGCGGAGCCGCGCGTGCCGGTACGGATCGCGGCCCGCTGCACGGGTGGGCCGGCGCAGGCCGACGGCATCGGGATCGTGCGCGATCTCAGCCTGAACGGACTGTCGATCGCGCTCGACCGGCCGCTCGCGGCGGCCGGCGAGCCGTTGCGCGTGCAGTTGCCGTATGCGGACGAGGACCGTGTCGCGCTGCTGACGCTCGACGGGACGGTGCGTGCGGTGCATGCCGATCCGGCCGGGTCGGGCTGGACGCTTCACCACGCGGCGTTCGACGAAGTCGCTGCCGCCGACCGGATGCGCCTCAAGGCGCTGCTGTTCGACCTCTCGTCGGGGGCGGTGGAGGCGGATCAGGTCCGCTGATGTGTCGAACGGAGAAGCGGGGCAAACGTGGCAGCCGCCTGGCGGTCGTCCACGGCCCGGTGAATCGATCCGCACTGCGCGAGCCGGGCGAGAGCGCGCCGCAGCCTATTGGCTGCGGATGCGGCCATAATCATCTGATGATTCGATCGAATGCGCCGGCAATTGTACGGTTTCGGTCAACAGTGAATTTGCGATTTAAGTATTTACCCTGATAGCCGTGCCGCCTAGACTTTCACTCATGCGCAACGACTACCCAGTCCGAAGCGCCTGACAAGACAAATCTGGAGGTAACGCATCATGAAATCGCTGATCAAGGCAGTTGCACTGGCCGCTCTGGTGGCCGCACCGGTCGTTTCGTTCGCTCAATCGAACCAGCAGCCGCTGACGCGCGCGCAAGTGCGTGCCGAGCTGGCCCAGCTGGAAAAGGCCGGCTACAACCCGAACGACTGGATCAACTATCCGGAAAACATCCAGGCCGCACAGGCGAAGATCGCGGCAGCCCAGAACACCGGTGCGCAGGCTGATGCAACGGGCTACGGCGCGAACCCGGTGGCGACGTCGCAGTCGGGCCAGCGCGTGACCGTGCCGGCCGCAGCCGATCGTTCGTCGGTGTACTTCGGTCACTGAGCAAGCCGTTCACCGTGCGGCCTCCGGGCCGCCGGCAAAGCCGTATCGAAAAGCCTGCACTCATGTCGAGTGCGGGCTTTTTTGCGTGCGCGGCCAAGCGTGGCGCCGGCTGACAATTCGCCGCGCGTGCGCTAGCATCCCGGTCGGCATCGCCACGCTACCGTAGCCGCGGCGAATGGGGTAGCGCCGGCCGGCCTGCGACGCCGCGCGCCGAGGCGCGGCGGCAAGGCTGGCATCACGTTCCACGACTTCAACGAAAACAAACAGGAGCATCCATGCGTGTCTTGACCGGTCTGCTGTGCGCGCTGGCGCTGACGGCGAACCTTGCCCACGCACAGGCAAATTGCGCGGACGCGACGGATCAGGCGGCGATGACGGCATGTGCCGATCGCGCGTACAAGAAATCCGACGCGGAGCTGAACCGCACCTACCAGGCCGTCACCGCGCGCCTGCGCGATGCGAAGCCGCTCGCAGAGAAACTCGTGAACGCGCAGCGCGCGTGGATCGCCTACCGCGATGCCGAATGCAACTTCTCCAGCGCGAATGCCGAAGGCGGCAGCGCCTATCCGATGGTCGTGTCGACCTGCCTCGACGATCTGACCAGGACCCGCACCGAGACGCTGAAGAGCTATCTGTCCTGCGAGGAAGGCGATCTCGCGTGCCCGGTGCCGGCGAAGTAACGGCTGCGCGACGTCCGGCCAGCTCGCAGCGCACGTCGCGCGGCCGGCATGGTTCGCCGGCCCGTTCGCCTAGACGTCGTCCGTTTCGTCGAGCAGCTTGTGCCGCAGCGCGTAGCGGACCAGCGCCGCTTCGTGCGGCATCTGCATCTTTTCCAGGATCCGGGTCTTGTAGGTGCTGACCGTCTTCGCGCTGACGCACAGCGCCTGCGCGATCTCGGTCAGCGTCTGCCCGGCGGCGATGCGACGGAACACGTCGAACTCGCGATCGGACAGCCGCTGGTGCGGCAGCGTCTCGGCCGGCTCGTTCAGGCTCTGCGCGAACTGTTCGGCCATCGCGAGGCTCACGTAGACGCCGCCCGACGCCACCTTGGTCACCGCGCCGACCAGTTCGGCGCTCGCGCTTTCCTTGGTCAGATAACCCGACGCTCCGGCGCGGAACGCACGCACCGCGTATTGCTGTTCCGCGTGCATGGTCAGCACGAGCACGCGCAGCGCGGGCTTCTCGTCCTTGATCTGCTTGATCAGTTCGACGCCGTTGCGGCCCGGCATCGACAGGTCGAGCACCAGCACCTGCGCAGGCGTCGACCGGATGAGCGCGATCGTCGACGCTCCGTCGCATGCTTCGCCGGCTACTTCGAATCCGGTGGCGTTCTGGAGGATGTGCCGCAGACCGTCGCGCACGAGCGTATGGTCGTCGGCGATGAGCACCTTGATCATGTGAGGGTGGTTTCCTGTTGTACGGAACCGAGCGGGAATGCGACGGTGATCGAGAAGCCGCGCGCGAGCGCGGTGTCGATCGTCACGCTGCCGCCCAGCATGTGTGCGCGTTCGCGAATGCCGATCAGGCCGAAAGATTTGTCCTCATGGGCGGTGCCGACCGGTGCCGCGCCGCGGCCGTTGTCCGCGACGCGCAGCACGCAGAAGCCTTCCTCGATGTCGAGGCGCAGCGCGACGCGCGTCGCGTCCGCATGGCGCGCGACATTCGTCAGCGCTTCCTGGACGATCCGGAACAGCGTGGTCGCCCCCGCGCTGGTGAACGTGAGGCCGCCCGTTTCGATGTGGCGCTCGACGTCGATGCCGTAGCGGTTCGTGAAGTCGTTCGCGAGCCACTCGATCGCCGGCACGAGGCCGAGATCGTCGAGCATCACCGGGCGCAGGTCGGCCGCGATGCGCCGCACCGACGCGACGGTCGCGTCGATCAGCCGGCGCATGCCCTGCAGGTGCGACAGCACGCCGACTTCGGGTTGCGCATGGCCCGGCGTGCGCAGTTGCTGCTCGATGACCGACAGGTCCATCTTCAGCGCGGTGAGTTGCTGGCCGAGGTCGTCGTGCAGTTCGCGCGCGATGCGGGTTTTTTCCTCCTCGCGCACGTTCTGCAGGTTCGCCGAGAGTTCGCGCAGCTCCTGGCGCGACTGCTTCAGCGCATTCTCGGCGCGCTGCCGCTCGGTGATGTCGCGCAGCATCACCGTATAGAGCTTGCCCGACGCATCGCGGATCTGCGAGATCGACGCCTCGATCGGGAACTCCTCGCCGTTGCCGCGCAGCCCGAACAGCACGCGCTGGCGGCCCATCTGCCGCTCGGACACGCCCGTCACGCCGAACTGGTCGACGTGCTTCGCATGCGCGGCACGAAACCGCTCGGGGATGAAGCGCGACAGCGGCGCGCCGATCGCTTCCATCGCCGACACGCCGAAGACCTGTTCGGCCATCGGGTTGAAGATCACCACCGTCTGCTTCTCGTCGATCGTGATGATCGCTTCCATCGACGAACGGATGATGCCCATCATCCGCGCCTCGTTCAGGATGCCGCGGCTGCTGGCGCCCGTATCGGCGTGGCCGGCGCGGCCGCGCAGCAGCGCATGGACGAGCGCCGCGAACGCGAACGACGCGATCAGCCCCGCGGCGAGCACCGTGCCGGCCGCGCGCTGCGCGCCGGTCGCGCTCGGGCGGCCGTCCGCGGAATAGGCGAGCTTCAGCACGGTTCCGCCGAAATTCAGCTGGTCGGTGCGCCGCATCAGGTCGGGCGACGCGGAGGCTTCGTCGGTCGTCGTCTCGGCGCTCGCGATCGGGTGCGGATCGTCGCCCGCGCTCATCCGCAGGTCGAGCCCGCGTTCCGCGTCGAGCGCGCGCTCGACCAGGCGATTCGGGCTCACTTCCGCGAACAGCACGCCGTCGGCGCCGGCGTCATGGGCGACGGCCGTACGCGACGAAGCCGTCGCGGGGACGAACAGCGTGAGGGTGCGCGCATCGCGGGACGTATCGTTGTCGGCCGGATGGATGCCGAGTGCGATATCGCCGGTCCGCAGCGCGTGCGCCAGCGGAGCCTGGTCCGGCGCGCCGAAGCGCACGCCGGCCGAGCTCGATGCCGGTGCAACGAGCGTGGCCACCGCGAGCGGGCCGGCGGGCATCGGCGCGTGGCCGGCGAGGGCGCTGCGCGTCGCGGTCGACAGCGGCGCATAGCCGAGCTGCCGGATCGGCGAACGCCCGCTGTCGAGATCGAGCGTATCGGCATACCGGCGCCATTGCTCGGCGGTGATCTGCGGCGCAAGCGCGAATGCGCCGCGCGCGCTTTCGAGCACGGCGACGCTGCCTTGCAGCTCGTGGCGCAGCATCGCCGTCACGTGCGTCGTGCGGCGTTCGAAGCGCGTATGGACGGCGCCTTGCCACTGCTCGCGCACGAGCAGCGCGACGCCGAGCGACAGCGCCGCGCCGGCGAACAGCGTAACGACGCCAGCCGCGAGCGGCTGGCGTAACATGATCTGGAAACGCGCGGGCCCTCGGGCGTCACGCGACGGGGTTCCACTGGCGGTGGTCATTCGATGGCCATTCTGGTGTCGGGGCCGCCCGTGGCACGCGGGCAGCGCGGCAAAACCGGGAAAAACCGGGAAAAACTCGCACCGGCCGCGTGCGACGTCTATTTTCAAGATGAAATTGTGCGCGTTTTACGCGTTTTTTGTAATAGGGTCAGCTAAAAATGAGATAGCCGGGCGGTGTAGCGGGCGTCCCGGCCGCATTTGACGCGCGTCAACGGGCGCGTCGGCACGTGGGGCAGACTGTTCGGCAGGCGAGCCGGCATCGGGCCGGCTTGCGGTGACGGGGACGCCGTTTGCGCGATGCGCGACGGGTGCCCGGTCGGAGGGTGGACCATGTACAAGCGGATTTTCGTCGGGCTCGATGGCAGCCCGAGTGCGCGTCTCGCGCTGAACGAGGCAATCCGGATCGCGGCGGCATCCGGCGGCGAGGTCACGTGCGCGTATGTCGTCGAGCACCGGCCGCAGCTCGTCGACGTCGATGCGGGTTTTGCGGCCGAACGCGATGGCGACGCGGCGGCAACCGCTGCGGCGACGCCCGTGCTCGACGACGCGAAAGCGGCGCTCGCGCAGCGGCAAGTGGCGGGCACCGTGCGCGCGATCGACGCGTACGGCGAGGATGTTGCCGCAGTGCTGATGCGCACGGCGGCCGAGGTCGGCGCGGATCTGATCGTGATGGGGACGAGCGGGCGCCACGGCCTGCGCCGACTGCTGCTCGGCAGTGTCGCGGAATCGCTGCTGCGCGCGGCCGACCGGCCCGTGCTGCTGGTGCGGCACGACGAGCCGGCCGCGGCGGCGACCGCGTGACGGGGCGGTACGGCACCGACGCGTGAGCGGCGGCGGGCAGGGGCTGCCGCGCGGACGCCGGCGTGATGGCGGGCTCGAGGGTTCGTCCGTTGCATCGATCGCCATGCCGCGCATCCGCTGCGCCGCAATGGCGGTGTCACGTCGCGCCGGTTGCATCGTGGCCCGCACTTCTGGCAGCATCGACCGGCGTTCGCTTCATCGTCGCGCGCCGCGTTCCGCGCGCGACCCGGTCGCCGCGTGCATGGTCGCGGCGATCGACGCAGCGGCACGCGACGCTGGTCGATCGCATCATCGATCGGACGGGCCGCGCGTCGCGTGTCCGGTTCACTCCTTCACCGACGTCATCCGCCATGCCGATCTCCGCCGCCGACCTGATTCAACAGTTCGATCTGCAACCGCACCCCGAGGGCGGCTATTTCCGCGAAACCTACCGCGCGGCCGATACGGTCGTGCGTCCGGCCGACGGCGCGTCGCGTGCGGCGTCGACCGCGATCTACTACCTGTTGTGCGACGGCGCGTATTCATCGTGGCACCGGATCCGTTCCGACGAGGTCTGGCATTTCTACGCGGGCGATCCGCTCGAAGTATGGGTGCTCGACGAGCGCGACGGCCTGACGATCCACCGGCTCGGCAACCCGCTCACGCACCCGGGCACCGTATTCCAGGCGGTCGTGCCGGCCGGGCGCTGGTTCGGCGCGCGCTGCGCGTCGCCGGAGCACGTCGCGCTCGTCGGCTGCACGGTCGCGCCGGGGTTCGAGTTTGCGGAATTCGAGCTCGCGGACGCGACGGCGCTGGCCGCCGCATTCCCCGAATATGCGGAATACGTCGCGGGGCTCGCGCAGCGCTCCGACGCATGAGTGTGCCGGCGGCCATGCCGGCCGCACCGAGCCGCCTTCGACGGCAGCCGTTCCGCGCGGCCGCGGCCAAACCCGTTTAGAATGCACGGTGGTGCAGGATCGGTCGCGGACGTGCCGCGGCGATCGCTGCTTGCCGTATCGACGGCCGCCCCCGTCGCACGGTCCGCATGTCTTCCAGGAGCGCCGCCGTGTGGCACTTTCCCATCGCGATTCCCTCGTCGCTCGGCCCGTGGGCCGTGTTCGCGAGCGTACTGATCACGCAGCTCGGCGTGCCGGTGCCGGCCGTGCCGATGCTGATCCTCGGCGGTACGATGGCGGCGATGGGGCAGGCGTCCTGGGCGAGCATGTTCGTGGCGGCGATCGGCGCGGCGATGCTCGCCGATTCGCTGTGGTTCTTCATGGGCCGCACGCGCGGCCGGCGCTTGCTGAACGGGCTCGTGCGATTCTCGCTGTCGCTCGACACGACGCTGCGCTTCGCGCGTAACGTATTCGAAAGATACGGCGCGCCGCTGCTCGTCCTCTCCAAATTCCTGCCGGGCCTCGGCCTCGTGTCGGCGCCGCTGCTCGGCACGACCGCGATCGGCGTCGGCGTGTTCCTGTTCTGGGATCTGGCCGGCGCGTCGCTGTGGGCCGCGTTCTGGCTCATCGGCGGCGCGGCCGTGCACGACCAGATCGTCCAGTTCGTGCTGTGGGTGCGCGCGAGCGGCGGCACGATCCTCGACGCGTTCCTCGCGATCTTCATCACGTTCCTGCTGTACCGCTGGGTGCGCCGCGTGCAGTTCCGCCGCTACCTCGCGCAGGTGCGCATCTCCCCGCCGCAACTCGTCGAGATGATGACGTCGAACGAGCCGCCACTGATCTTCGATGCGCGGCCGCGCGCGATTCGCGAACGCGAGCCGTACCGGATTGCCGGTGCGGTGCCGGTCGATCTCGATTCGCCGGACCTGCTGGATCCGGAATTGCTGAAGCGGCCGATCGTCGTGTATTGCGTGTGCCCGAACGAGGCGACCGCGAAGCGCCTGATCGCGAAGATGCAGCGCAAGAAGATGCTGCACAACATCAAGGCGCTGAAGGGTGGCCTCGACGCGTGGGAGAAGCACGGCTATCCGGTCGAGCCGCTGCCGGCCGATCTCGATTCATCGAGGTATTTCGTGCGGCCGGAACATGCGGCGCTCGCGGGCGAATATACGGTGCGCGCGACGTTGTCGAAGTGAGTCGTGCGCGGGATTCCGTTCATGACGGAAAGTGTCCGAAGCGTGCACCCAATTCGTGTGTGGTCCCGAACAGCCCAAGCGGATCAGTCCCTTTGCCAACACGTCGTGAAGGTGGAATAAATCAGCAGGGGCATACGCGGGATGCGCGTCGATCAGCCGGCCTTTCTGGGTTCTTTCTTTTTGTCGCGGCTCGCAGACCAGATGCTGCTCTTTCTGGTGCCGCTCGTCGTCTTTCAGGTCACACGGAAAGCGACGTGGTCCGGGCTCGCCTTTTTCGTCGAGGCGTTCCCGCGATTCATCGCCTTTCCGGTCTGTGGCGCACTGAGCGACCGTGTGTCACCGATCCGCGTGCTGCGAGCGAGCCAGACCAGCCGGGCCGTCGCTTGCGTGATCGGCATCGCCGGCTATGTCGCCTGGAGCGGAATCGGATGGCTGATCGCATTGTCCGCCGTATGCGGCGCACTCACGAGCCAAGGTCTCGTCGCTCGTGAGGTGTTGCTGCCGCAGATCTTTCCGCAGCAGCGCTTCGAAAAAGTGTTGTCCTATACGCAGCTCGCCGATCAGTTGGGCGTCGTGCTTGGACCGATCGTCGCGGCGGCGCTGCTTGGGTATCGCGACTGGGAGTGGGCTGTCGCTTCCGCGGCGCTGCTGTTCGTCTCGGCGGATTTGCTGGCATTCGTCTGGCAACGGACCAGCACGGCACGCGTTGCGCCTCCGGAACGCTCGGTGGGGCCGTGGTATGCACCATTCGGTGTGGCGCTGAAGCATGTCGTCACGCTGCCGGGGCTGTTGCGGCTGATCCTGCTCGCAGCGGCGGAAAACCTCGTGATCGGGACGACACTTGCGACGTCGGCTGCGATGGTCACCGGTGCGTTTCGGCAGTCCGGCGGTTTCTATGCCGGACTGCAGGTCACGGGTGCCGTCGCGACTGTCGCGATCCTGCTGTTCGTCGCGCGTATCGAGGTGGCGCGCGAGCGGCTCGGCATCGTCGCATTCGTCGCGATCGCGGCGGGCGGCCTCGCGATGGGCATGGCCGGCTCGATTGCGATGTACGTCGCCGGTTTCCTTTTGGTCATCGGTTTCGACAAGATGTTCAACGTGTACATACGCAGCGCCCGGCAGGCCATCATTCCCCCTCGGGACTATGGCAAGACGACGGGCGTCATGGTCCTGCTGAATAACGCGACGCAGCCGTTTGCCGGGCTGCTTGTGGGGCTCTTCTCCGGTCACGGGCGCGTTGCGCTCGTCGTGACGCTGACCTCGATCGGCATGGCAATACTCGGTGGCGCGGTCATTGCCGTTGGCGCCGGCCGGCCGCGATCGACTGCGCGCGTTTCGGACTGACGCGGCGGTACCGCAAGGAATACGGCGCTGGCGACGCGAAACCGGTGTTCGGCGTGGTGCGAGATGAAGTCGCTGCATTCCCGGACGTGATCGTGACCGGGGCGGGGCAGGCGCTCGAACCCGGATGCGGGGCGATCGTAATCTCGCTGCATCGACCGGATCGAGCCTGACGGGTGTCGACAGGGTCGACAGGGTCGACAGTCCGGCCGTTATCGAAGTAAATCGTGCGCGGAATGCCGCGCACATGCCGATTTCGCCTCCGATTTCACGCTTCCCGTTTCCGGGAAAATCGGCTGGCGCGAAACCTCCGATTATTCTTATAATCCCGCCTGCATATTGCGTGCGCTTGATTGCGCACATTCGACGCGCGTTCGTTCGCGCCGAAAGCGATTGATCCCGTTGCCGCCCGCCACGCGCACAGCCGTGTCGCGCGGGCCGCACGGGCGTATTCCGTGAAAGGCCCAATCCGTTTTTCCGGATTGTTCCGGAAAATACCGATAATCAACGGTAATTCCAATCGGAGTGACGCAGTATCCGCAGCGTTTTTCATCCGGAAAACGGCGGCGGGGATTTTTCGTTTTCGGTTTGCCGGTATCGGCATGAACGGTCGCGCATTGACATCGACAATGACGGCGGCCCGTTCGCGGCTGCCAGGAGACGGACTTGAAACAACCAGAAGACCAGCTGCACCGCGGGCTGGAAGAGCGGCACATCAACCTGATGGCGCTCGGCGCGACGATCGGCGTCGGCCTGTTCCTCGGCTCGGCCGCCGCGATCCGCACGGCCGGCCCGGCCATCCTGCTGACCTACCTGCTGGGCGGCATCGCGATTTTCCTGATCATGCGCGCACTCGGTGAAATGGCGATCACCAATCCGGTCGCCGGCGCCTTCAGCCGCTATGCGCGCGACTACCTCGGCCCGCTCGCGGGCTACCTGACCGGCTGGACCTACTGGTTCGTGTGGATCGTCACCTGCATGGCGGAAATCACCGCGGTGGGCGTCTACATGCACATGTGGTTCCCCGGCGTGCCGAACTGGGTCTGGGCGCTCGCGGCGCTCACGGCGATGGGCGCGGTGAACTTCATCGCGGTCAAGCTGTACGGCGAATTCGAGTTCTGGTTCGCGCTGATCAAGATCGTCACGATCGTGCTGATGATCGTCGGCGGCGGCCTCATGATCGCGTTCGGCATCGGTAACGGCGGCGTCGCGACGGGCATCTCGAACCTGTGGGCCCACGGCGGCTTCATGCCGAACGGCATCGGCGGCGTGATCGGCGCGCTGCCGATCGTGATGTTCGCGTATCTCGGCGTCGAGATGCTCGGCCTCACGGCCGGCGAGGCGCGCAATCCGGAGAAGTCGCTGACGAAGGCGGTGAACTCGGTGTTCTGGCGCGTGCTGATCTTCTACATCGGCGCGCTGTTCGTGATCATGTCGCTCTATCCGTGGGACCAGATCGGCACGCAGGGCAGCCCGTTCGTGATGACGTTCTCGCGGCTCGGGATCCCGGCCGCCGCCGGCATCATCAACTTCGTCGTGTTGACCGCGGCGCTGTCGTCGTGCAACAGCGGCCTGTTCAGCACGGCGCGGATGCTCTACAACCTCGCGCAGCAGGGCCAGGCGCCGGCCATGCTCGGCCGCGTGAATCGCAACGGCGTGCCGGTGTACGGCGTGATCGTGTCGGTCGCGCTGCTGCTGATCGGCGTGCTGCTCAACTATCTCGCGCCGCAGCACGTATTCACGTGGCTGACGTCGGTGTCGACGTTCGGCGCGATCTGGACGTGGTGCGTGATCCTGATCGCGCAGATGCGCTTTCGCCGCACGCTGTCGGCCGACAGGATCGCGCGCCTGCCGATCCGCGTGCCGTTCTATCCGCTCGGCTCGTTCGTCGCACTCGGGTTTCTCGCGCTGGTCGTCGTGCTGATGGCGTTCTCGCCGGATACGCGCGTCGCACTCGTGATCGGCCCGGTCTGGATCGTGCTGCTCGGCATCGCATACGCGGTGTTCCATGCGAACCGGGCGAGCGCGCCCGCGTCGACGAAGTCGTAAACCAAGCGGCCGAAAGTCGCCGCGCCGCGCGCCGCACAGCCGTGCGCGGCGCATCGCGGCCCGCACGGGTATTGATCGCGATCATGCACGTGCGGGCCGGACGACATATGCTGTCTGAATCGCTTGTCCGCGCTTCGCGTGGCCGTCCGCCGATCCCCGCGACCGCGTCGGCCGTCCGTCCGCCATTCGTCGTTCGCCGCTGCCCGCGCGAAGCTCCGGTCGTCGTTCGCGACGACGCGTCCGCAAGGAGGCTTTCGCCATGCAGTCCACCCCGACCATCCCGCCGCTCGCGCGGATCTCGCTGGCCGTCGATCTGACGCCGGAGTCGCTGTCCGCCGCGCGCTACACGCGCACGCTGCTGCGTCCCGGCATGCAGGTGCGCATCGTCTGCGCGATCGACAATCCGCGTCTCGTGCTGCCCGACATCCCGCGCGTCGACGCGCTGCTGACCTCCGCGCGCGAGGAGATGACGCGTGAAGCGCAGGCGACGCTCGAACGCATCGCGGAACTGTTCGCCGGCAGCGGCGTGGGGATCGAGCAGATGATCATCGATACGTCGCTCACGGGCGGCACGGTGGCCGATGCGCTCGCGAACGACACGTCGGCATGGCACGCCGACGTGCTCGTGGTCGGCGCCAATCCGCACCATGGGCTGCTGCGGCTCGTCGAGGGGGCGGTGTCCGACACGCTGGCCGCGCGCGCACGCTGCGCGCTGCTGATCGTGCCCGCCGACTATGCGCGGCCGTCGGACGGGCCGCTGCAGCGCCTGATGTTCGCGGTCGACGGCAGCGAGCCGTCGCTGCACGCGGTGCGCGTCGGGCTCGGCTTCGCGGTGCCGACGACGCTGCTGTACGCGGTCTATGTCGTCGATCGCGCGGTTCGTCTGACGGATCTCGTGCCGGTGCGCGCGCTCGAGGATGCGTATCGCGCGGAGGGCGAGGATGCGCTGGCGCGGATCGGCCCGCTGTTCCATGTAACGGGGAACCCGACCAAGCGCGGCATCGTCGAGACCCGTCCGACCAGCGACGACGTCGCCCATGCGCTGATGCGCGACGCGGTGCACTGGCATGCGGAACTGCTGGTGGTCGGCACGCACGGCCGGCGCGGCATCGCGGCCTGGCTGATCGGCAGCGTGGCGCGCCGGGTCGCGCATCTCGCGCAGGTGCCGGTGCTGCTCGTGCGCGAGGCCACGTGAGGATTGCGCTGCGACGAATGCGAAGCGGACTTTCATTGACCTGCATCAGAAACGTCGCGCGTTTTGCATGAGATAGTCGCACGACGTGCGTGTGCATGCGGCGGATGGTCCGTCGTCCGTACCCGACGCCGCGATTCGACACGTCGGTCCGGAACCGCGCGAACCGGCGCCTGTCCGATGCCGTTGCGATTCAGCCGATTTCCTGAGCCGTGTAGCGCATCGCGCATCGGCCGATCACGAACTCTCTGGCACGAGGGTAGGCAGCCGGCGGCTGCCTTGGATAACGGACGGGGTGCATTGCACCCCGTCCGCTTTCCTGGCCCCGTGCTGACTCTTTTCCTCGCAGGTATTGTCTTCGTCGATGTCGCCGTGTGGAACGGCGCGTGATGCCACGCGATCGCGCGATCGCGGATTCGGTCTGGATCGCGGCATGCGCTGCGCGCCCGGCGCGGTGCCGCAGCCTTCACGCGGCCGCGTGCGGCGTCGGCTGCGTGAAGGCCCCGCGTTCAGGCCCAGCGTTCAGGCCTTTACGCGGCGCGAGGCGCTCGCAGGTCGCGCTGGCGGTGCGCGTCGCGGCATACGCATGCACCGCGACGCACGCCATGCAGTCGGCCTCGTCCGCCAGGCGTGCGATTGCGCAGCCGCGGCCAGCCGGGGCGCGTCTTGCGGCGCTGCCTCACGACGACCGTTGCGCCGGCACCGGCCCGCGCGCGGAGCGCCGCGGCGAACCGCTGCAGCGCGAGCACCGATCCCGCGACGCTCTGGTACTTTTCGCGGCCGATCTGCCCGTCGAGCGTGACGAGCAAGCCCGATTCGCGCGCGAGTGCGAGCAACGCGTCGAGATCTTCCGGCGGGCGGATTGCGGCCGGCACGGCGGTCGCGGCCAGCATGCGCGTGCGCCGCTGTCCGTCCCGCGCCGGGAAGTTGCGATGAATCATGATGGGTCTCCCTGCGCCCGACCCCGCGTGCCGGCTCGAGGGCCGGCTGAGCGATGACCGGGTATGAACGCTTCGTTCATGACATCAGTATCCGCCGCGGAGACCGCGCTGCCAATCGGTGCGTGCTGAAGTCGCTGTCAGACGTTGCGTGCGAGGTATCGGAATCCGCTGACACGCCGGACAGGCGAGCCGCCGCTGCGGCGCGAGGCGGGCAGGCGGGCAGGCGCGATGTGCGGCGCCCCGATCCGGTGCATTCGAACAGACGAATCGCGGCGTCGCGCGTCGCTTGACGCAGGACTTTCGCGGGTCTAAGGTCCCACACTGCATCGGCATCGCGCGACGGTTCATCGTCCGAGCGATCGCACGGTGCCGCGCCTCGGGGTGGCGTGACAATCCTTCCAGTCGTTCGCGGGCCTTGGGCGCCGCGAATCCTGCGCGCGGGCCGGTTCGGGGACGGATCGGCGCGGCGGCACGCAAGGTGCCGTTGATCGCGCGCAACCACGCTTCGGCGCATCGTACGCCGGGCGGCCGTTCAGCCTTTAATCTTCCGGTAGCGTCATTTTTTCCTTTCGTTCCTCGACCGTCAGGAGCCCGTCGATGTCACAGGACAATTTGCTTGATGCCTTGAAGGCCGTCGCCGCAGAGCGCGCGATCGGCGCCGATCAGTTGCGCACGATGCTCGACGATGAAGTGCGAGCGTTGTCGTCCGATGCCCGCGTGCACGATTACATCCACGTGTTCGCGATCCGCCACCTGCGCGAACGGATGCGCAGGCAGGACGAACTCGAGCGCGACACGCCGGCCAGTACGCCGCGCGACGAGCCGGATACGCGTACTGGCCGCCGTCTGTAAGGGACGATCGGCGCGACCGGCGCCGCGGTGCCTCATGACAGCGGCAGGCCCCTGAGCGCCGCGCGCCTCCGGCACCGGCACCGTTGCACGCCTGCATACCGACAACGCGCCTGCTTGCCGGTCGCGCCTTTCTTCATATATTTGACCGAATCGACACAACGGCCTCAAGTAAGCGGCGCGGATGCCGTTTACCCGGTGAATTCGTCCACCGGGCGTTCGCGCTCCCTTACCGAGTCGTTGCCATGTTCTCGTCCATCCGCACCCGCATCCTCGCCGCGTGCGTCGCCATCGTCGTGTTCGCGCTCGTCGCCACCACGCTGATCAATTACTTCATCGCACGCGCGTACAACAACGACGCGATCGACCGCAACCTGACCTCCGTCGCGAGCGGCCACGTGGTCGGCATCGGCGACTGGGTCGCGACGAAAAGCCGGATGATCGCGTCGTTGCAGGACGCCGCGCTGTCGCCCGATCCGCTGCCGGTGTTCAAGCAGATGGCCGCGGCGGGCGGCTTCACGAACGTCTACGCGGGCTATGCCGACAAGGTGTTCCATTTCTCTGACCCGACCGGCATCCCGCCCAACTACGACCCGACCGGCCGTCCGTGGTACAAGCAGGCCGCCCAGGCCGGCAAGCCGGTCGTCACGCCGCCGTACGTCGATGCGGGCACCGGCAACCTGGTCGTCACGTTCGCGGTGCCGATCCTGCGCGACGGTGCGCTGAAGGGCGTCGTCGCCGCCGACGTCGCGATGGACAGCGTGATCGCGAACGTGAAGTCGATCCACCCGACGCCCACGAGCTTCGGGATGTTGATCGACAGCAGCGGCCACGTCGTCGCGCATCCTGACGCGAAGCTCACGCTGAAGCCGGTCGCCGACGTGTCGCCCGACCTCGGCGGCATGAGCGCCGCGACGCTGGCGGCGTCGAACGCGCCGGTCGAAGTGCACGTCGGCGGCGACGCGAAGCTGGTGCGCGCGCAAGCCGTGCCGGGCACCGACTGGTACGCGCTGGTCCTGCTCGACAAATCGGAAGCGACGGCCGGGATGCGCTCGCTGCTCACCGCGTCGCTGATCACGCTGGTGGTGATCGTCGGCGTCGCGTCGCTGATCGTCGGCGCGATCACGACGACCGCGTTCCGCCGCCTGTCGCAGGTGCGTCAGGCGATGGCGTCGATCGGCTCGGGCACGGGCGACCTGACGCAGCGCCTGCCGGCCGACGGCCGCGACGAGGTGGCCGATATCGCGCGCTCGTTCAACAGCTTCGTCGACAAGCTGAACGACGTGATGCGGCAGATCCGCGACGCGAGCGAATCGGTGCGCACGGCCGCGAACGAAATCGCCGCGGGCAACCAGGACCTGTCGTCGCGCACCGAATCGGCGGCGGCGAGCCTCGAGGAAACGGCCGCGTCGATGGAAGAAATCACCGCGACGGTCGGCCAGTCGGCGGCCGCTGCCGGCCAGGCCGACGAACGCGCGGCCGCGGCGTCGCGGATCGCGTCGCACGGCGGCGTGGTCGTATCGGACGTCGTGTCGACGATGGAGAAGATCGAGGAAGCGTCGGGCCGGATCGGCGACATCATCGGCGTGATCGACGGGATCGCGTTCCAGACCAACATCCTCGCGCTGAACGCGGCCGTCGAAGCGGCGCGTGCCGGCGAGCAGGGCCGTGGGTTCGCGGTCGTCGCGCAGGAAGTGCGCAGTCTCGCGCAACGCAGCGCGCAGGCCGCGCGCGAGGTGAAGGTGCTGGTCGAATCGACGGTGGCGAGCGTGTCGGCCGGGTCGGGGCAGGTGCGCCAGGCCGGCGAGACGATGCGCGAGATCGTGTCGAACGTCGCCAACGTGACGACGATCATCTCCGAGATCACGCACGCGGCGAACGAGCAGACGCGCGGCATCCAGGAAGTGAACCGCGCGGTCACCCAGCTCGACGAAATGGTGCAGCAGAACGCGGCGCTCGTCGAACAGTCGACCGCGGCCGCGACCGCGCTGCAGACGCAGGCGAACGCGCTCGCGACGACGGTCGGGCAGTTCAAGGTCGCATGACCTGCGCCGGTTGACGCAGGGCCCGCGGCGGCGCTCAGGGGCGGCCGTCGTCGCGCATCAGCGCAAGCCGGTTGTAGAGCGTCTTCAGGCTGATGCCGAGCGCTTTCGCGGCTTGCGGCTTGTTGCCGTCGAAGTGCTGCAGCGTGGCCGCGATGAAACGTTGCTGCGCATGGTGCAGCGTCGCGCCGAGCGGCAGCGCCATCGCGTCGTCCGACGTGTGGTCGGGCGGCGCTGCCGGCCTCGGCAACGCGACGTCGATGCCGTCGTCCGCGAGGATGTACGCGCGCTCGATCGTGTTGTGCAGCTCGCGCACGTTGCCGGGCCACGAATAGGCGCGCAGGGCGGCGATCGCCGCGTCGGTCAGCCGCTTGTGCGAGCGGTGCCGCGCGTTGAGCGCATCGACGAACTCATGCGCGATCGCCTCGACGTCGCCGCTGCGCTGGCGCAGCGGCGGCACATACAGCGCGAACGCGGCGAGACGGTAGAACAGGTCCTCGCGCAGCCGGCCGTCGCGCACGGCATCGGCCGGATTGTGGCGGGTCGCCGACAGGATGCGCACGTCGAGCGGAATCGAGTCGGTGCCGCCGACCCGCACGATCGTGTTCGATTCGAGCGCCCGCAGCAGCTTCACCTGCAGCGACGCGGGCATCTCCGCGATCTCGTCGAGCAGCAGCGTGCCGCCGCACGCGGCTTCGAAAAAACCCTCCCGTTGCGCGATCGCGCCGGTGAAGCTGCCTTTTTCGTGACCGAACAATTGCGCTTCGGCGATGTCCGCCGGAATCGCGCCGCAGTTGACGGGCACGAACGGCCCGTCGCGTCGCGCGCTGAGGTCGTGCAGCCGGCGCGCGACGATATCCTTGCCGACCCCGCTTTCGCCGGCAATCATCACGCTGGCGCGGGTCGGAGCGATTTTCTCGATACGGCCGAGCAGCGTGCGCATCGCCGCGGAGCGGCCGGACAGCCGGCGCGCGTCGGCGCCTTGCTTCGGACGGTTTGCGGATTCAGCCATAAGCGTCGGCGGGCCGTTTTGAAAATCGGCACCGCACCTTCCCTTCATTGCAATATCTATCATCGACAGCGAAACCGCACGGAAGGTGCCGCGATTTAGAAATTTACAATGTCCGGTGCGGGGATCGAAGAAATACGCGATCACGGGGGCACGATGCCGACAGGCGGCAGCCGACACCGCGTGTCGATGCTTTTTTGCAGCCGACCGATGAAAAATCGCAAGTCGGCATCACCCGCGTTCCGCGCAAACGCGGCGCGGCGGCACGCGCAGCGCGCCGCGCCGCGAAGCCGCCGCGCGGCCGTGCCGCGGGTACGCGCGTTGCGCCGGCCCTTGGGCTCGCCCCCGAACGCTCGACGGCACATGCCGGCCGCCGAGGCGGGAGCCGTCGAGCGACGGTCGCCGGGGCGATGCAGGGACACGATGAGGATCCTTACCCGTGAACTGTTCCGGCAGGGCGCATGGGTCGTGCTGGCCGTCGGGGTGGCGTCCGCGCTGCAGGCGTGGGCGATGCACGTCGTCGGCGTACATGCACCGTTTGCACAGCTGCCTTTCTACGCCGGTGTTGCGGCTGCGGCCTGGCTGACGTCGTTCGGCGGCGGCCTGGCCGCGATCGCCGCGAGCGCGGTCGTGATTGGCGCGTTGGGCTGGCGCGAGGTGACGCTGCCCGCGCTGCTCGCGCAGGCTGGCGCCTTCGTCGCGATCGGTTTCGTCGAATGCGTGCTCGTGATGGTCGTCAAGCCGCTGCTCGCAAACGATCGGCTGCGCGGGGCCGAGGATGTGGAGGAAAACGACGCACGCGTGCCGCGCCGCGAACCGGCACCCGCGGCGCGCTCGCTCGACGACATCCTGCTGCGCCGTGTGGTCGATGCGTCGCCCGACGCGATCGTCGGCGTCGACGCCGTCCGGCGGATCACGAGCTGGAACCCGGCCGCGCGGCGCCTGTTCGGCATCGATGCCGCGGCGGTGATCGGGCACGACGTCACGACGCTGATCGCGCCGCGCTGGCTGCGCTTGCATCCGGTTCCCACGTCGTTCGCGAACGCGCGCCCGCCCGCAGGCCCGCTCGACATTCTGTGCCTGCGCCACGACGGCGGCCGCTTTCGCGCGACCTTCGTGGCGGCGCCGATCGTCGACGCGCAAGGCAACTGCACCGGCATGTCGATGACGCTGCGCGAAGCGCGCGAACGCCGCCGAAGCGAGCGGCGCAACCTGCGTTCGTTACGCGGTGCGCGCGACGCGCGCGTGCAGGCCGACGAGTCGAACCGGCTGAAGGACGAACTGCTCGCCACCGTATCGCATGAACTGCGCACGCCGCTGAACGTGATCTACGGCTGGGTCGAGGTGATGCGCAGCGCCGACGGCCAGAGCTTCGCTCACCAGGCGATCGATGCGATCGACCGCAGCGCGCGCTCGCTGTCGCGGATGGTCGGCGACCTGCTCGACGCCTCGTCTCTCGCGACGGGGCGGATGCGGCTCGAGCGCGCGCCCGTCGATCTCGTGCGCGTCGTGCGGGAAGCGGTGCGCGAACTCGGCGCGACGGCGGAGGCGAACGGTCTCGAACTGTCGATCGCGTGCGCGATGTCCAACTGCGTGATCTCCGCGGACGGCGAGCGGGTGCGCCAGATGCTGTCGAACCTGCTGTCGAACGCGATCAAGTTCACGCCGCCGGGCGGCAGCATCAAGGTGTCTCTGACCCGGGCCGGCGCGCGCGTGCGGCTGTCGGTCGCCGATACCGGCCAAGGCATTTCGGCGGAACGTCTGCCTCATCTGTTCGATACGTTCAACCGGCCGGAAGGCGCGTCGGCCTCGCCCAAGCGTGGGCTCGGACTCGGCCTGTCGATCGTGCGCAACATCGCACGGCTCCACGGCGGCGAGGTGACGGCTGCGAGCGATGGCGCCGGGTGCGGCACGACCGTGACCGTGATGCTGCCGGTGGACTGGGGCGCCGACATGCCGAACGGCCAGCCGTTACGGCCGAGCGGTGCGTCGACGGCGGTCGCGCTCGACGGCCGGCGCGTGCTGGTGGTCGATGACGATGCGACGTCGCGCGCGAGCCTTGCGGCGGCGCTCGAAACGCTCGGTGCGCAGGTGTCGACCGCGCAATCGGGGCGCGACGCGCTCGACGTGGTCGCGCGGCAGCACCCGAGCGTCGTGCTGTCGGATCTCGCGATGCCGGACGGCGACGGCTTCTGGCTGCTCGACCACATCCGCCATTTGCCGAACGGCAGCGGGCGCCTGCCCGTCGTCGCGGTGACCGCGCATGCGGGTGCGGCGGACCGGAACCGCGTGATGGCCGCCGGCTTCGACGCGTATCTGTGCAAGCCGGTCGACATGCCGACGCTGGCCAGCGTCATCGTCGACGTGTCGAGCGCCGAGCGGCATCGCTGACGCGCGGCGGCCTGCGCACTCCGCGCCAGGCGGCACGATGAAGGGATCGAACCTTGCCAGGCGCGACAGCACCGGCGGCAGGCCGAGTCGACGGGCAGCGTGCCCGACGAGCGGCGACGCGCGACCGCGATTGGGGTCGTGCCCAACATCGACGGTTCGCGCGGTGTGTGCGACAGGCTGCGGACCCGCGGGAAGTCACGTATGACACGACGTTCGCGGAGCGCACGTTGCGAGTAGCCGCCGCATTGTCGATCGAGCGTGTCGAGGGGGCATGGAGCAAAGGCGCGTGGACCGATTTCCTGCGTCCGCGCATCGTCCCGCATGACGGGTCGGTTGCCGCGTTCGGCAGGGCCGATCCGTCGACCGATACGGAGGTCCGGATGAAAACGAGCGACAGGAATCTGCGCCGAGCCACCGCGGTTGCCGGCATCGTGTGCCTGGTGGGATCGGGCGTGCTCGCGGTGTTGCGCGTACCGGCATTCGCGCCGGCGCATGCGCAGGCGCCGCCGGCATCGTCCGTTCAGGTCGCGCCGGGCGTCGTCAGTCCCGGCGCGACCGCCGACGAGGCGGACATGACGCGGCGGCCGAGCGGCATCGACGCCGAATTCATCGACAAGGCCGGCATCGTCGGCAAGACGGAGTTGCAGGCGAGCCAGCTCGCGCTCGACCGGTCGTCGAATCCGGGCGTGAAGGCCTTCGCGCGCCGGATGATCGACGATCACGTTCGCATGACCGCGGAATTGCGCCGGCTCGGCGCGCAAAAGGGCTTGCCCGTGCAGACGCGGATGCTGGTCGATCCGGCGGTGAATGCGCTGCGAAGCAAGAGTGGCCATGCGTTCGACAAGGGGTACATCGAGCTGGCGGGACCGAACGCGCACGACGCGGCGATCCGGCTCTACTCAGCCGAGGCGCGCGACGGCCACGACCGGGAGCTTCGCGCGTTCGCGGCCAACGCGCTGCCGACGCTGAAGGCGCACCTGAGCGCCGCGCGCGCACTCGAGCGTGCGATCGCGGCCGCGCACTGATCCGCACGGCGATCCGCGCGCCCCGGCGCGTCCGTCAGTGCGGCCGCGTGTCGCTTTCCGGGCCGTCCGGCGACGCCTCGAAGGGCGGCGCATCGAGTACCGTTTCGCCTTCCTCGATCAGCCAGTACGGCGATGCGCCGTAGTACGCGTGCAGCCCCTCGGCCCAGGCGGGATCGGCCATCGTCGGCCAGCGGTCTTTCTCGAAGCCGGGCGCGTCGCGCACGCGCTCGGTCGAAACGGGCAGCACGAAACAGCGGCGCCCGGCGTCGAGCGTCAGCACGTTCCACGGCACCGCGAGCAGCTTGTCGCCGATCCCGAGCAACCCGCCCGACGACACGACCGCATACGCGATCCGGCCCGAGCGGATATCGAGCATGATGTTCGTAATCTTGCCGATGTCGTCGCCGTCCAGCGTCAGCACGCGATCGTCTTCCAGCGTGCTGGCGGCCATCACGTCCGGCCCCGGCCCGCCGGCCGAACGGCCGCGGTCGCCGACGATGCGCGCCTGCGTGCGCGACGGTCTGTCCGTTGTCATCGCTGTTCTCCTGGTCGAAGCGGCGCGGCGCACGCGGCGCGCGGGCCGCACGGGTGAGGGCAGCCGGTCAGCGGCGGCGCGGCAGGGACACGTCCTCGAGCGTGTTCGCCAGCTCGTCGCGTGCCGGGCCGCCCGCGCGTGTCGCGATGTCGCCCAGCGACACGATGCCGACGATCTGGTGATTGGCGTCGAGCACCGGCATCCGGTGCAACTGCACGTCGGCCATCCGCTGCTGGACGTCGCCGACGCCGTCGTCTTCCACGCACCACTGCACCGGCGCGGACGCGACCACCTTCACCGGGGTGTCGGACGAATGCCCGTGCGACAGCGCTCGCACTGCGAGGTCGCGGTCCGTCACGATCGCGACGAGCCCGGTGTCATCGCAGACCGGCAGCACGCCGATGTCGAAGCGCTGCATCAATTCGGCCGCATGGCGAATCGTGTCGGTCGGCGCGACGCAGACCACGTCGCGCGACATGATTTCATTGACGCGATACATGAACGCCTCCTTCGTGAACGAGACGACATGGAAGCAGAACGCGTGCCGCGTTCAATCGGCACAGGCCGGGCCTGCGCGGCCGGGCCACGGAGAAATTTGCCAGCCGGCTTGTACATCTTCCACGGCGGCAGCCGCGGCCGGGCCGCGAGCGACGCTCAGTGGCCGACGCCCGTCATCACGACGATTGCCAGGACCAGCGCGCTCTCGATCGCGGCGAGCGCCGCGACGCCTGCGGCGCCGCTGACTTCGTGCCATGCACGTTCGATGCGTTTCATCACTTCACTCCGGTTGGGCCGGCCGGGCGACGCTACGTTGCCGCGCATCGCGGGCCGGGTGCCGCCGTCAGCCGTGATCGCGGGGCGGTTGCGGGGCGTCGGGCGCGCGACGTTCGCGTTCGCCGGACGGCCTGGCGGGGTCGATGCGGGTCGCACCGCCGACGGCGGGCGGATCGCTGGCCGGGAACGTCTCCTCGAGCCCTTCGTCGATGCGCTCTTCCGTCTTGTCGTCAGACGGCTTGCGCGACGTGGCCAGGGAGAGCGGGCTGGCAGCCGGTGACACGGCGTCTCGGCTACCGGGGGCGGATGCGGTCATGATCGAACCTCCTTATGGGTACGAGGGGTGCAAGCACCGTACCCGCGCAGCGCGGGCGGCATGACGCTTGCAGCCGTCGAGCCGGCCGGGCGGGCTGAGACGTGGCCGGCCCGCCGCCGGCGTGGACGAGAGGACATCGTGATGAATGAACCCAGGGAAAGAATACGTTACGACGCGAACGTGTGCGGCGGCGATTTCAGTCAGGTGCGCGAGCGTTTCGACACATGGAAGCGCGAATCGCGGCTCCATCGGCCCGAGCGGCGCATGTTCGACGGGAAGGACGAGGTTCGCGAGCTGGACCCTACCGTCTACGCGGGGCCGGAAAGCGCACAGCGGGCGCTCGCCGCGCGATGCGCGCCGTCCGATCGATTCGCACTCGCGGCGCGCCTCGCCGCCGAAGGGCGCACGCTGTGGCTGGTGATGGCGGCCTACGATGCATGACCGGTGCGCACCCGGGCAGGCACGCCGCTTGCGCGCGCTCGCCGCACCCATCGACACGCGCGAGCCGCCGCGCAGGAGCGACATGAGTACACGATCCATGCTGCACCGTCCGGAGCCGACGCCCGACTTCGATCCCGATCCGGCGCTGCCCGAGCACGACGATCCGTTCGATCCGCCCGTGCCCCCGGGCCTGCCGCAAGGCGATCCGCCGTCGCAGCCGCCGCCGATGCGGATGCCGGGCGAGGGCAGCGAACCACGGCCGGCCGCGCGATCACTGAAAGGAGGACCATCATGGACATTCACGTGCAATCGCCCGACAAGCGCGCGATCGCCCAGGTGCTGGGCCGCTATTTCGAGTCGCGTTCGTTGCGTTACCACATCGAGGAGTTGCCGGGCGGCGTGCTGCATATCGGCTTTCGCGCGAGCGGGCGCCCGGTCGCCGTCACCGTGTCGTTCGACGACACCGCCTACGACACCTACACGCACTGGGACGCGAGCCAGAAGCAGCTCGCGCTCGGGCGTCTCGCGGACGGCTTCTCGCGCATGATGGCGAAGCGCAGCCCGGCCGCGCTCGCCGGTGACTATCACGTCGAGCGTTTCTGACTCCGCAACCCTGCGCCGGCTCATGCCGGAATACGGCAAAGTGCCCGCGTTCAACGGGCGCTTTGCGGCTTCGCGTGCGCCAGCGTAGGATGTTCACAATTCAGCGCACGCTACGTTCGCGCCGTCGGCTGCTCGCCGTTGCAGCCGGCCAGGCTGCGACGCGCTTTCCCTCAGGTTCGTTTCGTGCAACCGACGGAGACCGCCTTGATGACCGTTGCCCGCCCGTTGTTGTCGCCCGGCACCCGCCGGTTCGTGTCCGGCCTGTCGGCCTTCGCCGCGCTGGCGGCGGCCGGTGCCCGCGACGCGTCGGCCCAGACGCCGTCGCCGCTCGGCGAATGGCAATACTCGGCGGGCGTCCCGCTGCAGAAACTGTTCAGTCCGACCGTCCCCACGTGGCAGGTCAGCGTCGGCGCGGCGATGACGCTGCAGCCGCGCTACGCGGGTTCCGATCGCTATCGCGTGATGGGCGGCCCGAATCTCGACGTGCGCTATCGCGACCTGTTCTTCCTGTCGACGGGCGACGGGCTCGGCGCGAACGTGTTGCGCGGGCCCAACTGGCGCGTGAGCCTGTCGGTCGGCTATGACCTCGGACGCCGCGCGGCCGACGATCTCGACCACCTGAACGGGCTCGACAACATCAACGCGGCGCCGGTGATGAAGCTCGCGGCCGACTACGTGATCTCGAAGGATTTTCCGCTCGTGCTGCGCGCGGATGTGCGGCGCAGCATCGGCGGCTCGAACGGCTGGGTCGGCGATTTCTCCGCGTACATGCCGATGCCGGGCAGCAACGAACACTTCTTCTGGTTCGCCGGGCCGACCGTGTCGTTCGCCGATTCGCGCTACATGAACAGCTGGTTCGGCGTGCCCGCGGGTGCGTCCGCGCGTTCGGGGCTGCCGGCCTATTCGTCGGGCGCGGGGATGAAGTCGTTCGGCGCGGGCGTGACGATGGTGTGGTTCGTCAACAAGCACTGGTTCGTGACGATGGACGGCGCGATCGAACAGCTCGTCGGCCGCGCACGGCGCAGCCCGATCACGCAGCAGTCGACGAACGGCGTGTTCGACATGTCGGTGAATTACCAGTTCTGACCGGATCGGCGCCGGCGGGGCTGCCGCGTGGCGGTGCGCGGCATGCGGCATTTTTCGTCACATTTGATATGATTCCGACCTGTACAAACGTACAGTGATCGATCCCCGTGACGCCTGCATCGCCGACGCCCCCGGCGTTTTACTACCTGACCAATTTCGAACGCGCGCTGGCCTGGCTCGGCGAGCGTTACGACGACCTGCTCGATGCGAGCGAACATGCGTTTCTCGCGCATTTCGCGCAACTGCCGAAAGCGTCGCGTGCGTTGCTCGTGCGGATGCTGATGCGCAGCGGCACCGACTTCCGCGCGAGCAAGCTCGCGTACGACGAAATCGGCAGCACGCTCGACGCGGCCGTGCCGCTCGTCGAGCTCGGCTGGGTCGATCCGGCACCCGCGCTCACGCTCGACGAGTTGTTCGTGCTGTCGACCAAGGCCGACCTGCTGAAGATGTTCCCGTCGCTCGCCGCGCACGCGGGCGAGCGCAAGCCCGAATGGCTCGAGCGGTTGCGGCCCGCGCACGACGTGGCGCAGCCGTTCGACGCATGGTGCGCGCAAGCCGACGATCGCGTGCTGCGCGTGACGGTCGGCGCGCTGTGCGACCGCCTGCGGCTGATGTTCTTCGGCAATCTGCATCAGGACTGGAGCGAATTCGTGCTCGCCGATCTCGGCGTGTTCCAGTACGAAAGCGTGCCGTTCGCGCCGTCGTCGCGCGCGTTCCAGCAGCGCGACGACGTCGACGCGTATCTCGCGCTGCAGACCTGCCGAGAAGCACACGACGCATGGCCCGACGACCAGCCGTTCGACGATCTGCTGCAGGCGATCGACGCGGTCGGTTGCGCGCAGCCGTGGCTCGCGACGCGCCGCGCGAAGCTGCTGTTCACGCTCGGGCAGACCTGCGAGCGCCGCGCCGACTGGGCTGCCGCGCTCGACGCGTATGCGCGCAGCGCGTGGCCGGGCAGCCGGCACCGGCGCATTCGCGTACTCGAACGCTGCGGCCGCGACACCGATGCGCTCGCGCTGGCGCTCGATGCGCGCGGCGGCTTCGAAAGCGACGAGGAGCGCCAGCGCGTCGAGCGGATGCTGCCGCGCCTGCAGCGCCGTCTCGGGCAGCGGGTCGAGCGCGCGGGCAGCACGCCCGACGTGCCGCGCGAGACGCTCGTGCTGATGCGCCCTGAAGCGTTCGTCAGCGTCGAATACGTGGTGCGCGACCATCTTGCGCAGCCCGATGCGCCGGTTCACTACGTCGAGAACACGCTGATCAATTCGCTGTTCGGCCTGCTGTGCTGGGAGCCCGTGTTCGCGGCCGTGCCAGGCGCGTTCTTTCACCCGTTCCAGCGCGGCCCGGCCGACCTGCACGCGCCCGATTTCGCCGTGCGCCGCACGGATGCGTTCGCCGCCTGTTTCGCGCAACTCGACTCGGGCGCGTACCGCGACACGATCCGCCGGCACTTCGCGACGAAGACGGGGCTGCAATCGCCGTTCGTGTTCTGGGGCGTACTGACCGACGAACTGCTCGACGAGGCGCTGGCCTGCCTGCCGCCCGAGCACCTGCGGCTGTGGTTCACGCGCCTGCTCGCGGATATCCGCGGCAACCGCTCGGGGCTGCCCGATCTCGTCCGTTTCTGGCCCGGCGAGCGGCGCTATGAATTGATCGAGGTGAAGGGCCCCGGCGACCGGCTGCAGGACAACCAGACGCGCTGGCTCGCGTACTGCCTCGCGCACGGCATGCCGGTGCGTGTCGTCGATGTCGAATGGGCCGGAGCCGGAGTCGAGCAGGCCGAAGCGGCGGGATTGTCCGCATGAGCTACGTCGTCGCGGTGCGGGCGATGTGCGAATTCACCGCGCGGCGCGGCGATCTCGACCTGCGCTTCACGCCCGCGCCGACCGCGCTCGAAGGCATTGCCGGCCACGGAGCCGTCACGTCGAAGCGCGGTGCGCGCTACGAAACCGAGATCGCGCTGACCGGCACGTGGGGCACGCTCACCGTGCGCGGGCGCGCGGACGGCTACGACCCGGTCGCGAACCGGCTCGAGGAGATCAAGACCTACCGCGGCAGCCTCGACGCGATGCCGGCCAACCATCGCGCGCTGCACTGGGCGCAGGCGAAGGTCTATGCGCACCTGATGTGCGACGCACGCGGCCTCGCGGAAATCGACGTCGCGCTCGTGTATTTCGACATCGTGTCGGAGCGCGAGACCGTGCTGACCGAGACGCTCGGCGCAAGCGCGCTCGCCGCGTTCTTCGCCGAGCAGTGCGCGTGCTTCGTCGGCTGGGCCGAGCGCGAGACCGCGCACCGCTCGGCCCGCGATGCGGCGCTGCGCGCGCTGACGTTTCCGCACGGCCGATTCCGCAGCGGCCAGCGCGAGCTGGCCGTGTCCGTCTATCGCGCGGCGCGCGACGAGCGCTGCCTGATGGCGCAGGCGCCGACCGGCATCGGCAAGACGCTCGGCACGGTGTTTCCGCTGCTGAAGGCGTGCGGCGAGGGCGAGCTCGATCACGTGTTCTTCCTGACCGCGAAGACGCCCGGTCGCGCGCTCGCGCTGGAAGCGGCGACCACGCTCGGCGCCGGCACGCCGGCGCTGCCGCTGCGCGTGCTGGAGCTCGTCGCGCGCGACAAGGCGTGCGAGCATCCCGACCGCGCGTGTCACGGTGAATCGTGCCCACTTGCGCAAGGCTTCTACGACCGCCTGCCGGCGGCGCGCGACGCGGCGATCGGCGCGGGGCTGCTCGATCGCGATACCGTGCGCGAGGCGGCACTCGCGCACGACGTCTGTCCGTACTATCTCGCGCAGGAGCTGGCGCGCTGGTCGGACATGGTAATCGGCGACTACAACTACTACTACGACGGCAGCGCGATGCTGCATACGCTCGCGCAGCAGAACCAGTGGCGCGTCGGCGTGCTCGTCGACGAGGCGCACAACCTGCTCGATCGCGCCCGCAAGATGTACAGCGCATCGCTCGACCCGTTCGCGTTCGCGGCCGCGCGCGAGGCGGCGCCCGCGGCACTGCGCAAGGCGTTCGACCGGCTCGCGCGCGCGTGGGGCACGCTCAATCGCGCACAGGCCGAGCGCTATGCGGCATACCCCGAGATTCCGGGGCCGATCGTGTCGGCCGTGCAGAACCTCGTCGCGGCGATCGGCGAACACCTGGCCGATGCGCCGCGCGCGAACGGCGACGCGCTGCTGCGCTTTCATTTCGAGGCGATCCAGTTCGGCGTGCTTGCCGATGCGTTCGACGGCGCGTCGATCTTCGACGCGACGCTGCACGGCGAGCCGCTGCCGCGCCAGTCCGGGCTCGACGGTGTCGCACCGGCCGGGCGCCGGCGCCGCATCCAGTCGACGCTGTGCGTGCGCAACGTGATTCCGGCCGGCTTTCTCGCGCCGCGTTACGACGCCGCGCGCGCGACCGTGCTGTTTTCCGGCACGTTGAGCCCGTTTCATTTCTATCGCGACACGCTCGGGTTGCCGGCCGACACCGGCTGGCTCGACGTCGACGGGCCGTTCCGCGCCGAGCAGCTGACCGTGCGCGTCGCGAGCCACGTATCGACGCGCTGGCGCGACCGCGACCGTTCGCTCGAACCGATCGTGGACCTGATCGCCGCGCAGTATGCGACACGGCCCGGCAACTACCTCGGTTTCCTCAGCAGCTTCGACTATCTCGGGCGCGTCGTCGCGCTGATGCAGACGCGTCATCCGGACGTGCCCGTGTGGGCCCAGGCGCCCGGCATGGCCGAAAGCGAGCGCGACGCGTTTCTCGCGCGCTTCGACGCGGGCGGGCGCGGGGTCGGCTTCGCGGTGCTGGGCGGTGCGTTCTCGGAAGGCGTGGATCTCGTCGGCGAGCGGCTGATCGGCGCGTTCATCGCGACGCTCGGGCTGCCGCAGGTCAACGATGTCAACGAACAGATGCGGCGCGCGATGGAGGCGCGCTTCGGCAACGGGTACGACTACATGTATCTGTACCCGGGCCTGCAGAAGGTCGTGCAGGCGGCCGGGCGCGTGATCCGCACCGAACACGACGAGGGCGTCGTGCATCTGATCGACGATCGTTACCGGCGGCGGGAGGTGCGCGATCTGTTGCCGCGGTGGTGGCGGATCGGGTGACGGGCGTGACGGATGTCGTGAGCGGGATGACGCGCGCGCGGCTCGCGTGAATCCCTAAAGCACGTTGAGCATCGCGAGCGCGGTTTCCTGCAGATGCGGCAGCACGCGTCGCACGGCCGCGTCGGTCGTCTCCGTGCCGATCGGCATGTTCGTGCTCAGCGCGGCGACGACTTCGCCGTGACGGTTCTTCAGCGGCACCGCGATGCCGCGCACGCCGACCTGCAATTGCTGCTCGATCACCGCGAAGCCCGCGTCGCGCGCGTGGTCGACCTGTTCGAGCAGGCGCGCCTTGTTGGTGATCGTGTGCGGCGTGAACGGCGCGAGTTCGGTGTCGTCGAGCCACGTGCGGACGGCCTCGCGATCCGGATGATGCGCGAGCAGCACGACGCCCGGCGACGTCAGCGGGGCGGGCACGCGCGCGCCGAGCACGAAGCCGGTCGTCATCACGCGCGACACGCCGTTGCGGGCGATGAACACGAGTTCCCAGCCGTCGAGCACGCTCACGTACGCCGATTCGTTCAGCGACGCGCTCAGTTGCTGCAGATAGGGCTGGACCGTGCGCGGCAGGCGCGCCGAATCGAAGTACGACCAGCCGACCCGCAGCACGCGCGGCGTGAGGCCGTACAGCTTCCCGTCGGTGTACACGTAGCCGAGCGATTCGAGCGTCAGCAGGTAGCGCCGCGCGGCCGTGCGCGTGAGGCCGGTGCGGGCGGCGGCCTGGGTCGGCGTCATCCGCGCGTGCTGGCTGTCGAATGCCTCGAGGATCATCAGGCCCTTTTCGAGGCCGGCTATCCAGTCGCGTCGGTCGAGGTGGGGCTTTTTCATGGTCGAGGATGCGTCGTGCGCGGTGTTCGTGCGGGAGTGGGCGATTATCGCGCGGCGCGGCGGACAATGCGATATGCGGCGAGCCGGCGCTGTCCGTTCGGCCAGCTGTGCGGCCTCGCATCGCAGATATACAATTTGTCTTGTATATCCACGGAGGTTCGTATGCAGGTTGCAAAGTGGGGCAACAGCCTGGCGGTCCGCCTTCCGGCCAGTGTGGTCGACGCACTGGAGCTTCGCGAGGGGGACGATATCGAAATCGTCGTCGACAGTCCGCGCGTTTTCGCCGTGCGTCGCAAGCCGAGGCCGGACGAGCTTCTGCAGCGATTGAGGCGTTTCAGGGGCAAGCTGCCCGCAGACTTCAAGTTCAGCCGGGATGACGCGAATGAGCGGGATTGAGTCGGCGAAATCGTTCGTCGACAGCAATGTCGTGCTTTCTCTGTTGTCCGAGGACGAAACCAGGGCAAATCGTGCGGAGGCGCTATTCCTTCGACGGCCGACCATCAGCGTTCAGGTACTGAACGAAGTCGCCAGCGTTTGCAGCCGCAAATTGCGGATGCCCTGGCGCGAGGTGGGGCAGTTTCTGGAGCCGATCAGGAGTTTGTGCCATGTCGTGCCGATCACGGTCGATACGCACGACCTCGCTCGAAGGCTGGCGGAGCGGCATCGCTTGTCCTTCTACGACGCGTGCATCGTGGCAGCTGCGTCGATCGAGGGTTGCGAATACCTGTACACCGAGGACATGCACGACGGCTTGAGCGTGGAGGGCGGTCCGGAGTTGCGAAATCCGTTTGCCTGAGGATGCGGCGCGAACGTTACACGCGCCGCATCCGGGTCGACGTTACTCGCTGCTCGTCCACTCGACGTTCGCGCCGACCGAACGCAGGTTTTCGACGAAATGCGGATGCGCGCGGCGGATCGGCAGCGCGTTCATGATTTCCGAGCGGCCTTCGATGCTCGCGGCCACCATCAGCAGCGCGATCGCGACACGGATGATGTACGGGCTCTCGACGCGCGCCGGCGTCAGCTGCAGGCCGCCGAACGTGATCAGCCGGTGCGGATCGGACAGCAGCACGTGCGCGCCGAATTTCGACAGTTCGCCGGACCAGCCGAGCGCGCCGTCGTAGACCTTGTTCCAGAACATCGCGCTGCCTTCCGCACGCACGCCGAGCGCGATGAAGATCGGCAGCAGGTCGACCGGCAGGTACGGCCAAGGCGCGGCTTCGACCTTGGTCAGGATGTTCTGCGTGAACGGCCGGCGTACGCGCAGCGGGCCGTCGCGTTCCGCACGGGACCAGCCGTCGCGGTGCGTGACGGTCACGCCGAACTTCGCGAACGTGCGGTCGATCAGCGGGAAATGCTCCGGCGACGAGTTGCGCACCGTGATGTCGCCGCCGGTGATCGCGCCCAGTGCGAGGAACGTCGCGATTTCGTGGAAATCCTCGGCGAAGCGGAATTCGCCGCCGCCGAGCTTGCCGCCGCCCGTCACGCACAGGCGCGACGTGCCGATGCCTTCGATCGCGACGCCGATCATCGCGAGGAACTGGCAGAACTCCTGCACGTGCGGCTCGGACGCCGCATTCATCAGCGTGGAGGTGCCGCCGGCGGCCGTCGCGCACAGCGCGAAGTTTTCGGTGGTCGTCACCGATGCGTAGTCGAGCCAGTGATCGTTGGCCGTCAGCGGGCCGTCGGCACGGACGATCAGCGAATCGGGCGTGCGCTGGATGTGCGCGCCGAAGCGCTCGAACACTTCGACGTGCGGATCGATTTCACGCACGCCGAGCGTGCAACCCTTCACGTCGTTCTCGAGGCGCGCGACGCCGAAGCGCGCGAGCAGCGGCGGAATCAGCATGATCGACGAGCGCATCGCCTCGGGCAGGCGGTGAACGGCCGGGTCGAACGTCGTGTTGCGATGGTGGAGTTCGAGAATGCCGGTCGTGAAGTCGACCGACACGTCGCTGCCGAGCGTGCGGAAGATGTCGAGGATCTTGCGCACGTCGGTGATGTCCGGTACGCCGACGAGGCGCAGCGGCTGATCGGTCAACAGGGTGGCGCACAGGATCGGCAGGACGGCGTTCTTGTTCGCGGACGGCTTGATGTCCCCGCGCAGCGGAGTGCCGCCGTGGACGATGAGATTCGACATGATATGGGGGCGTATCTGTGACTGACGTAGGCCCATATGATGCCATTGGTCGGCGGGTGACGTGGAATGTTCAGAGGGGAAAAAGGGCTTCTGCGCGCGGGATTGACCGTGTTTGACGTTGGGCGAGGGCGGCCGACACGGACGCGGATCGATCGCAGTGTAAGGACAAAAAGGGGGGGCAGCCGCGAATGCCCGGATTGGGACGGATCCTTATCTCGTAAAATCGAGGCCGGATTTTCGAATGATTCCATCCATGTCGACATCATCCCCTCAATCCCCATTTGCTGAAGAGGCTCCGGAGAATGCTGACGGGCGGCCTTGGACGCGCGATGAACTTCGAGCGTCGGTAGAGGAATATCTCAAAATGCTCGAGAGTGAGCGCGGGAGGCAGCCATACGTCAAGAAGGCGGTCTACGACGGGTTGGCTGGTCGATTCAATCGCACCGCGAAGGCGTTCGAGTACCGGATGCAGAACATTTCGTATGTGCTGGCGTTGATGGGCCGAGAGTGGCTGTCCGGACTCAAACCCGCTAAAAACGTCGGGGCGAACGGCGTGCTGATCGAGCAGTTCATCAACGAATGGGAGAAGCGGTCGGCTGCCCCGACCGTGAAATTCGAACTCGACGTGCGCGACGCGCTGAAAAAAACGCCGCTCGCGCCGCCGCCGGGCAATCCGAACCCCGGGACGACTAGCTCGACGGTGACTCAAATCCGCCGCGATCCGTTGGTGAAGGCCTGGGTGCTGACGCAAGCGAACGGGACCTGCGAATGCTGTGGCGAACCGGCCCCGTTCAAGGGGGCGGACGGATTGCCTTACTTGGAAGTACACCACGTCCGCAAGCTGGCGGAGCGGGGCCCCGACCTCGTGTCGAACACGGTGGCTGTTTGTCCGAATTGCCACCGTGCATTGCATTTCGGTGAGAACGCCCGGCTCCTCGTCGAGCGCCTTTACGAACGATTGCCGCGCCTCGTTCGCCCGTGACCGGCGTCGCTCACCGGTCATGGGCGCGTCCTCACTCCGCCGCCCGCATCCGCGCGGCGACCACCAGCGAGATCAGGCAACCCACTGCGAGATAGCCGGCGACCAGGTGCCACGAACCGCCGGCCAGGCTGACCAGCGCCACCGCGATGAACGGCGTGAACCCGCCGCCGACGACGCTCGCGAACTGATAACCGACGCCCGCGCCGCTGTAGCGGTATTCCGCACCGAACAACTCGGTGAAGAGCGGCTGCTGGACGCTCACGATCATGTCGTGCGCGGCATTGGCCAGCAGGATCGAGAAGACCACGATCCACGCGATCGAGCGCGATTCCAGCGCGACGAAGAACGGCACCGCCGACGCGAGGCCGATCAGCGCACCGATCAGGTAGATGCGGCGCAGGCCGAAGCGGTCCGCCAGCCATGCGAAGCACGGGATCGTCAAGCAGCTGACCGCGCCGACCAGCAGGCCGATGTTCAGGAACAGGTCGCGCGACATGCCGAGGTTCGACGTCGAATAGCTGAGCGCGAACGCGGTGACGATATACATCGTGAACAGTTCGGCGAGCCGCAGCGCGACGATCAGCAGGAACGCCTTCGGATGGCGCGTCAGCGCCTCCAGCACCGGCAGGCGCAGCTTGCGATTGCCGTGCTCGACCTTTTCGACGAATTCCTGCGACTCGTCCATGCTCTTGCGGACCCACAGCCCGATCAGCACCAGCACGATGCTGAACACGAACGGCAGGCGCCAGCCCCACGACTTGAACGCGGCCTCGCCGAGCGTATGGCTCAGGATCGACACGATCCCCGTGGCCAGCACGAGCCCGACGCCATAGCCGACCTGCACGCCGCTGCTGTAGAACGCCTTTTTCTGCTTCGGTGCGCTCTCGACGGCCATCAGCGCTGCGCCGCCCCATTCGCCACCGACCGCGAAGCCCTGGATCGCACGCATCAGCACCAGCAGCACGGGCGCCCACCAGCCGATCGTCGCGAAGCTCGGCAGCAGGCCGATCGCGACGGTCGACAGCCCCATCAGCATCACGGTCAGCACGAGCATCCGCTTGCGGCCGAGCCGGTCGCCGTAATGGCCGAACACGACGCCGCCGAGCGGCCGGAACAGGAAGCCGACGCCGAAGGTCGCGAACGCCGCGAGCGTGCCCATGGTCGGGCTGACCTTCGGAAAGAATTCGGAATTGAAGACGAGTGCGGCGACGATCCCGTACAGCAGGAAGTCGTACCAGTCGACGACGGCACCGACGAAGCTGCCGATTGCGGCCTTGCGGGCCTGGCTGCGCGCGCGGGCGCCGGCGGCGGCGTCGAGGGTGTCGAAGGTTGGGGTCATGGCGAAGTCTCCTGGCATGGCGCATCGTGGAATCGTGGCGGCGCCGCGTCCGATGCTGCATTGAAGTCGATGGGTGGACGGAGAATAGGGCGCGCGCCGCGCGACGGCAATTGGCCGATCGGACAAAATGCGCGATTATCGCTCTTTTATGTGCGATTATCGAACGAATCCCGGGTTTGCACTAGGCGAGGCATTCGTATCCCGTTCGGCCAGGGTGTGCCGGCGTGAACGATCTGGTTAAAATCGGGACCATCAAAACCTTGCCCGAATCGGGCGGACACCCGGCCACCCCACCGGCCGGGCATGCCGCACGCGCCGGGCGTCATCCCCATCGACCGCATACCCCCGGAGACTGTAATGCCCGGCAATTCCCACCCCCTGTCCAGCGATACGCCGCCCGTTGCCGATCCGGCCGCCAATCCGCTCGGGATGGCCGGGCTCGAGTTCGTCGAGTTCGCGGCGCCGGTGCCGGACGCGCTCGCGCAACGCTTCGAGCAGCTCGGATTCAAGGCGATCGCGCGCCATGTCAGCAAGAACGTCACGCTGTACCGGCAAGGGCAGATGCAGTTCCTGATCAACGCCGAGCCCGATTCGTTCGCTGCGCGCTATGCAGAGGAATACGGGATGGGCGTGTGCGCGATCGGGCTGCGCGTGGCCAACGCGCGGCGCGCGTTCGAGCGTGCGATCGAGCTCGGCGCGTGGGCGTTCGAGGGCGAGCGGATCGGGGTCGGCGAGCTGAAGATTCCGGCGATCCAGGGGATCGGCGATTCGCACCTTTATTTCGTCGACCGCTGGCGTGGGCGCGACGGCCAGCGCGGCGGCGTCGGCGACATCTCGATCTTCGACATCGATTTCCGGCCGATCGACATCGCGACCGCGCATACCGATCTCGATTGCGCGGGCACGGGCCTGCAGCAGGTCGACCATTTCACGCAGACGGTCGGCGCGGGGCGCATGCGCGAGTGGCTCGACTTCTATCACGACCTGCTGCACTTCCGCGAAATCCATGAAATCGACGCGCACTGGCATGTGTCGGAAGAGTCGCGCGTGATGGTGTCGCCGTGCGGCGCGGTGCGGATTCCGGTCTACGAGGAAGGCACGCGCCGCACCGAGCTGATGCACGCGTATTTGCCGGACCATCCGGGCGAAGGCGTCCAGCACGTTGCGCTGGCGACCGACGACATCCTGGCGAGCGTCGATGCGCTGCGCGCGAACGGCGTCGAATTCATCGAACCGCCGGCGCGCTATTACGACGAAGTCGATGCGCGGCTGCCGGGGCACGGCGTCGATCTCGACGCGCTGCGCCGCCGCGCGGTGCTGGTCGACGGCGAAATCGGCAGCGACGGCGTGCCGCGCCTGTTCTTCCAGACCTTCGTCAAGCGCCGGCCCGGCGAGATCTTCTTCGAGATCGTGCAGCGGCAGGGGCACCACGGATTCGGGGAAGGGAACCTCGCGGCGCTGGCCCGCGCCCGCGACGCCGGGTGAGCGACAGAGGGCGTGGTCGCGTAGTGGCCACGGCCGCGAGTGCGACTGCGGAATCAGCGACCGCGTAACGTCACACGCCCGCGGCCGGCACACTGTTCGGCGCCGGATCGTTCGGCGCCTTGAGCGCGCATGCGGTACCGCCCGGCGTGTACATCGACACGACGCAGCGATTGCATGACGTGCAGCCCGATTGCGCGATGCGGCCGTCGCGCAGTTCGTTCACGAAACCCGGCTCGAACACGAGCGCGCGGGCGAGCGCCACCGCGTCGAATCCTTCGCGCATCGCCAGCGCGACGTTCTCGCGCGAGCGCACGCCGCCGAGATAGGCGAGCGGCATCCGGACGGCCGCACGCACCTGCCGCGAATGCTCGAGGAAATACATCTCCCGAAACGCGCCCATCTTCGGCTCGGTGAGCTTCTGCAGCGCCATCGCGGTGCGCACGATCGCGTTGTCGGCGTTCGCGCGCGCCTCGCCGGGCAGCGGGCTGCCGAACAGCTGCCACACCGACTCGACGTTCATCCCGCCGCTCAGCACCAGCAGGTGCGCGCCCTCGGCCTCGAGCCGCCGTGCGATCTCGGATGCGTCGTCGGGCGTTCCGCCGCCACGCACGCCTTCGGTCACGCCGATCTTGCAGACCACGGCGAGATCTCGGCCGACCGCATCGAGCACGCGGCGCAGCACCTCGACGGGGAACGTCGCGCGACGCGCCGCATCGCCGCCGTATGCGTCGCGGCGGCGGTTGTACAGCGGCGACAGGAACTGGCTCAGCAGATAACCGTGACCCATATGGATCTCGACCGCGTCGAAGCCCGCGTCGCGCGCGTGGCGCGCCGCGCGTGCGAATTCGTCGGCGATGACGGTCATCTGGTCGCGCGTCATCGCCTGCTTCAGGAAGCGGCCGCTCATCACGCCGACCTTGTTGAACCCGCCCGACGCACTCAACGGACGTTTCGTCGACAGCGACGGCAGGAACGTGAAGCAGCCGCCGTGGGTGATCTGCGCGGACGCCGCCGCGCCGTGGCGATGCACCGCGTCGGTCAGCGCGCGGAATTGCCGGACCGTGGGCGCATCGAGCCGCGCCTGGTCGACGAACGTGCGGCCGTCGTCGCTGACCGCGCAGTACGCGACCGTCGTCAGCGCGGCGCCGCCCGCGGCGATGCGTTCATGAAACCCGACGAGCGCACGCGACGGCACGCCGTTCGGCGTCATCCCTTCGTTGGTCGCGGATTTGATCAGGCGGTTGCGCAGCGTCAGCGGGCCGATCTGCAGCGGGCTGAACGCAGTATCGAGGGCGGCAGGTTCCATGTCGGGCGTGCGTCGGAATGGGGATGGCGACCATTGTGCGGAGCCGACGCCGGATCGCATCGTCCACGTGGATGATCCGCCGCCCACCGCCCACCGCCCGCACCGCCTAGTCGGCCGCGCCCAGCTTGCGCGCCTGGCGGCGCATCCCGTCGAAGATCGCATCGGCCACGTCTGACGGGAAATCCGCCGGAATGCGCGACGCGACGCCGGCGATTACCGGTTCGGTGCGTGCCGCCACATCGGCCATGGCCGCGCGTACGACGTCTTCGGTCAGACCGACACGCGCGCCTTGAGCGATCCAGTGACGCGGCTGGATGTCGCCGATCACGTAATGGCGATTCTTCCCGCACACGGCCATCGCGAGCCGGGCGCGCCGCGGCGGCAGCTGATTGCGGCGCGTACCGATGATCGGATGCGCGGACAGCACATCGTACAGCGGCGTGCTGCGATACGTGTTGCCGGGCAGGTGCGCGATGCTGAAATTCTTCGCGTGGCCGTCGATCGCCGCGAGTACCCAGAACACGAGCTGCGTGACGAAGAAGTTCGTCCGGTCCCGCGCGGCCTCGGCGGAATTCGCGAGGATGCCCATGATCGTCGCGATGCCGGGGCCGCCGTCGGATTCGTATTTGGCGCCCGACGGCGTGCCGGTCGCCTGGCACATGTCCTCCTGCGGCAGCCGCAGGATCCAGGTGCCGTCGCGGGACCGACGGCGGTCGAAACGCTCGACGATCAGCGCCTTCTGGTCGTCGAACCGGCCGATGTCGCACGCGGCGACCGGCAGGCCGTACGCGGCGACGATCTTCGAACACAGCCATTCGTTCTCGACCGACGTGCGCATGTCGGCCTGCATGTTCCCGACGCGCCCCAGCGGCAGCTTGAAGATATGCGTGGTCGGCGTGCTGCCGGCCGGCAGCAGCCAGCGATTGCCGTCGCGCAATAGCGCGGTCTTTTCCTGCGCGCCGGCGATCGACAGGCGCAGCTCGCCGTCCGGCTCCGCGTGGCCGGGCAGCGGGGCGGCGGTCGCGTGGCGCAGCACGTCGGCCACGGCCGCATCGTCGAGCGCGGTGCCGTCGATCGATTCGAGGTCGACCGGTGCTTCGTCCGGAGGCAACAACTGCAGCGCCCCGACGCAATCGCGGCCGATCGACGCGAGCAGTTCGAACGGCGCCGTCGACCCGAGCCGGTAGCGCTGCGCGATGCGGCGGCGGATCGGCTGGCTGTCCGGGAGCAGGTTGTCGAAGTAGTCGGCGACGATCGCGCCCTGGTGCGGCTGGTTGCCCGGCGTGAACGGCAGCGACAGCGACAGCGGACGGCCTTGCGGATCGTCGACCCACGCCGGCAGGTAGACGAGGCGCTCGACGCCGCGCCGGACTTCCCAGTAGCCGACCGGGATGCCGTTCATCCACAGGTCGAGGCGGTCGTGGCGGAGGCGGCGGGCCATCGTCACCAGTCCTCCCTTGTGGTGCCCCGAGGCTTGCCGGGCGTGGCGGCGGCGGGCCGTTTCCGCGTGGCGGCGGATGGGGCCTTCGCAGCGGCCGGCGGGCGAGCCGGCAGCTCGGACGAACCGGACGAACCGGGCGAACCGGGCGAGCGACCGCGCGCGGCCGGCGTGCGCTTGGGCGCCGGCGCGGTGCCAGCGGGCGCCGCTGCGTCGTCCGGCGTGCCCGGCTCGAGCGCCAGGCGAACGCCGAGCACGTTCAGCACCTTGAAAAGACGTTCGATACTGACCGCGGACGGATTGGCTTCGAGCTGCGCGTACGACTGTTGCGTCACGCCGAGGCGGGCAGCGAGCTGCGCCTGCGTGAACCCCGCCGACTTCCGGAAGCCGACGAGGATCGGGCGCAACTGGCTCAAGGTCTGGACAGGGAATGCCATGGGCTCTCCGCGCAATGACAGGCGATCGTTTGTAATCGGAAAATACAGTCTATGGTATGTATCGTCAAAATACAAACCCGAGACTGTATTTCATAAAAACAAACGATAGCCTGTCAAGCGGCAACCCGTGGGGCGGTGCCAGGACGCGCGGCACGCGCCTGTCAGCCCGGCATCATCACGCCGCCCGCAGCGGGCTCGCATCGGCGGAGCGCGCGCTTTCCGGATCGTCGTCGCCGAGCGGGATGAACGCCATGATTTCCAGGTCGTGCCCCGACAGCGCCGGCAGCCGGAACGGACTCGACAGCACATTCAGCCGCCGCACGCCGAGCTCACGCAGGATCTGCGAGCCGATTCCCGTCACGCGGCCGTCGCGGCGTGCGTGGCCGGCCGGCGTTCGCATCGCGTCGCCGCGCATGTCGCAGTCGAGCAGCACCGCGACGCCGCAACCGGCCGCGTCGATCCGTTGCAGCGCCGCGTGCAGCGGCCACGAATGCGCGGACGGTTCCGCGTCGAGCAGGTCGAGCAGCGAATGGCATTCATGCACGCGCGTCAGCACGGGTGTCGACGGATCGGGCTCGCCGCGCACCAGCGCAAGATGCGGCGCACCGTGCACGGAGTCGCGATACTCGATCGCGCGGAACCGGCCCCACGGCGTATGCAGCGGCCGTTCGCCGACACGCTCGACGAGCGACTCGTGCTCGCGGCGGTAATGGATCAGGTCCGCGATCGTGCCGATCTTCAGCCCGTGATGCGCGGCGAACGTCCGCAGCTCGGGCAGCCGCGCCATCGTGCCGTCGTCGTTCATCACCTCGCAGATCACCGACGCGGGCGTGAGCCCGGCGAGCGCCGCGAGATCGCAGCCGGCCTCCGTGTGTCCCGCGCGCACCAGCACGCCGCCCGGGCGCGCGGCGATCGGAAACACGTGGCCGGGCTGCACGAGATCGTCGGGACGCGCGCCCGCGCGCACCGCCGCGCGGATCGTCCGCGCGCGATCGGCTGCCGAAATGCCGGTCGTCACGCCTTCGGCCGCCTCGATGCTCACGGTGAACGCGGTGCCGAACGGCGTGCCGTTGCGATCGGCCATCGGCGGCAGACGCAGTTGCTCGCAGCGCTCCGCGGTCAGCGTCAGGCAGATCAGCCCGCGCCCGAAGCGCGCCATGAAGTTGATCGCGTCGGGCGTCACGCGATCGGCCGCGATCACGAGGTCGCCTTCGTTTTCGCGGTCCTCCTCGTCGACGAGCAGGACCATCCGTCCCGCACGCAGCTCGTCGACGATTTCCGGCGTACTGGCGAGCGTCATTGCGCCTCCGTCGCGTCGAAGGCGCGGCGCAGCGCGTCGGCGCCGAAGGTCAGCACGCGATCGGCCGCGTCGACCGCGCCGAGCATGCTCGCGAAGCCGTGCAGCTGGCCCGGCCAGCGCACGAGCGAGACCGGCGTGCCGGCCTGCGCGAGACGCAGTGCGTACGCTTCGGCCTCGTCGCGCAACGGATCGAATTCCGCGCTGACGATGGTGGCCGGCGCCGCGCCCGACAGGTCCGCCACGGCGAGCGGGCTCGCGAGCGGCGATGCGCGGTCGGCGCCGTCGCCGAAATACTGGCGCTTGAACCAGCGCATCGCGTCCGCCGTCAGGAAATAGCCTTCGCCGAGCGATTCGTACGACGGATGCTCTGTCGCGCAATCGACGACCGGATACAGCAGCAACTGGTGCGCGATCGCGATGCCCGAGCCGCGCAACTGCAGCGCGGCGATCGCGGCCAGGTTGCCGCCCGCGCTGTCGCCGGCCACGGCGATCGCACCGGCGCGCGCGCCGAGATCGCGCGCACTGGCGGCGGCCCAGCGCACCGCGTCGCAAGCGTCCTGCGCGGCTGCCGGGAAGCGCGCTTCGGGCGCGAGCCGGTAATCGACCGACAGCACGAGCGTGCGCGCCCGCCTGGCAAGACTGCGGCACAGGTTCGCGTGCGAATCGATCCCGCACGCGACGAAGCCGCCACCGTGGAAAAACACCGTCAGCGGCAACGGCCCGTCGGCATCGGGCCGATACAGTCGTGCGGATAACTGACGACCCGGCGCCGGGATCTGCCAGTCCTCTTCGGCGGCAATCGCGTCGCCGGGCGCGAACGCGCTGCCTCCGGCGAGGCTCGCACGGTACGCGGGCACGGTCAGTCGATCGAAATCGATCGCGGGCACTTGGGCGAGCGCGGCGAGCAGCGCCTGCGCCTGAGGGTCGAGCGGCATTGGAACTCCTGTCTGAATCGGATGCGGTCTGAATCAGGTAAACCCGCATCGCGGTTTTCCCTGAGCCCGCGCCGGATGCTTGCCGGCACGGCCTGACGGGCATTCCAGCGCAGCGGGCAGGGCGCCACATCATCCGATTGGACGATGGTTCGCGCGTCCGGATGGCCAAAGCTCACCATTCAGTGAATGTCCCGATGACGCCGGAATTAAGACACGTCTTAATCATGGCGGCGCGGATGAATCGCACCGAACACAAGTTGCATGGAGGATGGAGCGTGCTGATGGAGACGAGATGGGCCCCGCAAGAGAGCCAGTCAACGAGCGAGGAGGCCGACATCGGCGTCGCTGATTTCAGCGAGCTGATGGCGCGCATCTACCAGGGGCCGATGGAAACGCCGCCGTGGGCCGGCGCGCTCGAGATGGTTCGCCGGCTGCTGCAGGCCAGCTACGTGACGCTGATCCTGCGCGCGGCCGCGAGCGACCGTCGCGCGCCGCTGTCCGTGCATGCATCGGAGTTCGGCCCGGTCGTGCCGGGGGACGGCGAGGCGTCGTACAACAACTACTACTATTCGCTCGACCCGTTCGTCGGCCTGCCGGCCGATCGCGTGGTCACGGTCGACGACGTGTTCGGCGATACGGGCTGGCTGTCGAGCGAACTGTACAAGCAGTTCCTGAAGCCGCAGGACGTGCGCTACATCCTCGGCGCGGACCTGCGCACGCCGTCGGGCGTCGAGTGCCGATTCCGCGTGTGCCGCAATCATGCGTCGAAGCAGTTCTCCGCGCGCGACAAGGCGATCTGCGCGCTGCTGCTGCCGCACCTGAAGCGGGCGGTCGAACTGCATTCGCGGCTCGACACGGCCGAGGTCGAGCGGTCGATCTATGCCAACGCGATCAACCGGATGCAGATCGGCACGATCACGCTCGACGAGAACGGCACGATCATCGACATGAACGGCGTCGCCGACGAGATCCTGAAGCAGAACAACGGTCTGACGATTGCGCGCGGCACGATCGAGGCGACCGATGCGCAGGAGAATCGCACGCTCAAGCGGCTGATCCGCCACGCGGTGATGGGGCACCACGGCACGGCCGCGGCGATCGTCGAGGCGATGCCGATCACGCGCGGCTTCGACAAGCCGCGCCTCGGGCTGCTGGTGCGCACTGTGCTGCTGTCCGACTGGTCGGAGGACAACAAGCGCCGGCCGGCCGTTACGCTGTTCCTGCGCGACCCGGACCGCAAGCCGCAGGGCGCGCAGGAAATCATCCGCAAGCTGTTCGACCTGACACCCGCCGAGACGTCGCTCGCGCTGCTGCTGACGAACGGGCTGACGCTCGAGGAGGCCGCGGAGGAATCGGGGATCAGCAAGAACACGGCGCGCACGCACCTGCGCGCGATCTTCTCGAAGACGGGCGTGACGCGCCAGGCGACGCTCGTGCGGATCCTGCTCGGGAGCGTGGTGCCGCTGGGTTGATCGGGGCGGCATGTCGTGCCGTAAGCCGCTGCGTCGATATTGAGCGGATTCGTCTGCCGACATGTCGACTGCGGTCGACGTCTGTGTGTCGACGATCACGGCATCGTCAACAAGAGGCTCGCGCGGTGCGAGCCTCTTTCGTTTCTGCCATCCGCAGCGATGAAAGGACGCAATACGCCTATGGCAACAGCGAGGCGGGGAGCCATGTTCAGAAATGACAACGCTCGCCAATAAAAACTCAACATTATAGAAATAATGTCAAATAACATGGGCGTGACAATTGGATATTTAACGGTTTACGTTATATTATTAACGAAACCACCGACTCAAACCGTCATGTCCGACCTCGTTGCCGACGAATCCCGCCTGATCGCCGAAATCGACCGCCTGAGGGCCGATTTCCCGAAGACCCGCGAGCTCTATCGCGAGGTCTGCGCGTTGATGTTCTTCCGTTTCGGCGTCACGCCCACCGCGAACCGCCTTTACCAGCTCGTGCGCAAGGGCAGCATGAGCACGC
Organism: Burkholderia sp. BCC1988; assembly: GCF_905339895.1. Taxonomy (NCBI): domain Bacteria; kingdom Pseudomonadati; phylum Pseudomonadota; class Betaproteobacteria; order Burkholderiales; family Burkholderiaceae; genus Burkholderia; species Burkholderia sp. BCC1988. Next base: position 348,631 of record NZ_CAJPHA010000001.1, read on the forward strand.
CGACGGCGGTGCTCGGCGAGTTCTGGGCCGAGTTGCGGGAAAAGAGCCGGGTGCGCATCGAGCATCCGGATCTGCCGGCCGATCTGCAGGCGGCAGCGGGCGAGCTCGTCGCCGCGTTGTGGCGCCGCTCGAGTACCGATGCCGCCGCAGCGCTCGATGCACTGCGCGCCGAAGTCGAAGCCGAGCGGGCCGCGGCGAAAGCGGAGGTCGCGGCATTGCAAGCCGACCTGTCCCGCACCGAAACCGCGCTGGAGCACCGCACGAGCGCGTTGCTGGCGGCCCAGGTGCGCATCCATGAACTCGAGCAGGCGAGGGCGGCCGACGAAGCATCGCGCCGCGCGCTGCAAGCGGAAATCGAGCGGCTGAAGTCCGACAACGCGGACGCCGATCGCGCGCTGGCGCAGGCGCGCGCCGATTTCACGTCGCAACTCGACCGGCTGCGCGACGACGCGGGCCGGGCCGAGGAACGCTTGCGTGCAGCGGAGAGGCGAGCGCTTCAGGAGATCGACCGCGAACGGCTCGCGGCCGCACGCGTTCAGAAGGAATTCGACGCGGCCACGGCTCGTGCCGAACATCGCGATACGCAGCACCGCAAGGATCTCGCGGCACTGCAGGCGCAACTGGCCGACACGCAACACCGCTGCGGCATGCTCGAAGGCCAGCTCGACGGGGCCCGCGCGGCCAATGCCGCGTACGTCGGCGAACTCGACGCATTGCGTGCCGAACGCGCGTCACGTCCCCCCGCGCGCCGGGCGCCGGGTCGACCGGCGGGCGGCACCCTGCGTGCGGCGAAACCTGTCGCGAGGAAGCGCGTCCCGAAACCCGCGTGACGTGGGCGCCACGGTGCGGCGACGACGTGTCCGCGACGCGGTGCGATTCGGGTAAAGTGCCGCTCAACTTGCCGGCTCGACGTTACTAGACGACCGGTCTAATCGTTGCTAAGATACGCCATCATGAATGCATCTTCAGGCGCGGAAGTCCGCCAGCACATCCTGAATATCGCGAAGCCGATCATGCTCCACAAGGGGTTTTCGGCGGTCGGTCTGAACGAGATTCTCGCCGCGGCGGGTATCCCGAAGGGCTCGTTCTACCATTACTTCGGCTCGAAGGAGGCGTTCGGCGAGGCGCTGCTCGAATCGTATTTCGAAGGCTATCTCGAGCACCTCGACAACCTGCTCAAGCACCCGGCCGGCACGGGCGCGCAGCGCCTGATGACGTACTGGGGCAACTGGCTGCGCACGCAGTGCGCGGACGATCCGGAAGGCAAGTGCCTCGCGGTGAAGCTCGGCGCGGAAGTGTCCGATTTGTCGGAGGCGATGCGCGCGGTCCTGCGGCGCGGCACCGGCCAGATCATCGAGCGGCTCGCGGGCGGGATCGAGGCCGGGTTGGCCGACGGTTCGCTGGGCGGCGTCGACGATCCGGCGCATACGGCAGCGATCCTTTACGAGCTGTGGCTGGGTGCGACGCTGCTGGAGAAGATTCACCGCGACCGCAAACCGCTCGAACGCGCGATGCTCGAAACACGGCGGATGCTGAACCTGCCGTCCTTCGAGCCCGACGGAGTGCAGTCGTAATGTGGGCGCGCGCAGGCGCGCCTTGTTTTTTGCGTGAGCGCTAGACGACTGGTCTACTTACGCTGAAGTCACATTGTTTTACCCGCGAGGCGGCGGCCCGGCCGCCGGCTGATTCGCCGGCAAGGCCGCAGCCTCGCGCATCACGGTTGTCCAACGTTGATCCGATCGTGCCCGTGCACGTCCCTTCCTGTTGACGGAGGTTCCCATGCCGCAAGGCAAGGCAGCAAACCGCAGAATCATCCTGAACGCGCGCCCGGTCGGCGCGCCCACCCCGAACGACTTTCGTCTCGAAACCGGCGACGTACCGGTGCCCGGCGCCGGCCAGGTGCTGCTGCGCACGATCTGGCTGTCGCTCGACCCGTACATGCGCGGCCGGATGAGCGACGCGCCGTCGTATGCGCCGCCGGTCGAACTCGGCGACGTGATGGTCGGCGGCACGGTCAGCCGTGTCGTGGCGTCGAACCTGCCCGCGTATCGTGAAGGCGACCTGGTCGTCGCGCGTGGTGGCTGGCAGGACTATTCGCTGTCGGACGGCAGCGGTCTCATTCCGCTCGGCCGCGACTTCGCGCATCCGTCGCATGCGCTCGGCGTGCTCGGCATGCCGGGGTTCACCGCGTACACCGGGCTGTTGAAGATCGGCGAGCCGAAGGCCGGCGAAACCGTGGTCGTCGCCGCCGCGAGCGGGGCGGTCGGTGCGGTGGTCGGCCAGATCGCGAAGCTGAAGGGCTGCCGCGTGATCGGCGTCGCGGGCGGCGCCGACAAGGTCGCGTACGTGAAGGGCACGCTTGGCTTCGACGATTGCGTCGACCACCGCGATCCGCAATTCGCCGCCCGGCTGAAGGAAGCCTGTCCGAAGGGCATCGACGTCTATTTCGAGAACGTCGGCGGCGCCGTGTTCGATGCGGTGTGGCCGCTGCTCAACGAGCATGCGCGCGTGCCGGTGTGCGGGCTGATCGCCCATTACAACGACACCGCGTTGCCGGCCGGCCCCGATCGCCTGCCGCTGCTGATGGGGACGATCCTGCGCAAGCGCATCCGGATGCAGGGCTTCATCATTTTCGATCATTACGCGACGGGCTACGCGCAGTTCCTGACGGAGATGAGCGAGTGGCTCGCGCAGGGCAAGGTGAAGGCGCTCGAGGATGTCATCCCCGATCTCGCCGATGCGCCGAATGCGTTGATCGGCTTGCTCGCCGGCAAGAATTTCGGCAAGGTCGTCGTGCGCGTGGGTCCGGACGAACTGGCCTGACACCGGCGCAAGACGACACACGACGATTGCACGCTGGCGTCGCGAGACGCCGGCTTGTGGCATGCTCGATTCCGTTTCGAAAGGAGTGACAAAGATGGCGCTTCACGTGATTGCTTCCCTGTTCCTGAAACCCGAACACGCGCAGGCCGCCGAGGCCGAATTGCGCAGCATGGTCGCCAAGACGCGCGTCGAGCCGGGCAACCGGCGCTACGACCTGTTCCGCGAGCAGGACGGTTCGCCGAACCTGCACCTGTACGAGATCTACGATGACCAGGCCGCGTTCGACGCGCACCTCGCCAGCCCGCACTTCACGGAATTTCGCGTGAAGTCGGCCGACTGGTTCGCGGCGCCGCCCGTCATCAAGGTGCTGTCGGGCATCGACGTGGCCGAGTAACGACGCGGTACCCCCCGTCACGGCCCGTTCTCGCCCGGGACCGTACGGCAGCCGTCACGCATGACGCAACGGCGACGACAACGACAACGCGGCGCTGCGCATCGTTCGCGCCGCTTCCCCAATACACCGCCCCCGGAGGCCGAATGGTCACCCTCAACATCAACGGCGAGAACCGCACGGTCGACGCCCCCGACGACATGCCCCTGCTGTGGGTCCTGCGCGACGTCGTCGGCCTGACCGGCACGAAATTCGGCTGCGGGATCGCGCAATGCGGTGCGTGCACCGTGCATCTCGACGGCGTCGCCGCTCGCGCGTGCGTGCTGCCGGTCGCGGCCGTCGCGGGCCGCAAGATCACGACGATCGAAGCCGTCGGCGCGACGCCGGCCGGGCAGAAGGTCCAGCAGGCATGGCGCGAGCTCGACGTCGTCCAGTGCGGCTACTGCCAGTCCGGGCAGGTGATGGCGGCCACCGCGCTGATCGCATCGAACCCGAACCCGAGCGACGCCGACATCGACGCGGCGATGGCCGGCAACATCTGCCGCTGTGGTACCTACAACCGGATTCGCGCGGCGGTCAAACACGCCGCGAAGGGGGCATGACATGTCGCGAGGACTGATCGAAGCAGGTCGGGCCGGCGCGGGCGTGTCGCGCCGTACGTTTCTCAAGGCGGGCATGTCGCTCGGCGCGGCGGCGGGCGGTGGCCTGCTGCTCGGCTTCAGCATGCCGGCGGCGGGCGATGATGCACGGCGCTCGGTGATCGGCGGCGATGCGGACGAAAGCGCGCGCGCCGGTGTATTCGCGCCGAACGCGTTCGTGCAGATCGACCGCGCCGGCAAGGTCACGCTGGTGATGCCGAAGGTCGAAATGGGCCAGGGCGTCTACACGGCGCTGCCGATGCTGATCGCCGAGGAACTCGAGGTGCCGCTGTCGAACGTCACGCTCGACCATGCGCCCCCGAACGAGAAGCTGTTCCTCGATCCGCTGCTCGGCGGCCAGCTGACCGGCGGCTCGACGTCGGTGCGGTACGCTTGGGAACCGCTGCGCCGCGCCGGCGCGACCGCGCGCACGCTGCTGGTTTCGGCGGCGGCGAAGCAATGGAACGTCGATCCGGCCACCTGCCGGGCGGCGAACGGCGAAGTGCAGCACACGCCGAGCGGCCGGCGCGCATCGTACGGCCAGCTCGCGGACGCCGCGTCGAAGCTGCCGGTGCCGAAGGACGTCGCACTGAAGCAGCCGGCCGATTTCAAGCTGATCGGCAAGCCGGTGAAGCGGCTCGATTCGCCGGAGAAGGTCGACGGCACCGCGCAGTTCGGGCTCGACGTGCGCGTGCCCGGCATGCTGTATGCGGTGATCGTGAACAGCCCGGTGTTCGGCGGCACGGTCGCGAGCGTCGACGACACGGCCGCGAAGAAGATCCCCGGCGTGCGCCAGGTGGTGCGCGCGGACAACGCGGTCGCGGTGGTCGGTGATCACACGTGGGCCGCGAAGCGCGGCGCGTCGGCGCTCGTCGTGAAGTGGAACGAAGGCGCGGGCGCGAAGGTGTCGACGAAGGACATCGTCGCCGATCTCGCGCAGGCCGCAGCGAATGGCAAGGGTGCGGTCGCGCGCAAGGACGGCGACGTCGGCCGCGCGTTCGCGAACGCGAAGACGCGCATCGATGCCGTCTACGAACAGCCGCTCCTTGCGCACGCAACGATGGAGCCGGTGAACTGCACGGTGCACGTGCGCGGCGACGGCTGCGAGATCTGGGTCGGCACGCAGGTGCCGACGCGGGCGGTCGACACCGTGCAGAAGCTCACGGGTCTCGCGCCCGACCGGATCGTCGTGCACAACCACCTGCTCGGCGGCGGTTTCGGCCGACGGCTCGAAACGGACATGATCGGCCAGGCCGTGAAGATCGCGAAGCAGGTCAACGCGCCGGTGAAGGTCGTGTGGACGCGCGAGGAAGACATCCAGCACGACATGTATCGCCCGTATTACTACGACCGGATCTCGGCCGGCCTCGACGCGAACGGCAAGCCGGTCGCATGGCAGCACCGGATCGTCGGTTCGTCGATCCTCGCGCGCTTTGCACCGCCGGCCTTCAAGGACGGCGTCGATCCCGACGCGGTCGAGGTTGCCAACGACCTGCCGTACGAACTGCCGAACCAGTTGATCGATTACGTGCGCCAGGAACCGCGCCACGTGCCGACCGCGTTCTGGCGCGGCGTCGGGCCGACCCGCAGCACGTTCGTCGTCGAGAGCTTCATCGACGAACTCGCGGCGCAGGCCAAGACCGATCCCGTCCAGTACCGCCGCGCGCTGCTCGACAAGACGCCGCGTGCGCGCAACGTGCTCGACGTCGCGACGAAGGCGGCCGGCTGGGGCACGCCGCTGCCGAAGGGGCAAGGGCGCGGCGTATCGGTGATGCACGCGTTCGGCAGCTTCTTCTCGATCGTCATCGACGTCGCGGTGGAAGGCGGCGAAGTGCAGGTCAAGCGTGCCGTGTGCGCGGTCGACTGCGGGATGGCCGTGAATCCGAGCACGATCGAGGCACAGGTGCAGGGCGGCATCATCTTCGGGATCACGGGCGCGCTGTATGGCGAGATCACGATCGAGGACGGCCGCGTCGTGCAGAGCAACTTCACCGACTACCGGGTGATGCGCATCAACGAGACGCCGCCGATCGAGGTTCATCTCGTCAAAAGCGCCGAGGCGCCGGGCGGAATCGGCGAACCGGGCACCGCGGCGACCGCGGCTGCCGTGTCGAACGCGATCTTCGCGGCGACCGGCACGCGGCTGCGCAAGCTGCCGGTCGGCAACCAGCTGAAGACGGCTTGAGGGGAGGACACGAACCATGCGAAACCTCACCTCGAATCGTCCGAACCGCCTGAGTCGCGCCGCTCGCACGTTCGGCACGTCGTTGATCGCGCTGTCCGCACTGATGGCCGGCACGGCGGCGCACGCCGCGCAAGCGGCCGCCGCCGACAGCGCGCTGGTCGCACGCGGCGCGTATCTCGCGAAGGCCGGCGATTGCGTCGCGTGCCACACCGCGCCGCGCGGCACGCCGTTCGCCGGCGGCCTGAAGATGGTCACGCCGATGGGCGCGATCTACACGACCAACATCACGCCCGACCCGGACACGGGCATCGGCGGCTATACGGAAGCCGATTTTGCGAACGCGTTGCGCAAGGGCGTCGCGAAGGACGGCCACAACCTGTATCCGGCGATGCCGTATCCGTCGTACGCGAAGCTGAAGGACGACGACGTGAAGGCGCTGTACGCGTACTTCATGCACGGCGTCGAGCCGGTGAAGCAGGCAAACCGGGCGTCCGACATCCCGTGGCCGCTCAACATGCGCTGGCCGCTCGCGTTGTGGAACATGGTGTTCCTCGATACGACGCCTTATGCCGACAAGCCGGCCAAGGACGCGATGTGGAACCGCGGCGCGTATCTCGTGCAGGGGCTCGGGCACTGCGGATCGTGCCATACGCCGCGCGGTGTCGGCTTCCAGGAGAAGGCGCTGGACGAGGGCGGTTCGGCGTTCCTGTCGGGCGCGCCGATCGACAACTGGTTCGCGTCGAACCTGACCGGCGAACACAATACCGGGCTGGGCCGCTGGAGCGATGCGGATATCGCGCAATTCCTGAAGACCGGCGCGAACCGGCATGCGACCGCGTTCGGCTCGATGGTCAGCGTGATCAACCACAGCACGCAGGAACTGACCGACGACGATCTGGCGGCGATGTCCCGCTACCTGAAATCGCTGCCGGCAGCGGGCGGCACGGGCGCGCCGCCTTACCGTTATGAGCCGAAGGCGACGCAGGTCGTGTTGGGCCGGCCGGCGAACGATCCGGGCGCAAAGGTGTATAACGCTTACTGCCTGCATTGTCATGGCGCGGACGGCCGCGGCTACGCGCCGCTGCTCGCGCCGCTCGCCGGCAACCCGAACGTGCTCGAGGCCGATGCCGCGTCGCTGATCAACGTGACGTTGAACGGCAGCGAGTCGCTCGTGATCGGTGGCGTGCCGTCCGCGTACCCGATGCCGGCGTTCGCGAACCAGCTGAACGACCAGCAGATCGCCGACGTGCTGACGTTCATGCGCGCCGGCTGGAACAACGGCGCGCCGGCCGTGCAGGCGGCGGAGGTCGCGAAACTCCGCAAGGCGACGGCGGCCGCGCGCTGAGCGCGGAGCGCCGAGCGCGGCCGACCGCGGCGGACGACGACGGGCATGCGTGCCGCACGCCGGTCGTCGCACATTGCCGGGTGCAGGGCGCCCGGTGGCGCAGCTCTTTCTGTCAACCGGCGTGCGGCCGTTCGCGGCCGCGCGCGTTTTATCGACGTAAAACTGGGGTGTCTGGATGGCTAACGTGACTTATACGGATACGCAACTGCTGATCGACGGCGAGTGGGTCGACGCCGCGAGCGGCAAGACGATCGACGTCGTGAACCCGGCGACGGGCAAGGCGATCGGCAAGGTGGCTCACGCGGGCATCGCCGATCTCGATCGCGCGCTGGCCGCGGCGCAGCGCGGTTTCGAAGCATGGCGCAAGGTGCCCGCGCACGAGCGCGCGGCGACGATGCGCAAGGCGGCCGCGCTGGTGCGCGAGCGCGCCGACACGATCGCGCAGCTGATGACGCAGGAGCAGGGCAAGCCGCTCACGGAAGCGCGTGTGGAAGTGCTGTCGGCCGCCGACATCATCGAATGGTTCGCGGACGAAGGCCGCCGCGTGTATGGCCGGATCGTGCCGCCGCGCAATCTCGGCGCGCAGCAGACCGTCGTGAAGGAGCCGGTTGGACCGGTCGCGGCGTTCACGCCGTGGAATTTCCCGGTCAACCAGGTCGTGCGCAAGCTGAGCGCCGCGCTGGCGACCGGCTGTTCGTTCCTCGTGAAGGCGCCGGAAGAAACCCCGGCATCGCCGGCCGCGCTGCTGCGCGCGTTCGTCGACGCGGGCGTGCCGGCCGGTGTGGTCGGTCTCGTGTACGGCGATCCGGCAGAAATCTCGTCGTACCTGATTCCGCATCCGGTGATCCGCAAGGTGACGTTCACGGGCTCGACGCCGGTCGGCAAGCAACTCGCGGCGCTCGCGGGCCAGCACATGAAGCGCGCGACGATGGAGCTGGGCGGCCACGCGCCGGTGATCGTCGCCGAGGACGCGGACGTCGCGCTGGCGGTGAAGGCCGCCGGTGGCGCGAAGTTCCGCAACGCGGGCCAGGTGTGCATCTCGCCGACGCGTTTCCTCGTGCACAACAGCATCCGCGACGAATTCACGCGTGCGCTGGTCGCGCATGCGCAGGGGCTGAAGGTCGGCAACGGCCTCGAGGAAGGCACGACGCTCGGCGCGCTGGCGAACCCGCGCCGGCTGACTGCGATGGCGTCGGTCGTCGAGAACGCGCGCAAGGTCGGCGCGAGCATCGAGACGGGCGGCGAACGGATCGGCTCGGAAGGCAACTTCTTCGCGCCGACCGTGATCGCGAACGTGCCGCTCGAAGCGGACGTGTTCAACAACGAGCCGTTCGGCCCGGTCGCGGCGATCCGCGGTTTCGACAAGCTCGAGGATGCGATCGCCGAAGCCAATCGCCTGCCGTTCGGGCTGGCCGGCTATGCGTTCACGCGTTCGTTCGCGAACGTGCATCTGCTGACGCAGCGTCTCGAAGTCGGGATGCTGTGGATCAACCAGCCGGCGACGCCGTGGCCGGAAATGCCGTTCGGCGGCGTGAAGGATTCGGGCTACGGGTCGGAAGGCGGGCCGGAAGCGCTGGAGCCGTATCTCGTCACGAAGTCGGTGACGGTGATGGCGGTCTGACGACCGCGTGGTCGCGTGCGTGCCGCCGTTTGGGCGGTGCGCACGCGGCATGGCGTTGCCGAGGGCCGGGTGTTTCGCCCGGCCTTGTTTTTTCTGATTCGTTCACCGTCGGTCACCGCAGCGTCCAGTCTCGCCCGGATCACGAGCACTCCATCGCCACGGCGTTTGTCGATTGACTGAGCCTGATCTCGCCCAGGTAGGCGCTGTCGCCCAATTTGCACTCGCGCCAGGCATTGCCGCGGGCATGCCGGATTTGGACTCTGTAGAGGCCGCTGCCCCTGGCCAGGCCGTCGAACCGGAAATCGCCGAAGCCGTCCGAGACGGTTTCGGCTACCTGCCGATTACCTGCATATAAGACGACGACCGCATCCGTGACACACTCGACCACGTCTCCTGCCTCGGCACTGACACTTCCGCCGACGAAGCACGTTTCCCAACGCTCGAGGCCGCTATACCACACGCGGGGCTTCGTGCTCAGGTTGGGTCGCAATACCTTGAGTCCCTCACGCCTGGCCTTCTCGGCCATCGCCGTGTCATCGAGCTTGACCGTCTCGAACACATCGGTGGGGCACGACTGCTGACAACGCGGGCGGGACCAGCCCTGGTCGAGCAAATGCGCATCGAAGATCCAGATCTGCGGCAGTTGCAGTTCTTCGTTCCACACGATCGCCTTGTAAGGGCACGCCTTGACGATGTCCTTTCGGCCTCGCGCCTTGTCCGGATCGATGATGACGATGCCGTCGGCGCGCTTGCGAATGGCGCTGCCGCCCACACGCATGCAGGGCGCGTCGTCGCAGTGGTTGCACATGACCGGCAGATAAGTGGTCTCGATCATGTGCGAAGCACCCTGTACACGACGCAGGATGCGGATGGGGCTCTCCGCACTGGCCGAAGCGGGTGCCGCGTAGCCGGGAAAGTCATTGCCGACGTGCTCGTCCCGCGCGGCGATCACACAGTTCTGGCAGTTCTCGCAACGGCCGACGTTGATGATCAGGTTCCACTTGCTCATTTGAAATTCCTCACGCTGCGCGACCGAGCATGAATGCCTCGGCACCGCGCCATTTCTCGACCTGCACCAGGCAGGAATTCGGGCTCATGCTGCTGGTGCCGGCGGTCTGAGGCCGGTCGGGGGTCAGCATGTTCATGCAGCCGCCGATCTCGACTTGCTCGCCATCGATTTCGATCAGCTGAAATTCAGCGCTCGCCTCGTAGGATTTCACCACTCCGGCGTTCACCAGGGGCGAGACATCGGCCGCACAGATCACGGCGCCGCGGTCGTTGTGTACTTTGACGAGATCGCGATGGGCGATGCATCGAACAGCGGCGTCTGCCGGATTGAGCCTCAGCAGCCAGAACCGGTGCCCCGCGATCAGCGCGCGATGATCGTCGATGCCGTTCACGGCAGAATTCTTTCCGTCACCGTGGGTATGAAAACTGTAGCGGCTGTGGGTGGCGATCAGTTGCAGCGGGTAGCGCCGGGCCAGGTCCGAGCGCAACCCCTCCCAGGAGGGGATATATCGGTTGAGCGGGGGGCGCTCCGGATTGTCCGCGGTGTGCCGCTTCAGCAACTCGGGCACGAACTCCAGCTTGCCGCTCGGCGTCTGCAGGCCCTTGCCGAACCGCTCCGAGAACTGTGACGGCAGCGGATGAGGTTCCGGCAGGTCCTTCTTCCTGTCTTCCGCATACCAGCGCATGTCCACGGGATGGCGCAGTTCGGGCTTTTCGGGCGGCACGACGAAATAGCCCTTGCGGCAAAATTCGCGCCACGAAATGTGATCGGGCAGATCCGACGAGTCGAAGACGCGCTTGACCCAGTCGAGATCCCCGCAGCCCTCGGTGAAAATGCCACCCAGGCCCAACCGGGTCAGGATGGCAGTGAAAATGTCGTAGTCGGAGCGGGACTCGCCCAGGGGTTCGATGCACTTGTGCTGCAGCGTCAGCATGCGATGGTTGACCGTTCCATACCCGTGGTGGGCGTAGCCGCCCGAATTCGCCCATTCTCCGATGTCCCAACGCTCCACCGAAGTGCACGCGGGCAGGATGATGTCGGCGAACTGGGCTTCGCCTTCCATCCAGATCGACTGATTGACGACGAATTCGATGCTCGAGTGCCGGTAGGCCTGCGTCCAGCGTCCGGAATTCGTCACGGTACTGAACGCGGATCCGCCGTAGCGATAGATCATGTGGATCGGCGAATAGCCGGGCATCGGGTACGTGAACGGCGCAAACTGGGCTTCCTGGGACATGCCGTCCCAGAGATAACCGGTGGCGTGACCGTTGAGAATCGCATCGGGCATCTGCTGTCGCGGCACCATTTGCTTGACGGGATTCATGGTCAGGATATGCGGCATGCGCTGGTAGTTGTCCACCGCATTGGCGGTCCACGCCAGGTCGCCTGAAATGCCGCCGTCCGCGTAGCCCGGGAAGTAGAACTGGAGATCGTGCGGGACGCCGATTTCGAGGCAGCCGAAATTCACCCCCGGCTTGCCCCAGCCCTGCATGGACATCATCATGATCATGCAGCGCGCCCATTGCGCGCCGGTCGCCCCGCGGCCCGCGCCGCCGAATCCCGCGCCGGTCATCCCGACGGCGAGATGCACCTTCTTCTTCCCCCACAGGCGCGCAAGCGCACGGGCGTCCTTGGCCGGCACGCCGGTCTCGCTCTCCTGCCACTCGGGCGTCTTGGGGGTACCGTCGGTTTCGCCCAGCAGGTAGGCTTTCCAATCGTCGAAACCGGTCGTGCGGGTCGCGACGTAATCCTTGTCGTACAGGCCCTCCACGGTCCAGACGTACATGATGGCGGTCGCCAGCGCGGCATCGGTTTGCGGCCGGATCGGGATCCAGCGGCCGCCCAGCAGCTGTGCGGTGGGATTGCAGTGCGGGTCGATGTGAACGAACTCGATGCCGAGCTCCTTGGCCCACAGGCGGCGCGGGGTTCCCTCGAATCCTGCGTAGGCTCCGTTGGTACTTTCGGGGTCGCAGGACCAGAAGACGATCATTTCGGCCTCCTTGAGACCGTCCTCGAGGCCGCCGTAGCCGGCGGGCACGCCGACGCGCATCGAGTTGCCGAAATGATGCATGGCCCCCCAGTACCAGCCTTCCCAGCTGTCCGGATTCGCGGCGACCCGGGTGAAGCCGATCAGGTTGGCGAAGCGCGTCAGCGCGCTGAGGTAGTAGCCGACGTTGCCCCACTGGTGGTGGGACGACATCGGGAACGTGATGGAACCGGGGCCGTGAACACGCTTCTGCCGGTTGATCTCCTTGGCGACGATGTCCAGGGCCTCGTCCCAGCTGATACGCACATAGCCGGACTTGCCCCGGTTCTGCGGATTGCGCTCGCCGTCCGGGTCGAAGTCGACCCGTTTCATCGGGTGAAGGATGCGCTTGTCGGAGTAGACCAGCGACTTGAGGGTCAACGCGTGGGGCGCGACCAGTCCGCGCCGTGGCGGGCTGAAGCGGCGTCCGCGTGCCTCGATCACCCAGCTTGACGCATCCGTATCGTCCAGCTCGATGGGCGTCACGCGGACGATGCGGCCATCCTTGACGTAGACGAACAGGGGGCCGCCATTGGTACAGGTGGTGTAGCGTCGGGTGCCGTCGCGCATGGGCGTGCCCATCGTCAGGCCGACCGTGCGCATCATGCTCAGGGTTTGCATGAGCCAAACCAGCAGTTCGTCCTCGCCCTCGGTGACCACCTTGAAGTTCTTGGCGGCGTGGACGATCTCGCCCTGGTCCGGGTTCGGGGAAAGGAACTTCAGGGCGGTGGCGACGTCCTTGAAGGCCATGCGCACATCGGGCCGCGCATGCTTGCCGGCGCGCGACCGAATGCGGCCATTCCTGAACTCGATGGCGCGACCGATGCTTTGATCCATGAGCCCGATCCACGCGACGAGATTGCGCTCCTTGAGGCGATCGCGATAGGCGGGGAAGCGGCGCGCCGTCAGGTCCAGAACCTTGGGCAATGCAAAAAGAATGGTCTTGAGAGCCTGTCGTTTCATCGTTCGATCCAAAGTGTTGCTTCCATGCGGGGGGCTGGCATCGGGTCGCACCCGCTAGAACGTGTAAGCGACGTTCAGGAAAACGTTGACGGGATTGAGTCGGAGCGTCGATGTGGAAACGATCTGCGTGCCGGTCGCGGTCTGTCCGTATAACGTGAGGTGGGTCTTCACCGGCATGTAGCCGACGGAAGCACCGACCGACCAATGTTTGGTCATCGCGTAACTCGCTCCGAGCTCGAACACCGGGTTCCACGATGAACTGAGTGTCGCGCGCGCCGAGCCGCCCGGCCCGAAGCTGTCGGTGACGAACTGGCGATTGGTCGCCCGAACCTGGGTGAACCACGTGTAGTTGACGCCAAGTCCTACGTACGGACGGAATTTCGATTCAGCTGAAAACAGGTGATATCGAAGTTCGATGGCGGGCGGCATCGGCCTTGTCGTGCCGAGGGTTCCGTACTTCTGCAACGTCCCGTCACCGACCAGATTGACTGTCAGTGGCAGTCCGAACAGCATGGCGACACCAATGTTGTCGGTGACGTAGTACTCGGTGGTGATGCCCATCGTATCCGTCGAGCTGGCATGCGCCCCGGTACCACCCATTTGCTGATTCACCGTTACGCCGCCGACACTTTGCACGGTCAGGGGCGTCGCGTCGCCCTGGGGCGCGACGTGCAGCCATCCAACCGAAGTAGTGATGCTTCCGGCCGTCTGCGCATCTGCGTTGTCGGCAAGTGCAGCCGTGCAGATGCAGACCATCGCACCTGCGAAACTCGTCGTTCGCCTCAATTTCATTTTGCGTCTCCTCTGTCTCGGTCCGATTAAAGAACTACAGTTGCTTTGGATACCTTATTGATAGTGACAAGCCGCTCTCGGAATTTGTGTTGTCGCGGCTAGTCACGTGCCTCCGTCACCGCAGATCTGTTGCTGCCGGTCCGGACGACCGAATGGGTTCCGCTGCGAACGAGATCGAAAACGCAAACGGAAAACGCCCCAGCACGAAGCGCGCGGCAGTCTCGAGCCCGGGATTGCTCAGCTCGACCGAGACCGACATTCCGCCGGAATCACTGGTCGAGACGTCGACTGATGCGCCGGGCGCTCCGCCCTGGTCCAATGCCGCGCGGAGTGCGTCACTCGTCTCGCGGCGCTTGAGTTCGGGTTTGAAGATCTTGCCGACGCCGGTGAGCGGGATCGTCTCGACGATTCGGACGTGCTTGGGCAGGGCGGCGCGTTCCGCGATCTCCTGCTGCATGAACACTTCCAGATCGTGTTCGCTAGCCGTCATGCCCGGCTTGAGCTGAACATACGCGACCGGCAACTCGCCGGCATAGGCATCGGGGCGCCCGATCGCCGCTGCGATCTGGACTGCCGGGTGTCGATGCAGCGGTTCCTCGATCGTCGCCGGGTCGATATTGTGTCCGCCGCGGATGATCAACTCCTTCTTGCGGCCGGTCAGCCAGAAGTAACCGTCGATGTCGCAGCGGCCGAGGTCGCCCGTGTTGAGCCAGCGCTTGCCGTCGCCGAGATCGAGCCACAGGGCCTCGTTCTGGTCGGCACGCGTGTAGCCGGTGAACACGTTCGGCCCGGAGATGACGAGCAACCCCTCTTCGTTGGCTGCGCAGTCGTGCAGATACCGTCCCGCATCGTCCACGACGACCGCCTTCATCGCCTGGAAGGGGATGCGAAGCCCGATTGATCCCAGCCGACGCTCGCCGTTCGGCGGGTTGACGCTGCTCACGCACGTTCCTTCGGTCAGGCCGTAACCTTCGAGAATCCGGATGCCCGTTTTTTCCTGGAAGGACCTGAAGACGCCGACCGGCATCGGCGCGGCACCGCACAGGCCGTATTCGAGCGAGTCGATGACATGATCCTCGGAGGGAATGTCGAGCAGCGAAGCATAAAGCGTCGGGACGCCACTGAAGAAATTGATGTGGTGATGTTCGACGATTTCCCAGAAGCGTTTGACGACGCCGTCGCCCCGGTAACCCTGCGGTGTGCCGAGCACGACATGGGCACCGCGCGAGAACGGCAGGAGGCCGGTCACCATCGCGGCGTTGACGTGAAAGAGCGGCAAGCCGCAAAAAGTCGTTTTGCCGGGGCCGATACTGTCGCCGAAGAATCGGCCGGCGCTCCAGGCATTCGCCACTTCGTTGCCATGACTGCGCATCGCGATTTTCGGCAAGCCGGTGGTTCCACCGGTACAGAAGTAAGAGGACATGTCGCCGGGTCGAATGCGGCGCGCATTGTCGAGCGCCGTACCGGATTCCCGCGCGATTGCCGTACCGAAGTCGTGGATCTGGATGTGCGCAGGCACGGCGCTGCGCAAACCGCCAGCGCCGTACAACTGCGCACACGCGTCGTGCTGGAGCGTGCGTGCCGCCGATTGCGCGATGCCCCGCACGCGATCGGCCAGGTTGACCAGCACGAGATGCCGCAGCGGCTCGACCTCCCGAAGGATGTCCGCGACTTTTTGCCAGAGATCGGTCCCGGGAAATGGCGCGAGCGTCACGAGCACGCTGGCGCCGGCGGCTTTGAGCAGCTGACCGATCGCTTCGCCTTCAAGCAGCGGATTGATCGCGCATACGATGCCGGTTGCCTGTCCGCCCCAGATCACGAAATGCGTTTCGGGCAGATTGGGCAGCACATAAGCGATCACCGACTGCGAATTCACACCGAGGCGCGCGAACATGTTGGCCGTGCGCGTGATGTCGCGAACCAGCTCGCGATAGGTCCAGCACTCGGCGTCGCGGTGCGCGTCGGCGGTCATGAAAAAGGAGAGGGCGGGGGCGGACGGATCGATGGCCGCACCGGCGCAGATCATCTCGTACGTGCTGGCCGGAAGGTCCGGCGGAAGGCCCGGCGCTTCGATCGCCAGCACGTCGTCTTGGGTCGCGATGCCGTTCATGCTGCTTCGTCCACGATCTCGTTACGTTGCACGCCCAGGTCGATCGATCCGTCGCGGCTCGCGATCCGGGCTTCGACGATGTCTCCGGCCTTCAGATACTGCGCGCGCCCCGTCTGCAGCTTCATGAACATCTTCCATTTGACGGATTCGGGGAAAAGCGCGACGGCCCGCTGCTTGAACGGCGACGGGATGCTGAGTGCGCAACCGGCCGGCGTGCCGGTCGCGAGCAGGTCGCCGGCGCGAAGGTCGTGCACGCCCGACAACTCGGTCAACGTTTCCGCCGGACCGTAGACGAGGTTCGATGTCGAGTCCTGCTGGCGCACCGCGCCGTTGACGGTCAACGTCAGGTCGAGCGCCTTCAGCTTCGGGAAGTCATGCCGCTCGAGCAGGCACAGATAGGGGCCGACCGGGCCGAACGTCCGGAAGCTCTTGCCCTTGTAGAACTGCATCTGCGGGATCTGGACATCGCGCGCGGAATAGTCGTTGACGATCACGGTGCCGGCGACATAGTCGTGCAGGTTCGCGTCCGTGATCTGCTGATGAGACGTGATGTCGCGTTTGAGGATGAGGCCGAGCTCGATTTCGTAGTCGAGAAACCGGACGTGCCGGGGTTTCACGACTCGTGAGTCGGCGGCGACGATGCAACTCGTCGCCTTCGTGAAGATCATGTTGAACTTTTTCGCGTCCGGATCCATGCCGGATTCGATCATGTGCCGACGGTAATTCGCCCCCTGGCAAACGAACTGCTGGTTGGCGGTCACCGGTGGCAGCCACTCCACGTCCGACTCCGGAATCGTCGGTCCGTCGAGCGAGACGAGTCGTTCAACCGGATTCGCCGCGAGAAAGCTCGCGGTTGTCTCGAAGTCGCCGGGAATCGGCGTGACGGCGCCGTTGGCGACCACGCCCCATTGGGCGCGGCCATGATGCCGGAAGTGCAGGACATGCAGTGACATGAATGATCTCTCGTGAGTCGAATGGGCGGTTGGGGATCAGGCGAACAGCTTCGCCAGGGTCAGCAGCTTGCTGACCGTCAGATCGGGACTGCGGCGCAGGTTGCGGAACAGCGCCGCAAGGCTCGACGGCGTGAGCCGGGGCTTCGTGAAGCTGCGCGGCATCGTCGGGCCCCACTGCGCCATCGCTTCGCGGCTGACCGCGTGCACGCCCGTCGGCTCGTCGGCCGTGAACAGGTCGCCGTCGCAATAGTGTTCGTGCTTGTCGCCCCACGGGTCCTGCCAATAGTCGAAGATCTGGCTGCCGAGAATGTGTCGGCCGATGCCCCACGCGTGCGCCCACCCGTTGTCGTGCAGCATGCGCTGGCCCATGCCGACGGCATCGGCGTCGACCAGTTCGTACGCGCTGTGGCTATAAGTCGGCACGAACCCCTGGGCGAGCGCGAGCGTATGGTGGTCGGCCGGCCGGTCGCCGAGATCGAGCCGCATGAAGGCAACCGCGGGTGAGCCGTCCGGCAGCACCTGGACATCGCTGGGGATGAACCCGAAATGTCGCGTGTACCACGCGCAGGTTTCCTGGTAGTCGGCGAGTTCGAGCACGACGTGTCCGAGCCGAATGACTTCAGGCGCGCTCGCCGGCGGCCGCTGCGTTTCGTTGATCCGCAACGGCGTGTCGACCGAGTTGAATGAAAGCGCGGCACGATGCGGCAACGTGTCGGCCCGGGTCTGGCCGGCAATCGCGTCGACTCGAAAGCCCGACGGATCGGCGAGCCGCACCCGGAGGCCGCCGCCTGGCCAATCCGATGCCTCGATCTCCGACGCGCCAGGGATTTTGGCGAGCGCCTCCAGATCGGCACGACTGTCGACCTGCAATCCGAAGCCTACGAAGCGGGCCTTCGGCGCGTGGCGAACGACATAACAGAAGTGTGCGGTACCGGTTCCGCGCAGCAGCAATTGCGTGTCATCCCGCAGCACCGTTCGGAGTCCGAAGTCGTTGAGAAAGTGCTCTGCCTCGTCGAGATCGGGGCGATCGAAGATCAGATAGGCGAGCGCCGATGCCTTCGTCGTGGGGTGCGGGTGGCGAGCCGGTTGTGGGGTGGTCAGTTTCATGGCGGATGACAATCAGGCAGGTCGAATGACAATTGCGAAGGCGGGCGCCGTCGCATCGAGGGGCTTGCCGCGCAACGGCGGGCATGCAATCTCACCGTCGCAGGACATCACTGGCCGGACCACGAATGTCGCGAGGTCGCTCGTCGATTTCGCATGGGAGCGGCGCGCCTCGCCGCCGGCGCCGTGACTGGCCGAAAAATGGCCCGATGCGGCGCCGACCGGCGTGAATCCTGCGATCAATACGCCGAGCATCGAAGGCAGCCCGCACTTCGGCGACGCGTGCGAGCTGTTGTGAATGGACGCGCTGGCGCCCGTGTGCATGTGTGTCTCCACCGTATCTCCATTCGTCGTTCGATCGGTTCTCGAGGCCGTGTTCTGCCGTCCTTGATGACATTAAAATCATAGATGATGACTTTGTCAATGTAGACGTTTGAATCTATACTTGGGCACGAACAAGGATCGAAAACGTCATGACGAATACACCGAGCCGCCGCACACCAAAGCGCTCCGCTCCGGAAGCATCCAGTCCCGCGGTCGCCGAAGAGCGCGAGCCGCGTGGCGCGCGCCGCAAGCGGGAGACCCGTGCCCGCCTGCTGGATGCCGCGCTCAGACTGATGGCCGAGAAGGGCATGGAAGGCGTTGCCATCAACGAAATCACCGAGGCCGCCGACGTCGGCTTCGGCTCGTTCTACAACCACTTCGAATCGAAGGAGGCGATCTACGCGACCCTCGTGGAATCGGTATTCGAGGAGTTCGCGGATTCGCTCGATCGCCTGGCCAGCGGCTTGTCCGACCCGGCGGAGATCATTTCCGTCTCGGTGCGACATACGCTGATGCGCGCGCGGCGCGAGCCGGTGTGGGGACACTTCCTGATACGCGAGGGCTTTTCGGCGCGCGTCCTGACGCTCGGCCTGGGTCAACGCCTGCTGCGGGACATGGAGCGCGGTATCGCCGAGAAACGCTTCGTGGTCGCCGACCCGTTCGTCGGCTTCCTTTCGGTTGGCGGTACGGTGCTGACCGCGATTGCCGCCGAACTCAACTTCGTCGCTCCGGGCGCACCGGCTGCCGGTGTCCTGAAGGAACTCGGATTCAACGGAGAGCATTTTCCGGAACGCACGGCGGCGACGCTGCTGCATACGCTGGGGCTCAAGCGTGCGGAAGCCGAGAAGATCGCAAGCCGGCCGCTGCCCGTTGTGGATGCGGCCGAGACGGCGCAGTGACGTAATGGGGTGACGCAGGCGGCGGCCAAGCCACCCCGAGCGCTCGTGCGGTACCCGGCCGCTAACTCGGGCGCCGGGCCTGGCGTGCACCGTTCAGCCCGCGCACGCATCGCGGTGTCCTGGGTCAGCTCTTCGTGCCGTGCGTACTACGCACCGGCACGCATCAGCGCAACGCCGAGCACTGCCGCGCATTCGGCCGACGATGGCATGCGCTCCGATGCGTCTGCCGTATCGCTCGCCGCAGCCGGCGGCGCCGGCTCGGCGTGCAGCCGGTCGACGATCTGCCGGATCCCGGCATCGCGTAGCGCGTACAGGTGAACCTCGACCCACAGCGGGAAACATTCCCAGCCGGCGGCGATGTCTGCGGAGCCGGCGGTGTGGGAGCCTCGGTGCTCATGCGCTGCCGGCCGCATTTTCGCCAGTAACTTCGGGCGGTCGCGACGCAGGATCTCGATCAACAGCTCGCGCTTGTGCCCGAAGTTCGCATAAAACGCGCCGCGCGTATAGCCAGCGCGTTCGACGATGTGCTCGACGGTCGTATCGGCGAAGCCGTTCGCGATGAAGCATTCGCGAGCGGCGGCGATGAGCCGTTCGCGGGTGTCGAGCCGGCGCTGCATACGGGTGAGGCGGGCGGGTTTCATCCTGGGCTGTCCGTGCAGTGGAAAGGGCTGAAGCGGCGCGATATCGCGCCGCGGGAAATGTCGCGTCGTCACGGCGCCGATTCAATCGTCGAGCGCGTCCGGCGCGCCGCGATCGACAGCGGGGCGTGCGATCGGGCGCCCGAGTGCGCCCGCGCGGCAATCGGCCGGCGGCGCGGCATGCGCGGCCGCCGCGCGAATGCCCGCGGCGATCCCGAGCGCGAGCGCATCGAGCGCGCGACGCTGCGCGTCGACGAGTGCTTCGTAGCCCGTCGACGCACCGGACCGAACGATGCTGCGGCACGTCAGTGCCGGCTGTCCGGACCCGGAACTCACACTCCACGTCGCATCGAGCAGCACGTGCGATGCCGGCCAGGATTCGATTCGCTGGACGTCCACCGCGACCCGGTAGACGGGCGCGCCGTCCGGGTGGGCGACGCGATGAACATCGATCGTGCCGAGCCGGGACGCGACGCGCGTCGACAGTCCGCCGCGCATCTCGTCGCCGAGCGGCGCGGCCCAGCGCTCCTGCTCCAGGATGTCGGCCCGATCGGGGCTGCGTTGCACGACGAGCCGGTTGCCGTCCGCAGGCGCCGCGACGTGCACGGCCTGGATGTCGATCAGCCAGGCGGGATGCGTGGCAGTGGCCTCGGCACCCGCATCGTCCGCCACCGCGAGGGTATGGAAATGCACCGGCGGCGACGCGCACGCGCTCAGCACCGCGAGTGCGACGCACGTCGCGATGCGCGCCGGCATACGGAGACGACCAAACGAACGCGCTTTCATTGGCGGTCTCCCTTCTTGCCGAACAGCAGCGATTCGGGATGACGTTCCAGATAGTCCGCAAGCGCATTCAACGACTGCAGCGTTTGCGTGAGCGACTGCATCGCCTCATGAACGTCCGACTGCATCGGCGAATTCTGCCCCAACGTCGACTCTGCCGCGCTGAACGTGCGTTGCGCGGCGGCCAGCGTGTCGCGCGCCTGCGGCACGACCTGCTCATCGAGGTGACCGAACAACTGGTTCGCATGCGCGAGCGCGCCGTTCAGATTGTTGCCGATCCGGTCGAACGGCACCTGATCGAGCTTGCGCGCAATGTCGGCGATCTGCACCTGCAGTTCGTCAAGCGTGTTGGGCACGGTCGGCAGTTCCACCGGCGTGCGGCGCGCGTCGACGCTCGCGTGCGGCGCCTTCGGGAACATGTCGAGCGCCACATAGAGCTGACCGGTCAGCAGGCTGCCGGTACGCAACTGCCCGCGCAGCCCCTGGAGCACCAGGTGCTGGAGCAGTTCGTGGCCGCCGGCCGTATCGGGCGCGGGCAGCGCCGTATCGCTGTGTCGGCTCAGTCGCGACGGATACAGCGCCATCGCGACCTTCATGCTGAAGTTGCGCGTGTGTTCGTTGTACTCGATCCCGATGTTCGTGACCTGACCGAGCACGATGCCCCGCAGATCGACCGGCGCGCCGACCGACAGCCCGCGCAGCGACTGGTCGAAGCGCATGACGACCATCAGCGGTGTGCCGTCGGGGTCGCGCATCGCGTCGGCTTCGTCGGGGGCGAGCCGGAACGGCGTGTTGTCGGCTGCCTGCGGCGCGTCCGCTTGTCCGGGCGGCGACTGAAACGCGAGACCGCCGACGATCACGGTCGCCAGCGACTGCGTGTTGAGTTTCAGGCCGCTCGAATCGAGCCGAAGATCCACGCCGCTCGCGTGCCACCAGCGCGTATTGACGCTGACGTACTTGTCGTAGGGCGCTTTCACGAACGCCTGAACGTCGACGCCGGTACCGTCCTTGTCGAGCGAGAATCCCACGACCTGACCGACCTGCACATGCCGGTAGAACACCGGCGAGCCGATGTCGACCGAGCCCAGCGAGTCGCCGTGCAGCAGAAAGCGTCGGCCCTGCTGGTCCGCGGTGACGGCGGGCGGCGTCTCGAGACCGGTGAAATCGGTCTGCTTCTGCGACGAGCGGCCGAGATCCGCGCCGATGAATGCGCCGGAGAGCAGCGTGCCGAGGCCGGAAATGCCGGTGGCACCGACGCGCGGTCGAACGACCCAGAAGCGCGTGTCGCGGTTCGCGAAGCGCGCGGCGTCGTGCGTCAGCTGAATGCCGACGACCACGCGCTTGAAATCAGGGGTGAGCGTGATGGTCTGGACGGAGCCGATATCGACGTCCTTGTAGCGGACCTTGGTCTTGCCGGCTTCGAGGCCCTCGGCGTTGGCGAACGTGACCGTGATCGTCGGACCGTTGGCGGTGACGGTCCGGATCACGAGCGACAGCCCGATCAGCGCGCAAACGAGCGGCACGATCCAGACGAGAGACGGGATCCAGCGGCTGCGCAGCCGGATCTCGGGTGGCGAAAAATCGAAAGAAGACATCGTTTTGGGATTCGAAATAAATCGGGCGCTTGCGCCGGTTCAAGGTTGGTGATGGGCGGCGCGGCGGGGCGCGCCGTCCCAGATGAGCCGCGGATCGAACTGCATCGACGCGCACATGGTCAGCACGACCACGGCGCCGAACGCGAGCGCGCCGGGGCCGGGCGTGATGTCGGCGAACGAGCCGAAATGCACGAGCGCGATCGTGAGCGCCACGACGAATACGTCGAGCATCGACCAGCGGCCCACGCGCTCGACCAGCCGATGCAGCCGGGCTCGTTCGAGCGGCCGCCATTGCACGCCGCGATGGGCGGCGATCGCCTGGAATGCGAGGGCCGCAAGTTTGAGCATCGGCACGAGCACACTCGCGATGAACACGATGACGGCGAGCGCCCAGTCGCCGGACGTCCAGAAGTACGCGACACCGCCGAGGATCGTGTCGTCCTCGGCCCGGCCGAGCGAGGTCGCGTGCATGACGGGCAACAGGTTCGCCGGGATATAGAGCAACGCAGCGGCAGCGACGAGCGCGCCCGTGCGCGCGATGCTGTGCGGACGGCGCGCGTGCAGCGGCGATCCGCAGCGCGTGCAGCGCTCGCCGCATGTGTGTGCCGGCTGCACGCGCGCGCAGAGGTGACAGGCGATCCATCCCGCGGCGCGGGCCGTCATGCCCGCCGATCCGCTGCTTTCCGCGGCCCGGGGCGCAGCATGTCGCGTCGTGTCGGGGCGGGGCGGTTTCGCACGCTCGGCATCGCCTGGCCGCAGTGCGACGAGTTCGTCGTGCGCTTCCCACAGTCGGGCCGGTTCGATCGTCGACAGCACGCAGAGCATCACGGTAAGCCCGGCGAACGCGAATAGCGCGGGCCCGGCAAGCACGTGTGCGAGGCTCGTCAGTTTGACGATCGTGATGAGCACGCCGAGCATCAGCACCTCGACCATGCTCCACGGCCGCAATCGGTGAATGCCGCGCAGCACTTGCGCGAAGTGGCGCGGTACGCGGCCCGCGCGCAACGGCACGAGCAGGTACATCCATGCGGCCAGCTCCAGTATCGGAAACAGCATCGTCGTGCAGAACACGAGCGCGGCCACCAGCGGCTGACCGTTCGACCATAGCGCGCGAACCGCGTCACCGAGCGTCGCATGCGACGCGATGCCGGCCGCATCGAGCGCGACGATCGGAAAGGCCTGCGCAACGCAACACGTCACCAGCGCGGCGACCGTCAATGCGCACAGCCGGTCGAGCGAGCGGCGGCCGTGCGCCGCACCGCTCACGCGAGCGTGGCATCTTGGGCAGTTCGCCGTCAGCGCGCGCAGGCGCGGCGGACGCTGAATCAGCAGGTCGCATTCGTGGCAGGCGACCAGGTTGTCGGATTTCATCGGGAATCAACCATGCGGGTAATGAAGGCGCGGCGCCGCGCGATGCACGGTGCGCCGGGCATCGGGCTTCGAGATTGCGGACCGGTGCGGCCCGAAGGCGCGCAGCCGGTCCATCGACGCAAGCAGCGGCTATTGCCGGGCCGCGACCGTCGTGCCGGTGGCGGGCGGCAGTTCGCCCATTGCCTGCAGCAGCGCCGCCGTATCGGTCATCCGGCGGCTCGCGGCACGCACCGCATCGAGTTCCGCGTTCAGATAGAGCTGTTCGCTCGACCGTTGCGCGGACATCGGAACCGCACCCAATGTGCGGCGTTGCGCCGTTTCGTGGAAAGCCTCGCCTGCCGCGCGCGCCGCGAGTTCGTTCGCGGCCAGTCCTTGCGCGTCGTTGTCCAGCGCGGCGAGCGAATCGGCGACATCGCCGAATGCGGACAGCACCGCCGCCTTGTACTGCAGCACCGCGGCGTCGTACGCATCGCGCGACGCCCGCCGGTGAGCCAGCAGCGCACCGCCGTGGAAGATCGGCTGCGACAGCCCGGCGCCGACGGCCCACAGGCCGCCCGCGCCCGACAACAGCGCTGGCCAGCTGAAGCCGCCGCGCCCCATCGTCGCGGTGAGCGACAGGCTCGGGAACAACTGGGCGGTCGCCTCGCCGACGTCCGCCGATGCCGCTTTCACGGTTGCCGCGGCCGCGCGGATGTCCGGCCGTGCCTTCAGCAGGTCGGACGGCACGACCACGGGCACGTGTTCCGGCAGCGACAGTCCGGTGAAGGAGGGGACCGGCGGTGGCGCGTCGGGCGTGCGGCCCAGCAGGATCGCGAGCGCGTGAACCGCGCTCGCACGCTGCTGGCGCAGCGGCGGCAGCGTCGCGGCGAGCGACGCCGCGCTCTGCGTCGACGCCAGCGCCTGCACGTGGGACACCGCGCCGAGCGCGTAACGCTGCTGGTCTTCGAGTTCGGATGCCTCGGCAACGGCGACCAGGCGCTCCGTCAGCAGGATCTGGCGGTCGAGCGTCGCGGCGCGGATGGCGGTGCCGACGATGTTGGCCGCCAGCGCACGCCTTGCCGCTTCGAGCTCGCAACCGCGCACGTCGACGCGCGCGGCGCTCGCCTCGTTCGCATATCGCGTGGCACCGAACAGGTCGAAGGTGTAATGCGCCTGCAGTTGTCCGACGAAGACGTTGTAGCGCAGGCTTTGCGCGCCCGCGCCGGAGATGTCCGGTGTGCGCGTGCGGGCCACCTGCGCGTTCGCGTCGATCGACGGCAGCGTCGACGCGCCGATCTGCGCGCGCAGCTCCTCCTGCGCGGCGGCGAGCGTCTTTTCCGCCGCGGCCAGCGTCGGGTTCGCGCGCAGGCCTTCGTCGACCAGCGCGTCGAGCGCGCTGGACCGATACAGGCGCCACCATTGCGGGACGGGCGCGGCGCCGACGTCGAATTGCTGCGCGACGCCTGCCGCTTCGGCGGTGCGCGGCGCCTGAGGCGTCGCGCCGTAGCGCGCCGGCGACGGCATCGCGGGCGGCGTGCTGCTCGGGGCCATTGCACAGCCGCTCAGGCAGAGCGCCGCGCTCGCGGCGAGCACCGATGTGGTAAGGGGAAATTTCATCAGCATGTCTCCGAGGACGCGACGTCCATCGCGCGCGACTCGCGTTCGTCGCTGCGCACCTTGAAGCAGGTCGCGTAGAGGGCCGGCAGGAAGAAGATGGTCAGCACCGTCGCGATCGTGATGCCGCCCATCAGCGCGGTGGCCATCGGGCCGAAGAAGCCGGAACGCAACAGCGGAATCAGCGCGAGCACGGCGGCCGCGGCGGTCAGCATGATCGGCCGGAAGCGGCGCACGGTCGCGCCCACGATCGCGGTGAAGCGTGGCTGCCCGGCCGCGATGTCCTGGTCGATCTGGTCGACCAGGATCACCGAGTTGCGCATGATGATCCCGAACATCGCGATCACGCCGAGCAGCGCGACGAAGCCGAACGGCTTGCCGAACAGCAGCAGCGCCGCGACCACGCCGATCAGGCCGAGCGGGGCCGTCAGCACGACGATGAAGGTGCGCGAGAAGCGCTTGAGCTGGATCATCAGCAGCGTCAGCACCGCGATGATCATGAGCGGCATCTGCGCGTTGATCGACGTCTGGCCCTTCATGCTCTCCTCGGCTGCACCGCCGACCTCGATCCGGTAACCGGTCGGCAGCGTGGCGCGCAGCGTCGCCAGGGTGCCGTCGATGGCGCGCGTCACGCCGATGCTCGGCGCTTCGCCACGAACGTCGGCTTGCACCGTGACGGTCGGCTGGCGGTCGCGTTCCCAGATCACGCCGTATTCGAGCGTGTCGCGCACGTGGCCGATCGTGCCGAGCGGCACCGGGCCGTGCGGCGTCGGGATCGCCAGGCCGGCGAGCTGCGACGGGTCGATCCGTTCGCGCTTCGGCGCGCGCAGGTCGACGTCGATCAGCTTGTCGCGTTCGCGATACTGCGTGACCGTATAGCCGGACAGCGTCATCGCGAGGAAACTCGACACGTCTTCCGACGTCACGCCGAGCTGGCGTGCCTTCAGTTGATCGATTTCGAACGACACCGATCGCTCCGCCGGCTCGTCCCAGTCGAACTGCACGTTGCGCGTGCGGGCATCGGCGCGCATCTTGTCCGCCACTTTTTCGGCAATGCCGCGAACGGTCGCGATGTCGTCGCCGCTCACGCGGAACTTGATCGGAAAGCCGACGGGCGGCCCGTTCTCGAGGCGCGCGACGCGCGTGCGCACGGTCGGGAAGCGGCTTGCCAGCGTCGACTCGAGCCAATGCGACAAGCGGTCGCGCGATTCGACGTCCTTGGCCGTGATCACGAACTGCGCGAAGTTCGGCTGCTGGAGCTGCTGGTCGAGCGGCAGGTAGAAGCGCGGCGCACCGGTGCCGACGAAATCGACGACGTGATCGATTTCAGGCCGACCGTCGAGCACCTTCTCGAGCCGCGTGGCCTCACGCAGTGTCGCGTCGAACGAAGCGCCTTCCGGCAGGCGCAGGTCGACCAGCAGTTCGGGGCGCTCAGAGTTCGGGAAAAATTGCTGTGGCACGCGCGTGAATGCCGCCATCGCGATCGCGAACAGCACGGCCGTTACGCCCAGCACCACCCAGCGGCGCTCGATGCACGCCGAGATCCATCCGGACAGCCGCCGGTAAAAGCCCGTTTCATAAACGTCCTGCCCATGTGCATGAGCGTCGTGATGCTGCTGCTCGGGAAGCATGTGGTAGCCGAGCAGCGGTACCAGCACGACGGCCGCGAACCACGACACGATCAGCGAGATCGCGGACACCTCGAAGATCGACCGCGTGTATTCGCCGGTGCTCGATTTCGCGAGCGCGATCGGCAGGAAGCCGGATACCGTGACGAGCGTGCCGGTCAGCATCGGGAACGCCGTGCTCGTGTAGGCGAAGGCCGCCGCGCGCGCGCGGCTCCAACCCTGCTCGAGCTTCACCGCCATCATTTCGACGGCGATGATCGCATCGTCCACCAGCAGCCCCAGCGCGAGCACCAGCGTGCCGAGCGACACCTTGTCGAGGCCGATGCCGAACACGTGCATGCACAGTGCCGTCACGGCGAGCACGATCGGAATCGTGATGACGACGACCATGCCGGTGCGCAGGCCCAGCGACACGAGGCTGACGACGAGCACGATCGCGACGGCTTCGCCGACCGCTTCGACGAAATCGTCCACCGAGTGCTTGACGGCATGCGGCATGCTCGACACCGCGGCCAGCTTCAGTCCGGCCGGCAAACCAGCCCGGAGCTCGGCTGCCTTCGCGTCGAGCGCCTTGCCGAGGTCGATCACGTCTCCGCCTTTTTGCATCGTGACGCCGATGCCGAGCACCGCGTGACCGTTCGTACGCATCTGCGTGACGGGCGGATCGTCGTAGCCGCGCGTGACCTTCGCGACGTCGCCGAGCCGGAACGTCCGGCCGTTCACCGTGATCAGCATGTCGGCGAGCGCCTGCGTGTCCTTGAACGCGCCGCTCGGCCGCACGAACACGCGATCGTCCGATGTCGTGATCGTGCCGACCGGTGCGACGGCGTTTTGCGCGTCGATGGCCTGCGCGAGCTGCTGCGGCGTGATCGCGAGCCGCGTCAGTTGCGCGTTCGAGATCTCGACGAATACGTGCTGGGCGGGATCGCCGAAGTAGTCGACCTTCGCGACACCCGGCACGCGCAACAGCACGGTGCGCAGCTTGTCCGCGTAATCGTGCAGTTGCGCGGGCGAGTAGCCGTCGCCTTCGAGCGCATAGATGTTGGTATAGACGTCGCCGAATTCGTCGTTGAAGAACGGGCCGACAGTGCCCTTCGGCAGCGTCGCCCGGATGTCGCCGACCTTCTTGCGCACCTGATACCAGGTTTCCGGCACCTGGTCGACCGGCGCCGAATCCTTCATCGCAAAGAAGATCATCGACTCGCCGGGGCGCGAATAGCTCTTGATGTTGTCGACGTAAGGCGCGGCCTGGAGCTGGCGGCCGATCCGGTCCGTGACCTGTTCCTGCACTTCGCGCGCCGTGGCGCCCGGCCAATAGGTCTGGATCACCATGGTGCGGAACGTGAACGGCGGATCCTCCGATTGCGCGAGGCGCGTATAGCCGATCATGCCGAAGATCGTCGCGAGGCCGATCAGGAAGATCACCAGTTGCTGATGCTTCAGCGCCCATGCCGACAGATTGAAACCGCCGTCGTCGCGCGACGCGGCACCGCTTTGTGCGCCGAGCGCACCGTCCGTCGAGGACCGGTGTTCTGGAGCGTTCATGATGCGAAGTCCTCCGCATGCAGCGGCGGCACGACGCGCACGTGCTGGCCGGTACTC
This sequence comes from Burkholderia sp. BCC1988, assembly GCF_905339895.1. Classification (NCBI taxonomy): domain Bacteria; kingdom Pseudomonadati; phylum Pseudomonadota; class Betaproteobacteria; order Burkholderiales; family Burkholderiaceae; genus Burkholderia; species Burkholderia sp. BCC1988. Next base: position 377,024 of record NZ_CAJPHA010000001.1, read on the forward strand.
ACCGTATGGACGCCTTGCATCACGACGCGCTCGTTTTCCGCGAGGCCGGACGTGACCGTGACCGTACGCTCGTCGTAGCGTCCGACCGTCACCGGGCGCAGTTCCAGCGTGTCGCTGCCTTTGCGAATGACCCAGACCGCCGGCGCTTCGCCGCGATGGAAGAGTGCGGTGGCCGGCAGCGTGATCGCGTGGTCCGCGGCGGTGTCGGCGGCGCCGTCGAACGAGATGCTGGCGGTCATCCCGGAGCGGACGTCCGGCCCCGGCGCGACCAGCGTCAGCTTCACGCGCCAGGTGCGGCTTTGCGGATCAGCGGCCGCCGCGACTTCGCGCACGCGTGCGTCGAGCACCTTGCCCGGCAGTGCCGTCAGGCTGACGTGCGCGGTGCGGCCGACCGCGAGATCGCGCAGATCGCGCTCCGCGACGTCGCAGACGATGTCGAGGTCGCCGCTCCAGTCCAGATGAAACACCGCCTGGCCGGGCTCGACGTTCTGCCCGGTATCGGCATCCTCCGACGTGATGACGCCGTCGTGATCCGCGACCAGCGTCGCGTAGCGCAGGTGATCGCCCGCGAGCGCCATTTGCGCGAGCGCGGAATCGCGTTGCGCGACCGCCGATGCATACGCGTCCTGCGTTGTCTCGAGCTGCGCGGGCGCGATCAGGTTGGCCTGAGCCTGGGCGCGGTCGCGATCCAGTTGCTGCTTCGCATAGGCGACGCGATGCTCGGCGGCATCGAGCTGCGCGCGCGCGTTCAGCAACGTGTTGTGCAGATCGGCCGGATCGAGCATCGCGAGGGTCTGGCCGGCCTTGACGGTGTCGCCGATTCGCACGCGCCGCTCGACGATCTTGCCGCCGACCCGGAACGACAGCGGCGTCGAATATCGCGCCTGAACCTGCGCGGGCAGCACGCGCTGCACGGCGCCATTGTCCGCATGAACCGGCAGCGCGACCACCGGTTGCAGTTCGGGCGCCGGGGCCTCGTGCGAGTGGCAAGCCGCGAGAAGAATCGCACAGCAGGCAAATGCGATCGGGGCGCGCCGAAGCGGTGGCGCGATGCGTGTCAGAAACGGGCGCGTTGAAGTCCGCGCGTCAAGTCCGGGTGATTTCACGATGTTTCCAAGACAAGTGAGGGTCAAACTGAAAATGGTTCGGCGACCACGGCGGGTCACCCCGGTTTATGCAGGCGCGCGAGGGCGTCTCCGCCGACGGTGCGCATGACGATCAATCAGTACTCCGATGTTCGAGGTGCAGATCGTTCCGATTGCCGACATGACACGGCTTGCGCACGACGATGGCCGCCGAGTGTGCCGAGGGGGCCGCCTGCGCGTCACCGACGCTCGCTGGCGTGGGTCCGGAACAGTGTCTGGACAGGAACCGGTTCTGCTGTTTTCGAGATTAGACTCATAACTGATAATGTTGTCAAGTATGAGTAAGTAATCTAGAATTGCACCATGCAGAAAATTCTTATGGAAAGGGAAGGTGCGCTCGTGGACGACAAACCGGTCCGGCCGCGTCGCCCGAATGCGTCAGTGGCCGAAGCGGGACAGCGTCAACCGCGCGGCGCCCGGCGCAAGGAGGCGACACGTATGCGCTTGCTGCGGGCGGCGTTCGGCCTGATGGCGGAAAAGGGCAGGGACAACGTCGCGATCAGCGAGATCACCGAGGCGGCGGATGTGGGGTTCGGCTCGTTTTACTACCACTTCGAATCGAAGGACGGCATCTTCGCCGCGCTGACCGAGTGGGTGTTCGACGATTTCGCGGACGGGCTCGAGCGTCTCGCGAGCGGTTTGTCGGATCCGGCCGAGGTCGTGTCGGTTTGCGTGCGTCACACGCTGATGCGCGCGCGCCGCGAGCGGCTCTGGGGGCGGTTCCTGATGCGGGAGGGCTTTTCCGCGCGTGCGCTCGACCACGGGCTGGGCCGGCACTTGCGGCGGGACAGCGAGCGCGGAATCGCGGCACGCCGCTTCGTCGTCGGCGATCCGTTCATGAGCGTGCTCGCGATGACGGGGACGATCCTGGCGGCGATCGCGGCGGAGTGCTACGCGGCCGACACGGCTGAGGGCGAAGCGAGGAAGCCGGCGGGAGACGAAGGCCGGCTCCCCGAGCGGGCTGCGGCGATGGTATTGCAGACGCTCGGCCTGACGCGCGCCGAAGCAAAGGACGTGGCGAACCGACCATTGCCGCCCGGCGACTTCACCGCTGCGGAGAGTAGTTGACGGTTGGTGGGTGCCGACGCGGGGGCCGGCCGATCCAGTTGGGCGACGAGGCCGTAGCTATGGTGTCCCCTATGGGTTACAATCCATTCATGTTCAAAGTCCTGACCACCCCCCAATTTGATAGCTGGCTCGATGGGCTTCGCGATCCGGTCGGCAGCGCGGCAATCAGTCTGCGCATCGAGCGGGCGAAGCTCGGCAACCTTGGCCAGTGGCGCGCAGTCGGTGACGGTGTCAACGAAATGAAGATCGACGTCGGGCCGGGATACCGGGCCTACTTCGTGCGGCGCGGAAAAATCATCGTCGTGGTGTTGTGTGGCGGGGACAAGTCGACGCAAAAAAAGGACATCAAGACGGCGAAGCAAATCGCCGGTGAACTGGAGGATTGAAGATGAAAATCAGCGAACTGGCCGAATTCGACGGCTCGAAGTACCTGAAGGACGAGGAAACGATTCGTCACTACCTGGCGCAAGCGTTCGAAGATGGCGATCCGCGCCTGATCCAGGCCGCGCTCGGGAACGTCGCGAAAGCGCGCGGCATGACCGCGCTGGCGCGCGAGTCCGGCGTAAAGCGCGAAGCACTCTATCGTGCGCTGTCGGAAGGTGGGAACGCGGAGTTTGCAACGATCATGAAGGTTGTCGGCGCGTTGGGATTGCATCTGACCGTTGCGCCGGCACAGTCGGCGGCCGAAGCGACGCCGGAGCCAGCTCCGACACGAACGCGCGCCCGCCCGCGCGCCCGCACTGCGGCGCATGCGTAGCGTCACCGGGGCCGACCGCGAATGTCGCGCCGGTCCACCGTGGTCTATGCAGCCGGCTGGGCCGGCGGAATGGCGTATGGATCGAAGCTCACGACTTCTTCGTCGAGCCAGTCGTTCAATCACCGCGCGAGGGCGGCGGCGAATGGGCCGTCGTGCTTCGCGCGCGAATCGCGTCGACGACGTTCCTGCCACGCACGTAGTGCACGAGGTTGCGCTGGCTCGAAAGGTAATGCGACGCGTGCACGCCGAGCCAAGCGAGCATTTTGTCGGGCGTCAGTTTTTGCCGATTCGGGGCATCGGTTTGGTCAGCCCTCGTAGTTGACATAACGTGAATTATCGATATGACTGGTGCATTTGGCGGTGTAGCGTCCCGCGCCGAAGATCAGCCGCTTCAGCGCAACACTAAGGTTCTATCGGCATACTGCGGTCTCGTTCGAGTCATGAAGTCCAGCAGCTCGTCTTCATGCCGTCCAGAGTCTTGACGCAGTTTGAGTTACCGATTGCCCCAACGGTTGGAAGCCATGCGCAAAAGCGCTGCATTGGCAGCGCGCAAATCGAACAATTCCGCGTCGAAGCCGGACCCGATCCAGTTTCGGTAACGCTCTGCCTTTTCACTGTCCGGATCGTTGGATAGCGTATTCAGGAACGCCTCATAGCCGGATGGACCGCCAACGTCCTCCGGCGGACAAGCACGGGCGCCGCCAATGACTTGGGCTTCTCCCCAAGGTTGGCCCTCGATCGTTTCCATCTTCTCGACGACGACGCTGTGATTCCAGCCGTCCCCGAAGTCGTATCGGTAAACGAAGCGCGAACCTGGCTTCAGGACCGCCTGCAGACGAACCTTTCGGTCATCTGCAGTCGTGCCCGTGTCAGCAAAGTCCACCACGTCATCGATCTCGAACATGGCGTAGGTCATGCCATCGATCAGGAAGTCGTGGAGATGCGTGTCTTCCCATCCGAAAGCTGCTTGCAGAATGTGATGCAGCTTGCGCAGCGATTCAGTTCCTTCGACTTCGATCTGACGCCAGATGGGCGGATCGATGTGCTGAAGCGCCACTTTGAGGGTGAAGCGCGGGAACGATTTCGGCATTCGATCTCCTCAGAACGCGAACCTGCACTATTATTGCCTCGCAATGGTCACCTGAAGCAAGCACTGTAGGATCGCCGACGCTGGAAGGGACGCGAAGCATCCGCGCATAGCAACCTCACTGCAGCCCGCCTCACCTCGATCAAATCGCCACTTCCGGCGGTGCCTGACGAAACAGCCGCGTAATCCAGCACAGATATCCCAGCCCGAGCACGAACCACGCGATGCCGAGGATCAGTGCCGCCTTCTCGAGACTCACGAGCAGCCAGATATCGGACACCGCGCCGATCACCGGGAACACGAGCCCGCCGAACACCCCGATCCGGCGCTCGCCGTGATTACCCGACAGATACAGGCGAATCACGCACAGATTGACGGCCGTAAAGGCAAGGAACGCGCCGAAGTTGATGAACGACGTCGACGTGGCGACGTCCAGCTTCAGCGCGATCAGGCCGACCACGCCCGCCAGCGCGATGTTGATCGCCGGTGTCTTGAAGCGCGGATGAATGAAACCGAAGACGCGTTTCGGCAGGATTTCGTCGCGCCCCATCGCATAGAGGAGCCGGCCGACGCTCGCTTGCGCGGAGATACCCGACGCGAATTGAGCGAGGATCAGACCCGCGAGGAATACGGTGACGAACACATCGCCGCCGATCATCTTCGCGACCTCGAACGCGGCTGAATCCGTGTCCTTGAATTCGACGCCCGGGTGCGCGAGCTGCATCGTGTACGCTGCGATCACGAAGATCGCTCCACCGATCAGCGCAATCAGCAAGATCGCACGCGGCATGTTCTTTTTCGGCTCGATCGTTTCCTCGGTCAGCGTCGACACCGCGTCGAAGCCGAGGTACGAATACGCAGCGATCGCGGCGCCCGCCATCGTCGCGCCGAACGGCACGTGCGGCTTGAAGAACGGCTCCGCCATCGCGATGCCGCCCGGCCCGGCCGCGGCCGACGCATAGTGCCAGCACAGCGCCACGAACATCACGACGATCGCGAGCTGCACGATCATCAGCACGATATTGAAGCGCGCAGCCAGTTCGATGCCGACGATGTTCAGGCCGCTCGTCAACACGATGAACGCGACGATCCAGATCCAGGTCGGCACATGTGGAAACGCGGCGTTCAGATATGCAGCGCCGATCAACCAGATCACCATCGGCAGGAAGAAATAGTCGAGCAGCGTCGCCCAGCCGATCATGAAGCCGAGGTGCGGGTTGAACGTCTTGCGCGTGTACGTATAAGCCGAACCTGCAGTCGGATAGAGCCGCGCGAGCTTGCCGTAGCTGAGCGCGGTGAACGCGATGGCAATCAGCGCAAGCAGATAGGCGAGCGCGGCCGTGTCGTCGCTGGCCTTGGCGAGCACGCCGTAGGTACCGTAGACGATCAGCGGCGCCATATAGGCGAGGCCGAACAGCAGCACGGACGGCAGGCCGAGCGTGCGCTTCAGGCTCGGCGATTCATGGGATGACGACGCTTGCATGTTATCTCCTGGACCTTCGGGGCCGATGCGAATGCCTGTGTGCCTTCGGCCGACATTTCGATTGAACGGGCACGCCCGGGCGACGCATGACGCCCGCGCGATGCCGTGAATGGACTGCGAAACCGGATTATTCGCCGCGCTGACAACGCGCTTCGATCATGAACGCGCGATGTCCGTCCGACTGTTCGAGCGGCGCGAGATCAAGCGCCACGCGCGTGTCGTGCAGGTAGCTGTAGTGTTCGCGGCTCGCTTCGAGACGCGTGAGATCGAGGTTCGCCCGCACGACCGCCTCGTCCCTGCCCAGTTCGATCGCGGTCTCGCCGAACGGATCGACGAGCGCGGAAAGGCCCGCGAACGTCAGATTGTCGTCGCCGGCCCCGCAGCGGTTCACCATCACCGCGAACATCTGGTTTTCCATCGCGCGTGCCGCGATCGCGCGGCGATGCACCGGGCCGAACGGGTCCATGTTGCCGTTCGTGACGATCAGCAGATCGGCATCGAGCGCGCCGACGGCTCGCGCCGTTTCGGGAAATTCGATGTCGTAGCAGATCAGCAGGCCGACCGTCAGGCCGTTCCAGATGCACGTCGCGAAGCGGTCACCCGGCGTGAAGACGCCGACATCCGATGCCCACAGATGCGTCTTGCGATAGCGCAGCACGATGTCGCCCTGCTCGTCGACAAGTACCGTGGTGTTGTAAAACCGGTTGCCGTCGCGCTCGGCGAGGCCCACGGCGACAGCGACGCCCTTTTGTCGTGCCGCGTCGCGTACCGCGGATAATCCGGGGCCATCGAGCGTCTGTGCGACTTCGGCGACATTGTCCCGGGTCGGAAAGCCCGACAACGTCGTCTCGGGGAACACGATCAGTTTCGTGCCGCCTGCCACGTCGACGCGCCCGATCGTGTCGATCACCTTGCGCGTGTTGTGCGCGACGTCGCCGTCGATCAGCGAGAGTTGCGCGAGTTCTACCTGCATGAAACCGTCTCCTTCCAATAGCCTTTCATCGGCGCGTCGTCTGCCCTGCCCTTCTGATACGACGCGCGGTCGAGCGAAACAGGCCGTGTTACCCCTGCCTGTCGAAGTGAGGCCGATTATCGGGTTATTATTTTTGACCTGAAATTCCCCGCCAGGGTTACCCTCACCGGAGCACACGATGGACTTCGAATGGCGAGATCTCGCTTTTCATCGGGAGATTGGCTCGGCCATCGACGCCCTCGATGGCCCGCATTTCTGGGCACGCCTCACGCGTGTGCTCGAGCGGCATCTCGAGTTCGACAACTGGGTCGCGCTGCGTTTCGCGCGCGCCGCGCCGCCTCTCGTGCTTGCCGAGCAGGCGATGCCCGACGGCAAGATCGACCTGATGTTTCAGGACTATCTGGCCGCCCTCTATCAACTCGATCCGTTCTATCTCGCCGCGTTCGAAACGCAGGCGTCGGGCTTCTACACGCTCGCCGACGTCGCGCCGGACAATTTCCGGATGACCGAGTACTACCAGCGGTACTTCAAGAAAAACATCGTCGGCGACGAAGTGCATTTCAACGTCATGATCGATCGCGATCACACATTGGGCTTTTCGCTCGGCAAGACGAGCAAGTACGACGATCGCGAGATTGCGTTGCTCACGCTGTACACGCCCTGGGTCCTGTCGTTGATGCAGCAGCGCTTGCGCTTCGAGACGTTCGCGATCAAGGGTGCGCCGCGCGTGACCGAAGGCGAAGCGCCCGACCCGCAGGCGCGCTTCGGGATGCTGACCGGAAAGAGCGGGCGCGGCGCGTTGACCACGCGCGAAATCGAAGTCGCGATGCTGTCATTGAGCGGATTTTCGTCACGCGCGATCGGGGAAAAGCTGTCGATTTCGTTCGAGACCGTGCGTGCGCACAAGAAGCACATTTACGCGAAGCTGGGTGTCGGATCGCAATCCGAATTGTTCGCGATGTTCTACGATCGGGGCAGATCCGGCGAATCTGCGTGATGCGCGTCTCGGTGTCACGGCACGAATACCGGCAGGCGCGCTGCCGCTTCAGGTTTAGCCGGTGAGCATGGAATCACGTGCATCCAGATTGAGCCGGAGATTCGTGACGGACGCGAATTCCGGCTTCCGGGATAAGTGGCATTGCCTTGCGATGCGTTTTTGAACCGGGCAATCCTGTCACGACGCGGCGACGCTCGATCGACTACGCCGACGGTGTCTGCCGTCTTGAAACCGTTCGAATCCGCGCCTTGCCCCGTTGCTGCCGGTGCCATTACACCGCCCCATCCCCGGCTCCTTTATGCCGCCCATCGACACGCCGAGTCGGCAATGCGGCGAGCCCGCGCACCGCCGCCGCGTTCTCGGCGCCATCGTCGCTGCGGCCGGTGATCTCATCCAGCGCCCGGTTGTTGGTGTACGGCCCGAACACACCGATCGACACCATCACGATCAGCATGCTGCCGCCGATCAGCACGAACACTGCGGACACCCCGGCGCGCTCGAGCAGCAGCGCGACGATGAAGCTGCTCGCGATTCCGGTCAGGCGGCCGATCGAATGCACGAAGCCGAGTGCGCGCCCGCGGATCTCGGTCGGAAACACTTCCGACTGGTACGCGGTGCCGTTGCTCGCGAGCACCGTGTTGGACAGCGTGACGAGCAGGCCGAACGCGATCACGAACGGCGCCTGCGCCGACATCGCGAACGCGGTGCCGAACAGCGCGACGCCGAACGCCGACGCGACGATCAGCCACTTGCGCTCGATGCGGTCGGCGAGCACGCCGGCAACGAACGGCGACACCGGATACGCGAACGCGATCACGAACGCATACCAGAGGCTCTTCGTGACGCTCGCGCCCTGCGCGGCCAGCAGCGTCGGCAGCCACTGGCTGAAGCCGAAGAAGCCGATGCTCAGGAATGCGTTGAATACGATCAGCATCGCCGTGCGGCCGCGATGCCGCGCATCCCACATCGACGGCGCGCGCCGCGCGGCCGGCGTTGCGACGGCCGGCATCCGGACCGCGGGCAGCGGCCGGCCGGATTCCCGCTCGACCGCCTGCTCGAGCCGCTGGAGCACGGCTTCGGCGTCGGCCTCGCGGCCGGTGCTGGCAAGCCAGCGCGGCGACTCCGGCAGCCGCGACTGCAGCCACCAGACGACGACCGCGCCGCTGCCGCCGAGCAGCACGACCCAGCGCCACCCGGACATCCCGAGTGGATCGCGCGGCACCCATAACCACGACACCAGCGCGAGCACCGGCATCGCGAGATAGCCGATCGCGAAGCACAGCGCGAACGCACGCCCGCGCACTGCTTTCGGCACCAGCTCGGTCAGGAACGCGCCGATCGTGATCAGCTCAGCACCGATGCCGCAGCCCGCGACGAAGCGGCACACCAGAATGCCGAGCGCATGCGTCTGCACGCACATCGCAAGGCTTGCCGCCGTGTAGAGCAGCAGCGCACCGGTGAACAGCGCGCGCCGTCCGATGCGGTCCGCGAGGCGCGACACGAACATCTCGCCGACAAACAGCCCGGCGAACGTCGCCGCACCGAGTGCGCCCTGGTCCGACATGCCGAGCACGCCGTGCGAGCCCGCGTGAAAGATGCCGTCGCGGATCAGCCCGGGCGGCAGGTAGGTCATCTGGAACAGGTCGTAGATCTCGAAAAAACCGCCGACGCTCAGGAACATCACGAGCGTCCAGATGCTGGCCGTCGCGGGCAGGCGGTCGATGCGCGCGGCGATCGACGCCGCATGGGAATGGGACATGGCGATTCCTCGTTGATCCGCCCGCGCGGTCTGCGCGAAGCGGCGGACAGGGCGCCGGCGCGGGTGCGCGCGGCGCCGGCGTTCATACGGTGGCGACCGGATTGACCGGCGACCCGACGAGCCCGCGCAGGTGCAGCGGCGGCGCGGTCAGCAGGAAGCGGTTGCGCCGATGCGCGCGCAGCCAGTCGGCGAGCGGCGTCAGATGCCACAGCTCGCCGAGATGAATGCCGAGCTTGAACAGGCACAGCTCGTGCAGCGGCATCAGCGCGCCGGGCCGCTCGCGCGCCGACGCATGGCGCGGGCGCTCCTCGACCGCATGGTTGTCCGCCGCGAGCGCGGCAAGCCCCGATGCGTCGATCCAATCGAGCAGGCGCGGATCGTTGCCGTCGAGCACGCAGCACACGTCCGGCGCGGCGGGCTCGCCGAGCGCGTCGGCTTCGATCAGGCGATCGGCGAAGCCCGTATGCACGCATACGATGTCGCCGCGCTCGACGACCACATCGTCCGCGCGGAGTACCGACATCCATTCCGCGTAGCCGATCTTGCGCCGCTCGTCGCCGAAGTGGCGGCGCAGGTCGACCATCACGCCGCGCCCCTGCACGCCGGTTTGCGCCATCACCTCGATGCCGAGCGCGCGCGCACCGCCGCGCGGCGCACCCGCTTCGGGCACCCGGATGTGCTCGTCCATCCGGTAGCCGTTGTAGAACACGCGGGCGCGCTCGCCGTTGCCCGCCGGATCGAACAGCGAGCCGACGTGCGACAGTGCATCCCACTGCGTCGAGAACTGCGAGTGCATGCAGAACGAATCGTCGCAAACCACATCGGTTGCGTTGGCAACCTGTTCGTCCGCCCGATAGCCGAAGTACGGCCTGTCGCCGAGCAGCGCCGGCATGATCGCCGGCGGCCGGCGCCGCGCGTTCAGGCCGCCGCCGCGCGGCACGTCGAGCGGCAGGCTCAGCGAGAACACGCGGCCTTCGCGCACCTCCGCGACGCCGCGCAGCACCGCGTTGGGTGTCAGCCAGTTCAAGCGCCCTTTCTGATCGTCAGGGCCGAAATCCCCCCAGTTCGAGCCGGGCGGCCGATGGGTCCAGCGTGGCTTCATGGTGTCTCCTCCATGCAATGTCCAGTGTGCGGCGGCCGTCGTTCGCGGCCGCCTCGCACGGCGCGCCTAGCGCGTGCGGATCACGCCCAGCCCGGCGAGCCGCTCGTATTCGCGTTCGCCGAGCAGCGGCAGCAGGATCTCGCGATTGTTCTCGCCGAGCGCGGGCGCAGGCCGGCGGAACGCGCCGGGCGTGGCCGACAGGCGCGGCGTGATGTTGTGCATCGGCAGGCTGCCGACGTCGTCGTCCGGCAGCTCGACGAGCGCCTCGCGCTCGATTACGTAGTGATCCTGAACGATCTGCGCGATGTCCTGGATCGGCCCGACCGTCACGCCTGCTTCCTCGAAGAACGCGAGATTGGCGTCGAGATCGCGCACGGCGATGAATTCGCCGACGATCGCATCGAGCGCCTCCGCGTGCTGCACGCGCTGCACGTTGGTCGCGTAGCGCGGATCGTCGATCAGGTCCGCTCGGCCGATCGCGCGGAACAGCCGCTCGGCCATCGCCTGCGTCGAGCTCGACAGGCACAGCCACTTGCCGTCGCGCGTGCGATACGCGTTGCGCGGCGCGGTGTTCGACGAGCGGCTGCCGGTGCGCGCCTTGATCTCGCCGGTCATCACGTAGTTCGCTGCAGCCGGCCCGAGGATCGACAGCAGCGGCTCGAACAGAGACACGTCGATCACCTGCCCCGCCGCGCCGTGCGCGTCACGCGCATGCAGCGCGACCAGCACGGCGATCGCGCCGGACAGCCCGGCCGTCATGTCGCCAAGGAACATCGGCGGCAACACCGGCTCGCGATCGGCGAAGCCGTTGATCGCCGCGAACCCCGCATACCCTTCCGCGAGCGTGCCGAAGCCCGGCTTGTGGCGGTACGGCCCTGTCTGCCCCCAGCCGGAGATCCGCGCGATCACCAGCTCGGGACGGATCGCGAGCAGGTCGTCCGGGCCGAGCCCCATCTTCTCGGCGACGCCGGGCTTGAAGCTCTCGACGAACACGTCCGCGTCGCGCACCAGCCGGCGGACGATGTCGATCCCCTCGGGCGCGCGCAGGTCGACGCACACGCTGCGCTTGTTGCGTCCGTACACCTTCCAGTTCGTGCTGATCCCGCCCGCGCCGACCGCGCGCAGCGTATCGCCGCGCTCGCTCTCGACCTTGACGACATCCGCCCCGAAATCGGCGAGCTGCACGCTCAGCATGTTGCCCGCCATCAGGCGCGACAGATCGACGACGCGCACGCCCGCGAGCGGCCCCCGCGCGCCGGCGTCGAACGGTTTCGGATGGATCGGGCCGGTGGACGCGCGACGGCGCGCGCCGGCCGCGTGAGCGGCCTGCGGGTCGGGAACGAACATGCTTGTCTCCTGGTTGGTGGTTGAGTCGTTCGATGCGGACTTCGAAGTGCGCGCGCTCGGCCGCGCGCTGGCGCTACTCGAGCAGCTCGCCGAGTTGGTCGGCCGCGCGAAACGCCGCGCCCGCGGCGGGCAGATCGCCGCCCAGCGCACGCGTCAGCTCGGCGGCGGCTGCCTGCACGCGCGGCAGGTAGTCGGCCAGCACCTTCTTGTTGAAGCGATAGCGCGGCACGCCGAGCGAGATCGCGCCGCTCAGCACGCGTCCGACGCCGAACGCCGGGCACGCGATCGCCGCGCTTTCCGGGTCGCGCTCGGCAATCGACACCGCGTAGCCCTGCTCGGCCGTCTTCTCGTAGTCGCCGCCGCGCGTGCCGCTGAACGCGAGCAGCACGCGCCCGGCCGCGCCGACGTCGAGCGGAAAGCGGTCGCCTTCGCGCAGGTGCGTGCGCACCGAGCGCTGCGCCTGGATGCGGAACAGGCACACGCGCTGATCCCCTTCGCGCACGTAGAACGCGGCCGTCTCGCCGGTTTCCGCCGACAGCGTCGACAGGATCGGCATCACGTACTCGCGCAGCTGAAACGACTCGCGATACATCATCCCGAGCTGGAACACGGCGGGCCCCAGCACGTAGCGCCCATCCGGCAGGCGCTTGATGAAGCGGAACTGCTCGAGCGACTCGAACATCCGCAACAGCGTGCTCATGTTGAGCCCCGTTTCCTCGCTGACCTGCGCGAGCATCAGCCCGCCGGGCGCGTTGCCGAACGCCAGCAGCGCGGTCAGCGCGCGGTTGACTGCGGCCACGCCGCCCTCTGCGGGATTGCTTGTCTCCATCTTGCTCATGTCCACCTCGTGCGATGCCGGCAGAGTCGTACCGCGGCGCGGCTGCCGGCATCTAAAAATGAAAGTTGCTTTCATTATACGCAGATCATCGACGACAGCAACATGAATCAACACAGATTCACTCGCTCGTCATTTCTGAAAATCCCCTTTAAAACTAGGCGTTAACGATAATCTTGACGAATGCCATCATCCGCCTCAAAAATGAAAGCGACTTTCATTTTTATGGATCATCGATGGAATTCTCGTCTCAACCGGTCTGGCGCTCGCTGCTGTACGTCCCCGCCCACGTCCCCCGTTTCGTCGCTTCGGCCGCCGCGAGCGACGCCGATGCCCTGATCCTCGATCTCGAGGACAGCGTCCCGCCAGCATGCAAGGAGACCGCTCGCGACGGGCTGGCCGATGCCGTGCCGGCGCTGCGCGCGCCGGGCCGCGACGTGCTGGTGCGCGCCAACGGCCCGCTCGACCTGCTGGTGCCCGACCTGCGCGCGGCCGTCCGGGCCGGCGTGGACGGCGTCGTGCTGCCGAAGGTGCGCGGCGGCTCGCACGTCGAGGCGATCGACGAACTGCTGGCCGCGCTCGAAGAGGAAAGCGGCGCGCCGCCGGGCCGCACGCGGATCGTCGCGATCGTCGAAACGCCGCGCGCGTTCCAGGCGATGGACCGGATCGCGCAGGCGTCGCCGCGCGTCGTCGCGATGATGCTGGGCGGCGGCGACTTCGCGCTGAACTGCGAAAGCGCCGCGAGCGCCGACGTGCTGCGCGTGCCGAAGCAACTGCTGATCATCGCCGCGCGCGCCGCCGGCGTCCTGCCGCTCGGCCTCATCGGCGGCCTCGACGAGCTGCGCGATCTCGACGCGTTCGAGCGCATCGCGCGCGCGTCCGCGGAGCTCGGCTATGCGGGCGCGACCTGCATCCATCCGCTGCAGGTCGGCGCGCTCAACCGCGCGTTCCGTCCCGACGAAGACGCGGTGCGCGACGCGAATGCGGTGCTGGCCGCCTATGACGACGCGCGCGCGAACGGGCGCGGCGCGCTGCGCGTCGACGGCAGGATGGTCGACGCGCCTGGCGTCGCCCGCGCGAAGCGCGTGCTCGCGCGTCACGCGGCCGTGCAGGCGCGTGCCGACGGCGCGCCCCGGTGATGCACGCGCCGTCCTGCATCTCCGTGCTTCACCCCGGCACATGCGTACGTCGCGCGTGCGTCCCGCCGCGACGCGGCCGGTTCGCCGCCCGGCCCGGATAGCGCCGCCCGCAGCAGCACCGCGCCGCTCGACCAGCGCGGCGCCGCAATCAAACAAACAACAAACCCTCGAAGGAGACAAGCCATGGGCAAGCGAATGTCCGCATTGTGCGGACTGGGCCTCGTATCGGCCGGCGCCTGCGCGCAAAGCACGATCACGCTGTACGGCGTGGCCGACATCTATACGGAATTCCTCACCCACCAGGCCGCGCCCGGCGACAAGTCGTCGGCATCGCTCGTGCGGATGGCGTCGGGCGGCAAGAGCGGCTCGCGCTGGGGCCTGAAGGGCGTCGAGGATCTCGGCGGCGGCTGGCAGGCCGCATTCCGGCTCGAAAGCGGCATCAACCTGAACAACGGTTCCGGCACCGGCGCGGGCGGCTTCGACCGCTCCGCGTGGATCGGGCTGCAGCACGAGCGCTGGGGCACGCTGCGGCTCGGCCACCAGTATTCGACGCTGTTCGACGTCATGGAGCGCTATTCGCCGACGGGCGCGTACTCGACGCTGTACGAGCCGGCCGGCGCGATCGTCGGCGTCAACTTCCGCGAGAACAACGTCGCCAAGTACCTGGCGAAGCTCGGCTCGCTGACGCTCGAAACGCACTATTCGTTCGGCGGCACGCCCGGCGCGTTCCAGTCGAATGCCGCCTACGGCGCCGGCTTCGATTATGCCGGCGCCGCGTTCTCGTTCGCCGCCGCATTCGACAACGTCAACACGCCGCAGCCTGGCGGCTTCGCGCATTTCCGCCGCTACGCCGCCGCCGCGATCGTGTCGGTCGACCGCGCGCAGCTGCTGGCCGGCGTCACGCACGGACAGAGCGGCGTGGCCACGCGGTCGGTCGTGACGAACTACACGTTCTGGTGGGCCGGCGTGCGCTACATGATCACCCCTTACCTGCAGGCGCTCGGCGCGTTCTATTACGAGGACATCCGTGCGCAGAATCCGCCGGACGCGCAGGCGAGCGCGCCGCACCCGGCCAACCCGCAGCAGGTCACGCTGCAGCTGAACTACTTGCTGTCGAAATCCGTCACGCTGTACCTCGCGGCCGGCTACGCGCGCCGCGCCGCGCTCGATTTCGACAACTACAACTACAACTTCCTCCACTACACGCTGGCCGCCGACCGCGCCGGCAGCGCGGGCGTGGCGCTCGGCCTGCGCAAGCTGTTCTGAGCCCGCCTCTCTCGCCCTTTCAGGAACCTTCGGAGTCTTCAAACCATGAACCGCCGCCACTTCCTTTCCACGCTGACCGGCGCCGCGCTCGCGCTACCACTTGGCCGTGCCCGCGCCGGCTCGCTGCCGACGGCCGCCGGCCGCCCCGATCTCGCGCAACAGCTCGCCGACTACGCGGCCGGCCTGCAGTATCGCGACCTCGACGCCGCGACGATCGAGACGATCAAGGCGCATCTGATCGACGCGCTCGGCTGCGCGATCGCCGCGCACGACGAACGCCCGGTGCAGATCGCGCGCGACGCGGCGCTCGCGTCGCCGGGCGGCGTGTCGACGATCGTCGGCACGAACCGACGCACGAGCCCCGATCTCGCCGCGTTCGCGACCGGCACCGCGCTGCGCTACTACGATTTCAACGACGCGTACGCCGGCAAGGAAACCGGCCATCCGAGCGACAACATGTCCGCGTGCCTCGCCGTCGCCGAAGCGCAGCATGCGAGCGGCCGCGACCTGATCCTGTCGATCGCGATCGCGTACGAGATCGCGTGCCGGCTGATGGACGCCGCCGCGATCAGCCCGCGCGGCTGGGACCACACGTGCTACAGCCTGCCCGCCGTCGCGCTCGCCGCCGGCAAGCTGATGCGCATGCCCGCGCCGCAACTGGTGCAGGCGGTCAACCTGTCGATCAACAGCCATCTCGCGCTGAACCAGACGCGCGTCCAGCAGCTGTCGAACTGGAAGGCGCTCGCCGATGCGGACGCGGCGCGCAACGCGGTGTTCTCGACGCAGCTCGCGCGCGCCGGGCTGACCGGCCCCGCGCCGATCTTCGAAGGCATGGCGGGGTTCTTTCCGCAGGTGTCCGGGCCGTTCGCCGTCGACACGCGCGAATTCGGCGGGCGCGACGGCGCGTTCCGGATCGGCAAGTGCTTCGTGAAGTTCTATCCCGCGCAAGGACTCACCCAAACCGCGATTCCGGCCGCGCTCGACGTCGCCGCGCAGGTCGGCGACCTGCGCCGCATCCGACGCATCGAGATCCACACCACCGCGGTCGGCTACGTGACCGCCGGCCGCGACCGCGAAAAATGGGCGCCGTCGACCCACGAGACTGCCGATCACAGCCTGCCGTACATCGTCGCGCGCGCGATGCTCGACGGTGACATCACGACCGAGAGCTACCGGCACGACGCGCTGCACGATCCGGCGCTGCGCGCGCTGATCGAGCGGGTCACGGTGCAGGAGGACCCGGCGCTGACCGCCCGCTATCCGGCGCAGGCGCCGAACCGGGTGACGGCCGTGTGCGAAGACGGCACGACCTGCGCGAAGCAGGTGGACGACCTGCCCGGATCGCCGACGCGGCCGATGCGGCGCGACGACTACGAGGCGAAGTTCGCGAAGAACTGCCGGCGGCACTGGAGCCCGACGCAGATCCGCGCGGCGCTCGATTACCTGTGGCGGCTCGACGAGCAGCCCGACGTCGCGACGCTGCCGCCGCTGCTCGTCGTCGACTGAGCCGCGTGCCCCGCCCAGGCCTCCGCCGCGACGCCATGCCGCTCGAGCGCTTCCGCGACCTCGACGAAGCGGCCGCGCAGCCACGCGTGCGCGTCCTGCCGAGCCTTTACCTGCAGCAGACGCGCGGCGCGAGCGCGCTGCGTGCCGGCTTCGAGCTGTTTTCGCTGAGATGGAAGCCGACGGAAACCTTCGAGACGGGCATCCTGAAGACACTCGGCCGGTACCTGTAGACGTTCGGACAGCATTCGGCGTCGGCCGCGGGCAGGGTCAGGCGCGGCCGCGCGGCGACGTCGCGTGCCGGCGTCGCCGCAATGCAGAAACTTAATACGGATTCCGATCGACCCATCAAGGCAACGACAAACCATCAATTGCTATTGTCGTTCGCTTCGAAATGTAGCTGCGATCGAGTTCCCCGACCGAGCGGCAACCGATGAGGGCGAGCGTCCGGTCTGTTTCCCGTTTGATCATCTCGATGACGTCGCTCACGCCGATTTCCCCTCTGGCTGCCAACCCGTATAACGTGGCGCGCCCGAGCATCACGGCATGTGCCCCCAAGGCGATCGCCTTGACGACGTCAGCTCCTGTCCGTATCCCACTGTCGAGAATGACAGTCGTTCCCGAGGTGCGCTCGACAATATCCGGCAGCACATCGGCTGTCGCGGGCAGGTCGGCGAGCTGCCGGCCGCCGTGGTTCGAAACGATCACGCCGTCCGCGCCGAGCTCGACGCACCGCGCGGCATCGTCGGCCGTCACGATGCCCTTGACCAGGAGTTTGCCAGGCCATTCGTCCCGCAAACGGCGCAGGTCGTCCCAACTGAAGCTCGCATCCATCTGTCTGCGAAGAATCGCTGCCTGGGAAGCTGTGTCCGATGCATCGTCCGTAGCGAAATTTCTCAACTCCGGCATGCCGTGCGTCAGATAGGACCAAAGCCAACGCGGGTGCGACAGTCCGTCGACGGCCGCGCGCGCACTTGCCTTGAACGGCATGGCAAAGCCGTTGCGAAGATCGCGTTGGCGAAAACCGTTGACCGCCACATCGGTGGTGAGGATCAAAGTCGAATAGCGAGCCGCGCGGGCACGATTGACGAGGCTCTTCGCGAGGTTGCGATGAACCACATACAGTTGAAACCACAGTTCTCCGTCGGCTCTTTTTGCCACCTCTTCGATGGACATGTTGGAAGCCGTCGATAGCGCAAAGGGAATACCGGCCTTGGCCGCCGCACGCGCAAGTGCGAGGTCGCCCTTGGGCCAGAATGCGCTATTCAGGCCCGTGGGTGCGATCACCAGCGGTGATGGAATCCGCCGGCCTAGAAGTTCCACCGACTGCTCTCGCATGCTGACATCCGACAGCCGGCGCGGCAACAACTGCAATTTATCGAACGCCGAACGGTTGTGCCTCAGTCCCGATTCATCGTCCGCCGCGCCTTCCAGATAGTCGAACACCATTCGTGGCAGCCGCCGTCTGGCTTCGTCACGATAGTCGCTGACGGAGAAAATGCCGGGAAATCCTGTTGTCATGATTTACGTACTGTCGGAGTAGATCGTGATGCGAAGAACACGAGGCGCGCTGGAGTCCGGATTCGCGCGCCTCTGTCAAGCTGGAGCCTGAGGTCAGCCGCGATTGACGGGCGGAACATGACGACGCACGATCATCAGGCAAATAAAGACCATCGACATCGCCCCACCAAGCATGCCCAGGTACGCGGACGCTCCCCCCCTGCGTGATCACGAATGCCCCGGCGAACGCGCTGAGAATCGCTCCGAGCCGCCCGAATGCGAGCGCGGATGCGGTCCCGGTCGCGCGTATCTCGGTCGGGTAGACGTAGGCGCAAAGGGCATACATCGTCGACTGAACCGCATTCACGAAGAGGCCGTGCAAACCAATTCCGAACACAAGCAACGTCGTGTGGGCAGAGACGTCGATACCGCGCAGGAAAAGCGCGCTCGCGGATGCCATCAGGCAGCACACGAGCAAAGGCCAGCGTGACCCGAACCGGCCGATTGCCACTGCGCAGCCCAGAGCGCCGATGACGCCACCCAGGTTGTAGGCGGTCAGGCCCGAACCTGCCACCGAAGGGCTGAGCCCCTCGCCTGCAAGCATCGTCGGCAGCCAGCTGAATGCGCTGTAGACCGCGATCAGGTTCATGAAGAAAGCGATCCAGATTGCAATCGTGTCACGGCCTTGATCGTCCGCGAACAGAGCACGAAAGCCCGGACGCTGTACCGCTTTCTGTTCCTTCTGATCGGCGAACACGGCGTCCGGCTGAATCGAGCGGGACATGCGGGTCAGCAGGTGACGCAGTTCGTTCCAGCGTGCGTCATGGCGGACAAGATAACGCGGCGATTCCGGCATGGCGAGATACAGCAGGAACGCCAGTGCCACGGGAAGCGTGCCGCCGATGAGAAAGAGCCCACGCCAGCCATGGTGAGGAAGCACGACGCTCGCGAACAGTCCGGCAAGCATGCCCCCCAGCGGTACGCACACGATGGTTGCGGTGACTGCGAGCGTCCGCCGGCGAGCCGGCGTAAATTCCGCCGTCATGGTCGTCGCGCTTGGCAGCGCACCACCGATACCCAGTCCCGCGAAGAAGCGCAGGATTGCAATGGTCATGACGTCCGGCGATAGCGCAATCGAACTCGTCGCCAGGCCAAATACCAGCACACTTCCAATAATGGCCCAGCGCCGACCGAACCTGTCCGCGAAAAGGCCGGCGAACGCGCTACCGATACCCATGCCTACGAGGCCGGCAGCAACGGCGGGCGCAAATGCGTTGCGCGTAATGCCCCATTCCTTGATCAAGCTGGGAATGGCGAACCCGATGAGTTGCCCATCGAAGCCATCCATCACGATCGCGAACGCGGCGAGAAAGACGACCATTCGCTGAAACGCCGAGAACGGTCCGTCATCAAGGGTGCGGCCTATGTCGACGATCGGCAGACCAGGATTACGATCGTTCATTCCGCACCCCCGACCAGAGCAGTGAAGCCTGAATCGCAGGCCTGGGTAATCCGTTCTCCGACGTGATGGCCCGACTCGAACCGGGTGCGATCGAGCGACCACTCAAAATTGACAATAGGCATTGCAGTCTCCTTAAGCCGATCGCTCGTTGTTCCACGAGCGAAGGCTACTCACCGGTACAGGGTTGTTGTTTTGTTCGCGCCCACGATCCAGCGGCCCGTCTCGTCCGTCGCGAACAAGACGCGCCCCGACCGTGGCAACCATCAGAACGGATAGTGACGAGGCGTCGTTTGCACGGTGATCCAGCGCAAATCGGTAAATTCCGCGATTCCCGCCTTGCCGCCGAAGTGCCCGAAACCACTGGACTTCATCCCGCCAAACGGCATTTGCGCCTCGTCGTGAACCGTCGGCCCATTGACGTGGCAAAGCCCGGACTCGATACGCTTCGCTACCGTCAACGCACGCGCGACGTCACGGCTGAAGACTGCCGCCGACAGACCATATTCGTTGTCGTTCGCGCATGCGATGGCCGCTTCGTCTCCCTCGACGCGGACGATCGCCTTGACCGGCCCGAACGACTCCTCCCGGTAGATATGCATGTCGGCCGTGACGTGATCGAGCAGCGTGGCCGGCATGAGCGTGGTCTCGGATTTTCCTCCGCAGACCAACGTCGCACCTTTCCCCAGCGCGTCGTCGATCAGGTCGTTGCACTTCCTCACGGTCGCCATGTCTACAACGGAGCCGAGTACGGCCGGGCCCTTTCTCGGATCGCCAAGCGGCAGGCTCTTCGCCTTTTCGGCCAGGCGCGCGACGAATTCGTCGGCGATGTTCGCGTCGACGACGATGCGTTCGGTGGACATGCAGATCTGACCGGAATTTGCGAACGCCCCGAATGCCGCGCCTTGAACCGCAGCGTCGATATCGGCATCGTGAAGAACAAGAAACGGAGCCTTTCCGCCGAGCTCAAGTACCGAGGGCTTCAGATACTTCGCGCACTGGGTGGCGATGATGCGGCCGACGCGGGTCGAGCCCGTGAAGTTCACCCGTCTGACCGCGGGCTCGGCAATGAGCGCTTCGACAATGGCGCCGGCATTCGCCGGCGCATTCGTGACGAAGTTCACGACGCCGCGCGGCAGCCCGGCGTCCTGCAACGCCTCGATGATGAGGCCGTGGGTCGCGGGGCAAATTTCCGAACCCTTGAGCACGACGGTATTGCCGCAAGCCAGCGGCAGCGCGATGGCACGCACGCCGAGGATGACGGGCGCGTTCCACGGTGCGATCCCGAGCACGACGCCGGCGGCCTGCCGAACCCCGAGCGCGAGATTGCCGGGCACGTCCGACGGAATCACTTCGCCCGAAATCTGCGTGATCATCGCAGCAGCTTCGCGCAATCCGTCGGCCGCAAGCTTGACGTTGAAATCGGCCCACAGGCGGGACGCGCCCGTTTCGGTCGCCATTGCCAGCGCGAAAGCGTCGCCCTTTTCTTCGAGCGCATCTGCGGCTCGATTCAGCAATGCGCGTCGCTCGCCGGGCCCCATCGCCGACCAAGCGGGAAACGCGGCGGCGGCAGCGTGCACCGCGGCCTGTGCATCGGCGACGGTCGCGGCGGGTGCGGTCGATGCAACCGTGCCATCGAGCGGATTGCGGCGCTCGAATGTCGCCCCATCGCGCGCCATCGTGCGCTCGCCGTTGATCAACATCGATACCTGATTCATTGCCGTCTCCTGGAATATGTTTGAAAAGCCAGCCTGTCGAACCACCGACTCGCGGTCAGGCCACGACAATTTCTACAAGGCGCGTTTTGCCCGAAGACAATGCGTCTTCCAGCGCGGACTTCAGCGACGGCGCGTCGCTCACTCGCACCCCTTCGCAACCCATGCTGTTGGCCAGAGAAACGAAATCCAGCCCCGCGAGGTCGGTGCCCTGGACCGGATCCGACGCGGAGAAGCCGAAGACGGGCGCAAATTCCTGCAAGGCGGCGTAGCGGGCGTTATTCAGGATGACAAAGGTGATCGGGAGATCGAGTTGGACCGCGCTATAGATCGCCTGCGGCGAATACATCGTCGAGCCGTCACCGATGAGGCCGATCACGCGGCTGCCGGGTTTGCCCAACGCCACGCCCACCGCGGCGGGCATGCCGTAGCCCAGACCGCCGCTTGCCATCGTGTAAAACGTCTGACTGCGCGTGAACGGCAGATAACGCTGCATGACGGGCCGCGAACTTGGCGCCTCCTCGACCACGATATCCGCTGCGTCGCGCACCTCGGAGAGCGTCTGCAACGCATACGCGACCGACATGACCGCCGTGGGCTCGGCTCGCTCGACGACCTCGCGAGGCGCCGGCAACGGCCGGCCACGCGGCGCCGGACGCGCGAGCAGGTCCGCCAGCCCCAGGCGAACGTTCGCCACCACCGACGTGCCGACCGGGGTCCACGCCGCGGTAGCCGGATCGTCGATCAATTGGTACAACGCCGCGCCATCAGGCACATGCGGCCCACTGCCTTCGACGTGATACGCAAAAGCCGGCGCCCCGACGACGAAGATCAGGTCATGCCCATCCAGAATCCGAACGATTTTTTCGCGCATCGCCGGAAGGAATCCGGCGAAAAGTCGGTGATCTTCAGGGAAGCTGCAGCGTGACGACATCGGCGCGACATAAACCCGCGCGTTGTGGCGCTCGGCGAGCTGGATGGCCTCGCTCCAGGCGTCGGCACGATCGAGTTCCGCGCCGACGACGATGGCCGGCCGTTTGCAGTTGTCCAGCGCGTCACCGATCTCCGCGATCGATGCCGGATCGGGGCGGAACCGGGTGCTGACCCGTGTCGCCTCGACGAGGTCGGCCGGCTGATCCCAGTCGTCGACCGGAATGGAAACGAACACCGGGCCACGCGGCTCCTGCATCGCCACGTGATAAGCACGGGCGAGCGCACGCGGAACATCCGCGGCACGAGCCGGTTCGATGCTCCACTTCACATAAGGCCGCGGCAACTCGGTTGCTTGCGATGCCGACAGAAACGGATCGAACGGCAGAATTGAGCGGGCCTGCTGGCCGGCAGTAATGATCAGCGGCGTCCGGTTCCTGAAAGCCGTGAATATGTTGCCCATCGCGTTGCCGACACCGGCCGCCGAATGCAGATTGACCAGAGCGGCATTGCCGGTGGCCTGGGCATATCCATCCGCCATACCGACGACGACGGCTTCCTGCAATCCCAGCACGTACCGGAAGTCCTCCGGGAAGTCGCGGAACATGGGCAGCTCGGTCGAGCCGGGATTGGCAAACACCGACGTCATTCCGAGGCGCCGCATCAAGTCCACGACGGCATCGCGAACGGTCGGCTGCCCACTTGTGTTTCGTTGCATCTCGAGTCCTCTGCGGT
Organism: Burkholderia sp. BCC1988; assembly: GCF_905339895.1. Taxonomy (NCBI): domain Bacteria; kingdom Pseudomonadati; phylum Pseudomonadota; class Betaproteobacteria; order Burkholderiales; family Burkholderiaceae; genus Burkholderia; species Burkholderia sp. BCC1988. Next base: position 399,824 of record NZ_CAJPHA010000001.1, read on the forward strand.
TCGCCACTCAGGCTGGCGGTGATTGGATGAGCCGCAGTATGGGATTCGATGCATTGTTTGAAAATTGCCAAAATTGCTCAAGGTCATTACGTTCAGGCATGGGTCCATCGGGCTGCCGGATGCGTCCATTCCGCCCGGAAGCCTTGCGGGTCAAGGCCGTACGCCGTCATCGCCGGCTCTGCGGCAGCCGCGGTGAGCGGCCATGGCGGTCTGGTTCAGGGAAGACACCTAGTACCGGACAACTCGGGATCTTGTGCGATTCCTTTAGCCCCTTTCAACCGCCGAGCGGCCGTCGCGGCTGAAACAAGCGGCAGCGTGACGCTGGTCGACGCGGCCATGACAACTGCGCCGGCGCACGCTCGCGTGTCCCGCGCCGGCTTCACCCGGGCGGCCCGCCTACGCGTCGGTCCAGGCGCCGGTGCCCTGCCGATACTGGATCACGCCGCTGTTGAACCGCACCTGCAGGTTGCCGTCCGGCAACTGCAGCCAGGTCGTCATGTCGAGGCCCTGCATCAGCCCTGCGAAGAAATCCCGCAACTGTTGCGACTGGCTGGCCTGCCAGACGTCGATGCGCCCGAGGCACGCACGCAGGTTGCCGCTCGGCTGCATGATCGTGCCGACCTGGCCGGCCACGTTCGACGCCGGATCGTAGACCGGCGTGCCGTCGACGCTGACGATCGACAGATGGATCCCGCGCACTGACGTCGGCTGGCCCGGCGTCTGTTCGACGAGCGCGATGCAGCTCGTCATCGCGCCGAAATCGATTTGCGTCGCATCTCCCCAGATGCGCTCGCCAACCGCCAGCGGCGCGGGACCTTGTACGTTTTGAATGAGGTAGGGCATGAGTTCCTCGCATGACTGATGGGACTGCCGGTGGCGAGGCCGCGACGTGCCCGACAAACGGCCGTGTGCCGGTCTCGCCTCTCACATCCCGCATCCGGCCTGACGGCCCGCCGGGTCGTGTCGATTGATTCTTTGTCGCGGCGCGCGCGGAAGTCAATCGACCTGCGTTCACGGGCACGATTGCCCGGGACGTTCGTCATCACACCAGGCACCGCGCCGCACGCGAATGATTGCGCACGCATCGATTCGATCCAGGTCGTCTCACTCGGCGCCGTCATCGACGCCACCGTCCCGGCCTGCGGCCGCGCGTGCGCAACAGGAAGGGCCTTCCCGCGGGCAATTGGGCCACGCCCAGCCCAAGGACTCGATCGTCTGATGGGAAAGTCGCCTGATCGACGATCCCGAATCAGCTACCACATATCGACGAAAATATAATTTAGTTAGCCGAATCATTTGCGTGACAGAAATACGACTGCCTATCACGCAATTAGCGAGATTCAATTGGCTCACCACACGTCGGAAAGATTAAATTTCGTCGGCATTTCCCCCCTCAGCCAAGGAATCTCATCGATATGTCACACACCGCGAATCGCTTTTTGCAAAGCATGATTGCCGCGGCCTGCGTCGCACTGGCCTCTTCGTCTCATGCCGCTGAACTGACGCGCGACAACGGCTCGCCCGTCGGCGACAACCAGAATTCGCAGACGGCCGGACCGAACGGGCCGACGCTTCTGCAAGACTCGCATCTCATCGAGAAACTCCAGCGCTTCGATCGCGAACGCATCCCCGAGCGTGTCGTGCATGCGCGCGGCACCGGCGCGTTCGGCGAATTCGTGCCGAGTGCCGACATCAGCGACCTGACGACGGCCAAGGTCTTCACGCCCGGCACGAAGACGCCCGTGTTCGTCCGCTTCTCGACCGTGATGGGTTATCGCGGCTCGCCCGAGCAGGCGCGCGATCCGCGCGGCTTCGCCGTGAAGTTCTATACGGAACAAGGCAACTGGGATCTGGTCGGGATCAACCTGCCGATCTTCTTCATCCGCGATGCAATCAAGTTCCCCGACTTCGTTCATGCGAACAAGCCGAGCGCCGTCACCGGCGTGCAGGACGCGAACCTCGCGTTCGATTTCTTCGCGCACGCGCCGGAGGCGACCAGCATGCTGACGCGGCTGTACTCGATCGAAGGCATGCCCGATTCGTACCGGCACATGGACGGCTATGGCGTGCACGCATTCAAGTTCGTCAACGCCGACGGCAAGTTCACGTACGTGAAGTTCCACTGGAAGAGCGAGCAAGGGATGCACGGGCTGCGTCCGAAGGACATTCCGGGTTCGATCGGCGCCGACTGGAACCTGATGACGAACGATCTGTATGGCGCACTGAAGGCCGGCGACGCGCCGAAGTGGGACCTCTACATTCAGGTGCTGAAGCCGTCCGAGCTCGACGCGTTCGACTTCAACCCGCTCGACGATACGAAGGTGTGGGCCGGCGTTGCGGAGCGCAAGATCGGCACGCTGACGCTGAGCCGCGTACCGGACAACTACTTCGAGTCGACCGAAGAGTCCGCCTTTGCACCGTCACGGATGGTGCCGGGCATCGAGCCGTCGGAAGACCGGATGCTGCAGGGCCGGATGTTCTCGTACGCCGATACGCAGATGTACCGCCTCGGCGCGAACTTCAACCAGTTGCCGATCAACCGTCCGCGCGTGGCCGTCACGAACAACAACCAGGACGGCGCGATGAACTTCGGCGATCGCAAGGGCGAAGTGAACTACGAGCCGTCGACGCTGAACGAACTCGCGCAGAACCCGCGTTACAAGTCGGTCCAGACGCCGCTTGCCGGCACGACGCAGCAGGCCGCGATCCGCAAGACGCTGAACTTCCGGCAAGCGGGCGAGTATTACCGCATGCTGCCCGCGCAGGAGCGGCAGGACCTCGTGACCGCGCTGTCGGGCGACCTGAACCACGTGACGAACGACGCGAACAAGTACGCGATGCTGTCGTACTTCTACAAGGCCGATGCGGACTACGGTAGCCGCCTTGCACGTGCCACGCACGCCGACCTGTCGCGCGTGAAATCGCTCGCCGACAAGCTCGTCGAGAACTGATCGGGCAATCGCGCGAAGGCTGCTCGTGCGGCCTTCGCGTCCCGACCAATCGTCCGATTGCGCCGCGCGGCCACGCGCGGCGCGCAATGCCGATGAAGAACCGACTCCGAACCGCCCTCTTCCGCACCCTCGCGATCGCGGGTGCCGTTGCGCTCGCGGCCTGCGCGCAGATTGCGCCGCCCGCGACCGTTCCCCACCCCGACGCACACGCCGACCTGCGCCGCTACGACGATGCATGGTTTGCTGCCGCCCGCCTCGGCCGCATCGACATCCTGCAGGCGCTCGTCGACGCGCATTATCCGATCGACGCAACGACGCGCGAAGGCTACACGGCGGTCATCCTCGCCGCCTATCGCGACCAGCCCGCGACGCTCGACTATCTGCTGCGCAACGGCGCGGACCCGTGTCTCGGCGACCGTCACGGCAACACGGCGCTGATGGGCGCGCTGTTCAAGGGCGAGACTGCGATCGCGAAGCGGCTCGCCGATACGCACTGCCCGATCGACCAGACCAATCACGCCGGCGAAACGGCGCTGTCGTTCGCCGCGCTGTTCGGCCGCCTCGACATGCTGCCGGTGCTCGTCGCCCGTGGCGCGAACCCGGATCACGTCGATGCGCTCGGCCGCACCGCACTGCAGAACGCCATCCTGCAAGGCAACGACGCCGCGGTTGCGGCGCTCGAAAAGGTGGGCGCGACGCCGAATGCCGATGTGACGTTGCGAGCGAGGCCGTGACCGCTCGAGCTTGCCGTCGAGGTTGACTGCCTGTCGATCGTCATGCGGCACAAGGTCACGAAGGCACGCGCTCCCAGCCTCGACACCGGAGGCGGCTTGCGGCGCGTCGGTCATGCCGCCGATCGTCGCGCCTCGCGCCCTTCCCGCCGGCCCTCACGCGCGCTGGCACAGCCATCCGGAAGCCGCCATCGTCTCGACATTGCTCACGTTCGTCATGCTGATTTCGAACAGATCGCGGCCAGGCATCACCGGTATCTGCACGGTCATCCCGCAGCGGTCGTCGGCCAGCGGCTTCAACAACTGGTAGTTGAAGTGGGCGCCGCCGCTGGTGCTGTAGGCGAACAGGACATAGCCCGGCAACGCGTCGAGGCTGCCGAGCGACACCCTCAGCTTGCCGCCCGAGAACACCGACTGCGCCGATTCGTTGATCACGTTCCACGACGTGTTCACACGTGCCTGCCAGGCGGCGTCGAGCCGCGGCAGCACGGGCAGTTGCTGCGCATACGGCGTGACGCGGAACACATAGCCCGAGCCGTCGACGACACGCTTGGTCAGATACCGGTTGCTCACCGCGTTGCCCGCGTCGTCCGTGCCCGGCAGGATATCGAACCGGTACGACACGGTATCGCCGTCGCTCCACCACCAGCCGTCGCTGCGATACACGTACGGCGCGCCGCTCGGGCCGGTGTCCATCCACGCCGTGCCGTTCCATTGCGTCAACGCCAGGCTGCCGTCCGCGTTCACGGCGACCTGCATCGGCGCCGATTCGTTGCCGTAGACGCCGCCGACCGCGGAAACGTCCGGCGACGCAGCCGCCGGCGGTGCAGCGACATTCACCTTCGCGGGCGCACCGGCGATGCTGCCGTCTTCCTGCAACGCCTGCAGCAGGATCGCGGGCGCGATGCCGGCCGCGTCATAGCCGGTGCTGCCGGTGATCATCAGCGCCATTTGCGCCGCCGGCAGCACGTAGAAATGGCTTGAAAAGAACTGCGTGCCGCCGCTCTTGTACGCGCCGGCGGCGCCGGCCGCGCGCAGGACCGGATCGTCGACGTCGTCCCAGCCGAGACCATAGGCATACGAGTAACCGAGCCGGGTCGACTTGATCTGCCACCGGTCGGTCTGGTCCGTCAGCATGTCGGCGATTCCGGCCGCCGACGCGATGCGCCGCCCCTGGAACACGCCGTTGCCGATGAACAGTTGCGCGAGGTTCATCATGTCGAGCGGCGTCGTCGACAGGCCGCCGGTGGCGTACGGATTCGCGAATTCCTGCCCGTACTGGATGCCGTTCGCGTACGCCAGCGCGAACTGGCCGCTCGTCGGCACACTGGTCAGGAAGCCGGAATTCGTCATGTTCAGCGGCGCGAGAATGTCGCGCTGAACGAAATCGGCGAAGCTCAGCCCGGTAACGGCCGCGACCACCAGCTCGAAGATCGTGAAGCCGTCGTTGCAGTACACCGCGAACTGGCCCGGCGGATGATTCAGGTGTTCGTTGGCGAGCACCTTTTGCGCGGTCGCCGCATAGCCCGGAATCGGCGCATACGAGAACATGTCGTCGACGTTCTGGCCGGGCAGGCCGGACGAATGCGACAGCAGATGACGCGACGTGATCTGCGTATACTGCGGCGACAGCATGGTGAACGACGGCACGTACCGGACGATCGGCGCGTCGAGGTCGATCAGCCCGCGATCCTGCAGGATCACGCCGGCCAGCGCCGCGATCACTTTGGATACCGAACCGATGTTGTAGCGCGTCGTCGGCGTGGCGGCGACCGCCGGGTTGATCGACGCATTCCCGAACGCCTGCGCCCACACGACCTGATTGCCCTTGAGCAACGCGACCGAGATGCCCGCGAGGTTCCGCGGATGGGCATCGAGCGCGGCCTGGATCGTTTGCCGCCCCGCCGCGATGGTCGCGTCGTAGGTCGACCGCTGAATCGTGTCCGCGCCGCCGCACCCGGGCAGCATCGCGGACAACAACCCCGCGCCCGCGTATTCGAGGAATTGCCGGCGGCCGGCGCTGGATGGCGCCGCATCGTGGCGCCGGTCGTGTGGATCGCGTGTGTGAGCCATATCGCCTTCTCAGGAAACCTGCTGTGCGGCACGCCGCGCATCGCGCGTCGTCAGGGAACTGCCGTCGGGACTCCAGCCGGGCGGCCGGATCAGATACTGGATCGCGGTGTGCAGGCTGTCGGCTTTCGCGAGGTCGCGCGCGATATTGCGCCACTCGTAGAACGCGATCCTGAACGGATTGTCGGTGCCGATGCTCGACGTCAGCCCGTAGTGCGGCGTGAATCGCTCGGGCGTGTACGAGCGGAACAGCCGATCCCAGATCATCGTGGTGCCGGCGTAGTTGGTATCCAGATAGTCGAAATCGCTGCCGTGATGGACGCGATGCTGCGACGGCGTGTTCAGCACCGCCTCGAACCAGCGCGGCATCTTGCCGATCGCTTCGGTGTGGATCCAGAACTGGTAGATCAGGCTCACCGACTGCATGAACAGGATCATCTTCGGATGGAACCCGACCCACGGCATCCACGCCCAGAACAGGAACGATCCGGTGATCGTGCCCGTCCACGTCTGGCGCAGCGATACCGACAGGTTGTATTGTTCCGACGAATGGTGGACCGAATGCGATGCCCAGAACCAGCGCATCTCGTGACTCAGGCGGTGGAACCAGTAGTAGCTGAAATCGTCCGCGAAGAAGCACAGCACCCACGCCCACCAGACGTTCGTCGGGATCGTGAAGAGCCGGTGCGCGTACACCCAGCTCAGCACCGCGAGCACCAGCCCGCCGGTCAGCACGCTGGCGACGAATGCGCCGGCAGCGAGCGCGAGGTTCGCCAGCGTGTCGCGGGTCCGGTACAGCGACCGGCCGAGCACCGCCGCGAGTGCGATTTCCACGGCGATCAGCACCGCGAAGGCCGGGAACGCGGCCACCATGATATTGGGCAGATTGTCCATCACCGTTGCGCTCCAGGCAGGCGGGCGGCGAGGCCGCGCCATGACCGTTCAAGGATTCGACCGCGAGAGGCCGGTCGGCTCATGCGCAAGGCGAGCGCGATTCAGGGTGCAGGCACGGCACCCTGTCGCGTTGCTTTCAGAAAGGACGACGCCTGGAACAGGATCGGCCGCACTGCGACCGATCCTGTTCCGCGGCATCAGGCCGTGCCGGCGCCGTGCCGATTCGATCGGACGTGCGGCCCGAACCGTGGGTTGGTCTCCCCGGCTGTCCTGCCTTCTTCGCTACCCCGCGCGACTGTTTTTTACGATTGCCAGCAGGTGCGAAGGTACTGCACCCGTTTCGTTTGGGAAATACCGCAGATGCAGTAGTGCCGTCGCCGTTGCACCGGCCGCGCCGGCTGCCGTCGCGAACGCGTCGCATTCGCGTGCGGGTGCCGAGCGGGCGCGGTGCGATGACATCGCAGCGCCGTCACGCCGACGCGTCGATCAAGGTCTGCATTTCCTGCGGGTCGAGCGGCTTGTGCATCACGCTGAAGCCGCTCGACGAAGCGGCATGGATGCCCTCGGGCGACGTATCGCCGGTAATGATGATGGCCGGAATCTCGCGTTCGATGACGCGGAACACCCGGTGGACGACGTCGGCGCCGGTCACGTGCCCCGCCAGCCTGAAGTCCGTCACGATCATGTCCAGTTCGGCGCGCCGCGGCGCGGCAAGCTCGATCGCACGCTCCAGCGATGGCGCGGCGATCACGGTATGCCCCCAGGTCTGGAGCAGCGTCTGCATGCCGGCCAGCACGTCGCGATCGTCGTCGACGACGAGGATGGTCTTGCGCGCCTGCCCGCGCCCGGGGTCCGCACGCTCGCCCGACGGGTGCGCGCCGGTGGCGCGCGACGGGGCATGGTCGGCCATGGCCAGCCGCACCGAGAACAGCGAGCCGCGGCCCGCGGTCGAACGCACCTGCACGCTCGCATTGATCAGCGCCGCCGTGCGCTGCACGATGGCAAGCCCGAGGCCCAGCCCCTGCTCGCGGTCGCGCGCCGCGTTGCCGATCTGGTAGAACTCCCGAAAGATGTGCGGCAGTTGATCGCCCGCGATGCCGATGCCGGTATCGAAGACCTGGATCTCGACGTCGGTGCCGCGACGCCGGCACGCCAGCAGGATGCCGCCGCGCTGCGTATAGCGCACGGCATTCGACAGCAGGTTCGACAGGATCGTGTGCAGCAGCACCGCATCGGTTTCCAGCCAGATCGCGGTCGGCCGGATCCTGAGCGTCACCCCCTTGGCCAGCGCGGCCTGACGAAACTGGCTGTCCAGCGCGTCGAGCGCCTGCTGCAGCGCGAAGCGGCGCGGCTCGACATCGATCACGCCCGCGTCGAGCCGGGAAATGTCCAGCAACACGTTCAGCAATTGCGACATGCCTTTCAACGCGGTGCGGAGCCGTTCGGCGATGTCGTCGAGCGCGGTTCCGTCGACGCTCGGCGCGCGCGCCATCGCCCGCAGCGTCGCGATGTAGAGGCCGAGCGCATGCGTCGGCTGACGCAGGTCGTGGCTGGCGGCGGCCAGGAATTGCGATTTGCTTCGATTGGCGAGTTCGGCGCGCTCCTTCTCCTGCGTCAGTTGCCGGATCAGGTCGACGTTCTCGAAGCGCAGCGACACGGCATCGCGCACGGTACGCTGCAGCGTCCGGCTGAAGGCGAGATTGACCGCGAGCAGGAACAGCGACAGGAAGCCCAGCACCGAAAACAGCGCGCTGCCGTACGCGAACGACCGGATCGCGAACGGCAGCACCGTGGGCAACGCATAAGCCACGTAGGTCGGCCACCACGACGAGAGCGACGCCACCGAGCCGCCGGTCATGCCGGCCAGCACGATGCAGATCAGCGCGGTCACGATCGTGTTGTCCGGCGAAAAGAACAGCACGCCCATGGCGCCCCACAGGCAGCCGGACACGCCCGCGAACACCATGTATTTCCGCGCGCGGCGCGTGGCCGTCCCGGCAGGATGTTCGCCCGCGCGGCGATCGCGCCAGACCATGACGGTACGGATCGCGGTCAGCACGCAGATCGCCGCGGCCCACGCGAGCAGCGCATGCCGCGACACCTCGTGCCACAACAGAAAGGTGGTCAGGCTGACGACGGCGATGTTGCCGAACAGGATCGGCGGAGACTGTCGGTACAGCGTATTGACCAGTTCCAGCTGCACGTCGGCACGGTATTCTTGCGCTATCCTGTTTGCCATTTCAAAATCGCGTAGCGGGTCCGGCGTTGAACGGGGCGGGCGTCGATCTCGCCCGCCGCGTGACACGTCGCAACGGGGTTGCATCGTATTGTCGCAAAGGAACGAGCTTCCGGGTGCCCCGGGAGAAGGCGAAAGAAAAATGAAAAAAATCGTGCTTGCCGAAGATCACGCCATCATTCGCGACGGGCTGAAGTTGCTGCTGAAGACGCGAGCGAACTGGACCGTCGTGGGGGAGACCGGCGAAGGCCGGATGGTCGGTCGGCTGGTGTGCGATACGCAGGCCGATTTGCTGTTGCTCGATCTCGATCTACCCGGCTTCCCCGGCATCGAACTGGCGAAGCAAGTCAAGGCGCAATCGCCGCAGACCAGGATCCTGGTCGTCACGGGCAATCAGAACCCGGCCACGGTCCGGGCGGCCGTGGCGATCGGCGTCGACGGCTACATGCTCAAGCACGAAGACGGCGACGAGCTGCTGCGTGCCGTCGCGCTGGTGCTGTCGGGCATCCGCTACGTCAGCGACTCGCTCGCCCATGTCCTCGAGCACACCGCCGCCGCCGTGCCGCCGGTGACGGCCCGGGAGAAGGAAATCCTCGTGCTGATCGCCAACGGGCACTCGAGCAAGGACATCGCCATCAGGCTGAATCTCAGCGTGCTCACGGTACGCAAGCATCGACAGAACCTGATGTCGAAACTGGCGCTGCACAACGTCGCCGAAGTGATCGCGTATGCGCTGCGCGACGGCCTGACCGTACTGCCGCGGTCCGACGATGTCGGCGCGGAGGCAATACTGCGCTGACGCGCGGGCCGGCGACGACGACGCATGCATGCGCGTCGTGGCGCGCCCGCCCGTCGGTCGTCGTCACGCGCGACGCGTCGCTTGCATCCGCCCCGCACACGTTCCGCGCGCCGCCCTCGTCACCCGACCACGACCAGCTGCCCCGGATCGATCTCGCCCGGCTTGCTCGCCAGGTTCGGGTTCAGTTGCAGGATCTCGTTGAGCGCGACGTCGATCCGCTGACCGTCCGACATCCGCTGCTGCTGGTCGGCCGGCACGTGTGCCGCGGCAAGCAACGATCCTTCGTGACTTTGCGCGATCGTCCACAACGAATCGCCGGCCGCAACGGTCACCGTCAGCGGCGTGGGAGCGGGGCTCGGTGAACCCGTCGAAGGCTGCGCCGGTTGCGATGGCGTACCCGACGGCTGCGCGCTCGCCGACGCCGATGCCGTCGCCGATCCCGACGGTGTTGCCGACGCATTCGGCTGCACCGGTGCGCTCGTCGTGCCGGGCGACGGCGCAAACGACGCACTCGGCGTCGGCGCCCCGGCACTCGAACCCGACGGTTTCGGCGACGAACCCGGCGCCTTGTGCTGATCGTCCGACGCGGTTGCCGACGTGTACAGGCTGATCCCCTGCATGATCCCGAAGATCGCCACCGGCGCCAGCGCGATGCCGGTCGGCAAGCGCTCCATCCACGGCGTCGCGTTCGGGAAATGCGAATGCAGCCGCCCGGCGCCGAGCAGCGCGCCGGACATCGCGGTCAGCGTGCCGGTCACCGGATCCACCGTCAGCGCGGTATGCACGCCGGTTGCGATGCCGACCGCCGAGGTCAGGTAGTCGCCGGTCGCGCTCGCGATCCGCGCCAGCTGGCTGCGGTTCTCGGCATTCACGCCGCGCAGGCTGCCCTTGTAAACGATGCCGGTGTAGACGGCGCTGAACGCGCCGCCGATCGCCTGTCCGCCGGCCAGCAGGTCGCCGTGCGTGATCGCCCTGAACGCATTCATCGTGATCGAGCCGCCGTAGCCGCCGAGCGCCAGCACGCGGCCGACGCGGCCGACCGAATGGCGCGGGCTGCCGTGATGCAGCAGCTTCAGCGACGTCCCGCCGACCACGCCCTGCATCTGCGCGAGCATGTCGGCGGCGATCGCCTTCGTGTGCGCGACGGTATCGTCGAACGACAGCATCCCGTCGTCGTTCAGCGCGCGCAGCTGGGCGGCCATCGCCTTGCCCTCGTGCGCGATCTGCTCCAACTGCGCGCCGCGTGCGTCCACGTCGAAGCCGTTCGCCTTCAGTTGTGCCTGCAGCCCGCGCACGAGCCGGTCGACGACGCGATCGAACACGCGCGGATCGCCGTTCTTCAGGCTGGCGACCGCGCCGTGATGCAGCGCCTGGAACACGCGCCCGACCCGCAGGCCCGCATACAGCGAGTTCGTCGCGGTGCGCACCGACTCCCGGCCGACCGCGACGAGCACGCCCGCGCCGGCACCGCCGGTCACGGTGGCCGCCGCGATGTCGCCGGCGATCCGCCTGGACGACGGCGGCGGCGTGTTCTCGCCGATCGGTTCGTCGTGCACCCGCAGCGCATGCAGTTCCGCCTGCGCGCGCTTCGCGTCGGGAATGTCGACCTTCGCGAGCTGCGCCGCTTCCCGGCGGCTCGTGCCGATCGGCTTGGTGCCGTCGTTGATCAGCGCCGGATCGTGCACGACCGCGCGCCAGTGGTCGAGCGGGTCGGCGGCGGCCGGCCGCTTGCCGGTGGTCACGCGGTCGGGCACGCCGGCGCCGTAGTCGGTCAGCCAGCGGCCGCCGAACTTGCGTGCGCCCTCGTCCGTCCCGGTGCGCGGCGGGTTGCCGTCGGCATCCCACAGCGGCATCGCATGCTCGATCGTCGCCTTGCGCGCCTGGTTCAGCCAGACGGTCGTGTTGCCTTCGTAGAGCTTCTGGCGCAGCGCGGCGATGTCCGCGGGCGTCATGCCGTCCGCGGCGCCGAGCCGCTCGACTTCCGCGAACAGCAGCTGATGCTGGTTCGCCAGCGTCTGCCGGTCGACCCGCTCGAACACGCGCGTGAGCGCATCGGCGCCATGCAAGCGGTCGATGATCCCGGGCCGGTTGCGGTTCTCCACGATCAGCTTCGCGAGCGCGCCGGTGAGATCCTGGTTGCCGATGAAGTCCGCGCCGTGGGTGCCATACGACAGCCCCATGTGCACCCATTCGAGCCCCTTGCGCTCGAGCACCGCGCGCAGCAGCTTCTCGTGTCCGCCGCCCGGCACCGATTCCGGCACCGCGTCCCAGCCGTGGAACGTGACCATCACGTTCGGCGCCTTCGTGTCGGGATGCGCGTTCGACCAGCGTTCGAGGGCGGTCATCACACGCACGTAATCGTGATACGTGTCGTTGGTGCCCGACTGGAACCGGTAGTCGGCGCCGGACACGAGCGCGCGCGACGGCGCCGTCTCGAGCCGGATCGCGAAACCGGTGCGCGCGGCCTCGTCGAGCCAGCGATGCAGATGCGCGAGATCGTCGAGCGCGAGCGCCTTCCCGTCGGAGCCCGGCGCCGGATGGATCATCCCGTTCTCGCCGTCGAACACGGCGTGCTTCTGGTCGCCGAGCGCGCGTACCGCGCGCAGGAAATCCGGATCGTGCGCCTTGCCGAGCACCGCCGCGAGCGAATGCGGATCGATCACGAGCGTGACGACCGGCATCACGCCGCCATACCGCTCGACCAGCGCGCCCATCAACGCCGGATCGTCACTCAGCGAGAACGAGCGCGCCATCGGCACCATGCGATCCTGCAACGCTTCGCTCGAGCGCGTGAAGATCTGCCGGATCCGCTTGTCGGCGACGGTCGCCGCGCCCAGGTTGCGCGTCCGGGCGCGCAGCTTGCCCGGCACCGGCAGGAACCGCGATGCGGACGTCGACACGTCGCGCGCGACGTACAGCTTGTTGAGCAGCGTGCGCCACATGCCGACGTCGACCATCACGGCCTGCGGCTCGCCCTTCAGCACGAGGTTCACGTCGCCGGGCCGCTGCGCCTGCTTGTTGTATGCCTCGATCTGCTGGTGCGTCGCGAAATACTGCTCGGGCTTCGCCGCGCCGTGGCGCAGGCTGAACTCGACGGAGGTCGCCGACGACAGCCCCGGCTGGTACGGCTCGATCGACAGCGGCTCGGGCGCGGTGCCCTTGCTCCCCAGACGCCGCAAGTCGGCGAGCACCTCGTTGTAGCCGTGCCGCGTGCGCGCCGCGAGCGCGCGGAACGGCGCCGAGTGCAGGCCGCGCGCTTCCGCCGCCTTCCATTGATCGTGCAGCGCCTTCGCGCGCGCTTCGAGCGCGGCGACGCGCGTCGGCCGCGCGCTGTTCAGGAAATCGCGCGGCGACAGTTGCGTGAGCAGGAAATGCACGTCCGTGCCGAAGCGATCGTTGCCGATCGGCATGGCGTCGAGCGGCACGCCCGGATGGTTCTTGTTGCTGACCTGCGGGATCTTGTCGAACCAGCGCATCTCGCCATCGCGCTCGGCGATCACGCCGAGTGGATCGCCGAGCGCCTCGGCCACCGCGCCGTCCGTCCTGAACACGTAGATCACATGGCGGCCGCCGTCCAGCGCGCCGTTGCGGATCGCGGTCAGCAGGTGCGACACGCTGTTGCCGCTGAAGTCGACCGCGTTGAGCGCGGACTTGTCCGACGGCAACAGATGCGGATCGACCGGCGCCAGCGGCGCGGCGTTCGCGTCGTCGCCCTGCTCCGCGCGCGATAGCGGCCGGCGCACCGGCACGATCGACTGGAACAGGTCGCCGGCCGAGCGGATCGGTTTCTTCTCGACGGCCGGGGCCGCCTTCGCCGGCCGGAACCCGCCGATGCGGTCGACGGTGGCCGGCGCCACGTCGCTGACGACGAAGCGGATCCCGCGGCGCGGCGACCGGCCGACCGGAATGCCGCCGCGGCGGCGGCGCCGGAACACCGTGCGCAGATCCTGCTCGGGAATCTCCGTATCGCCGAGCGACGCCTTTTCGAAATATTTCCACTCGTGGTTCGTGTTGCGCTCCGCATGGCCGAGCACCTTGCCCGTCTCGTCGTCGACCACGTGAATCCAGCGCTGTGCGCCGGAGACCGCACGCACGGCCTGGCGCGGCCGCTTGAAGACCGGCGCGTCCTGCAGCTTCGACACGTCGCCGGCGAGCGTCGTCTCGATCGCATGGCCCGAGCCCGTCACGTCCCACGACGTCTTGCCGTCCGGCGTCTCGATCTTCGACGGGCCGCCGAACGCCACCAGCTCGTCGTGCGCGACCGGCGACACATGGAAGTCGAACTTGCCGCGTGCGCGTCGGCCGCCGCTGTTGGTATTTTCCAGCGCCTTGGTGAGCGCGGGCGGCACGCGCTTGCCGTTCAGCATCCGCACCGGGCCGAGCGCGCCGTTCGCGTCGGTCTCGAGCACCGCGACGAAGGCCGGCGGCGTATAGGCCGCGGCGCCGTCGGGCGGCGTGTGATGCGCGGTGACCAGCACATGCGCGTTGGGGCCGAGCTGCCGGGCGAGTCCGTCCAGCGTGGGCGCATGCCGGCCGTCGACACGCTTGAGCGTGCGGCGGCCGAGGGTGTCGAGCCAGTCGGCGGCGCGCGCCTGATTTGCCGCCTCGACCGCTGCGGCCCCCTGCGGCGCGGCCGGGGCGGCTGAATGACCGGAAACGGTGGCCGGCGTCGCCGCGGCGGCCGGGTTGTTGCTTGCCGGGTCGCCGGCCGGGCTCGCCAGACGGCCGGCCGGCCCCGCGTGGCCGAACCTCGGCCAGGTCGGGTTGCCGTCGACCGCGCCGAGCGCGCGCGTTCCGCCGGCATGCACGGCCGCATAGCCTTCCGGCAAGCCGGAACGATCGACGCCGACGAGCCGGTACGACACGTCGCCCGTCGCCGCATCGCAGGTGCGCACGACGTACATGTCGACGCCGGCCGGCTTGAACAGCGAGCCGCCGTCGGGCGTGGTGACGCGCAGCGCACTCGCCGGATCGTGGCCGAGTGCCGACAGCAGCGCGACGTCGGCCGGTGCGGCGGCCTCGACCGCGGCCAGGTGCGCGGTGGCGCTGGCCGCGACGCGTTCCGCCGGCGTCAGGTCGCCCTGCGCGAACGCGGTGTCGTCCGGCAGCGCATCGGCCGGCACGTACGCGTGATTGCGCGGCCCGGCTTGCGCCGCATCGAGCGCCTGCCCGAGATCGTCGTGCGCGACCGTCGTCACGCCGTCCGGCAACGCGCGCTGCGCTTCGGCGGCCGTGCTGCCCGTCGCGTGCGCTGCCGACGCCGTCGCATCCGGCACCGTGCCGCTGAACCGGAACCAGCCCGCCTCGGGATCGAGCGCGCCGAAATCTGTGCCGCTGCCCAGCACGATGCTGCCGTCGCCCGTCACGAATTCGACGCGCAGGTTCGTCAGGCCGGCCGCGTCGAACGCCTGCATCACGTCGTCGATCACGCGGGTCGGCTCGGGGCCGTCGAGAAAATAGCTCGGCCAGTGCTGGCTCACGGTGCCGCCGGCCTGCGTCACGCGCGCGGCATCGCCGACCACGCCCGGCCGGTCGGCCAGCGCGCTGCGGAACGGATGGTCGAGCGTGACCGATTCGAACGTGCCGTCCGGAATCGGCGTGAAGTCGTAGCCGGGATCGGCGAACGTCGGATCGGGCACGCGCGGCACCGTCGGACGCGCCGGCCGCTCGGCCCGTGGCGGCGGCGCCGTATGCGCGGCGCTCGGTGCCGGCTCCGCGTCCGGTCCGGCGGGCAGTGCCGGGCGGCCCGCCCGCGCGGGGTCGCCGACGAAGCGCTGCATCGGCAGGCGGTCGCTGTCGACCTCGCCGGTCCGGCGCGTCACGCGCACGGTGGCCGAGCCGTCCGGCTTGACGAGCAGGATGTCCTGCGGCGCCCAGACCGACGTCGGCCGCCCGGTGAGTTCGGACAGCCGCTGCGCGAGCGCGGCCGCGAACGTCCCGCTCGCGGCCCGCACCTGGCCCGGCGCGACGCGCAACGGATCGTGCTTGTCCGACCCGCCGAAACAGGAATACAGCGTCACGTCCTGCCCCGCCTCGAGCTGCGGCGCGACACGCTCGGCCACCTCGTCCGGCGTCACCGGCCGGCCGTCCGGGCCGAGCATCGCATCGGCCGACATGCCGTGTCCGAACACGACGTGATGGCCCGGCGGCGACATCAGCCCGCGCGTGCCGACCGGGTGCAGCGGGTCGTCGGCCGGCATCAAAAGCGTGTCGGCCGGACGCAGGAATTCGGGGTGCTGCGTCGCGTCGACGCCGGTCACGTCGTCGAAGCCCGGTTGCAGTACCGACTCGCCGTGAATCGTCGTCGTCATCACGCCGTCGTTGGCGATCGTGCGGTCCGTATAGACGCGGCTGTTGTTCCGGTACGTCTTCTGCGGAATCCCCGACAGGCCGTCGTCGGCTTCGGCCTCGGCGGCCTGCTCGGTGCGCGCAGCCCACTCGTCCGCCGTGAAAATCTGCCCCGGCGCCACGTCGACGACCGGAACCGGCTCGTCGACGGGCGGCTCGCCCGCGTCCCGCTCCGGTGCGAGACGCGGATGCGCCGGGGGCTGCGGCTGGGCCGGCCCATGTGCCGTCGCGCCCGGCCGCGCGGCATCGCCCGGCGTGCCGGTGTTGCCGCGCCGCCCGCTGTCGGCGTCCGGATCGATCTGCGCGTCGATCGGGCGCACCGGTTCGACCGGCGCGCCGTCGTACCCGTGCGCCACTGCGCCTTGCACGGGTTCGCCGCGCCGGGCGAACACCAGCGGCGGTTCGTTCGCGTCGGGCGCCTCCGGGACATGCAGGTAGAGCCGCGTCGACACATCCGGATCGTGTGCCGGCACGACGATGTCGTCGCTGTTCGGGTGCAGTTCCAGCGCGCCGGTGCCGCGTATCGAATTGGACGCGATCGACGCGATCACGGGCACCTGAAGCTCATACGCGAGCTCCTGCGCGAACGGGTAGCCGCCGGAGCCGAGATAGCAGCCGGTCAGCAGCACGCCGTTGCCTTCCGTGTAGGCCGCATCCTCGAGCAGGCTGCGCGCGAATTCCCTGGGCGACATCGTGTTGCCGTCTTTCGTGATGGCGATCGCGCTGTCCCAGCGCACGTCGCGCGGCTTCGTGCCATGCGATTCGGCGATGTCGAAGCCCGACACCTTCAGGAACTGCCGCGCGGTCGCGTGGCCCAGCAGGTTCACGACATTCGAGCCCGGCACCGGCCGCAATTCCAGCGGATTGACGCGAACCGGCTGCGCGCGGCCCGGCGAGAACTTGCCGTTCACGTCGGGTTCGATCTGGAAGCGCGCGAGCCGGCGGCCCGGATCGGGGATCGCGCGCCGCCAGCCGGCCGCGTCGTCGTCGCCGAGCCGGCCGAACACCGGCGCCTGGATCAGGTCCGCGAATTCCTGCAGCAATTCGGGATCGGCGCCGCTGTGCGGCCCCTCCAGCGCGATCGGCGTGCCCGGCGTATAGCCTTTCCACGCCAGTTCCTCGAGCGCGTGGGTCATCTCGAGCGCGCTCGCCGGGCGGCGGCTGCGCGGATTGATGACCGCGCCGCCGCGATTCGTCAGCACGCGCCAGACGTAGACGCCGAGCGGCACGCGCGCGTCGCCCGACGCGCCGCTGGCGCCCCAGCGATTCGACACCGGGCGCGGCGCCACGGTGCTCCAGTCGACCGCGTGCGCGCCCTGGTCGATGACCGCCAGCGCCGGCGAGAAGCGGTAGGTGCGCGGCGCATGCTGCACCGAATGGTCCGGCTTCCCCGCGAGACTGGGGGCGCCGGGCTCCACCACGATGCCGGTCGTATAGCCGGAGTCCGGGCTGCCGTCGCTGCGATAGCGCGGCGAACGCCACGCGACGAAGCCGCTTGCGCCGTACACGTCCACCCCCAGCACGTTCGCGAGCAGTTGCGCGAGCGGGCTCACCCGCGTACCCGCGCCGCATGCATAGAGGATCACCGGCGATTTGCCGTCCCAGCCGCTCTGGCGCACCAGCTCGGCCAGGTCTTCGGCGCTCATCGGCTTGCCGGTCGCGCTCGCGAACGCGTCGGACCACGCATGCGCGTACACCGCGAAGTAGCCAGGCGGCACCGGCATCAATGGCCGCTCGCCCGCCGGCAGCCGGTTCTCGGGCTGGTCCGGATGGTTCGAATAGATCGCGAGGTCGGCTTCGCGGCGCGGATACGCGCCCCATTGCGTTTCGTCCATGCCGGGCGGCGCGTTGATCACGTCGACACGCCGGCCGTCCTCGCTGCGGATCAGCGGCTTGGCGGGATCGAACCCGCGCGGGTACATCACGCGCAGCGTGCGATCGTACGCGTCGTTCATCGACAGCATCAGCGCGTCGCCGGCGTCGTTGAGCCCGACCCGGGCGACCACCGCTTCGGGCGGCACCGTACCGTCCGCGGCGAGCGCACCGTGGTCGACCAGCGCGACCTGGTAGCGGCGCGCCGCCACGCCGCCGCGGGCGACCATCATCGCGTCGTGGAACGACGCGTAACGCGTGACGCCGATCGTACCGTCCTCGCTGGAGGCGGCGGCCGCGAGCTTCACCGGATCGTCTCCGGCCGCCGCGCGCCGCGCGTCCGCGTTCGCCGCCCGGATGTCGTCTCCCAGGTTGCCACGTTCGGTCGACGGGAGTCCGTCTTCGTCCGGCTTGCGCACGTTCCCTTCGCCGTCCTCCAGCGCGTACACGTAGTATTCGACGTCCTCGAGGCGGTTGCCGCTGTCGAGAATCGACCCGACCACGCCGGCCAGCGCGTCCGGATCGGCCGCCACATGCGCGGGAATGGGCCACGACGCGGGGCGTCCCGCCGTGGCCGGCGTGCCGGCCACGGCCGGCGTCGCATCATCGCCCGCGATCGCGGCGGCAACGGCCGGCGTCGCTTCGCCGTCGATCCCTTCGGCATCGGGCGCGAGCCGCAGCAGGATCGCGTCGCCGTCGTCCGGCGTGCCCTGCGTGCGGCGCGCGCGCAGCCACGCGGTGAAGCGCGACCGCAGCCCGCCTTCCGCCGGCGACACCGGCTCGCCGTCGCCGGCGGGCTCGCCGAAACTGGCCGCCTGTTCCTCGGCGTGCTGCCACGGGTTGCCGATCTCGCCGACCGCGAGGCGCTGGTTCGCCAGCCCGTTGGCGAACATCGCGTTCGCCACGTCGATCGCGATCGGCCGCTGCGTCGCCGGCGGGGCCGGCGTCTTCGTGATCGCCCGAATCGGCCGTTCCATCAGCGTATGCGAGCCGAGGCCCATCTGCGCGACGCCGATCCCGAGGTTCAGCAACTGCTGTGCGCGATCGGAGTCGGACATCGCGTCCCAGTTCTTCACGAGCGACACGCCCTGGTCGACCATCTGATAGCCGCCGATCGCGCCGCCCGTGACGTTGAGCACGCCGGCCGTGCGGCCCGTCGTCTGCGCGACCGACTGGAACGCATCGGCTTCCTGCGCGAAACGGCCGAGACCGGCCACGTCGGCCGTCACGCCCTCGCCGCGCGATGCGAGCGTGACCATGTCCGAGACCTGGCCCGTCGTGCGCAGCAGCGACGACGCCTCCGCGAGCGACTTCGCCGCGACGCCGAGCCCGCCGCCCGCGATGCCCGCGCCGCTGCCGATCAGGCTGATCCAGTCGCCGCGCGCCTGCGCATTGCCGAAGCCGATCGACTGCCCGTGCTCGCTCAGATTGTTCAGGTCGCCGATCGCGGCCGGCACGCCGACCGCCATCCCGGCGCCGACCGCGGTCCACGCGGCGCCGAGCATCAGGCCGCCGACCGGCGCACCGATGCCGCTCGCGACCAGCACGACACCGCCGGCCGCGGCGAGAATCCCCGTGCCGATCTCGAGATAGTGTTCGACGTGCTGGTACCACTCAGTCTTGTGCGCGTCGATCGATTCGTATTGCGCGTAACCGCCGGACGCCGCGCCGTTCGTCAGGCTCTTCGGCACGTACAGCTTGCCGTCGTCCGACAGCGCGTTGTTGTGCTGGTAGTCGTCGACGGTGTCGTACTTCCAGCCGCGATCGTCGATCAGCTTGAACTGGTCCGGATGGTTCGCGACCTGCACCTTGAACAATGCGCTCGGCGCGGTACCGGTCCCCTTCGACACGTAGTAGATCGGCACCAGCGACACGACCGCGTGGTCGCCGCCGACCTTGCGGATCTGGTCGACGACGGTCTGGATCATCTGCGTCGCCGCCGAATTCCTCGCGTACAGCGACCGGCTGTTGACCGCCACACCGTTCTGCAACTGCCCGTTGCCGATGATCAACTGCTCGAGCATCGCCATCGACGGCACGTCGTTGCGGTCGGTCGGCGTCGCGGCCGGGTCGTCCGGCTGGATTCCGAGCCCCGCGCCGACGAAGTTCGTCATCTGGTCGGAGCCGGTGGCGAACGTGTAGGACTTGTCGTCGAAGTTCTTCTGGAAGTCGTCGAAATACGCCTTCAGCTGCTTGTCCGGATCGGCCTGGAACAGCTTGTAGCTGGCGTTGGCGGCGTCCTTGTTCTGCTTGTTCTGCGCACTCTTGATGCCCTGGTCGTAACGCAGCTGGAAGTCGTTCGCGAAGCCCGCCTGGAACCGGTCGTCGTTCTGCATCTTCGACAGCAACGCCTTCGACAACGCCGGATCGACACCCGACGACAGCGCCTCGCGCACCGTGTCGAAACCGTAGCCGGTGTTGCTGCCGCGCAGCGTATAGATCAGCGTCTTCGCGTTGCCCTTGTCGTCAAGCAGCCAGTTCGCGACGTCGTCCTCGCGCCGCACGGGCACGCCGCTCGCGCTCGGCTGCTGGTCCGCCAGCCCGACCGCCTTGCTGAGCCCCTTGTAGAACTCGGTGCCTTGCCCGTACGGCTGCGGCGTGCCCGTGTTCGTCTGCATCCACTTGTTGCCGAAATCGTGCTCGACGGTATCGAGCACGACGCCCGCGAACTCGGGCGGCGCATTGTTCAGGATGTCCTGCATCCACTTGCCGGCCTTGTCGGCGTTCATCGTGTCGTCGTAACGCGCACGCATGCTCGCCTGATCCGTTGCATCCGCATCGGGCTTCTGCATCAGCGGATCGATCTGCGAATGGATGAACTTCGCGTCGAAATGCGGCTGGCCGGCCTGGGTCCACAGCGTCCGGCGCTCGTCGAGCGAGAACGACGCGTCCATGTTGGTCTTCAGCACCTGGAGCGCCGCGCCGGGATTGCTGCCCGGGCCCTGCATCAGCTGCGCGACCTGCTGCTTCGTGTACTGCAGCCGCACCTCGGGCGCCGCCGCAAGCAGCGTCTGGATCTTCTGGTAACCGGGATTGTTCTTGTCCGCCTGCGCCTGCGCCATCGCGTACGCGAACACGCCGCCCGCCTGGTCGATCTTCGCGTTCAGCGCCTTCGCGTCCGCGTCGCTCTTGCCGTCGGTGCTCACCGGAATGCCCGTCAGCTTGACGAACGCTTCCGCGAGCGGATTCTGCTGCGCGAGCGCCTTCTCCTGCGGCGACAGCTTCGGATCGTTCGGATCGACGGTCACACCGGTGTCCTGCAACAGCGCGAACGTGACCGGATCGGATTGCGCGAGCTGCTTCATCTGCGGCGACAGCGACGGATCGTCGGGATTGATCGTCGCGATCGTGCGCTTGAGCTGGCTTTCCTCGCCCAGCGCGTCGACGAGGCCGGTATACCACATGCCGTCGTGATTCTGCTTCACCGACGCGACGACCTGCTTCTGCTCGTCGGCCGTCACGTAGGTCAGTGCGGTGTCGTCGCCGCCCGTCACGACCTTGTCGTACTGGCTCTGCGCCTGCGCCAGCGCCTGCGTGACGTCGGCCTCGTCGGCACGGCGCAATCCGCCCGGCTCCTTCTGCCACGCCGCGTAGTCGGCCTTCGCGTCGTTCAGGCGCAGCGTCGCGGCCGACGTGCTGTACTCGTGGCGCAACGCGGTGGTGAGGGCCGTGTACGCGTTGTTGGCATTCGTGTCGGCCGTGCCGGCCGCCTGGCGAAGTTGCACGCCGGTGTCGGGATCGGCGCGCCGGACTCCGCCCGGCTGCGCGTCGTACTGCTTCACGTCGGCGTTCGCGGCCTGGTCCTTCTGCATCGCCAGCGCGAACTGGAACGCCTTCACGTTGGTCGCCCGCTCGGGCGCCGATTCGGCCGACACCGCCTTTTGCGCATCGTCGAGCACCGAGCCGAGCACCGGATCGTTCGGCGTCGCATTGCGCAGATCCGAGGCCACGCCCGCGATCGCCTTGTTCGTGTCGCCGCCGCCGTCGGCCGCGACGCGCATCTGGTTCTCGACGGCCGCCTGCACCGAGCCCCATGCCGCTTCGGCCTTCTTCACCTGGTTGTCGAGATCGGCCTGCGACGCGCCCTGGTCGTGCAGGCGCTTGAGCGTCGCCATTTCGGCCTGCGCGAGCTGCAGCAGGCGCTGCGTCTCGGCCTGGGCGGCCGCGAGGGCCTGCTGTTCCGGCGTCTGCGCCGGCGGGGTGCTGCCGGCCCCGTTCGTCGGTGCCGGATCGTTGTCATCCTGCGGCTGCGGCACGTTCACCGGTCCGCCCCCGCCCACAGCCATCAACACCATGTCCGTTCTCCCGCGGCATGCGTGACGTGCCGGCACAGCGGCAGGCGGGCCACGCGCAATGATCCATTGTGCCGAACGGGCGCAAGTGAAAAAGCCGCGCATTACGTAGTCGCCGGGCCGGTTGCGGCAGCGCGGGAAGACCCGCGCTACGAACGCAATCAACCCGGTGCCGCCATTCGGTCGTTGCCGCTTCGGGCGGAAAATTTTGCTGGTTGCCGCGCATCGGGTCAGAAATACACGCTGCCGCCGACCGGCGACACACGACCTTTCGCGACGCGTCACCACCCCGCCGCCCTCCGCCGCTGCTCCTGACCGCGCCGACGCTCACGCTGAACCGCCCCGGCGCTGCCGAATCGTTCCGCACGCGAGACGGCCGTATTTCGCGCAGATTCGACCGAAACACCCCGCGTCGAAACGCCGCGATTCCACGCGATCCCGCAGAGGACCTTTCCTGTGCAGCGCCTTAATCGCCGGTCGCACGTTCTCCAATAATGCCCACTCGATCCGTCGGCCCGCGCGCCGATACGACCCACCGGCGATCGGGCCGGAGACCAACGAAAAAAGTCATATGCATTCCTATAAAACAACCAAGCCCGCCGGCGTGCGCGTCGCCGTGCCGCTTGCCGCCCGCCGCGGCCGTCGTACCGGTGCGCTCCCGCTGAGCGTGATTGCCGCCTGTGCGGCCGGCTTCCTGATTCCCTGCGTCGCGCGAGCACAGAGCAGCGTGACGCTGTACGGCCTGATCGATACGTCGATCACCTATGCGACCAACCAGCGTACGCAAGGCGCCGGTTCGCCGGGCAGCGGCAGCGTCGCAATGACGAGCGGCGCGTTGAACGCGTCGCGCTGGGGGTTGCGCGGCCGCGAGGATCTCGGCGGCGGGACGGCAGCGGTCTTCACGCTCGAGAACGGCTTCTCGGGCACGACCGGCAAGCTGTCGCAGAAAGGCGTCGACCTGTTCGGCCGTCAGGCGTGGCTCGGCCTGAGCTCGCGGACGGCCGGCACGCTCACGTTCGGCCGCCAGTACGACCTGATTCTCGATTTCGTGACGCCGCTCGGCGCGTCGGGCCCCGGCTGGGGCGGCAACCTCGCGGTGCATCCGTACGACAACGACGACTCGAACCGCAACCTGCGCATCAACCATGCGGTGAAGTACACGAGCCCGACGTATCGCGGGCTGACGCTCGGCGCGATGTTCGGATTCTCGAACACGGCCGGCGCGTTCTCGAACAACGCCGTGTGGAGCGCGGGGCTCGGGTATGCGAACGGGCCGCTGAAGCTCGGCGCCGGTTACCTGAAGATCAGCCGCGACCGCAACGCGCCGAATCCGGACGGCGCACTGAGCACGCTCGACGGCTCCGCGACGATCACGGGCGGCAACCAGCAGATCTGGGCCCTGGCCGGCCGTTATGCGTTCGGCCCGCATTCGGTCGGTGCCGCATGGTCGCACTCGGCCACCGACGGCGTGAGCGGCGTGCTCCAGGGCAGCGGCATCACCCCGCTGAAGGGTGAATCGCTCGTGTTCGACAACTTCACGGTCGACGGCCGCTACTTCGTCACGCCGGCGTTCAGCATGGCCGCCGCGTACACGTACACGATGGGCCGTTTCGACACGCGCACGGGCCAGACGCGCCCGAAATGGAACCAGGTGGTCACGCAGGCGGACTACGCATTCTCGAAACGCACGGACGCGTATCTCGAAGCCGTCTATCAAAGCGTGAGCGGCGGCAACGGCAACCCCGCGTTCAACGCGACCGTCTGGACCATGACGCCGTCGGCCAACAGCAACCAGGTCGTGGTTGCGCTCGGGCTGCGGCACAAGTTCTGAGTGCGCCGGCGACGCGCGATACGCCCGCACCGGAAGGTGCGGGTCACGCATATCACCTGAAACCGGTCATCCACCTTCCCCGTCTACACAACGACGATCCAATAAAGGAAGCCGCGGGAAATCAATACGGCGCTCCGGGCACATGGATCGATTTGCTGAGCGTGTGATCGATAGCGAGGGCTTCCCAACGACCAGCCTACCCGTCATGCCCGATCACCACCTTACCGAGATGCGTCTGGCTCTGCAGATAGCGATATGCGTCGGGCGCGCGCCCGAACGGAAAGCGCTCACCGATGATCGGGCGAAGGCCATGCTGCTCGATGGCTCGGTTCATCGCTTCGAAATTTGTCCGGCTGCCCGCGTGTACCGAGACGACGGTCAGATCACGCACGAACATCGTGTAGAACAATTCGGATACGGTACCGGCCTCCTCGCCTTGGGCAAGCAATCCCATCAACACCAGCCTTCCACCGATGCGCGCAGCCGCACACGAATTGGCGAGCGTTCCTCCACCGCCACTGTCGACCACGACGTCGGCGCCGCGACCGTCCGTCAGTCGCAGGACCTCGTCCGCCCAATCGGGGCATGCCTTGTAGTTGACGATCTCGTCCGCGCCCAATGCGCTCAGCCGCTCGCCTTTTTCAGCACTTGACGTGGTCATGATGACTCGGGCGCCGAGGCGCTTGGCGAACTGCAACGCGAACACCGCAACGCCGCCGCTCCCCTGCAGCACCACTGTGTCTCCTACCGTCACCCGTCCCTTGCCGACGATAGCCATCCATGCCGTCACACCGGCGGTTGGAAGCGTCGCGCCTTCCTCATAGGACAGATGCGACGGCAGGTGTACCAGGCCTTGCTCGTCCAGGACGACAAATTCAGCAAGCATCCCGTCGATGCCGCTGCCGAGGTCCGTCTGCGCGCCTTCGTGCCGGTAATCACCGTCGATCCAGTCCTGACGGAAGATCGCGGCAACGCGCTCGCCGACACAAAAGCGTGTCACGTTCTCCCCGACCTCGACGACCTCGCCGGCGCCATCCGACAACGGCACTCTCCCCGGCGGCAGATCTGCGCCAACCGGAATGCCACGCATGACCAGAAGGTCGCGATAGTTCAACGCATTGGCGCGCACTCGAACCAGAACCTGGTCGACTCCGGGCGTGGGTCGATCATGCTGTCGTATCCGGATGCCGTCGATCGTGCCGTAGTGCTCGATGTGGTACGCACGCGCTACCTGACTCATGCTCATACCTCGATGAAGAGACTGCGGAACCCATGCATGCCGGCAAGCAGGCCACGTACGGCGCGGGTTTTGTCCACCTTGTAGTCGGGGGCGTGGCTCAGCAGCCATTCGAGCATCATTCGGCTTTCCAGCCGAGCCGCGTGCATGCCAAGACATACGTGGATGCCTGATCCAAACGCAACCTGCGGTATGAAAGCGCGTTCGACGTCGAATTCGTCCGGGCGTTCGAAAGTACGGTCGTCGCGATTCGCGGCCTGATAAAGGAACATCACCGCCTGACCAGGCTGAATCGTGTGGCCATGCCACGTCACGGCATTCACCGCCCGGCGTCCAAGCATTGGAGCGGGCGCATCGAAGCGCATGGCTTCCTCCACCGCTTTCCCACACAGTGCGCGATTGCTCGCGACCTTGGCGCGCTGCTCGGGAAACTCGGCCAGCCAGTACAACAGACTGCCGAAATGCTTGGGAAACGTCTCCATCCCGCCGATGAAAAGAGGCAGCGCGTTTTGCGCGATCGTCAGGTCGTCCAGGCGGTGCCCGTCGATGTCCGCCAGAAGCAGCATCCCGATCACGTTGTCGGGCGACGGACCTTGCTTGCGGTGACGGTCCACCAGTCGCAGAAAGTAGTCGATCAACTGGCCTCCGGCGGCGTCGGCGCTGGTCGCCGATGCATCCGAAGTACCCTGCGGTGGAATGTCGTGGAAGAACGGCTCGAACACCTCGACCCACTTCACCAGCATCGGTCCGTCCTCGAGCGGAATGCCGGTCAGGTGCGCCGCGACGTCCGTCGCGACCGGTAACGCAAATGCCTTGACCGCATCGAATTCCCGTTGGCTCAGCAGCGGTGCGCCGTATTTCTCGATGCGCTCGGCGACGAATGCCGGCAGCCGCGCCTGTACCTCGGTCGGACGGAAGGCGGAGGCAACCGCTTTACGAAAGCCGGTATGCTCGGGCGGGTCCATCGACATGAACGTACTGCTGTCCGGGATCAGGCGCTTCTGCAGCAGATTGCCCGTGGCAATGCCGGCCGTCGCCGTGTAGTTCTCCCGATCGAGCGAGGCTTTCTGAATATCGTCGAAGCGTGACAGCACCCACGCATCGTACTTTTCCATGTAATAGGCGGGAGCCTCATCGCGCAATTGGCGATACGCGTCCCAAGGATTTTTCATCAGTTCCCGGTCGTAGGGGTCGTAGTACACCATGTCAGTCTCCTCACGAGGACCAGGGGCGTCGATGGCGATATCGGCACCGAGTCTGGTCGAGATATGAGGTGCCATTTAATGACAGTGCGAACCACCAACCAAGGCTGGAAACAGGCAATCCACCGGACAAAAACGATCAATGCTTGACGCGTTTGCCAGGCCAGCACAAGCTCGATGTGCTGTTCAGACATGAGGCCATCATGCACAAGCGCGAATTCTCGAACACGATTCCGATCGGTTATGCCCAGCCCTTGCTCAATGAGCTCAGGAAAATGGGCGGCGACGTGCTGCCCGAACTGTGGCGAAGCGCTGGAATCAATACGCCACTGGACGCCGTGCTGAAAGGCGTGGTGGCCGCATTGCCGACACCGGAGTTTTCGCGGCTGTATCGACATGGCATCGGCACCCTGGAAACATGGTGCTGCGAGCGCGACGGGCATCGGCCGCTCGGCATCCTCGCGGTCAACATGCTGTGCTACTGCGTGATTCACTGCTCGACTTTAGGGAAGGCCGTGGAACGAGCGGCGCGATTCAACGAAGCCATGGAGGAACGCGGCGGCCGGCTGGCGACGGTCGAGTATGGTGCGACCGCGCAGTTCACGATGGAAACCCGGCGTGGCAGCCGGGACCATGCCGCACTGCTGGTCGATCTTACCGGCCTCTATTTCTACCATCAGCTGTTTTCCTGGCTGATCGGCCGCCCGCTGAATCTGAAGGAAGTGGCCCTGGCGTATCCACCACCGGATCCGTTGCATCAATTGATCGACGTGTTCGGCGCGCCACTGCGCTTCGATCAACCGGTCAACTCGTTCAGCTTCCCTGCTCGTCTGCTGAACCATAAGGTGGTCCGTTCGTATTCCGAGCTGGAAGCCATCATCGACTACTTTCCATTCGATTTCGGTCTGGCAGCGATTCCCGAATTCAAATTATCGGATCAAGTGCGCCTGCTGTTACTCGACGCGCTGCAGCACCGAGGGGACGCACCCAGCTGCGAAACCGTGGCTCAGCTGTTCCACATGAGCACGGCGACACTGCGTCGGCGCCTGCGAGCCGAACACTGCTCGTACGGAGACTTGCGCGCGCTCTGTCAGCTTGAGGCCGCGCAGCATCTGCTCACGTCCACCGATATGCACCTGGCCGACATTGCAGCGCGGATCGGGATGAGCAGTGACCGGGCGTTCCGACGTGCATTCCGGGACTGGATGGGCATTGCGCCATCGGAATATCGGCTGGGCGCCAGCAAGTCCTGAGCGCGCCGGCCACGCGCGACACGCCCGCACCGGAAAGGCGCATCACGCATGCGCGGCGCATGCTGCGCGCGTTCGCGCAAGCAAGAATGCGTCCTGCGTCGTTTCCGCGCGAAAAAGACGAAGAAACTGGTCACGCTGTGACATTTTTCCTAATCTTGTTGCAGCGGCGCCGTGCGTCGGCGTCTGGCCAAGACAATCTTTCATCTGGCACGTCGCCGGCTTACGAAAGCGCATCGCGCACGGAAGCCGGCGCTTTCGTGCCGTCTCGCCGCATGCGTGATGCGTCAGGTCGCCCGCACCACGCTTTCCATGCAGTCAACCGCAGGAGACGCACGATGAGCAAAACGAACCGATTCGCGGTCATTGCGGCGTTCGCGCTGCTGGCGGGTTGCCACCACGCGGCGAAAACGCCCGAGAATGCCGAGATGGCGCCGGCGCCATCGAGCGAAGCGGTCGCCACCGTGGCGGCCGACGATCTCGACAATCCGAACAGCCCGCTCGCGAAGCGCAGCGTCTACTTCGATTTCGACCAGTACTCCGTGAAGCCGGAATACCAGACGCTGCTGCAGGCGCACGCCGACTACCTGCGCAGCCATCCGTCGCGCCGCGTGCTGATCCAGGGCAACACCGACGAACGCGGGACGTCCGAATACAACCTCGCGCTCGGCCAACGCCGGTCGCAAGCCGTGATGAGCGCGCTCGAAACGCTGGGCGTGCAGGCCACGCAGCTCGAAGCGGTCAGCCTCGGCAAGGAAAAGCCGGTCGCGCTCGGCCACGACGAAGATTCGTGGGCGCAGAACCGCCGCGCCGATCTCGTCTATCGTTGACCGGATGCCGCCGCGACGGCGACATTCCGGCCCCCGTCCTCTCGTTACCTGTCATGCGGCGAATCGCCGGGGCGCCCCGGCTGCGTGCACGCGTGAGCGCGTGCGCCGCTGCGCGAGCACGGCGCCGCCCGACGCGCGTGCGCCCCGCGCGCCGATTCGTGTCGCTATATGCCGCGACGCGCCGATACCCAAAAAACATGGAATAAACCGCCTGGCGGAGACGTTTCGTCATCGCGCGGTCGCCGGTTCACGCGAACCGCCCTGCCGCGCGGCCTGCGCGGTCCAAGGAGAGTGAAATGAAATCGGCAAGATTGGCCGCGGCGCTCGTCGCGGCGCTGATGCTGGTGCTGTCGGCGGGATGTACGTCGTCGGGCGGCGCGATGTCGCAAGGATCCGGCATGAGCCGCTACGGCGGCGCGGGCGGCAACGGAGGGGGTAGTGGTGGCGGAGGAGGAGGAGGCTACTGAAACACCGCCCCCCGGAATCGGGCGAGGCATCGCGCGGGAACACGGCCGGGAACCGGCTGCGTTGCGCGCGACGCCCTGCCCTGCCGCTCGACGGCTCAACGCATGGCCTTCACGTCGGCCGGCGTGACGCTCGCGGGCTGTCCGCCCCACGTCGCACGCAGGTAGTTCGCGAGCTGCGCGAGTTCGTCGTCGCTCAGCGTGTGCGCGAAACCCGGCATCGGCTGCAGGTTTTCGTAGCCGGCAAACTTCTGTTCGTCGACGCCGTCGAGCATCGCGACCAGCAGGTTGCGCGCGTCGCCCTGACGCAGCGTCGAATTGCCGTTCATCGGCACCGCCACGTGCGGCTTGCCTTCGCCGTTGAAGCCGTGGCAGCCCGCGCACACCGCGAGATACACCGAGCGGCCGGCCGCGAGCTGCGCGGCGTCGGCCGACACCGGCTTCACCGGCTGCGGTGCCGGCGGCGTATCGCCGAGCAGGTACACGGACAGCGCGCGCAGGTCGTCCTTCGCCAGGTACTGCGTGCTCAGGTGCACGACCGGATACATTTCGCCGAACGCCGAGCCTTGCGGCGCGATGCCGACGCCGAAGAACGTCTGCAGGTCGGTGCCCGTCCAGCCGCGCGCGGCGAGGCCGGCCGGCGTGATGTCCGGTGCGGCCACGCGGCCGAGCGCCGCGCCCGCGAACGGCTTCGCGCCGTCGAGCTGGCCCGTGAACGCACGCGGCGTGTGGCATTCCGCGCAGTGGCCGAGCGCGCCCGCGAGGTAGCGGCCGCGCTGCCAGTCGGCGGACTGGCCGCGCGACGCGTCGGGCAGGCTGTCCTTCAGGAACACCATGTCCCAGAACACCATGCCGAAGCGCAGGTTGTACGGGAACTTGAGTGCGTGCGCGCGGTTCTCCTGCGCGACCGGCTTCACGGTCCTCAGGTACGCGTACATCGCGTCGCTGTCGGCGCGCGTGAGCTGCCGGTACGACGTGTACGGCATCGACGGATACAGCCGCTTGGCCGGAGCCTTGCCGTCGTGCAGCGCGGTGTAGAAGTCGTCCGCGCTCCAGCTGCCGATCCCGTGATCCTTGTCGGGCGTGATGTTCGAACCGTAGAACGTGCCGAACGGCGATTCGAGCGGCGCCCCGCCGGCGAACGGCGCGCCGTCCTTCGCGGTGTGGCACGCCGCGCAGTCGGCGGCCTTGACGAGATAGCGGCCACGCGCGACCGGGTCGGCACCGGGCGCGCCGGAAGCCGCGTTCGAGGCCGGCGCGTCTTGGCCGCCGCAGGCGGCGAGCAGCAGCGCGCAGGCGGCCGCGAGCGCGGGCAGGCCCGCGGCCCGCGCGGCACGATGGGCGAATGTGCGTTTCATGCGGCGTCCTTCACGAGTCCCGGCGTCGTCAGGATCACGTCCTTCACGGCCTGGTAGTAGCGGACGTAACCCGTGCAGCGGCAGAGGTGTGCGTTCAGCGCGTCGGTGATCGCGCGCTCGACGTCGGCCTTCGCGACCGGCTCGCGCGCCAGCCGCTCGATCAGCACCGTCGCCGCGTTGACGAAACCCGGCGTGCAGTAGCCGCACTGGAAGCTGAAGTGCTCGAGGAACTTCTGCTGGATCGGCGACAGTTCCACCACTTCGCCGGCTTCGTTGCGCTTCGCGTGGCCTTCGATCGTGCGGATCGAACGGCCGTGGAAGAAGTGCGCGCCGGTGATGCAGGTGCGCATTTCCTCGCTGGTGCCGTCCGGCTTGTCGACGATCACGACGCATGCGTGGCAGATGCCCTGCCCGCAGCCGAGCCGCGAACCGGTGAGGCCCGCGTACTCGTGCAGGAACTCGATCATCATCAGCCCCTCGGGCACCTGCATCGGGCCGACGGACTTGCCGTTGATCTTCAATGACAGCGGCTTCTGCTGAAAGCGCACGAGCGGACGCTCGACGGCGGCCGGAGCGGCAGCGGATGCGGATGCGGATGCCGGCGCGGCCGAAGCCGCGTTCGGCGCGGACGCGGCGGTCGCGGCCGCGCTGGCGCTCGCGGCCGACGCGGCGGTTTGGGCGGTCGTCATGCGAGCACCTCCTGAATCTTTTGCGGGGTCACCGGCAAGTCGGTGAAACGATGGCCGATCGCGTGCGCGATGCCGTTCACGATCGCGCCGACGACAGGGATCATCACCACTTCGGCGACACCCTTCGGCGGATCGGTCTCGGACAGCGGCGGCAGGATGTCGCCCGTCTGCGACCACACGGCGACGTCGCTCGCGCGCGGCAGCTGATAGCGGTTGAAGTTCCACGTGCCGTTGCCCGGGCCGTCTTCGTAGAGCGGCAGGTACTCGTGCAGCGCATGGCCGATGCCCATCGCGAGGCCGCCCTGCAGCTGGCCCGACACGAGCTGCGGCGAAATCTGGTTGCCGCACTCCATGATCGAGTGATGCGTGAGCAGCTCGACCTTGCCGGTCGCTTCGTGCACGGCCAGCTCGACGAGCGTGCCGACCGCCGTGTAGTACGTGACGGCCGCGTTGTTGCGGCTCGTCGGCGGGATGAACACGCGCTTGCGGTCCAGCACGCGATAGCCGTTCGCGGTCGGCGCCAGCGTGCCGCGCAGCGCGGTCGCGCCGGCCGGCGCGACGGTGCCTGGCAGCGGGCCGTCGGCGCCCGTCTTCGGCGCGCCGACACGCAGCGACAGCCCGTCGATCGGCAGACGCTCGACCGCGCCGCCCACGTCGAACTCAGCGTCGGTCCATTGCCAGCGGTTGAACACGTGCACGACGGCGCCGGTCGGCAGGCCGAGCGCATGCGCCTGCTTCGCGAGCTGCTCGAACGTCAGCGGCTCGAGGCCGTCGGCGCTCAGCTTGCCGTCGACCCAGCGCGCGTCCTCGATGCGGATCGTGTACGGCGCGGCCTGGCCGCCGCCGAGGCCGCGCGTCCAGATCGACATCGCGGCCGGCCACAGTCCGTAGCGGAACACCGCGCGCGCGGCCTCGCGCGTGCTGTGCGTGAAGTAGTACGCGGAGTTGGTCGCGCTCGACGGCGACGCATAGCCCGGCGACCAGCGCGGATTCGCGCTCAGCCGATCCTGGTCGGCCTGCGACATCAGGTACGGATCGCCGCTCGTCTCGACCGGCAGGTCGGGCCATTCGGTCACCGCGACGCGCACCTCGGTCGCCGGGCGGCCGAGCCACTTCGCGACCGCGACGGCCTGCGACGTCGACATTCCGGTGCCGATCTCGGCCGCCGTGTGTTGCAGCGACACCTTGCCGTTCTCGTCGAATTCGACCTTCGCGAACGATGCCTCGGCACCCGTGCCGAAGTCCTTCTGCACGCACGCGAAGCCGACACCGTAGCGCTTGCCCGGGTTCGCGGCCTCGAATTCGGCCTTGCGCGCCGCGCGACGCGTCCACAGCGGATGCTGCCTCGCGCGTTCCAGCACTTCGTCGACGCGCAGCGCGCCGGCGGGAATCGCGCCCTGGGTGTTCTTCATCCCCGAACGCAGCGCGTTGCGCAGGCGGAATTCGATCGGATCGAGGTTCAGTTGCGCGGCGATCTCGTCGACGGCCATCTCGGTCGCGGCCATGCTCTGCAGCGTGCCGTAGCCGCGGGCGGAGCCGGCATCGATCGCGCGCGACGCGATCGCGACCGCCGCGAGGTCGCTCTTCGGGAAGTAGTAGATCGATTGCGCGGCCGTCGCGCCGACCATCGCCACCGACGGCGAGAAATTCGAGCGCCCGCCGCCGTTCGCCTCGAAGTCGCCCTTGAACGACTGCAAGAGGCCCGTGTTGCGGTCGACCGCGATCCGGTAACGCATCCTGAACGCGTGACGCTTCAGCGACGTCTGGAACTGCTCGTAGCGGTCGTTCGCGAACCGCACGGGGCGGCCGTCCGCGTACAGCGCGCAGACGAGCCCGTAGAACGGCACGTTGAAGTGATCCTTCGAACCGTAGCCGACCGTGTAGCACGGATGCACGAACAGCTTCTTCACCGGGAAGCGGCATTTCGCGACCATCGCGGCCGCGTTTTCCGACACTTCGAGCGGCGACTGGGTCGGCACGACGAGGTGCAGCGACTGCGTCGCGGCGTCGTACCAGCAGTTCGCATTGTCGGGTTCGAGCGCGGCGGTATCGACCGACTGCGTGTTGTACTCGCGGTTGAACACGAGCCAGTCGGCCGACGGATGGTCGAGTTCCGCGGCGATCTGGCCGGCGAGAAACATCCCCTGCTCGTCGAGCTTGCCGTGCTCCTTGCCGTCCGGCCAGACCGGCAGGTGCTTGCGCATCATGCTCGGGAAGATCGGCGCATCCTTCAGGCTCGAATAGACATCGTCGTCGTAGGCCGTCTTGCCGCCCACCCGCACGTAGCGGAACGTGCCCCACGGATCGCGCTCGAGCGGGCCCGTGACCGTGCCGTAGCGGATCACGTCGTCGCGGAACTTGAGCGCGTTCTTCGCGAAGCGGAAGCGCGCGAAGTCGTGGTAAATGAGGATCGCGACCGCATGACCGAGATACGCGGGCGTCTTGCCGGCGGGCAACAGCATGTCGTCGCCGTAGAACGTCGGGAACGCGACGCCGTCGCGCGCGAGATCGTCGGCCGTGACCACGCGGTCCGGCTTCAGCTCGTCGCCGAGCAGCGACAGGTCGAAGCCCTCGTAGGTGCGGTCGGCCTGCGTGACGCGCAGGATCAGCGCGTGCGACTGCTGCTGCGGCCAGTGCGGCATGTCGGCCGCGCGCACGTCGCGGGCGAACACTTTCGAGCCCGTGACCTTCGCGATGCCGTCGATGCGGAATTGGGGGATGCCGGTGACGCTATCCCATTTGACGGGAGTGAGGAGTTTTTCTTCGAAGAGCGCCGCGAACGCGCGGCTGCCGATGGGCGCGACGTAGACCGCGACGCCCGCCAGCACGCTGGCTTTCAGAAAACCCCGCCGTGACAGGCCGTGGTTTTTCATTGGGGGGAACCTCCTGATGCGGCTCGGACGGCGATCGGGTGTCGCGGCGTTCGGAGCGGCGCGCATTCTGGCATTGTTTTTGATATATCGCCTATAGTATTTCTCGCATGAATTGCTTATTGGATTTCTTATAACGGGATTCGGACGAGCTGCGGCGCGCGGTCGCGGGCGGCACACGCGTGCGACTGCGCGGTGTCGCGCCGGCCGCATCGGTGGCTGCCGGCCGATCGTGCGCCATCGGCGGCCCGCGTGCGGCGCGGGCTGAAACCGGTCCGCGCGCGGCTGCCCGAGATCGTTCCGTCGGCAACGATCCTGCCTGCGCATCGGCGAATCCGCAAGATGCGCGCGAACGAAGTTGACGACGACGCGCCGACGTCCCCGCACGGCACGCGCGGCCGATGTTTCATGTTAATGTCGTGCGCATCCGGTTCGCCGGTCATCCCGCCCCGTGCCGGGCGGGGCGGCCGGCGATGCACCGCATCGTGTCGAGGTCAAAATAGCCATGGCAGTCAAGGCACGCCTCCTGAACGCCCTTCTCGCCACGCCCCCCTGCGGCGATCACCATGTGACGGCCGCGCTGCGCCCTTCGATGCTCGTCACGCTGTTCGAGGACGTGCGTCCGATGGCGCTGTCCGGCTTCGCCAGCGCGTTCGTCGCGGCGATCGCGCTGATCCGGCTGCAACAACTCTGGTGTTTCGTGTGGCTCGTCGTCGACGTCGGCCTGCTCGCCGCGCGGCTCGCGATCGCACGTGCGTATGCGGTACGTCGTGCCGCCGGCGACGATCGCGCCGAATACTGGGCACGGCGCTATGCGCCCGTGTCGCTCTCCGCGTGCTTCGTGCTCGGCCTCGGCGTGATGGGCTGCGTGGACGCGCCCGACGTCGAGCTCGGCACGCTGGCCGTGATGGTCGCGGGCGGCGTGTTCGGCGGGATCGCGTCGCGCAATTCGGCGCTGCCGCGGCTCGCGATGACGCAGGTCACGCTCGGCGTCGTGCCGATCGGCGTCGGCGCGCTGCTGGTCCAGCGGCCCGGCGCATGGCTGCTGCTGCCGCCGCTCGTGATCTATCTCGCGGCCATGCGTACGGTCGTCGAGCGCCATTACCGCGTGCTGGTCGCGCTGATCGCCGCACGCCAGCGCAACGCCGAGCTCGTCGCGCGCTTCGACGCCGCCCTCACCTATATGCCGCACGGCCTGTGCATGATCGACGGCGAAAGCCGCGTGATCGTCGCGAACCGGCGCACCGCGCAACTGTTCGGCTCGCCGCGCGAGATCATGCTGGACACGCCGCTGCCCGACGTCGTCGCGGCGCTCGGCGCGAACGCGCGCACCGATCCCGACGGCGCCAGTCTCGCCGTGCAATGCGACCTCTGGCTGAACCACGACGAACCGGAGCCGCTCGACATCGCGCTCGCCGACGGCCGCCAGCTCGAACTCACGCGCCACCGCGTGCCGGACGGCAACGCGGTGATCATCGTCGAGGACGTCACCGCGCGCCGCCAGACCGAGCAGCATATCCGGCACCTCGCGCGGCACGACGCGCTGACGGGATTGCCGAACCGCCACGAGTTGCATGCGCAACTCAAACGGATGCTCGCGCACCGGCCGCACCTGCCGCACGTGCCGAGCCCCGCGCTCGCCGTCATGTATCTCGACCTCGACGGCTTCAAGGCGATCAACGACCGCTTCGGCCACCAGGCCGGCGACGAAGTGCTCATGCAGGTCGCCGAGCGGCTCGGCAAGACGCTGCCGCCCGGCGAACTGGCGGCGCGGGTCGGCGGCGACGAGTTCATCGTCGCGCTCGACGCAACCACCATGCAGGCGTGCTCGGTCCTCGCCGCGCGGATCATCCGGCAGATCTCGGCGCCGTACACGCTGTCGATCGGCGAGACCGTCGTCTTCGGGATCAGCATCGGCATCGCGCTCGACGACGGGCACGGCTCACCCGACGAACTGATCCGGCAGGCCGACAGCGCGCTGTACGACGCGAAGTCGGCCGGCAAGGGGATCTACCGCTTCTATTCGGCCGGAAGCAGCCGCGTGACGCCCGCGGCCGCGAGCTGAGCGCGCTCGTTCCCCCAGCGGCCGCCGCGCTGTCCGGCTTGCCCGTTCGCTTCCCGCGATTCATTCCGGAAACGCCTTGCATGGTTCGACGCGTGCGCGCAGATGTTCCGCCGCGGCCGCCCATGTCACGTGACGTGTTCCGTAACATCGGCGCGCGCCACGCGTAGCGTTCGCTGCAGAAGCCCGCACGATCGCGACGGCGCGCGGCATTTGATGGCTGGCACTCTTATTGCTCGTTGACCGGGAAACAGGATGTCAGGGAGGCCACTCATGAATACCGTCGAAGTTCTCAGCCGTGCGGAAACGATCGATCAACTGGACGTGATCGACGGTGCCTCGCTGATCCGGCGGCTCGTTTCCGAGCGCCGCATGCCCGCGGCGCGTGAAGCCGCGTGCGTCGTCAATCCGCCGCTGACGCTGTACGGCGCGTTTCGCCAGGGCGTCACCGACCACGCGGCGCGGCGCGCGAATCCGTATCGCGCCGGCAGCCGTTTCTGGACGCTGTGGGAAGAAGGCCGTATCGAGGCTGAAACATCGGGCCGCTGACGCGCTCGCGCGCCGGCCCCGTCGCCGCAAGGGGCTGACGCACCACGCGGCGTGCGCAGGCGGCCGGCCCGCACGCCGGCATGCGTTTCAGCGCTGCAACATCGCGCGCGGCTGCTCCGGTTGCGCTTGCCGCGCGTTCGCACACGGGCCGCCGGACGGCGCTCGACATCGGCCGCGCCACGCGCCGCGCGGCGGTCGTTTCCCGATAAGATGGCGGATTCCCGTTCTCCGAACGATGTCGCCATGACCGCCTCCTCCTCACACCGAAATCCCATCCACTGCGAAATCGATCTCGATGCGCAAGGCAAGCATGCGGGCTATCTGCGCCTGCCGCATTCCGTGCATCGCTCCGCGTACGGCTGGCTGCCGATCCCGATCGCGTCGATCCGCAACGGCGACGGCCCGGTCGCGCTCGTGATGGCCGGCAACCACGGTGACGAATACGAAGGCCAGATCATCGTGTCGCAGCTGATGCGCGAGATCGACCCGGAGAGCGTCACCGGGCAGCTGATCCTGCTGCCGATGGCCAATTTCCCCGCGGCCGACGCGGGCCTGCGCGTGTCGCCGCTCGACGAAGGCAACCTGAACCGCAGCTTTCCCGGCAACCCGACCGGCACGCCGACGCAGATGATCGCCCACTACATCGAGCATGCGCTGCTGTCGCGCGCGCAGTATCTGGTCGACCTGCATTCGGGCGGCAGCTCGCTGCTGTACCAGGGCGGCAACATGCTCGCGATCGACCCGCTCGACGACGACGAAGCGGCGAAGCTCAACGGGCTGCTCGTCGCGTTCGGCTTGCCGAACGCGCTGCTGCACGCGCCGAACCCGGTGCATTCGGCCTCGGCCGCGCGCCGGCAGGGCGCGATCTCGATCGTGACCGAACTCGGCGGTGCGGGGATGGCCGATCCGTCGCTGATCCGGCTCGGCCGCCACGGGCTGCTGCACTATCTCGGCTACATCGGCCTGCTGCACGGCGCACTTGTGCCCGATGCGCCGCCGACCGTCACGCGCTTCCTGCGCGTCGACGGCGATCGCCACTTCGTCTACGCGTACGAACGCGGGCTGTATGAACCTCTCGTCGAACTCGGCGACCACGTGAAGGCCGGCCAGCCGGCCGCGTGGGTGCATTTCCCCGATACGCCGCTGCGCGAACCGGTGCTGCACCGCTTCAAGGGCGACGGCGAAGTCGTGTGCAAGCGCGTGCCCGCGCAGGTGCAGCGCGGCGATTGCCTGTTTCAGCTGGCGGAGGCGTCGACGCCGCCGCGCGTTGGCCGATAGGCCAGTTACCAATCCGTCTCTTTTCCGTGCAGTCTGCCAAAGGTGGCGGACCGCACCCGTGCGCCATTAACCAACTTGACAAATTAACTCTTTTGGTTATGATCGCGGATGGAAAAGTACACGCCTCATTGCAAGCTGTCGCGGGTCAAGGCACTCGTCGGAACCGGCAACGTCCGGTTGACGACGAGTACGGTGTTCGGGGCTCGCCGACTGGGTTTCACGGAAACGGAGGCGATCGGTGTCGTCATGTCGCTGGATACAGTCGATTTCTACAAGAGCATGACGACTTACGCCGACCACACGATCTGGCAGGACGTCTATCGGCGTTGCACCGTGAATGACGACGTATATCTGAAACTGACCGTGATCGACGATGTGCTGATCGTGTCGTTCAAGGAGCGATGAAAATGAAGTGCCCTGCGTGCGGTGCCGCAAAACTGATCCGTGATACACGAGACATCCCTTACACGTACAAGGGTCGCTCGACCGTCGTTCGCGATATCACCGGCGACTTCTGTCCGGCCTGCGGCGAGTCGGTGCTGGATATCGACGAGGCCACCCGGCTCGGTGAAGCGATCAGCGAGTTCAACAAGCAAGTGAATTCGACCATCGTCGACCCGAGGTTCATTGCGAAGGTGCGCAAGAAGCTGATGCTGGATCAACGCGAAGCGGCCGAGATATTCGGTGGCGGCGTCAATGCGTTCTCCCGCTACGAAACCGGCAAGACGAACCCTCCACTTGCCCTTGTGAAGCTGCTCAGGATTCTGGATCGTCATCCGGATCTGCTCGCCGAAGTGCGAGCCGCATAGTCGAGCGTCATTCGGCATCGCGCATGCGTGAGCACGAGCTGCAACGCATGCGCTGCTCATCCCCCACCCCACTCCCCCTGCAAGCCTTCTGACGCTCCCCGCGAAATCCTTATCGAAATTGCTTCGTTCGCCTTTGCCGGCCGCGCCGCTAACGTGTTCGAAACGGCGGCGGCACGCCGGATGCAGCGCAGGAAGCACCGCGGCCGCCGTCATCACGACAACCGCGTCGCGATAACGGAACAGACCGGCCGGGCGATGTGCCCCGCCCCCGCCAGGAACGTCCGCATCGCGCGCCCTTCGCGATGCCCATGGCCACGAACGACCGCATCATCGACACGACGCCGATCGACGTCCGCGCCCAGCCGTTGATCGACGCGCTGATCGACGAATACGCGACGCGCTACGACGCGTACCGCCCCGACAGCCGTGCGTCCGCACGCGACGAACTCGCGCGCTACCCGGCCGAGCTGTTCGCGCCGCCCGAAGGCGCGTTCGTGCTGCTGCTGCGCGACGGCGAGACGATCGGCGGCGGCGCATTCAAG
This sequence comes from Burkholderia sp. BCC1988, assembly GCF_905339895.1. Taxonomy (NCBI): domain Bacteria; kingdom Pseudomonadati; phylum Pseudomonadota; class Betaproteobacteria; order Burkholderiales; family Burkholderiaceae; genus Burkholderia; species Burkholderia sp. BCC1988. The sequence goes on from NZ_CAJPHA010000001.1 coordinate 438,988, forward strand.
CGCTACGACGCGCAGACCGCCGAACTCAAACGCATCTGGACCCGCGCGGACCTGCGCCGCCAGGGGCTCGCGCGCCTGATCGTCGACGCGCTCGAACTGCGCGCCGCGCAGCAGGGCTATCGGCGCGTGTACCTGACCACCGGTTTTCGCCAGCCCGAAGCGTGGGCGCTGTACGACCGCACCGGCTATACGCGGCTGTTCGACTCGTCGATCGACCCCGAAGCGTATTTCCACCTGCGCTTCGGCAAGGATCTCGCCGATCCGTCGCGCACGTCGACGCTCGCCGACCTGTGGGCGCCGCTGCCCGAAGCGGTGCTGCCGCGCTGAACGCGTCGCGTCATCCGATTCCGCTCCCTCGCTCCCGACGACAACACAACAAGGACGCATCCATGCAACGAGCCGTACCCTTCACGCCGCGTGCGCTCCGCACGCTGGCCGCCGCGCTGATCGGCGTGACCGCGATCGCCGCGGCCGCCGCGACCTTCGACCTGAGCCCCGAGCAGCGCGGCCGCCCGCGCGGCACGGCCGATGCGGCCGTCGAGCACGCGGTGCCCGCGTCGTTCAAGTTCGCCGAAGCCGGCACGCTGACCATCGGCGTCGCGCCGAGCCTGCCGCCGATCAGCACGTATGCGACCGACGCGCGCACGGTGATCGGCTTTGACGCGGACGTCGGCCAGCTGGTGTCCGACAGCCTCGGCCGCAAGCTGAAGATCGTCCCGCTCGCGTGGGCCGACTGGCCGCTCGCGCTCGAATCGGGGAAGGTCGACGCCGTGATCTCGAACGTCACCGTCACCGAGGAGCGCAAGCAGAAATTCGATTTCTCGACCTACCGCAAGGACCAGGTCGGCTTCTACGTGCGCAACGACAGCAAGATCCAGTCGATCCGCGAGCCGAAGGACGTCGCGGGGCTGCGCATCGTGACCGACGCCGGCACCAACCAGGAAAAGATCCTGCTCGCGTGGGACCGCGAGAACGTCGCGCACGGCCTGAAACCGGTGCAGGTGCAGTACTACGACGACCAGGCGATGCGGATCGTCGCCGTGCAGTCGGGCCGCGCCGATGCCGTGTTCAGCGTGAACTCGGTGCTCGCGTATCAGAGCGCGCAGCAGGGCAAGACACGGCTCGTCGGCGCGATCAGCGGCGGCTGGCCGCGCACGGCCGACATCGCGATCGCGACGCGCCGCGGCAGCGGGCTCGCCGATCCGCTGACGGTCGCGCTGAACGGGTTGATCAAGACCGGCCGCTATCAGCAGATCCTCGACCGCTGGAACCTCGCGTCCGAAGCGATCGACCAGTCGCGCACGAATCCGCCGGGTTTGCCGAAGAGCTGAGCGCCGCCCCTTCACGCCTTCGCAGGAACGCCGAACACCATGGCTTACTCGCTTTCATTGCTGGACAAGAGTCCGATCGCCGACGGCGCGACCGCCGCCGACGCGCTGCGCTTCACGACGACCCTCGCGCAGCGCGCCGAACAGCTCGGTTACGAGCGCTTCTGGGTCGCCGAGCATCACGGCGCGCCCGGCTTCGCGAGCTCCGCGCCGGAGATCGTCGTCGCGCACCTGCTCGCGCACACGTCGCGCATTCGCATCGGTTCGGGCGGCGTGATGCTGCAGCACTACAGCCCGTTCAAGGTCGCCGAAACCTTCAAGCTGCTCGCCGCACTCGGGCCGGGCCGCGTCGATCTCGGCGTCGGCAAGGCGCCCGGCGGGCTGCCGCTGACCACGCGCGCGCTGCAGTGGTTTCACGACAAGGCGAAAAAGCCGGGCTTCGCGGGCCAGCTCGCCGAACTCGATGCGTTCCTCGGCTGGGGTGTCGCCGAAGATCATCCGCTCGCCGGCGCGGTCGCGATGCCGGTGCCGCCGCACGCGCCCGAACGCATCCTGCTCGGCGGCTCGCCCGACAGCGGTGCGCTCGCCGCCCGCCACGGCTGGCGCTTCTGCTACGCGGGGCACTTCAACGGCGACGACGCGAACCTCGAACGCTCGCTGGCCGCCTACCGCGACGCAGGCGGCACGCGAGCGCTCGTCGCGCTGTACGCGGTCGCCGCGCCGACCCGCGAGGAGGCCGAGCGACTGATCGGGCCGCTGAAGATCTTCAAGCTGCAGTTCGCCGGCGGCCAGAGCTTCAACCTGCCGAGCGCGCAGGCCGCGGCCGAATTCGCGCGGCAAAGCGGCGCGTCCGACTACCGGATCGACGAGTTGCGCCCGACCGTGCTGGCCGATACGCCCGAGCGCATCCACCGCGCGCTCGACGCGCTGAGCCGGCGGCTCGACGTCGACGCGTTCGTGATCGACTCGCCGGTGACCGATTACGCGGCACGGCTCGCGTCGGCCGAATGGCTCGGCGGCGCGCAGTCGATCACCCCCGTGCAGGCGGCCCTCGCGGCCGACCGCTCCCTTCGCTCCCTTTCCCCCGACCAGAACGCGTGACGCGCCCATGACGACCCGACGATCGATTCCCTTCGGCCTGATGCTGCAAGGCGCAGGCAGCCACATGAACGCATGGCGGCACCCGAGCAACCCGCCGGACGCGAGCATCAACCTCGACTTCGCGATCGGCATCGCGCGCAAGGCGGAAGCCGCCGGCATCGCGTTCGCGTTCGTCGCGGACGGCCTCTACATCAACGAGAAGTCGATCCCGCACTTCCTGAACCGCTTCGAGCCGCTCACCGTGCTGTCGGCGCTCGCGGTCGCGACGAAGAAGATCGGCCTCGCGGGCACGATCTCGACGTCGTACAGCGAGCCGTTCACGGTCGCGCGCCAGCTCGCGTCGCTCGACACGATCAGCGGCGGGCGCGCGGGCTGGAACGTCGTGACGACGCCGCTCGAAGGCACCGCGAAGAATTTCGGCAAGGCGCATCCCGATCACGAACTGCGCTACGAGATCGCCGACGAATACCTCGAGGTCGTGCAGGGGCTGTGGGATAGCTGGGACGACGACGCGTTCGTGCGCGATCGCGCGACCGGTCGCTTCTTCGATCGCGACAAGCTCCACACGCTCGATCACCACGGCCGCTTCTTCCAGGTCGCCGGCCCGCTGAACATCCAGCGCTCGCCGCAGGGGCAGCCGGTGATCTTCCAGGCCGGCTCGTCCGACACCGGCATCGGGCTCGCGGGCAAGTACGCGGACGCCGTGTTCACGCACTCGCCGTCGCTCGACGAAACGGCCGCGTTCACACGGCGCGTGAAGCAAAGCGCGGTCGAGCACGGGCGGCAGCCCGGCGACGTGAAGATCTTCCCGGGCATCGGGCCGATCGTCGGCCGCACGGCCGCCGAGGCGGAAGACAAATACCAGGCGATCCGCGACCTGCTGACGATCGACGAAGCGCTCGCGTATCTCGGCCGCTATTTCGATCACCACGATTTCACGCAGTACGCGCTCGATGCACCGTTCCCCGAGCTCGGCGACATCGGCCGCAACAGCTTCCGCTCGACCACCGACCGGATCAAGGCCGATGCGAAGCGCAAGCACCTCACGCTGCGCGAGACGGCGCTCGCCGTCGCGACGCCGCGCCCGAACTTCATCGGCACGGCCGAGCACGTCGCCGACGAGCTGATCCGCTGGCACGACGCCGGTGCCGGCGACGGCTTCATCCTCGGCTTCCCGGTACAGGCGCAGGGCGTCGACGACTTCATCGACCTCGTGATTCCGGTACTCGAGGCGCGCGGCCGTTATAGCCGCGACCTGCCGGGCAGCACGCTGCGCGACCACCTCGGCCTGCCGCGCAAGGCGAGCCGCCATGCGGCGCCCGGCGCGGTGCAGCAACAGGACGACGCGGCCGAAGCGCACGCATGACGCCGACGCGCCGCCTCGCGCGGCGCTTCCGGCCAACTCGATCGAGGACCCTCACCGACATGAGCGACACGACCCATCTCGGCGGCGCAGTGCCGCCGCTCTCCCCCTCCCGCGCCCGCGACGCCGGCACGCACCTGCGGATCGTGCCGGCCCGGCACCGGTCGCGCACCGTCGGCACTGTGCTCGCGCTCGTGCTGATCGCACTCGTGCTGTATTCGATCCTCGGCAACCCGCAATGGGGCTGGCCGGTGTTCGCCGAGTGGTTCCTGTCGCCGCCGGTGCTGTCCGGGCTCGCGCGCACGCTGGTACTGACGCTGCTCGGCGCGGTGTTCGGCTTCGCGCTCGGCGGGTTCGTCGCGCTGGCGCGGCTGTCGCGCTCGCGTCTGCTCGCGGCGAGCGCATGGACCTTCGTGTGGCTGTTCCGGTCGATTCCGCTGATCGTGCTGCTGCTGATCCTCAACAACCTCGGCTACCTGTACGAACACGTGCGGCTCGGCGTGCCGTTCACCGACATCGTGTGGTTCGACACGCCGACCACCGACCTGATCAGCCCGTTCCTCGCGGCCGTGCTCGGCCTCTCGCTGAACCACGCGGCGTTTTCCGCGGAAGTGATTCGCGGCGGCATTCTCGCGGTCGACCAGGGGCAGCTCGAAGCGGCCGCCGCGCTCGGCCTGCCGCGCGGCCGCCAGACCACGCGGATCGTGCTGCCGCAGGCGATGCGCGCGATCCTGCCGACCGCGTTCAACGACCTGATCTCGCTCGCGAAAGGCACGTCGATGGTCTACGTGCTCGCGATGCCCGAGCTGTTCTACACGGTGCAGGTGATCTATCGCCGCAATCTCGAAGTGATTCCGCTGCTGATGGTCGCGACCGTCTGGTACCTGATCATCCTGACCGTGCTGTCCGCGATCCAGGTGCAGGTCGAGCGCCACTATGCGCGCGGCGCGCTGCGCAACCCGCCGCCGTCCGCGCTGACGTTCGTGCTGGCGCGCGTCAGTGCGCTGTGGCGGCACGCGGCGGCGCGCAACGCAACGGCAACCGGCGCGGCGGCCCACGATGACGCCGCGGCCGCTCCGGTGCCGCGCACCGGCGGCGAAGTCGCCGTGCACAACGTATCGAAGCAGTTCGGCATGCAGCGCGTGCTCGACAACGTGTCGTTCGTCGCACCGCGCGGCAGCGTGACGGTGATCGTCGGGCCGTCCGGTTCGGGCAAGTCGACGCTGCTGCGCACCATCAACCATCTCGAGCGCGTCGACGACGGCTTCATCGACATCGACGGCGAGCTGATCGGCTATCGGCGCGACGGCGACGTGCTGCACGAGTTGAAGGAGCGCGACGTGCTGAAGCGCCGCACGGCGGTCGGCATGGTGTTCCAGAACTTCAACCTGTTTCCGCACCTGACGGTGCTCGAGAACCTGATCGAGGCGCCGGTCGCCGTCGGCGGCGCCACGCGCGAGGCCGCCGAACGCACCGCGCGCACGCTGCTCGCGCGCGTCGGCCTCGCCGATAAAGCCGATGCGTACCCGCGCCAGCTGTCCGGCGGCCAGCAGCAGCGTGTCGCGATCGCGCGCGCGCTCGCATTGCGCCCGAAGGTGCTGCTGTTCGACGAGCCGACGTCGGCGCTCGATCCCGAACTGGTCAACGAAGTGCTCGACGTGATCAAGGAGCTCGCACGCTCGGGCACCACGCTCGTGATCGTCACGCACGAAATCGGCTTCGCGCGCGAAGTCGCGGACAACGTGCTGTTCATGGAGCGCGGCCGCATCGTCGAGTCGGGGCCGCCCGCCGTCGTGCTCGACGCGCCGGCCCATCCGCGCACACGCGCGTTCCTGTCACGGGTGCTCTGATGCACGCCGCTCACGACCTGCGAGGCAACCGACGATGATCGACCGACGCCAGTTCATCACCGCCACGCTGGCGGCCGCCGCTGGCCTGCGGTGGCACGCGGCCGAGGCCGCCGCCGCGACGGCGGACCTCGATCCGCGCCAGGCCGGCCGGATCCGCGCATCGCGCGACGATGCGGCGATTCGCGCGGCAAGCAACTACCGCTGGGTACGCGACGGGGCCTTCACGGTCGCGATCTCGCCGCACGCGCCACCGGTATCGACCTATGCGACCGACGCACGCACCGTGGTCGGTGCCGATCCCGACTATGCGCAGCTCGTCGCCGACGCGCTCGGCCGCACGCTGGTGCTGGTGCCGATCGCATGGGCCGACTGGCCGCTCGGGCTCACGTCGGGCAAGTACGACGCGGTGATCTCGAACGTCGGCGTGACCGAAAAACGCAAGGAGAAATACGACTTCACGACCTACCGGCTCGGGCTGCACGGCTTCTACGTGCGCACCGCGAGCCCGATCGCGAAGATCGCCGAACCGAAGGACGTCGCCGGCCTGCGCGTCATCACGGGCGCGGGGACGAGCCAGGAGCGCATCCTGCTCGAATGGAGCCGGCGCAACGTCGCGCAAGGGCTGAAGCCGACCGAACTGCTCTATTTCGACGACGATGCGGCAGCACGCGTCGCGCTGCTGTCGGGCCGCGCCGATGCCGAGCTGAATCCGAACGCGTCGCTCGCGTACGAAGCCGCGCGCGACGGCAAGATCCGGCGGGTCGGCGTCGTCAACGCGGGCTGGCCCGCGAACGCGGACGTCGCGATCGCGACGCGCCGCGGCAGCGGGCTCGCGCCGGCGCTGACGCTCGCGACGAACGCGCTGATCGACAACGGCCGCTACGGGCAGGCGCTGGCGCGCTGGGGGTTGCAGAGCGAGGCGGTCGCGCGCGCGGAGACGAATCCGCCGGGATTGCCGTCGTTTTGATTCGATGTGTCGACGTGTCGACGCGTCGTTGCGTCGGCACATCGAGCTGCGCATCGGTCGCGCAGCAAATGAAATCGCCCCGGCATCCCTTAAAGAAGATGCCGGGGCGAACCGACGTGGGCGGGCCGTCGTTTCCTACGCCGTCAGCGCCGCGCGATCGCGATGGTGGTCGAGTTCCGCGATGTGCGCGTGGATCGCAGGAATCAGCTTGCGTCCGTAATCCAGCGCATCGTCGAGCGGATCGAAACCGCGAATCAGGAACGTCGATACGCCGAGCTTGTAATACGCACCGAGCGCACGCGCGACCTGTTCCGGCGTGCCGACGAGCGCGGTCGAATTCCAGCGCGCGCCGGTCAGGTTCGCGACGCCCATCCACAACCGCTCGTCGAGCACGTCGCCCTGCGCGGCCGCGGCCATCAGGCGTTGCGAGCCGGCGTTCTGCGGCGCATGGCCGTCGATCGGCTGGCCGTTCGCGAGCCGCGCCGCGCGCACGCGCGCGCGGATCGCCTCGGCCTTCTCCCACGCGGCGGCTTCGGTATCCGCGACGATCGGCCGGAACGACACGCTGATGCGCGGCGCGCGTCCGAACGGCACTGCCGCGGCCCGCACGCGCGCGATCTGCTCGCGCACGGCCGCGAGCGGCTCGCCCCACGTCATATAGACATCCGCGTGCTGCCCGGCCACGGCCAGCGCGGCCGGCGACGAACCGCCGAAATAGATCGGCACGTGCGGCTGCTGCGCGCCTTTCACGACCGGCGACGCACCATGCAGCCGATAGAACTCGCCGTCGTGATCGACCGGCGTGTCGGCCAGCCAGATGCGTTTCAGCACGTCGAGATATTCGCCGGTGCGGCGGTAGCGCGCGTCGTGCGGCACGAAATCGCCGTCGCGCTGAAGATCTGCATCGTCGCCGCCCGACACGACGTTCAATGCGAGCCGGCCGCCGCTGAACACGTCGAGCGTCGCGATCTGCCGCGCGGCGGCCGATGGCACGATCACGCCCGGCCGGTGCGCGAGCAGGATGCGAATATGTTCGGTCGCGGCGGCCGCGAACGACGCGACGATGAAGCCGTCCGCCGCGTTGCTGAAATGGCCGACCAGGATCTGGTCGAAGCCGGCGGCTTCGTGCGCCTGCGCGAAGCGCCGCACGTAGTCGGGCTGGACGGCGGCCCCGCCCGGTACGTCAACCTCCGCGCCGGGCGTCGCGGTGATCATGCCGATGATGTCGACGGGCATGTCGATGGTCCTTCTTGTCGTCGATCCGAAATGGCTGCGTGCTGCGGCACGCTCACTGCGCGGCGGCCGTCTTCTGCGCGGGCGCCGCGAACGCGCCCGCATACGAGCGGTCGAGCAGCTTCGCCGTGTCGTACGCGACCGGAATCACGCCGGCCTTGTGCAGGAAGTCGGCGGTGTTCTGCGCATCCTTCGCGGCCGTGTCGTCGACCGGGCCCACGCGCTGGTGCGCGTTGTTGAGCCAGCGGTACGCGACGTCCGGCTCCAGCTTCGCGCGCTTCGCCCACAGGTCCGCGTACTCGCGCGGATGACTGTCGACCCACTGGCGTGCCGCCACCACGCGCTTCAGGAAATCGGTGATCTCCGCGCGCCTGGCCGTGGCCGCCTGCTCGTTCGCGGCGACGAAGCTGAGCGCGGGCATCAGGCCCTGCGCGGTCGTCACGGGACGGGCGCCCTGGCGCAGCGCGAGCGTGCTGACGAACGGCTCCCACAGCGACACGGCGTCGACCGAGCCGTTCGCGAGTGCGTTGGTCGCATCGATCGGCATCAGGTACGCGTACTTGACGGAATCCGCGCGCAGGCCATCGTGTTCGAGCGCGCGCAGCACGAGCTGCTGGCTCCACGCGCCGCGCCAGACCGCAATCGTCTTGCCCTGCAGGTCGGCGACGGTGCGCACCGGCGAGTTCTTCGGCACGAGGATCGCGACGCCGTCGAGGCTCTGCCGCGACACCGCGACTACTTTCACCGGCGCGCCGCGCGCGGCCAGCGTGAGCAGCGCGGAATCGCCGAGGAAGCCGACGTCGATCGCGTTGCCGTTCAGGCTTTCGGCGACGGGCGCGGCGGCCTGGAAGTGCTTCCACTCGATCGTATAAGGCAGGTCCTTCAACACGCCGGACGCCTCCATCGATGCCTGGATGTTGAAGTAGTTCTGTTCACCGACGCGCAGCGTGACGGTGTCTTTCGCGATGCCCGGCTGCGCGGCGAGCGCGAGCAGCAGCGCCGTGACGATTCGGCTCAACAACGTGATCTCCCCGGAGGTTGGCGGGCGGCCGCGCGACGGCGTCGCCCCTGGGTCCGCCTGGCGCGACGGCTGGCGGACGGGATGGAACCGATGAAGATACGGCGATCCGCTTCATGAGACAAACGCAATATTCTGCTATGCAAATATGCAAACGTTTTATGAAATGATCGCCGCGCAGCGACGCCGTCCACCGGGCTTCGTGGAACGCCGTTCGAATGATCCCTCGACAGATATTTCGCACGCGAAATACATGGCGAACTATATTTCGTATACGAAATACCCACCCGGAACGAGGACGGCCATGACGTCAGAACCCATCGAGTTTTCCGCCGCCGACGGCTACACGCTGCGCGGCACGCTGTGGTCGCCGGACGCGCCGCCGCGTGCGCTGGTCTTGATCCATCCGGCCACCGCCGTGCCGGAGCGGCTCTACGCAGGCTTCGCGCGCTTCCTGACCGAACGCGGCTTCGCGGCGCTCACCTACAACTATCGCGGCATCGGCGCGTCGCGGCCCGCGCGGCTGAGCGCGCTGCAGGCCCGCATGCGCGACTGGGTCGAGCTCGACGTCGGCGCCGCGATCGCGTGGGCGCGCGCTACGCACGACGGGCTGCCGCTGCTGGCGGTCGGGCATAGCGTCGGCGGCCATGCGATCGGGTTGTCGGCCGGCACCGCGCACCTGCGCGCGGCCGTGCTCGTCGCCGCGCACGCGGGCAGCACGCGGCTGATCGCCCGCGCGGCCGAGCGGCTGAAGGTGCGGCTGATCCTGCGCGTGCTCGGCCCGCTCGCGTCCGCGCTGCTCGGCTACGTGCCCGGCAAGCGGCTCGGCCTCGGCGAGGACCTCCCGGCCGGCGTGTTCCGCGAATGGAGCCGCTGGACCACGCTGCCGCGCTACTTCTTCGACGATCCGACGCTCGGCGCGGCCGAGCGCTTCTCGAAGCAGCAGCTGCCGATCCTCGTGCTCGGCTTCGACGACGATCCGTGGGCGAACCCGCCCGCGATCGACCTGCTGGTAAGCTACCTGACCCGGGCGGCCGTCGAACGCCGCCAGATCGATCCGCACGCCGCGGGCAGCGGGCCGGTCGGACACATGGGCTTCTTCCGCAGCCGGCCAGGCACGGTGCTGTGGCCCGCGGTCGCCGACTGGCTCGCGCAGGCGCTCGACGCGCCGCGCGATGCGGGTCGCCCGTCCCTTTCCATTGCAGCCGGGAACCGAGCTTGAGCGAAGACCGACGACTGTTTTTCCTGTTGACCATCGGCCAGCGGCGCGTGCAGCGCTGGGTCGACCGCAAGGCCGAGACCGATGCGCGCGCGAGCGCCGCGCAGGCCGGCGTGCTGTTCTGCCTCGCGAGGCAGGACGGCGCGCTGATCGGCGAAGTCGGCGCGGCGCTGCAACTGGCACCGTCCGCGATGACGGGGCTCGCCGACAGGATGGCGAAGGCCGGCCTGCTTGCGCGTCACGCCGATTCGGACGACGGGCGCGCAACGCGACTGTTCCTGACCGACGAAGGACACGCGGCGCTCAAGCGCGCGCGCGTGGCGCTGCGCGAGCTGAACGGCAAGCTGTGCGACGGCTTTTCCGACGCCGAACTCGACGTCGTCGCGCGCTGGCTGCACGCATTGCAGGACCGCTTTCCGGCCGAGCGCTGAACCGTGCCGGCGGCGCGCCGCATCGGCACGAACCAGCGTAATCGATAGCGATTTCGATTCGTGCTTTCGATTCGCGCTTTCAATTCGGTTTCCGAACTTTCAGGCGGCAAATTTTGCGTTCCGGCGGCATTGCTTCGGCAACGCTTTCCGGCTACGTACTGTTACAAAAAATTGCCTGCCGCGCCGCATATCGATCGCCTACATTGCAATCCACTTCGACGCATTCGTCGTCTGCACGGCCTGGCCTTCCCGTTGCGTCCGCAACCCTGGACGCACCCGACAAGCAATGAAAACGAAGAGGTGTCTTGACCGACGTGCTGGCGGCATCCAGCACACGCGGATTGCGATGACCGCGGCGGCTTCCTGAACGACACGATCCGACGCATGGCACGGCATTCATTGCCGCGCGTACCGGTGCGCGTCGTGCCGCCGTGCCGCACCATCGCCGCCGCACGTCAACGAGGAGCAATCCATGCGACGCACGATCGTGTCCCACTCGCTTGTCCCCAGCCTCACCCGCCTGTCCGCCGCGATGGCCGTGGCGATGGCCGCCGCCGCGGCCGCGCATGCCGATCCCGTGGCCGTGTCCGGCCCGAGCCCGTTCGCCGCCTGTACCATCGGCGGCCCCGGCACGAACTACGTGAACGCCGAGGTCGAACCGTGGCTGTCGGTCAACCCGGCGAACCCGACCAATATGATCGGCGTGTGGCAGCAGGACCGCTGGTCGAACGGCGGCGCCCACGGGCTCGTCGCGGGCTATACGTTCGACGGCGGCGCCACCTGGGCGCGCACGCCACAGCCGTTCAGCGCCTGCGCGCCGGGCGGGCTCAAGTACGAGCGCGCGTCCGATCCGTGGGTGTCGTTCGGGCCTGACGGCACCGCGTATTCGGTATCGATCTCGTTCAACCAGTCGAACAACAGCAACGCGGTCGCGGCCTCGGTGTCGACCGACGGCGGACAGACATGGAGCAGCCCGGCCTTGCTGATCGCGAACGACGAACCCACGACGCAGTTCTTCAACGACAAGGAATCGGTGACGGCGAACCCGGTGAAGGCCGGCACGGCCTACGCGGTGTGGGACCGCCTCGAACTGCCGAACGGCAACCCGTATGCGAACCTGCACACGCAGGCATACCGCGGGCCGACGTTCTTCTCGAAGACGGTCGACGGCGGCAAGACGTGGAGCCGTGCGAAGGTGATCGTCAACGTGCCGTCGCGCCAGCAGACGATCGGCAACCAGATCGTCGTCGATCCGAAGACCGGCACGCTCTACGACTTCTTCGACCTGATCCAGCCGCCGTTCAACAAGGCGGCCGGCAAGGTCGCGTTCGTCAAGTCGACCGACGACGGCGCGACCTGGACGAAACCGCAGGTGATCGCCGGGCTGCAGACGGTCGGCGTGACCGATCCGAACACCGGCGAACCGGTACGCACCGGCGACATCATTCCGGAACCCGCGATCGATCCGGCGTCGGGGCAGCTGTACGTCGTGTGGCAGGACAGCCGCTTCAACGGCGGCAACTACGACGAGATCGCGCTGTCGACGTCGAAGGACGGCGGCGCGAGCTGGAGCGCGCCGCTGCAAGTGAACACGCCGACCGGGCGTCCCGCGTTCAATCCGGCGGTGCGCGTCGACAATGCCGGCGCGGTGATGGTCAACTACTACGACTTCCGCGACCTGCAGGCCGGCAACACGACAACGCTGCCGACCGGGTTCTGGCGCAAGATCTCGCATGACGGCGGCACCACGTTCGCGGACGAGCGGCGCGTCGGCGGCCCGTTCGACATGAAGCTCGCGCCGAATGCGGAAGGCTTCTTCATCGGCGATTACCAGGGGCTCGACGTGCTGCCGTCGTCGTCTTTCCATCCGTTCTTCGTCCAGACCAACGCAGGCAACCTGACGAACCGCACCGACGTGTTCTTCGCGCCGTGATGCGCGGGTGAGCGAGCGCTGCCGCGACGTCCATTGCGTCGCGGCAGCGCTCCCGAATGCACGTCAATGCATGTCGGTCAGCACGATGCGACCGTCGACTTTCCCTTCGCGCAGCCGCGCGAATATGTCGTTGATGTTGCCGAGCCGGTCGCGATGGATATGCGCGCGCACCAGCCCGTCCGCCGCGAAATCGAGCGATTCCTGCAGGTCGCGCCGCGTGCCGACGATCGAGCCGCGCACCGTGATGCCGTTCAGCACCGTCGAGAAGATCGGCAGCGGGAAATCGCCGGGCGGCAAGCCGTTGAGCGCCACCGTGCCGCCGCGCCGCACCATCCCGAGCGCCTGCGCGAACGCGCTGCGCGACACGGCCGTCACCAGCACGCCATGCGCGCCGCCGATCTCCTTCTGGATCAGCTTCGCCGGATCGTCGGCCGTCGCATCGATCGTCAGCTCGGCGCCCAGTTCGCGCGCGAGTGCGAGTTTGGCGGGAGACACGTCGATCGCCGCGACGTGCAGGCCCATCGCGCGCGCGTACTGCACGGCCACGTGGCCGAGCCCGCCGATGCCCGAAATCGCGAGCCACTGGCCCGGGCGCGTGTCGGTGACGCGGATGCCCTTGTAGACGGTCACGCCCGCGCACAGGATCGGCGCGATCTCGTCGAACGCGACCTGCGCCGGCAGATGGCCGACGTAGTCGGGATCGGCCAGCACGTATTCCGCATAGCTGCCGTTGACCGAATAGCCGGTGTTCTGCTGCCCGTGGCAAAGGGTTTCCCAGCCGGTGTGGCAGTACTCGCAGTGACCGCATGCCGTGTAGAGCCAGGGCACGCCGACGCGGTCGCCCTCGCGCACGTGCGTGACGCCCGCCCCGACCGCCGCGACGACGCCCACGCCTTCGTGGCCGGGAATGAACGGTAGCGTCGGCTTCACGGGCCAGTCGCCGTCGGCTGCGTGCAGGTCGGTATGGCAGACGCCCGAAGCCTTGATGTTGACGAGGATCTGGCCCGGGCCCGGCGTCGGGACCGGCACCTCCTCGATGCGCAACGGTTCGCCGAACGCGTGGACCACCGCCGCCTTCATGGTTTGAGTCATGCGTCGCTCCTGTCTGGTCGATGACCGGGCCAGTATCCGGGCTCGAAACCGGAACGACTTGATACGTATCAACGGAGCGGGAAACGCACGCGACGGTGGCGGATTCGTTGGGAGACATATTGCGCGGGGCCACTGGTGCCGGCGCCGGTTCGACGGTCCGCCTCTGCTTTCGCCGCCGTTTCCGCAGTGTGTCGGAAACCCTGCGGCATGCCGCCGTTTCGCTTGGAATTCGAAATGATATAACATATCATTTCGCGATCTCGTCCACCTGAAACTCGCTCATCCGGGTGGCCGGGCTACGCCGAGTCCAATCCAACCGGGTCACTGCGCGCCGAAAATGCAACAATATATCGTATCCGGCCTTGACCCGCATGGCTCGCTTTCCGATCCGATACCAACCGATTCACCGACCATGCGCGACCTCCCTCGTCTACCGCTTCGCCCGCTCTCGCCCGTTTCGCTGATGCTGTTCGCCGCTGTCGCGCAAGCGCAGGCCGAGACGCCTGCCTCGCCGACGCCATCGCAGACCACACCGCTCGCGCCGATCTTCGTGACCGCGAACCCGCTCGGCGACACCGAGCTGATCGCGCCGACCGCGCAACTGTCCGGCGATGCGCTGACGCGCCGCCAGGCCGATTCGCTCGGCGAGACGCTCAACGGCCTGCCCGGCGTGTCGACCACCACCTACGGGCCGATGGTCGGCCGCCCGATCATTCGCGGGATGGACGGCGACCGGATCCGGCTGCTGCAGAACGGCGTCGCCGCCTACGACGCGTCGTCGCTGTCGTACGACCACGCGGTGCCGCAGGATCCGCTGTCGATCGAGCGCGTCGAGATCGTGCGCGGTCCGGCCGCGCTGCTGTACGGCGGCAACGCGGTCGGCGGCGTCGTCAACACGATCGACAACCGGATTCCGCGCGAAGCGATCGAAGGCGTGACGGGCGCGCTCGACGCGCGCTACGGCGGCGCGAACTCGGTGCGCGCGGGCGCGGCGCAGGTCGAAGGCGGCAACGGCCGCTTCGCGTTCCATGTCGACGCGTTCGACCGTGAAACGAGCAAGCTGCGTATTCCCGGCTACGCACGCAGCAGCCAGCAACGCGCGATCGACGATCCCGACACGCCGCAACCGTACGGCAACGTGCCGAACAGCGACGGCCGCGTGCATGGCGGCGCGCTCGGCGCGTCGTACACGTGGGCCGACGGTTTCGCGGGCCTGTCGTACAGCGGCTACGAGTCGAACTACGGCTCCGTCGCCGAGGACGACGTGCGCCTGCGGATGCGCCAGGAACGGCTCGCGTTCGCGTCCGAGATACGCAACCTGAGCGGCCCGTTCACGAAGCTGAAGTTCGACTTCGCGTACACCGACTATCGCCACAAGGAAGTCGACAACGGCGAAACCGCCACCACCTTCCGCAACCGCGGCTACGAGGCGCGCATCGAGGCGCGGCATCGCAGGATCGGCCCGTTCGAAGGCGCGATCGGCGTGCAGTTCGGCCAGAACACGTTCTCGGCACTCGGCGACGAAACGCTCGTGCCGTCGACGCGCACGAACAGCGTCGCGCTGTTCGGTCTCGAGGAATGGCAGGTCGTCCCGGCGCTGAAGCTGAGCGTCGGCGGGCGCTTCGAGCACGTGAAGGTCGATCCCGATCCGGCCGGCGTCGAGAAATTCGCGCTCGCGCAGCCGCGCGACTTCAATGCCGGCAGCGTCTCGGCCGGCGCGCTGTTCTCGCTCACGCCCGTGTGGTCGGTCGCGGCGAACGTCGCCTACACGGAGCGCGCGCCGACCTTCTACGAGCTGTACTCGAACGGCCCGCACGATGCGACCGGCCAGTTCCTGATCGGCAACCCGAACGCATCGAAGGAAAAGGCCGTGTCGACCGACCTGTCGCTGCGCTATGCTAGCGGCCCGAACCGCGGCAGCGTCGGCGTGTTCTACAACCGCTTCTCGAACTACCTGACCGAGTACAACACGGGCCGCGTCGTGAACGGCGACGGCGAACCGGTCGCGCCCGGCGCCGGTGATACGCTCAACGAAGCAATCTATCGCGGCGTGCGCGCCGAGTTCTATGGCGTCGAACTCGACGGCAAATGGCGCGCGTTCTCGCAGCGCGGCCATACGGTCGACCTGGAACTGACCGCCGACTACACGCATGCGCGCAACGTCGACACCGGCCAGCCGCTGCCGCGGATCGCGCCGCTGCGCGCGACGCTCGCGGCCGACTACGGCTACGGCCCGTTCGGCGCACGCGCGCAGGTCACGCACGCGTGGTCGCAGCATCGTGTGCCCGACAACGACTTTCCGACGGACGGCTACACGTCGCTCGGCGTGATGCTGACGTACAAGTTCCGTGTCGGCGCGATGCACTGGCTCGCGTACCTGCGCGGCGACAACCTGACGAACCAGGATATCCGCTATGCGACCTCGGTAGTGCGCGGCTTCGCGCCGGAAGGCGGCCGCAGCGTGATGGCCGGCCTGCGCACGACGTTCTGATCGCGGGCCGGTGCGTTCGCGCCACGCGTCCCGCGCGTCGCCAACGCCTGCCATGATCGATCGGCGCAGCCAGCCTGCGTCGATCGAAACCGTCGCGATCGACCGCGCCGGCGTGACCGAACACGATCGAATCGGCCTCGCCTTCGCTCTCCCTTCTCCGGCCCTCCACCTTCCGCTGCGCACACGGCCGCTGCGGGGCCGTGCAATTTCCGGTCCTGCCGGTCAAACGCGCGGAACGCCGCGCATCGCACTGCATCGCACGGACAGGCAGGATCATTGATCCCGGTCATGCACTTTTAAATCAGCCGAATGACGAGTATCCTAAAAAAAGCACTCCACGTTCGAACGGCGAATCGCGCGCCCTGATTCCCGTCCGTTCGTATCGCGGCCCCATCGCGCCACGCGTCGATGGCGGCGTCCGCCTCACGCCCTGGCCGCACGAACCTTCCCCAACCATTCGCAGGAGAGCTGGTGAGCCGACTCGTCGTCGTATCCAATCGTATTGCAGATCCCCGTAAGGCCGCGGCAGGCGGGCTTGCCGTGGCCGTGAAAGACAGCCTGCAGGAATCGGGCGGCGTCTGGTTCGGGTGGAGCGGCAGGCTGCGCGGCGACGGCGACCATCCCGCGCACGGCGAAGACGTGCAGATCCAGAACGTCGGCGGCATCCAGCTCGCGACGATCGATCTCGATCCACAGGATTACGACGCGTACTACCTCGGCTACTCGAACAACGTGCTGTGGCCGGTGTTCCACTACCGCCTCGATCTCGCACAGTTCGACCGCCGCTTCGCGGACGGATACCGGCGCGTGAACCAGCTGTTCGCGCGCAAGCTGAGCACGCTGCTGCGCCCAGACGATATCGTCTGGGTCCACGACTACCAGCTGATTCCGCTCGCCGCCGAGCTGCGCGCGACGGGCTGCACGAACCCGATCGGTTTCTTCCTGCACATTCCGATGCCGCCGCCGCCGATCATGGCCGCGATCCCGGAGCACGAGTGGCTGATGCGCTCGCTGTTCGCCTACGATCTCGTCGGCTTCCAGACCGAATCGGACCTGCTTCACTTCGAGCACTACGTCGAGGCGGAAGCCGGCGCCGCGCGGCTGCCGGACGGCCGCCTGCGCGCGTTCGGCCGCACGTTGTCGGCCGGTGCGTTCCCGATCGGCATCAACGTCGACGAGTTCACGGCGCTCGCGGAGAATCGCGACGGCATCGACATGTTCGAGCGGATGCGCGACGAGTATTCGCGCCGCCAGCTGCTCGTCGGCGTCGACCGGCTCGACTATACGAAGGGGCTGCCGCAGCGCGTGCACGCGTTCCGTCAGCTGCTCGAACAGTATCCGGAGAACCGCGACCGCGCGACGCTGATCCAGATCGCCGCGCCGAGCCGCGAGGATCTCGGCGCGTACGACGACCTGCGGCGCGAGATGGACAGCCTGTGCGGCGCGATCAACGGCGATTACGGCGAACTCGAGTGGATGCCGATGCGCTACATCCACCGCACGGTCGCGCGCAAGCGCTTGCCGGGCCTCTACCGCGCGAGCCGCGTCGCGCTCGTCACGCCGCTGCGCGACGGGATGAACCTGGTCGCGAAGGAGTTTCTCGCCGCGCAGGACGAGGCCGACCCGGGCGTGCTCGTGCTGTCGCGTTTCGCGGGCGCGGCCGAGCAGCTGAAGCCTGCGCTGCTCGTCAATCCGTACGACACGCAGGGCACCGCGCAGGCGATCCAGCGCGCGCTCACGATGCCGCTCGACGAACGCCGCCAGCGTCACGACGCGCTGATGGCGATCGTGCGCAAGACCGACGTGCACTGGTGGCGCACGCGCTTTCTCGAGGCGCTCGCCGAGGCCGCGGAAGTCGCCGCCGCGACCGTGTCCTGACGCGCCGGGTCCTGCCGCTCGCTTACACGCCGGTCGTCTCGCGGTCGAGCACCGCACCGTTCACGTCCTGCACCGCCACCGCGATCGGAATGCCTTCGCGCATGCTCTCGGTCACCACGCAATACGCATCGAACCGGTCGAGCATGCGCGTCGCCGCCGCGAGATCGGCCCATGCCTTGCCGACCGACAACGTCACGGCCATCGCGCCGACGCGCACCCTGCCCGCGTCGTTCTGCACCATGTCGACGTCGATATGCGCGGTGACGGGCTGCGGATCGACGCGCTGTTTCTCGAGCGCGAACAGCAGGCTCGCCGCAAGGCAGCTCGCGACCGCCGCGGCCAGCAGCCGGACCGGGTTCGGGCCGCGGCCGGCACCGAGCGGCGGCGGCTCGTCGGTGAGCACCGGCGAAAGCTCGGTGCCGGCAAACGTGACTTCGAAACTGAAACGCGCATGCTGCGCGACATCCACCGATACGTGTGCCTCGCTCATGGCGACTCCGTGACTCGAAAAAGGGAAAGAGAACGCCGGCGCAACGGCGTGCCGGCAAGTGCGAATTGCAGCGAAGGCGCGGCGCGATCATGGCCGCCCGCCGTCTGCGTGAGCGGTCCGCGCTTCAGCGTTCGGGTTCGCGCGGCGGCCCGTATGCGACGAAATCGCGCTCGATCGCCGACGCTTGCTCCGGCGCGTTGGCGCTCGTGCATGGCCCGCGATCGGCCAGGGACGATTCTGAGACCGGCGCCTCGCGCCCGTCGATCAGCGCCTGCAACGCGTCGCGTTCGAGCACCTCGCGCTCGAGCAGCCGTCGCGCGATCCGCTCGAGCGCATCGCGGCGTTCGCCGAGCGTTGCCGCGACGCGCGCATGCGCGTCGGTCAACAGCGTATGCACCTCGTCGTCGATCATCCGTGCGGTGTGCTCGCTGCAGCGGCCCTCGCCCGCATGCCATGCGCCCGGGATGCCGGTGCGCGTTTCGCCGTCGTCGACGCTGACGAGCCCGATCTTCTCGCTCATCCCGTATTGCATGACCATGTGGCGCGCCATCGCGGTCGCGCGTTCGAGGTCGTTCTGCGCGCCCGTCGACACGTCGCCGAACACGAGTTCTTCCGCAACGCGCCCGCCGAGCAGTGCATCGATCCGATCGAGCAGCTCGCTGCGGCGCAGGACGTAGCGATCCTCCGTCGGCACCTGCTGCGTGTAGCCGAGCGCGGCCACGCCGCGCGGAATGATCGACACCTTCTTCACCGGATCGCAATGCGCGCGGCTTTCCGCGACGAGCGCATGGCCGGCCTCGTGATAGGCGATCGTCAGCTTCTCCTGCGCGTTCATCACGCGGCTCTTGCGCTCGAGGCCCGTCAGCGCGCGGTCGATCGCCTCGTCGAAGTCGTCCATCCCGATCGCCGGCTTGCCGAGTTCCGCCGCATGCAGCGCGGCCTCGTTGACGACGTTCGCGAGATCGGCGCCGACGAAGCCCGGCGTGCGCGACGCGAGTTCGCCGAGATCGACCTCGGCCGCGAGCTTCACGCGCTTCACGTGCACGCCGAGAATCTGGCGGCGGCCGTTCACGTCGGGCCGGTCGATCGCGATGTGACGGTCGAAGCGGCCCGGGCGCAGCAGCGCGGGATCGAGAATCTCCGGCCGGTTGGTTGCGGCCATGATGATCACGCCGGAGCCGGCCTGGAAGCCGTCCATTTCGACGAGCAGCTGGTTGAGCGTCTGCTCGCGCTCGTCGTTGCCCGACATCGGACCGACGCCGCGCACCTTGCCGAGCGCGTCGAGCTCGTCGACGAACACGATGCACGGCGCCTTCTGCTGCGCCTGCTCGAACAGGTCGCGCACGCGCGCCGCGCCGACGCCGACGAACATCTCGACGAACGCCGAGCCGCTGATCGAGAAGAACGGCACGGCCGCCTCGCCGGCCACCGCGCGCGCGAGCAGCGTCTTGCCGGTGCCGGGCGCGCCGACGACGAGCACACCCTTCGGGATCTTGCCGCCGAGCCGCTGGTAGCGATCGGGGTTGCGCAGGAACGCGACGAGCTGCTGCAGTTCGGCCTTCGCCTCGTCGATGCCCGCGATGTCGTCGAACGTGATGCCGGTTTCCTGCTGCACGTACACGCGTGCGCGGCTCTTGCCCATCCCGGTGAAATCCTGCAGCCCGCCACGCTTGCGCAGCATCAGGTTCCAGATGAACACGAACGCGACGAGCGGCACCAGCCACGACGCGAGCGACGCGATCCAGCCGGTGTCGGACGCGCCGTGAAACCGGATGCCGGCGGCGGTCAGCGTGTCGATCAGCTGCGGGTCGGTCACGCGGTTGGTGCTGAAGCGCGGCGGCGTGCCGTCCGACTTCACGGCCGCGACTTCGGACGCCGGCAGCAGCGTGCCGGCCTGCGGCATCGTCAGCGTGCCCGTGATCGTCGCCGGTCCGATCTCGAGATCGTCGACGAGCCGCGCGGCGACGAGCCGGTGGAAGTCGCTGTACGCGATCATCGTCGACGCCGGACGCAGCATCAGCAACTGCGCGGCGAACAGCACGAAGAAGCCCGCCGCGATCAGCAATCCTGCGTAATCGAATTTCCTGTCCATGGCATCGGGCCGGCCGCGCGCGTCGACGCGCGCGCTTACGCGTGCACGCGCGCCCGGTCGGCGCGCGGCATCGCCGGCCACGCGCAAACGGAATGGATCCGCGCCATCGTCGCCTCGTTTCGTCGCATGAATGACACCGCGACGGCGCCGCCGGGCGCCGTTCGCGCGGGCAACGCGCCGCAACGCGCCGCCCGTGATTCAAGTCTAGTTCGCGCGCGGACGTCGCGCATTGTCCGACAAACGCCTTTCATCGACGCCGCCGGCCGCGTTATAGTCGCGTTCGTGACATTTTAGTGACAGCCGGCGTCGCCCGCGCCCGGGCGCGACGCCGGCCGTTGCGTCCCGCCGCGCGTCGCGGCAGGCTGTGCGACGCTGCCGCGCATCGAACGACAACCGCCCATCCGAGGAGCACACGACGTGAACGACACCCCCGATCGCCCCGACGACCTTCCCGCCGATCCCGACCGCCGCCGCATGCTCGGCGGCCTCGCCGCGCTCGGCGCGGGCGTCGCGCTCGGCGGCTGCGAGACCACGCCGGGCAGCGCGCCGCGCTCGGCCGCCGACCTGCGGCTCGACGACGCGCTGCGCCGGCAGGTGCGCCACATCGTCGTGATCTATGCGGAGAACCGCAGCTTCGCGAACCTGTACGGCGATTTCCCGGGCGTGCAATATCCGCTGAGCGAGGTGAAACCCGAGCACGCGCGGCAGCTCGATCGCGACGGCAAGACGCCGCTGCCGGTGCTGCCGAAGATCTGGGGCGGGCTCGTGCCGCAGGCGCAGGAAGTCGGCGGCCAGCGCTACGCGATCGCCGAGCGCGACATCGACAAGCTGCCGAACGCGCCGTTCCGGATTGCAGACGCGCAGGGCAAGCCGCTGCCGAACGGCGTGATCACGCGCGACCTGTGGCACCGCTTCTACCAGAACCAGATGCAGATCGCCGCGGGCCGCAACGACCAGTTCGCCGCGTGGGCCGATTCCGGCGGCCTCGTGATGGGCCATTACCGCAATTCCGCCGACACGCTGCGGCTGTGGAACCTCGCACGGCAATACACGCTGTGCGACAACTTCTTCATGGCGGCCTTCGGCGGTTCGTGGCTGAACCACATGTTCCTGATTTCCGCGCAGCCGCCGATGTATCCGGATGCGCACAAGCATCCGCATGCGGCGAAGCTGCTGTCGAAGGTCGACGGCGACGATCCGGCCGGCACGCGCCTGACGCTCGCCGCCGATTCGCCCGCGTCCGCGCTCGACGGCCCGCCGAAGTTCGCGGTCGACGGCCCGCTGACGCCCGATGGCTACGGCGTCAACACGATGGCGCCGCCGTATCAGCCGAGCTACGTGCCGCCGGCCGATCCGGGCAACGCCGCGTATGCGGATCCGGCCGACCGTCGCGTGATCCCGCCGCAAGGCCATGCGACGATCGGCGACCGCCTGTCGGAGAAGAACGTCGACTGGGCGTGGTACAGCGGCGCGTGGCAGTACGCGCTCGAGCACCGCGACACCGGCATGGTGCCGGATTTCCAGTACCACCATCAGCCGTTCAACTACTTCGTGAACTACGCGCCGGGCACCGACGCGCGCCGCAAGCACCTGCGCGATGCGGGCCTCGGCGACGAGCCGTCGACCAATCATTTCATCGCCGACATCGAC
Source organism: Burkholderia sp. BCC1988 (assembly GCF_905339895.1). NCBI lineage: Bacteria > Pseudomonadati > Pseudomonadota > Betaproteobacteria > Burkholderiales > Burkholderiaceae > Burkholderia > Burkholderia sp. BCC1988. The sequence continues at coordinate 461,124 of NZ_CAJPHA010000001.1, forward strand.
GCGGGCCGCCTGCCCGCCGTCGCGTTCTACAAGCCGCAGGGCAACCTGAACATGCACGCGGGTTATGCGGACGTCGAATCCGGCGACCGCCACATCGCGCACGTGATCGAACGCATCCGGCGCGGCCCGCAGTGGGCGAACACGGTGATCGTGATGACGCACGACGAGAACGGCGGCTGGTGGGATCACGTCGCGCCGCCGGTCGGCGATCGCTGGGGCCCCGGCTCGCGGATTCCGGCGCTCGTGATCTCGCCGTTCGCGAAGAAGGGTTACGTCGACCACACGATGTACGACACGAACTCGATCCTGCGCTTCATCAGCCGCGTGCACGGGCTCGCGCCGCTCGACGGTGTCGCCGCGCGCGACAAGGCGTTCGCGTCGCGCGGCGCGACGCCGCCGGGCGACCTGACGAACGCGCTCGATCTCGGCTGACGAACGACTGACGCCTCGCTGAAACGACGACGCCCCGGTGCAACGCGGTTGCCCGGGGCGTCGTGTTTTGCCGTGTGCGTTCTGCGTTCCGCGATCCGCGATCCTGCTCCGCGCAGGCGACGCTACGCGACGCTGTGCAACGCGTCGCTCGCCGCACTTGCGGCATGACGACCTGCCTGCCGGCCGAAGAACGTCGCATCGGCCAGCGACAGCCCCGAGCTGTACCCGGCGCCCCAGCGCGGCAGCCCGCAGGTCGTGCGGCCGGCCGCATAGAGGCCCGCCACCGGCGTGCGCGCCGCGTCGAGCACCTGCCCGGTCGGCAGCGTATCGAGGCCGCCCAGCGTGAAATGCGGGTAGAACGCGTAATCGATCCGGCAGTCGAGCGCGACGAACGGCGGCTCGATCAGCGGCTTCAGCCACTTCTTCGCCTTGTGGAACAGCGGATCGACGCCTTCGGCCGCGTGACGGTTGTAGACGTCGACGGTCGCCGTCAGCGTGCCGGCCGGCATCTGCAGGTCGCGCTCGACTTCCTCCCAGGTCTCGCCGGCCGCCGCGATGCCGATCCGCGCGATGTCCGGCGGCTCCTGGTAGGTCGCCTGGTCGACCAGCAGGTAGATCCGGTCGTCGGCCTGGTGGAACGCGTGGTGGCCCGTGCGGCCGTGATAGCCGTCCTCGTTGATGAACCGCTGCCCGCGCGCGTTCACGAAGATCCCGCGGATCAGCGATTCGGGCGCGTAGAACGGCAGGCTGACGAAACCCTGATCCATGTGGATCGCGGCGCCGCCGGCGCTCTGGCCGAGCACGATGCCCGAGCCGTCGTCGCCGGGGCTGCCGATCGGTTCGGCCGAGCGCAGGAACTGCGGCGCATGCCTGCGCACCATGTCGCGGTTCATCGCGAAGCCGCCCGCGCACAGGATCACCGCGCGACGCGCCCGCACGAACGCCGTCTCGCCGTACGCGCGCAGCACGACGCCGCGCACCGCGCCGGCATCGTCGACGATCATCGCCTGTGCGCGCGTGTCGTAGCGCGTCGACACGCCGAGCGCCTGGACGCGCTCGGCCAGCACGCGCATCAGCATCTGCCCGCCGCCCCAGCCCGGCCATTGCGGCGTGTGGCCGCGCGGACACGGCTTCGCGCTCTCGCTGAACGGCCAGGCCTCCTCGCTGCCCGACCAGATCAGGCAGTCGTCGGTTTCCGGCTCGACGATCCGCTCGGCGATGAACGTGTTCTTGTACATGACGCCCTGCGCGACCAGCCAGTCGTAATGCGCGAGGCTCTCGTTCGCATAGAGGCGCACCTTCGCCTCGTCGGCGTCGCGGCCGCCCGCGAGCATCAGGTAGCGGTACAGGTCCTCGGTGTCGTCGCTGAAGCCGGCCTGCCGCTGCGCGGGCGTGCCGCCGCTGCCGCCGAGGTACATTTCGCCGCCGGACAGCGCGCTCGTGCCGCCGTAGCTCGACGCGCGCTCGACGATCAGCGTGTCGGCGCCGGCGCTCGCGGCTTCGATCGCCGCGCACGCGCCGGCCGCGCCGAAGCCGACGATCACGACGTCGTGTTCGGCGTCCCAGCGATGGACGTCGCGGACGTTCAGGGGGCGAGTGAGGGAGTATTCGGATGACATGGAGGCAAGGGTCTGCGTGAAGGGATTCGGTGAAAGGCGGTGGTCGGGGCGCTGCGCGGCCGGCCCGGCAGGCCGGCGCGACGTCGATGCGAGCGATCGCAGGCACGCGAACGCCGCGTCGTCGACGGGGAAATCGAGCGGCAGCCGCGAGCCAAGCCGGGGGCATGCACACGCCGGACGAACTGCCGCGAGCGCGCCGCGCCGCGACACTGCGCTGCGCGAACGCCGTCCACCCGGTCGCCGTCGCATCGTGACGGCGTCAACGTGACATCGAGTCGGCGCGGCACGCGGCCGCGCCGTCGTCACATGCCGCGCAGTGCGGCGAAACCGAAGCGCGAAGGATCGATCGGCACGCAACCGGTCGGCAGGCCGTTCGCATCGAGCGAGCGGCATTGCAGGATGCCGGCCGCATACGGCGGCGCCGGGACCTGATCGGCGCCATATCGCGCGATCACCATCGCCGCGAACGCACCCATCGCCAATACGCACAGCTTGCGAGTCGTCAGTCTCATGATCGTGTCCCCTCCGGTTGGCCGCTATCGCGGTTCGTGTCCGGCGCACTGGCCTCGGGCAAACAGGCAACCGCACCGGATGACTGCACGGTAGCCAGCGCCGGCCCGCCGGCCATCGTCCATTTCGACTAGGGGCAAACGCGAAGCGGCCCTGACGCGACGTGCGGCGCCGCAGCATCGCCGAGCGGTGGCAGCGGCGTCGCGATCGGAAAACCGCGTGCCTCAGCCCGTCGTGACGGAGCGCGCGATCTTCGGGCACGCGCCGCGCGTTCACCGCTGCATCGCACCATCGGACGATGCGCGGCCGTCGCGCCGGTGTTTTCCCTGATCGTGCCCCTGCTCCGTATGGATGATGAGGATCACGCCGCCGGATGCGAACCTGCGGGTCGACGTCGCAATGCCGTCGCGTCCGCGCTCGCGGCGCGACCGAGTCTTTCCGTTCATTCACGGGAGTACCGCATGACCGATTCGAATCCCCGCCACGCGCTGTACGAACTCGCGTGCCGTTACGCGCAGGCCGTCGACCGGCGCGACTGGCCGCGCCTCGCCACCCTCTTCACCGCCGACGCCCAGCTCGACGGCCCCGGTTTCCGTTTCGACGACCGCGATGCGATCGTCGCCGGCATGCGCGTGATCGAGCGCTACGAAACCACCCAGCATCACGTGCACAACCAGCTCGCCACGCTCGACGGCGGTGAGGCCGACGTCGAGACGTACTGCCTCGCGTGCCACGTGTACGTGCGCGACGGCGTGAAGCGCAAGCTCGACTGGGGGCTGCGCTATCGCGACCGCTGCGTGTTCGACGGCGGCACGTGGCGCTTCGCCGCGCGCACGCTGCACGTCGACTGGTCGCAAGACCTGCCGCTGGAGGGCTGAACGATGCGCGCATCCCTTCCCCTCGCCGGCCGCACCGCGCTCGTCACGGGCGGCGCCGGCGGCATCGGCGCGGCCTGTGCGCACGCGCTTGCCGCCGATGGCGCGGCCGTCGTGCTGATGGGCCGCCGCCGCGATGCACTCGAACGCACGCAGCGGCACCTGACCGACACGCTGCCCGGCAGCCGCGTCGCGATCCACGCCGGCGACGCCTGCGACGACGGCGACCTGCAGGCGGCGCTGGATACCGCGTGGGCGCTCGACGGCCGGCTCGACATCGTCGTGCCGACCGTCGGCGGCGCCGGGTTCCGGCCGCTGCTGATGCACGACGCCGACAGCTTCCGGGCGGAAATCGAGCTGAACCTGAACAGCGCGTTCGCCGCGATCCGCCACGCCGCGCCGCGGCTCGCCGACAGCGGCGGCGGCACGATCGTCTGCATCTCGTCGACGGCCGCGCAGATCAATTTCCGCTGGCTGACCGCGTACTGCACCGCGAAGGCCGCGCTCGAAGCGCTGGTGCGCGGGGCCGCCGAGGAACTGGCCGGCGCGAGGATCCGCGTGAACGCGGTGCGGCCGGGCCTCACGCGCTCGGAGGCCACCGCACCAATGTTCGACAACCGGGCGCTCGTCGACAGCTTCCTCGACCAGATTCCGCTCGGCTCGCTCGGCGAGCCGGAAGCGATCGCGCACGCGGTGCGCTATCTCGCGGGTCCCGAGTCGGGCTGGGTCACCGGCCAGAGCTTCGCGGTCGACGGCGGCCACGAGCTGCGCGCCAACCCGCGCGTCGACGCCACCATCGCGCAGATCTACGGCGCGGCCGCGCTCGACGCGGTCAAGGCCGGCCGTGCGCCGGGCGCGGCATGAGCGCCCGCCTTCTTTCAACGTCACAGGAAATCGACCGGACATGAATCGAGTCGCAAACAAGGTCGCGCTGATCACCGGCGCGGCGAGCGGGGTCGGCCGCGCGGATGCGCTGCTGCTCGCCGCCGAAGGCGCGCGCGTGGTGCTCACCGACATCGACGAGGATGCGGGCCGCGCACTCGCGCGCGAGATCGGCGACACCGCGCTGTTCGTCCATCAGGACATCGCCGATGAAGACGGCTGGCGGCACGCGATCGCGTCGACGCTCGAGCGCTTCGGCCGCCTCGACGTGCTCGTCAACAACGCGGCGATCTGCCCGGTCGGCTCGATCGAGGACACGAGCCTCGACACCTGGCGACGCGTGCTGCGCGTCAACGCGGACGGCTATTTCCTCGGCTGCAAGTACGCGATCGGCGCGATGAAGCACAACGACACGCCGGGCTCGATCGTGATGATGTCGTCGGTCGCCGCGCTCGGCGGCCTGCCGATGATGTGCGCGTACACCGGCTCGAAAGGCGCGGTGACGGCGCTCGCGCGCAGCGTCGCCGTCCACTGCAAGCGCAGCGGCTACCGGATCCGCTGCAACTCGATCCATCCGGACGGCATCTGGACACCGATGACGCAGGCGCTGATGCCCGGCCTCGATCCGGCCGAGCTCGGCATCGGCAACGATCCGATGGCACGCATGTGCGATCCGCAGGACGTCGCGAATCTCGTGCTGTTCCTCGCATCCGACGAATCGCGCTTCGTGAACGGCGCGGAGCTGCGGATCGACAACGCGCAACTGGTTGCGTCGCTGTGATGCGGCGCGTGGCTTTTCCGTTCGAAGGAGTAGCGTTCCGATGATTTCCTTTTCCGGCAAGACCGTGCTGGTCACCGGCGGCGGCGCGGGCATCGGCCGCGCGTGCGCGCAAGCGTTCGGCGCGGCGGGCGCGCGGGTCGTGGTGGCCGAGGTCGATCCCGCCCGCGCGCAGGACGTGCGTCAGGCACTCGAAGCCGCGGGCGTCGACGCGCTGGTCGGCACCGTGGACGTCACGCGCCGCGACGAGGTCAACGCGTTCGCGCGGACGATCGACGCCCGCTTCGGCGGGCTCGACGTGCTCGTCAACAACGTCGGCGATTTCCTGCAGATCGCGAAACCGTTCGACGACCATACCGACGACGACATCGCGCGGCTGTTCGACGTGAACCTGCGCCAGGTGTTCGTCGTCACGCGCGCGATGCTGCCGTTGCTGCGCAAGCGCGGCGCGGGCAGCAGCATCGTCGGCGTGTCGTCGATCGAGGGCTTTCGCGCGATTCCGAACTGCACCGTCTATGCATCGTTCAAGGCCGCGCTGACCGGCTTCACGAAAAGCCTCGCGCTCGAACTCGGGCCGGCCGGCATCCGCGTGAACCAGATCGCGCCGGAGACCACCGAGACGCCGCAGGTGCCGGTCAGCGCGATGGTCGCGGCCGAACATCGCGAGCACATCCCGCGCTGGATTCCGCTCGGGCGCTTCGGTGCGGCCGGCGACATCGCGGGCGCCGCGCTGTTCCTCGCGAGCCCGCTCGCCGCATGGGTCACCGGCACGACGCTGCATGTCGACGGCGGCGCACTGGCGGCGGCCGGCTGGTATCGCGATCCGAACGGATTCTGGACCAACATGCCGGTCGTCACCGGCAACGGCTTCAATTTCTGAGCGACGTTCCGCACGGATTCGTCCGTTCAATCGTCGGTTCAATTCAAGCGGCGCAGCGGCGCCGCCACCGGAGACACCATGAAAATCCTGATCATCGGCGGTACCGGCCTCATCGGCGGCCACGCCGCATTGCATCTGCGCGCGCAAGGCAACGACGTGACGCTCGCCGCGCGCAAGCCGCCCGCGCCGGGCAGCGCGCTCGCGCAATTCGACGTGCTGCTGCGCGACTATGTGGCCGGCAACTTCACGCGCGACGATCTCGCGCCATTCGACGCGGTCGTGTTCGCGGCCGGCAACGACATTCGCCACCTGCCGCCCGGCACCGATGAAGCCGCGCACTGGGAACGCGCGAACGTCGACGCGGTGCCGCGCTTCTTCGCGCTCGCGCGCGACGCGGGCGTGAAGCGCGCGGTGCTGGTCGGCAGCTTCTATCCGCAGGTCGCGCCGGCGCTCGTCGACACGGTGCCGTACGTGCGCTCGCGCCATCTCGCCGACGAACGCGTGCGCGCGCTCGCGTCGCCGTCGTTCGCGGTGTGCAGCGTGAATGCGCCGTTCGTGGTCGGCTCGGTGCCGGGACTGCGCAACGAGATGTTCGCCGCGTACACGGGTTATGCGCAGGGCAAACTCGCGGGGCTGCCGGTGTACGGGCCAGCCGGCGGCAGCAACTTCATCTCGACGCAATCGCTGTCGGAAGCGATCTGGGGCGCGCTGCAACGCGGCGAATCCGGCAAGGCCTATCTCGTCGGCGACGAGAACCTGAGCTTCGCCGACTACTTCGCGGCGTTCTTTCGCGCGGCCGGCAATCCGCAGCCGGTGCCGTCGCTCGACCAGGAGCATCCGCTGCTGCCGGACATCGCGATCTATACGGGGCGCGGCAACGTCGTGGCGTACGAGCCGGACCCGGCCGATATCGCGCTCCTGCGCTACCGGCGCGGCGACGTGCAGCGCGCGGTGAACGAAGTGGTCGCGCAGTGCGGCGCGTAAGCGCACGGCCGGCGTTGCACGCGCAACGCTGAAACGAAGCAGAAACGAAAACGTCCCGCCACCGGCGATGCATGCCGGCGGCAGGACGTTCGTGCCACAACGTCGTTACGTCGTTACTGCGTGACTTCGACTCGCATCGTCAGCCGCCGATACGCTGTTCGATGTTCTTCATCGTCTCGGTCAGCTCCGCCGGCAGACGCAGCTTCAGCGTGTCGAACAGCGCCGCATGCAGCTTCAGTTCCTCGCGCCATTCGCCTGCATTCATCGACGTGACCGCCTCGAACTGCTCGCGCGTGAAGTCGAGCCCGTCCCAGTGCAGGTCGTCATACGCCGGCGACACGCCGAACGCATGTTCGCCGCCGCCGCCGTTACCTTCGAGGCGATCGAGCATCCACTTCAGCACGCGCATGTTCTCGCCGAAGCCCGGCCACACGAACTTGCCGTTCGCGTCCTTTCGGAACCAGTTCACGCAGTAGATCTTCGGCAGCGTCGCGCCCGCGCCTTCGAGCTGCTTGCCGAGTTTCAGCCAGTGCGCGAAATAATCGCTCATGTTGTAGCCGCAGAACGGCAGCATCGCGAACGGGTCGCGGCGCACCACACCCTGCTGGCCGGCCGCGGCGGCGGTCGTCTCGGAGCCCATCGTCGCGGCCATGTACACGCCTTCGACCCAGTCGCGCGCCTCGGTCACGAGCGGCACGGTCGTCGAGCGACGGCCGCCGAAGATGAACGCGTCGATCGGCACGCCGGCCGGGTTCTCCCAGTCCGCGTCGATCGACGGGCATTGCGATGCCGGCGCCGTGAAGCGCGAGTTCGGATGCGCGGCCTTGCGGCCCGTTTCCTTGCCGATCTCCGGCGTCCACGGGTTGCCCTGCCAGTCCGTCAGCTTCGCGGGCGGCGTGTCGGTCAGGCCTTCCCACCACACGTCGCCGTCTTCCGTCAGCGCGACGTTCGTGAAGATCACGTTCTCCTTCAGCGTCGAGATCGCATTCCGGTTGGTCTTCACGCCGGTGCCCGGCGCGACGCCGAAGAAGCCGGCTTCCGGGTTGATCGCATACAGGCGCCCGTCGCGGCCCGGCTTCAGCCACGCGATGTCGTCGCCGATCGTCGTGACCTTCCAGCCGTCGAAGCCCTGCGGCGGGATCAGCATCGCGAAGTTGGTCTTGCCGCACGCGGACGGGAACGCGGCCGCGACGTGATACTTCTTGCCGGCCGGCGACGTCACGCCGAGGATCAGCATGTGTTCGGCGAGCCAGCCCTGGTCGCGGCCCATCGTCGACGCGATGCGCAGCGCGAAGCACTTCTTGCCGAGCAGCGCGTTGCCGCCGTAGCCGGAGCCGAAGCTCCAGATTTCACGCGTGTCGGGGAAATGCACGATGTACTTGACCGGGTTGCACGGCCACGGCACGTCATTCTGGCCCGCTTCGAGCGGATGGCCGACGCTGTGCACGCACGGCACGAATTCGCCGTCCTCACCGAGCACGTCATACACCTCGCGGCCCATGCGCGTCATGATTCGCATGTTCACGGCCACGTACGGGCTGTCGGACAGCTCGACGCCGACGTGCGCGATCGGTGAACCGAGCGGGCCCATCGAGAACGGCACGACGTACAGCGTGCGGCCGCGCATCGAGCCGCGGAACAGGCCGTTCAGCGTCTCGCGCATTTCTTCCGGCGCGATCCAGTTGTTGGTCGGGCCGACGTCGTCAGGCGATTCGGTGCAGATGAAGGTGCGGTCCTCGACGCGCGCGACGTCGGACGGATCGGACTGTGCGAGATACGAGTTCGGGCGCTTCGCCGGGTTCAGGCGCGTGAGCGTGCCCTGGTCGACCATCGCCTGGCACAGCGCGTCGTTCTCTTCCTGCGAGCCGTCGCACCAGACGACACGCTCGGGCTCCGTCAGCGCCGCGATCCGCGATACCCAGTCGATCAGCTTGCGATGTTTGACGTATGCCGGGGGAGCGATCAGCGGGCCGTGCATCGCTTCGGCCAAAGAGTTTTGCGACATGGGAATGTCTCCAGATTATTGGGCGGGGATGGGGGATGCGGGGCGAGCCCGCGAGATGGGGAATGCGGTCGGAGCGCAGGTTGAAGCGACGCGCAAGGCGGGACGCGCGAGCGGAGCGCGTGTCGATGCCGCGATGCGGGCGAGAGAATGTGATGTCTCGTATGAGTGTGCGAACGCGAGTTTCGCCATGCAAGCAACCTGCCGTACAACTCCATATCGGCCAGCATACCATCGCCGTTATTGGGTTGGCGTTGCGTTGCAACAAGAAACAACTGTGTCGACGAGCCGGCACGCCGCTTGCCGGCAAGTCCTTTTTTCTGCGTCGCCGCGCGCGCTTTGGGGACGAAACGGCTGGAACGTCCGTCCGGCAAGGGTTTCGCAAAAGCGCAAAATCGGCGCGACGCGTTCGCATGCGACGCACCCGAACCGTCGCCGTCCGAATTCGCGTTTTCGCTACTCAGGCAAACCCTGAATTAGGTTGCGTACACAAACATCCGTCGCGCACGCGTTGTGTACGCTACCGCTCAAAACGGCGCGCCGGGCAATCCGGGGTAATACGCGCCCGCCGCCATCCCGCCGTCGACCGACAGCTCGGCGCCGTTGCAGTACGACGCTTCGTCGCTCGCGAGAAACAGCGTCGCGCGCGCGATTTCCTCAGGCAAGCCGACCCGCTGCAGCGGCACGTGCGTGTAGTGCTTGTTGACTTCGTCGAGCGGCGCGCCGGTCGGGTTCGACATCGCGGTGTTCACGCCACCGGGATGGATCGAATTCACGCGCACGCCCTGGTGGCCGAGTTCGAGCGCCGCCACCTTCGTCAGCCCGCGCACGCCCCATTTGCTCGAGACGTACGCGGCCAGCGCATTCACGCCGCGCAGCCCATCCACCGACGAAATGTTGACGATCGACCCGCGCTTTTGCGCGATCATGCGCGGCGCGATCGTATGGATGCCGACGAACGTGCCGACCAGGTTGATCGACACCGCACGCTCGAAATCGCGTTTCGACAACTCGGTGATCGCGCCGAACATCAGGACCGCCGCGTTGTTGACGAGCACGTCGATACGGCCGAACTGCTCGACGGTCGCGTCGGCCACGCGTTGCCAGTTTGCTTCGTCGGCCACGTCGAGCCGCATGAAGCGCGCGGCGTCGCCGAGCTCGCGCGCGAGCGCCTCGCCTTCCGCGTCGAGCACGTCGGCGATCACGACGCGCGCGCCCTCTTCGACGAACAGCCTGCATGTCGCCGCGCCCATTCCGCGCGCGCCGCCCGTGACGATCGCTACCTTTCCTTCCAGTCGACTCATGTCGTTCTCTCTTCGATGCGTTTCGATTTCAGTTCCGGTTCCGGTTCCGTTTGCTGGCCGCCACGCCCGGCTGCACGCCGGTGCGCGGCCGATCACGAGCTGACGACGACGCGGCGATCCCGCGCCAGCCGTCAGCCCCAGTACGCCTGCCCGCCGTCGAGCGGCAGCGTCGCGCCCGTCAGGTAGGCCGCATCGCGGCTCGCGAGAAACACGATCGCGCGCCCGATGTCCTGCTCGCAGTCGCCGACGCGGCCGAGCGGGATCGTGCGGAAGAACGCGGCGGCCTCGTCCGGGTTCGCGTCGACCCAGCCCTTCAGCCCCGGCGACAGCGCATGCGGCGCGACCGCGTTCACGCGAATGCCGTCGGCGCCCCATTCGCATGCCGCCGCACGCGTGAGCGCACGAATCGCTTCCTTGGTTGCCGCATAGGCGCCGTAACCCGACGTGTCCCAGCGCACCGCGGCCGACGATGCGAAATTGACGATCACGCCATCGCCCTTCAGATGCGGATGACACGCGCGCATCATCCGCAGCGTGGCGATCGGCCCCGATTCGAGGCCCGCGAGAAAATCCGCGTCGGTCACGTCGAGCAGGCGGCCGAGCGGCACGACCTGCGCGTTGTTGATCAGGATCTGCACGCCGCGAAAACGCTCGACCACAGCATCGACGCACTGCGCGATCTGCGCGGCGTCCATCACGTCACACACGAACGGCTCCGCGACCCCGCCGCGTGCGCGAATCGCATCGCACGTCGCGACCAGCTTGTCGCGTGTGCGGCCGACCACAGCGACCTGTGCGCCTTCGGCCGCGAGCGCGTGCGCGACACCTTGCCCGACGCCCTGCCCCGCGCCCGTCACGAGCGCGACCTTGCCCTTGAGGATGCCCATGCGCGCTCCTTAAGCGACGATTGCCGGATGCGCCTGCACGGGGCCACCGAGCAGTTCGCGATACGACGGCGGCTGCTTGCCGTCGAGATCAGAAATGCCGTACTGCAGCGCGGCTTCCGCGCCGACCAGCACCTGCCCGGACAACGCCATGCGCTGCGGATCGGCGTGGATCGCGTGAATCACGCGGCCGGTGAACTCCGGGCTTTCGGCGACGAGCGAGAATTCCTTGTAGAGGTCCGGATGCTCGTCCCACACTCGCGTCGTGCGCTCGGTGCGCAGCGGCCCCATCCAGACCGACACGGCCGCGACGTCGAACGGCTTCAGGTCGACGGCCATGTCCTTCGCGAACTTGTCGACACCGGACTTCTGCGCGCCGTACGCGGCGCCGTGCATGTAGCAGCTCGCGCCGAACGACGACGTGAACGCGATCAGCCCGCTGCGGCGCTTCGCCATCAGCGGCGCGGCATGCCAGCTCGCGACATAGGCCGAACGCAGCCCGACGTCGAGGATGTTCACGAGGTCGAGCGACTTCTCCCAGAACGGGCCCGGCAGGATCAGCTGGTCGTGCAGGTACGTCGCGTTGTTGACGAGGATGTCGAGCCGCCCGCTTTCCCGTTCGACACGCTCGAACAGCGCCTTCACCTGCGCGTCGTCCGCGTGGTCGCACGCGACCGCGATCCCGCGGCCGCCGAGCGCGTCGATCTCGCGCGCGGTCTCGTGGATCGTGCCGGGCAGCGGCGCATCGCCTTCGTTCTGCGAGCGGCCCGTCACGTAGACGGTCATGCCGGCCGCACCGAGCGCGCGCGCGATGCCCTTGCCCGCGCCGCGCGACGCGCCCGTCACGACCGCGACCGGCGCCTCGTGGTTCTGTGTCATGTTCGATGTCTCCTGGGGGAATGTTCTCGACCGGCGCGGGGAGCGCGCGTCGTTTCGTTATGCGGCAGGCGGCTGCGCGCCGGCGAACAGCACGCCCGGCGCATCGCCGTCGTAGCGGGCCGACAGCGTCGACGTGACGACGCAGCGCGTGGCCGCGATCTTCCATTCGCCGTCGACCTTCCGGTATTCGTCGTCGTAGGTCGCGCCCAGCTGCGTGAGCGTGCGCGCATCGGTGTCGAGCATCTGGTAATGCAGCCCCCACGTGCCGCGCGCATGCGTGTCGTCGAGCACGGTGATGTGCGGATTCACGCCGTGGTGCATCTCGACGATGTGCGGGTGGCAACCGAGCCGCTCGAATACGTCGACGAGGGCGTCGCGATGCTCGAACGTGCCGATCCTGCCATAGTCGATGTGCACGGTGCCGGGCGCGAAGCAGTCGCGCATCCCTTGCGGATCCTTCCGGTCGCAGCACGTGAAGTAGCGGGCCTTCAGCTGGCGGATTGCGTCGGCGTCCTCGAGCCTGCGCACGCGCACTTCCATTCGTTCGATCGGGGTCATGCCGTCTCCTTGGTCTCGTGTGCGCGGATCGAAGCCGCGTCGACGCCACGTTACAGCCGCACGAATGGCCGGCCATCACCTGTTTGGATGAAACCGAGGGTTCGTATCGACGGCGGTGAATGCAGCGGTCGCGGCCGTCGCGGCGTTCGTCCGAACAGACGATGTGACGCAGGCGGCTTCGTTCCTACCATCGGACGACACCACCACGGAGACACGGCGATGGACGAGACGACCCGCACGCTCTACGAGTACGAGCAGATCCGCCAGCTGAAGTACCGGTATTTCCGCGCGATCGACACGCACGACTGGGCGTTGCTCGAACAATGCGTGACCGAGGATTGCGAGGTGCGGCTGCAAGGCGGCCGCTATGCGTACGACGGCCGCGACGCATTCGTGTCGAGCCTGCGTGCGCTGATCGGCAAGCCGACCTTCCTGACGATGCATCACGGCCATCACCCCGAGCTCACGCTGGTGTCCGCCGATCACGCGTGCGGCGTGTGGTTTCTCGAGGATCACGCGATCAATCTCGAGGAAAACTACCTGATGCACGGCGCCGCGTTCTACGACGACCAGTACGTGAAGCGCGACGGCGCGTGGCGCATTCACGCGACACGCCACGAGCGCCTGTTCGAAACCGTCACGTCGCCGATTCCGCCGTCGTTCACGCTGACTGCGAACCGCTTCGCGCCGCACGCGCACGACGCAACGCGCCCGGCCGATTCGACCGCCAGCGCTTCCTGAAACCCGGCGGCAGCGCCGCCGATCCCGTCATTCCCCCCTGGAGCCGGAGCAATGGAGAAAGTCATTTACGTGTTGTGGCGCGACGCGCAGGTCGCGCCCGAGCCGTGGAGCCGCAGCGTGCGCGCGCAGCTCGCCGACAAGCTGCTGTCGCTCGGCGCGCACGGCGTGCAGGTGAACGTCGCCGACGCCGACGTCGCGCCGGCCGCCGGCCTCAAGCAGACCAACACGCACCCGGGCATCGACGGCATCGTCGCGGTATGGATCGACAGTGCGAACCCGATGTTCCGCCAGCCGTTCGACGACGCGGTGCGCGCGGTCGTCCCGCACATGGCCGCGTATCTCGTCACCGAATCGCAGCCGATTCCGAACACGCGCTTTCCCGCGCGGCCCGGCGAGCGCACCAGCGGCTTCTCGCAGCTCGCGTTCCTGAAGCGCCCGCCGCGCCTCACGCACGAAGCGTGGCTCGATGTGTGGCACGGCCATCACACGCGCGTCGCGATCGATACTCAGGACAACTTCCTGTATGTGCAGAACGTGGTCGTGCGCGCGCTCACGCATGCGGCGCCCGGCTACGACGCGATCGTCGAGGAGTGCTTCCCGGCCGCGGCGATGACCGATCCGTACGCGTTCTTCGATGCGGTCGGCGACGAGGAGAAATTCCAGCGCAACGTCGCGGAGATGATGGACAGCTGCGGACGCTTCATCGACTTCGACAAGATCGACGTGGTGCCGACGAGCCAGTACGTCGTGAAGGCGGTGCGCGGATAAAACGCGGATAAAAAAAACGCCAACCCGTCATGAACGGGTTGGCGTCGTGCCGCGGGTATGACGATTACGAGAACTGGTTCATCGTGTTGTCCTTGCCCGCCGCCTTCAGCGCTGCTTCGCCGCTGAAGTATTCCTTGTGGTCGTCGCCGATATCCGAGCCGGACATGTTCTGGTGCTTGACGCACGCGATGCCCTGGCGGATTTCCTTGCGCTGCACGCCGGCCACGTAACCGAGCATGCCCTGGTCGCCGAAGTATTCCTTCGCGAGGTTGTCGGTCGACAGCGCGGCCGTGTGGTACGTCGGCAGCGTGATCAGGTGATGGAAGATGCCGGCTTCACGCGATGCATCGGCCTGGAACGTGCGGATCTTCTCGTCGGCGAGCTTGGCCAGTTCGGTCTCGTCGTACTCGACGCTCATCAGCTGCGCGCGGTCGTAGGCCGACACGTCCTTGCCCGCGGCCTTCAGCGCGTCATATGCCTGCTGACGGAAGTTCAGCGTCCAGTTGAACGACGGGCTGTTGTTGTACACCAGCTTCGCGTTCGGGATGACCTTGCGGATTTCGCTGACCATGCCGCCGATCTGCGCGATGTGCGGCTTTTCGGTTTCGATCCACAGCAGGTCGGCGCCGTTCTGCAGCGACGTGATGCAGTCGAGCACGCAGCGTGCTTCGCCCGTGCCGGCGCGGAACTGGAACAGGTTGCTCGGCAGGCGCTTCGGACGCAGCAGCTTGCCGTCGCGCTTGATGACGACGTCACCGTTGCCCAGCTGGTCGGCCGACAGTTCCTCGCAGTCGAGGAACGCGTTGTACTGGTCGCCCAGGTCGCCCGGCGCGTTGGTCACGGCGATCTGCTTGGTCAGGCCGGCGCCGAGCGAGTCGGTACGGGCGACGATGATGCCGTCGTCCACGCCCAGTTCCAGGAACGCGTAGCGGATCGCGCGGATCTTCGCGAGGAAGTCCTCGTGCGGCACCGTGACCTTGCCGTCCTGGTGGCCGCACTGCTTCTCGTCGGACACCTGGTTCTCGATCTGGATGCAGCACGCGCCCGCTTCGATGAACTGCTTGGCCAGCAGGTAGGTCGCTTCCGCGTTGCCGAAACCGGCGTCGATGTCGGCGATGATCGGCACGACGTGCGTCACGTGGTTGTCGATCTTTTCCTGGATCGCGGCCTTGGCAGCGGCGTCCTTCGCGGCATCGAGCTCGCGGAACAGGCCGCCGAGTTCACGCGCATCGGCCTGGCGCAGGAACGTGTACAGCTCGCGGATCAGCGCGCTGACCGAGGTCTTTTCGTGCATCGACTGGTCCGGCAGCGGGCCGAACTCCGAGCGCAGCGCGGCGACCATCCAGCCCGACAGGTACAGGTAACGGCGTTCGGTGCTGTTGAAGTGCTTCTTGATGGAAATCATCTTCTGCTGACCGATGAAGCCGTGCCAGCAACCCAGCGACTGCGTGTACTTGGCCGGGTCGGCGTCGTACGCGGCCATGTCGGCGCGCATGATCTTCGCGGTGTACTTCGCGATGTCGAGCCCCGTCTTGAACTTGTTCTGGGCACGCATGCGGGCCGCATACTCGGGGCTGATGGCATTCCACGCGCTGCCGTGGTTTTCCTTCAAGCCAGCCACTGCCTTGATGTCGTCTTGATATTGGGACATGTCAATCTCCTGGGAACGAAGCGCATTTGAGTAAAGGGTTCAGCGTGCCCGCTCCGTGTGACGAAGCGAACTGCATGGACTCAATGGTAACGCCGCGCGACGCACTGTCGAGCAACTCTTATATAAGACATAAGATATAAATTCTGCTTGTTTTTCAATGAGATAAGCAACGCGTTTTGCGATGCAAAACAGGTTTTCAAGCGGCGGGAAGATGACGCGGCCGGAATTCGGCGCACATTCCGCGATATGAAACGGCCTTTCGGCAGTTGGTGGGAGGACAGGCTCGGCGATTCATGTTTCGCGCTTTTGCCACCGACATGACAAAACGTCTATACTTGGACAATCCATCGACGGCGAACCGACAGGCGCCGTTCCCGCGTACCGCGATGCGCGCCCTCCTAACCCGGAACCCCATGAGCGACTACCCCGTCTTCGACGCGCTGTGCGAACTGCTGAACACCTCGGGCGCGCGGTTCCGCGTGCTCGATCACCCGGCCGAAGGCAAATCCGACGCGATCGCCGCGCTTCGCGGCACGCGTCCCGAACAGGGCGCGAAGGCGATGCTCTGCACGTTCAAGGACGGCGGCGACGCCACCGCGCTCGCGGTGATCCCCGGCCACCTGAAGATCGACTTCCGCAAGGTCGCCGATGCGGTCGGCCGCCGCAAGGCGACGCTCGCGCCGCCCGAACTCGCCGCCGCGGTCACGCGCTGCGTGATGGGCGCCGTGCCGCCGTTCGTGTTCGACGCGAACGTGGCGCTCGTCGTCGACCCTGCCCTGATCGAACTCAACGACGAAATCGCGTTCAACGCGGGCCGCCTCGACCGCTCGGTCGTACTCGACGCGTCCGACTACGTGCGGATCGCCCGCCCGCTGCTGGCCGACATCACGCGGCCGGAAACGACCGGCGCGCCCGTGCTCGAGGCCAGCGCATGAACACGCCCCGCCCCAGGCCGCAGTCGGAACAGGCGTCGCTGATCGAGCAGGTGCTGCGCATCGCCGAAGGGCTCGGCGCGATGTTCGCGCCGTTCACCGAAGTCGTCGTGCACGACCTGCGCACGCCGGAGCATGCGATCCTCGCGATCCACAACAACCTGTCGGGCCGCGCGATCGGCGATCCGGCGACCGAACTCGGGCTCGCCCGCATCGCGGACGACGACTTCCCGGAGGTGCTCGCGAACTACGCGAACCGCTTCGCCGACGGCCGCACCGCGAAAAGCACGTCGATCGGCATCAAGGACTCGGGCGGCCGCTATGTGGCCGCGCTGTGCCTGAACGCGGACGTCACGCTGTTCCGCGGCTTCCAGGGGATGCTGAACCAGTTCTGCAGCACCGAAGGCGCACCGGTCGCCGAAACGCTCGACCCGGCCGGCGCGGACGCGATCCGGCAGCGCATCGACGCGTTCGCGACGCGCCTCGCGACCACGCCGCGCGAGCTGAAGACCGACCAGCGCCGCGAGCTGATGCAGGCGCTGAAGGCGGACGGCTTCCTCGAGGTGCGCCGCGCGATGGAAATCGTCGCGCAGCACCTCGGCGTGTCACGCGCCACTGTATACAACGATGCGAAATGATGCGTGCCCGCGGCGCGCTCCGCTTACCTGTTGATCTGACTCTTCCGACGAGCGACTCATGAACACTCCGACCCTCCCCACCTACGACGACGTCGCGGCCGCCGCGGCACGGCTCGATGGCCACGCGCATCGCACGCCCGTGATGACATCGCGCACGATCGACGAAGCGCTCGGCGCGCAGGTGTTCTTCAAATGCGAGAACCTGCAGCGCATGGGCGCGTTCAAGTTCCGCGGCGCGTTCAACGCGTTGTCGCGCTTCGACGCGACGCAGCGGCGCCACGGCGTCGTCGCGTTCTCGTCCGGCAACCATGCGCAGGCGATCGCGCTGTCGGCGCGCATCCTCGGCATCCCCGCGACGATCGTGATGCCGCAGGACGCGCCGGCCGCGAAGATGGCCGCGACGCGCGGCTACGGCGGCAACGTCGTGACCTACGACCGCTATACCGAGGACCGCGAGCAGATCGGCCGCGAACTCGCGGAAAAGCACGGGCTCACGCTGGTGCCGCCCTACGACCACGCGGACGTGATCGCCGGCCAGGGCACGGCGGCGAAGGAACTGTTCGACGAAGTCGGGCCGCTCGACGCGGTCTTCACGCCGCTCGGCGGCGGCGGCCTGCTGTCGGGCACGGCGCTCGCGACGCGCGCGCTGTCGCCGCACGCGAAGTTGTACGGCGTCGAGCCGGAAGCCGGCAACGACGGCCAGCAATCGTTCCGGTCCGGGTCGATCGTCCACATCGACACGCCGCGCACGATCGCCGACGGCGCGCAGACGCAGCACCTCGGCAACCTGACGTTCCCGATCCTGCGGCGCGACGTCGACGACATCCTGACCGCGACCGACGCGGAGCTGGTCGACTGCATGCGCTTCTTCGCGACCCGTATGAAGATTGTCGTCGAGCCGACCGGCTGCCTGTCGTTCGCGGCCGCGCGCCGGATGAAGGACGAACTGCAAGGCAAGCGCGTCGGCATCGTGATCAGCGGCGGCAACGTCGATCTCGAAAATTTCTGCGCGCTGGTATCCGCCTCCGCGTAATGCGTCGCAGCGCGCGGATGACCGCATGAACATCCTGTCATCCGCGCGCCGCCGCTCCTTCACGCCGCGTTAAGTTTCGCGCCCTAGACTGAATGCGTTGTCCCGCAGTCAGTCGTGAAGAAGGAGTCACCATGAACACGCACGCGATCGTCGCCGCCGCCCTCGCGGCAGCATCCCTTTCGGCGTTCGCTCAACCGGGCGTGACGTCATCCGGTTTTCCCGCCACGCTGCTGCACGCACCGCACGCCTCGGTCGCGCAGGCAGCCCACCGTTCGCCCGCCACGCTGCCGCATGCCGGCTTCGTGCTCGCGAAGATCGATCAGAACAATACGCCGCCCGATCGCGGCGGCGACCCGAGCGGCCGCACGCACGGCGGCATGCATATGTAACGCGGGTCACGCTGCGTGAGCCGGCCGCGTCGGTCGGCCGGCCCGCGTCACGTCATCACAACGACGGCAGCGACGGATCGCGCGCGGCGAGAATGTCCGCGGTGCGCCGCTGCAGCGCGCCGTCGAGCGTCTCCGGCTGCGGAATCAGCCAGTAGCGCCCGTCGCGAATGCCGTCGAACGCGCGCGCCGCGAACACGTCGGGCGTGAGCCCGTGCGCGTTCAGCATCGCGCGCATCGTATCGACGAAGCCCTGTACTTCGGGCCGGTCGTGCGCGGCGCCGAACGGGTCGTTGAAGATGCCCGTCTGCACCGGGCCCGGCGCGAGCAGCGACACGCCGACCGGCGCGCCGAGCATCTTCAGTTCGCCGTACAGCGATTCGGTCAGCGCGACCACCGCGAATTTCGTCGCCGAGTAAGGCGACATCAGCGGGCTCGGCAGGAACCCGCCGACCGACGCGGTATTGACGACGCGCGCCGGCACGTTGCGCTCGAGCATGCGCGGCACGAAGCTGCGGATCCCGTTCATCACGCCGTGCACGTTGATCGCGACGCTGCGCTCGAACCGTTCCGGCGTGATTTCCCAGCTGAAGCCGGTCGCCATCACGCCCGCGTTGTTGAACAGCAGGTCGACGCCGCCGAAGCGCCGCCATGCGGCGTCGGCCAGCGCGTCGACGGCTTCCGGGCAGCTCACGTCGGTCGGCACGCACAGCACGTCGGTGTCGAGCGTCGCGGCGAATGCGTCGAGCTTCGCCGGGTCGAGGTCGGCCAGCACCACGCGCATCCCGAGCGCGGCCGCGTGGCGCGCGAGCCCGCTGCCGATGCCGCTGGCCGCGCCGGTGATCACGGCGGTGCCGCCGTCGAAGCGAATCGGGTTCGTCATGTCACAGTCCTGCCGGGTCGATATGGGGATGCGCGTACGCCGGAATCTCGGGCGGCGGCAATGGCGTGCGGCCGTCGAGCGAGCGCACCGCGAGCCCATGCGACAGCGGGAAATGCAGGCTGTGCGTGACGAGGCCCGTGCGCTCGCGCGCCGGCAGGCTGCACAGCGCGAGTGCGGTTTCCGCCAGATACGCGACGTCCTCGGTCGGATAGCCTTCGGGGATATAGCGGGCCGCGCCCGGCGTGCGGATCGCGGTGCTCGGCGCGACCAGGTTCACCGCGATGCCGTCGGCTTCGAGTTCGGCCGCGAGCCCCTGCGTGAAACGCGACAGCGCGGCCTTGACCGCCGCATAGACGGTCGCGCCGCCCGCGCGCGCGAAGTCGTCGAACGGCCGCAGCGGCGCGAGCGCGGTGACCGAGCCGACGTTCAGGATCCAGCCGGCGCCGCGCGCGCGCATCAGCGGAATCGCGGCCTGGCTCAGTGCGAACGGGATGCGCAGATAGTGTTCGATCGTCGCGTCGAACATCGTCATCGGCATCGCGTCGACGCGTGCGTACTCGGCCACGCCCGCATTGTTCACGAGGATGTCGAGGCCGCCGGCCGCCTCGGCCGCGCGCGCGACGAGCGCATCGCGCTCGGCCGGCTTCGACAGGTCGGCCGCGAGTGCCATCGCGCGGCCGCCGGCCTGTTCGATCAGCGCGACCGTTTCGGCGAGCGTGCCGGCGGTCGTCGCCGAGTGCGTGAGGCTGCGCGCCGTCACGACGACGGTCGCGCCTTCGGCTGCGAGGCGCTGCGCGATCGCGCGGCCGATGCCGCGGCTCGCGCCCGTCACGAGCGCGCATTTGCCCGCGAGGGTCGCGGTTCGGTGGTCGGTCATGATGTCTCCGGTGTAGATGATGGTGTGTCGGGGTCGTTATGCGTCAGCCCGCGATATCCGCAACGTGCAGCACGAACTTGGTTTTCGCGTCGCCCGTTTGAACGAGGTCGAGCGCGCGCGCCGCCTGTTCGAGCGGAAAACTGTCGAAGCGCGGCACGCGCAGCGTGCGCGTGCCGAGCCGCTCGGCGATCGATGAAAGCGTGGCGCCGCTCGGCATCCGGCTGTAGGTCATCGCGGTGCGCAGGCCGCGCCGCGCGGCCTCCGCGCCCGTCGCGGCCAGCCGCTGCGCATCGCCGGGCGCGAGCGTCATGATGGTCACGAGCGTGCCGCCCGGCGCCAGCAGGTCGAGCGCGGCGGGCAGCGTATCGCCGCCGACCGCATCGAGCACGAGATCGACGCCGCCGGGCGCCCACGCCCGCACGGCCGTCGCGATGTCCTGCGCGCGATAGTCGATGCTCGCCGCCGCGCCGAGCGCTTCGACGCTCGCGCGGTTGCGTGCCGAGCACGTCGCCGCGACGCGTGCGCCGGCCTGGGCGGCAAGCTGGATCGCGAAGGTGCCGACCGCGCCCGCGCCGCCGTGCACCAGCACGGTCTGCCCGGCCCGCAGCCCGCCGTCGTCGAACAGGCCGGCCCATGCGGCCAGCGCGGGCGTCGGCGTGGCGGCCGCTTCCGCGAAGCCGACCGCGTCGGGCAGGCGCACGACCGAGTCGTGCCGCACCGCGACGTATTCCGCATACGCGCCCCAGCGCCCCGCGCCGACGTCGGTCTGCGCGAACACGCGCATCCCGGGCGCGACACCTTCGACGCCGTCGCCGACCGCCGCCACCACACCGGCCGCGTCGAACCCGATCACGAATGGAAACGTCATTTGCATGAACGCGCCGAGATAGCCTTCGCGGCATTTCCAGTCGGCGGGATTGACGCCCGCGTACGCGACGCGGATCAGCACGTCGCCGGGGCCCGGCTTCGGGGCGGGAACGTCGGCCAGTCGCAGCGCGTCGGAATGGCCGACGCGGTCGATCAGCAAGGCTCGCATGGTGGTGTCTCCGGTGTTGTCGTTTGCATTGCGGCCGGTCGCGTGCGCGTCGCGCGTCACGCCGCCGTGTCGGCCAGCAGGCTCGACGCGAGCGGACAGAACGCGTGCGAGATCGCCTCGACCGTCCAGTCGGGGCTTTCGGCATCGAAGCGACGGTCGACCCAGCCCCAGTGATACGGATGCAGCAGGTATTCGCCGAGCAGATCGCCGACGTGCGCGAATTCCTGTTGCCAGACGTGGGTCCACATGCCCGGCGTCACGATCCGGCTCAGTCGCCAGTTGCGGATGCCGGGCATGAATGCCGGCATGCGCAGCAGTTCGCGCTCGAGATCGCGCACCTGCGCTTCGGCGGCCGTGGGCCGCACGCGCAGCATCAGCGTGCGCCATATGCCGTCGTGCAGCGCCGGTTCGCGCAGGCCGCCGCCGATCGCATGACACACCGCGCCGTCGATCCGCACGATGCCCGGCAGGCCGGCCAGCGCGGCGAAATCCGTCGCGTGGCCGGTCGCCCGTTCGTCGCGCAGCACGTCGAGCGTGTAGTCGCCCGCGCCCCAGCAGCCGTCGAGATTGCGCGCGAGCGCCACGCGGGTCGCGCCCGGCAACGCCTGCGCGGCTTCGCGCAACGCGTGCTCGAATGCGCCGGCATCGCTGGTCGCCGAAACGAAAATCTGAGCCGTGTCATGCCGCATGGTCGACCTCCGTCAGGGCCGGCAGCGGCGCATCGGCATCCGTCATCACATGGCGGCGGCGGGTGTCGCACAGTGCGTCGACGGCCGTCCAGAACGCGACCACGTCGCCGTCGGTCAACGCGCGCATCCGGTAGTACGACGGCGCATCGGCGACCTGCCACGTCAGCCACAGCGTGCTCGGCTGCCCCGGCACCGCGACGGGCGGCGACACCCAGCGGCCGGCCGCCGTCAGTCCGCGTGCCGCGTGGCCCGGCAAATAGCGGTCGCGCAGCAGCGCCAGCACGTCGGGAATGCGCTCGGGCGCGAGGGTGATTTCGTCTACGATCTGAATCATTCGCGGGTCATCTCGGGTGGTTCGTGGCGGGATGCGATGCCGGCCGCCTACGCCGTTCCGGCGAGGCCGGAAGCGGCCGGCGTGAGTAGCATTCTTGCGTGGCGGCGGCCGGCGAACCCCTACCGGCACGCTCACCGGCCCCTGTCGCAACGCTCAGATCGGGAGAGAGATGAAACAGCGCGCATTGCCGGCACGCGGCCGCGTGCTGCCGGGCCTCGGTGCCCGTCTGCTCGACGAACTGGCGCGCAGCGGCGTGCCGTCGGCGCAACGGCCTGCGCCGACGGCCGTTGCTGCTGCGTCGACGACGACACCCGGCGGTTTCGTCGCGCTGTACCGCGACGCGATCGAGCGGCTCGAGGCGCAGGTCGCGCGCGGCGACGGCCATCCGCCGATGCGCAAGCAGGAAGTCGACCTGATGTGCCGGTGCCTCCTCAGTTGCGCGACGCTCGCCGACGCGATCCGCTGCGCCGCCGAGTTCTGCGAGATGCTGACGCCGCGCGCCGGCGCGCTGTCGCTCGCGGTGCGCGACGGACGCGCGACGTTCCGGATGGATTCGCTGCGCCGCACGCGCAGCCCCGCCGCGTGCCTCGTCGACCTGACGGGGCTGTTCTGCTATCTGCAACTGTTCGGCTGGCTGATCGGGCAGCCGCTGCGGCCGGACGAAGTTTGGCTCGGCCATCCGCGCCGCGAAGACGCGATGCCGCTGCTCGGGCTGTTCAACGCGCCGGTCGACGTCGGCCGCAAGACCTACGGCTTCGCGTTCGACGCGGTGCGGCTCGATGCGCGCGTGATCCGCCAGCCGGGCGAGCTGGCCGCGTTTCTCGTCGATTTTCCGTTTCGGCTGATCGATGCCGCGCCGGCCGTCGTGTCATGGGCTCAGCAGGTGCGCGGCTTTCTCGATGCGGCGCTCGCGCGCGAACAGGCGCTGCCCGCGCTCGCGGCGCTGGCGACATGGCTCGGCGTCAGCGAAGCGACGTTGCGGCGGCGGCTGGCGGCCGAAGGCAGCGGCTATCACGCGTTGCGCGAACAGTGCCTCGCCGACGTCGCGCGGCGCTGCCTGCGCGAGTCGGACTGGTCGGTCGCGCGGATCGCCGCGCATCTCGGGTTCGGTGGCGAAGAAGCGTTTCGGCGGGCGTTCGTGCGATGGACGGGCATCGCGCCGAGCCGGTTCCGGCGCGATTGCAGCGCCGCCGGCGGTGCGTTTCGTCAGACATGAAACGCGGTGCGAAGGCTCGGATTGAAATGATTTCGAAAGCATCCGGCGAGCACTGACGTTTTTTCGCATCCCTGCGCACTTCGATAATTGACGCACCGGCGCGCTCGCCATTACGCTTGCGCGCTGATGGTTCCCGGGAACGGGATCAAAAGGGAACGCAGGAGAGGCCGCGCCTCGAATCTGCGGCTGCCCCCGCAACTGTGAGCGGCGAATCCGCACCACCCCATGCCACTGGGAAACCGGGAAGGCCGGTGCGAATCGCGACCCGCGAGCCAGGAGACCTGCCATCGACCCGAGGTCCAAGCAGCCGCACCGGGCGGGGTGTCCCGATGCGCCAGCACCGCCTTTGGCGGTCGCCCCGTTGCATGGACGGCCCGACCTCAGGACCCTTCAGATGTCCGATCTTTCCGCCTCCGCTTCCACGCCGGAAGCATCGTGCCGTTGCGCGGCCAGTCTGCGCCGCGTGTCCGCACGCGTGTGCCGTGCCGTGTCGTGCGGCACGCGTCACGACGACACGCGTGAATGCCGCCCACGCTGCCCGGTCCCGCGATAGACCAACGATAACCAGGCGGTACCCGCCGCCCCCCGCTTACGCTCGCCGTACCTGCAACACGATCACGCTCGCTGCCTCATGAATCTTCGCCACCTTCTCGCCACGTCCGCCGCCACGGCGCTGCTCTCCCCGATCGCCCACGCCGCCGGCGACATGCCGCCCGCGCAGCCGCCCCAACCCGCCGAAGGCGCCGACCTGCCGACGATCAGCGTGACCGACACGCGGCATCTGCCCGAGTCGTTCGACCAGCGCTATGCGACGACGCAGGTGCTCACGCGCGCCGATCTCGACCGGCTGTCGCCGAGCGACCCGAGCATCACCCAGGCGCTCGCGACGCTGCCGGGCGTGACCGTCTCGCAGAACGGCGGCCCGGGTTCGTCGGCGTCGGTCAGCATCCGCGGCTCGTCGGCCAGCCAGGTCGCGGTGTTCATCGACGGCATCCGGATCGGCTCGCCGACCACCGGCATCGCGCCGTGGGCCGACCTGCCGACCGAAGCGTTCGAGCGCGTCGAGGTGATCTCGGGGCCGGCCGCCGCGTCGTTCGGCGCGAACGCGATGGGTGGCGTCGTGCAGCTGTTCACGCGCCGCGCCGCCGGCCAGCCGAACCAGACCACCGTGTCGTTCGGCGGCGGCTCGAACAAGACCTTCGACACGCAGTTGCGCACGTCGGGCACCGTGCCGTCGACGGGGCCGCTCGCCGCGCTGGGTGGCCTCACCTACACGCTCGGCCTGCACGACTACAACACGGCGGGCATCGACGCAACGCGGCCCGTGTTGCCCTACCACGAAGACGGCCGCAATCCGTATCACGCGCAGGACCTCGATGCGCGCCTCGGCTATGCGCGCGACAACTGGTCGATCTCGACGTTCGCGCTGTACCACCGCTCCGACCTGTCCTATGACAACGCCGGCTTTGCGAACCGCGAGCTCGATCATCAGCTGACGACCGGCCTCGCGTTCCATCTCGACGTCACGCCCGACACGCAGTTCGACCAGTCGTTCGGTTATGCGAACGATCGCCAGTTCCTGTACGCGAGCGACCCGGCCATCCCGACCGACCAGATCAACTCGCAGCGCATCAGTTCGTCGACGTCGCTGACCCATCAGGCGCACGGCTTCCACCTGTTCGGCCTGCCGCTGTCGGGCGAGACGAAGGTGGCGTACGACTTCACGCGCGAACAGGTGTTCCTGCCGGTCGACGTGCCGGACGGCGTGCCGACGCGCAACGATTCCGCGTTCTCGCTGCATCAGTCGGCGACGCTCGGCAGCGTGACGATGTTCGTCGCGGGCCGCCACGAGATCATTGCCGGGAAGGCCGTGAACACCGGCAACGCCGCGCTGTCGTGGGCCATTACGCCGGTCTATACGGCGCGCGTGTCGTACGGCAATGCGTTCCGCCTGCCGTCGTTCAACGACCTGTACTACCCGGGCTACGGCAATCCGGACCTGAGCCCGGAACGCAGCGATTCGGTCGAGGCCGCGCTCGACGCGAACACCGCGTACGGCACGTTCAGCGCCGCGATCTACGACACGCGCGTCAGCAACCTGATCGCGTACAACCCCGCGACGTTCTCGCCGATCAACATCGGCCGTGCGCATATCCGCGGCATCGACCTGTCGTACAAGGGCACGATCGGCCGCTATACACCTGTCAGCGTCGCGATCGGGATCCTGAATCCGCAGGACGAGACCAACGACAGCTGGCTCAACCGCCGGCCGCGCCAGACCGTCAGCGTGAACGTCGACCACACGTGGGACGAATTCCATCTGCACGCACTGAGCACGGGCGCGTCGCTGAGCTACGGCGGCACGACGTTCGACGATCCGGCCAACACGACGTACCTGCCGTCGTACCTGAGCGTGAACCTGCGCGCGTCGTACAGGATCAACGCGCACCTGACGGTGTCCGCCACGCTGTCGAACCTGTTCGACCGTCAGTACATGACCGCGTACGGCTACAACACGCTCGGCCGCACGGCGTTCGGCAAGGTCAGCTATACGTTCTGAGCGAGGTGGCCGGTGCATCGGCGCCCAGGTTCGCGGGTGTCGATGCCGACGGGTGTACGGGTGCCGGATGTCGTCGGCCGCGTGCGAGCGATCGCGTTCCCTCGCACCGCGCTACGCGTCAGGCCCCTGCGACGCCCCGCACGCCCGCGATCAACTGGATCGCGCCGAACGCGGCGATCACGACGGCCGACATGCGCGATAGCCCGTGCATGAACGTCAGCGACATCTTCGTGCGCAGCGCGGCGGTCGCGCTGCTCAGGCACAGCCACCACGTCGCGGAACCCAGGAACACGCCGGCGACCATCAGCGCCACGGTCGCCCCCATCGCGCCTTCATGCGTGCCCGCCAGCGGGCCGAGCGCCGCGAAGATCCCGACGAACGACAGGATCGTCATCGGGTTCGACAGCGTGAGGCCGAAAGTCGTCAGGAAATCGCGCAGCACGGTCGTGCGCGGCAGGTCTCGAACCGCCGCCGATGCGGTCGACGCCGCCGGCGCCTGCCGCGCGATCGACCACGCCAGCCACACGAGGAACGCGCCGCCGCCGATTTTCAGCGCGACGGTCAGCATCGGGAACGCGGTGACGATGCCGGCGACGCCCAGCGCGCCGAGCAGCCCGTAGATCGCATCGGCGCACGCGGCGCCGATGCCCGTCGCGAACCCCGCGTGAAAGCCGCGGCTCAGGCTGCGCTGGATGCACAGCATGCCGATCGGGCCGACCGGCACCGCGATCGACAATCCCATTACGACGGACTTGATGAACAGCATGGCCGGTTCCTCGCGACATGCAATGCGTTGAACCGTCATCGTAGGGAAACTCCGGTCGCCGCTGAAGGCGGTTTTTAAGGAAAAATAGCCGCTTCACCTTAAAAACCCCGCCGCGATGGACGAACTCGACTGGAAAATACTCGCGCTGCTGCAGGCCAACGGCCGCATCAGCTACACGGAGCTGGCACGCCAGGTTCACCTGTCGGTGCCGGCGGTCACGGAACGCGTGAAGCGCCTCGAATCGGCCGGCGTGATCGACGGCTACACGGCGCGGGTCAATCCGGCCGCGGCCGGCTACCCGGTGAGCGCGCTGATCGGCATCACGGTGCCGCAGCCGGCGAAGGCGAAATTCCTGAAGCTGCTGGAGACCATTCCCGAAGTGGTCGAGTGCCATCACGTGACCGGCGCGGATTCCTACGTGATGCGGTTCGTCGCCGTCAGCATGGCGCATCTCGAACAGCTGATCGAGCGCATCAACCTGTATGGCGAAACGCGCACGTCGATCGTGATGTCGACGCCGCTGCCGGCGCGCGGGCTCGCGCGTCCGGCCGCGGCGGTCAAAGGCGTTCGGGGGTGACAGGATGCCCCGCGCTGCGCGATGCTGTGCCATGCGCCGCTTGCGCGAACCGGACAACCTGCCATGCCAGTCATCGGATTCGATCATTACAACCTCCGCGCGGATCGGGCCACGCTCGATACGCTGCGCGACTTCTACATGAACGTCGTGGGCCTCGAACCCGGATATCGACCGCCGTTCCAGAGCAGCGGCTACTGGCTCTACGCGGGGGCGCAGGCGATCCTCCACCTGTCGGAAGCGCGACCCGGCGAGGTGCGGCCGGCGCATGTCGTCAATACGTTCGACCATGTGGCGTTTTCGTGCGCGAATGCCGCGGACATGGAGCGGCGTCTTGGCGACGCGCAGGTCCGGTACACGCGCCGGCACGTGCCGGTCACGAGCCAGCTGCAGATCTTTTTCACCGATCCGGCCGGGAATGGCGTCGAGTTGAATTTTGCGGAAGCCGGCCGCGATTCCGGTGATGGACCGGGTTAGCGCTGGCGACCGGTCCGTGACAGTTGCCCGGCAAGCGGTTGCTTGCGCGACCGTTACCGTCGTTGCACGAGCTTCACGATCGTCAGCGCACCGTTCACGCGCTCGACCCGGACCTTGACCTTGTCGCCCACGTGCAGCGACGCGATCATCGCCGGGTCGCCGGCCTTGAATGCCATCGTCATCGGCGCCATCCCGACGTTCTGGAGCGCGCCGTGCTTCAGCGTCACCATGCCGTGCTCGGCATCGATCCGTTTCACTTCGGCGTCGGTCAGCGCGGCATCCGGCGCCGACGTCTTCGAGTCGCCCATGTCCATGTTCATGTCGGACATGCTGCCGGCTGAATACGCCGGTGTCGCGACGACGTTCATCGCGCAGAGGACGGCGACGGCAATATTTCGAATCTTCATCAACCGACTCCCGGCTGCAGCGGGTAACGCATGGAACGCACCCCCTACACCAGCAACGTCGCGACCGCCCACCCGATCAGCACGACACCCAGCGCCCGGCCGACCCGCTCGCCGCCCGGCAGCACCTTTTCGACCAGCACGAACAGCGACAACGCGACGATCCACACGACGTTCATCACGCCGCCGACGAACAGCAGCGCCATCAGCAGCCAGCAGCAGCCCACGCAATACGCGCCGTGGCGCGCGCCGAGCAGGAAGCTGCCCGTGATCCCCGGGCGCCAGTATGTCGCGAGAAACCGCACCGGCGACCGGCATTGCCGCAGGCAGGCCTGTTTCAGCGGCGAGAACTGATAGACGCCGGCCAGCGCGAGGACGATCGCGGACAGCACGGCGCTCTTCGACCACAGCATCATCCCGGAGATCAGGCCGGCAGGCTGCAGCAGCAACTGCAGCACGGCAGCGCCGACCGAGAACGCGAGCCATACGGCCAAATAGCCGGCCAACAGGCTCGTCGACGTGAATGCCGACCCGGCATCGCCCCGATCGTGATGCCGCAGCACGCGCCGGTACAGCAGCACGACCGGCGCCGCGCCGGGCGTCATCATCGCGATCATCATCACCCACCACATCAGGATCACGGTCGCCAGCGACGGATCCATGGCGCCCATGCCGTCGGCCAGCCGATGCGGGAACAGCGCGACCGCCGTCATGTCCAGCGCCGACATGCCGGTGCCGGCCCCCGTCCACAGGTAGGCCCAGCACGCGCCGACGAGCGCGGTCATGCCGAGCAGCGTGACGACGCGCTCGCGTCCGAGAAGCTCGCCGACGGGGATCATGCCGCGACGCGATGCCGGATCAGCCCGTGGTTGTTCAGGTGCAGCCGTGCGAACTGCGCGTAGCTCCGCTCGAGATCCAGCTGGATGTGGCCGTGCGACCGGCCGGTGCCGGATCCGATCTCGGCCAGCTCGTATTCGAAGCCGTGCGGCAGGTCGATCCGCACGCGATGTTCGGCGCCCGTCACCGGATTGCGGATCGGCTCGCCGACGATGTCGAGCACGCCGTCGATGCTGATCCGGCCGCGCCGCGCATCGACATCGACGTCGAAATCGATCTTCGCGAAGATCGGCTCGTAGGCCTGCTCAAGCGTCGATGCGAACACGGAAAACATCGTCGCGAACGGATCGGTATCCTGACCGGTCATGATCTTCATCACGGCTTCGCACTGCGCGGGGCTCGCACGCTCGTCGACGATCGGCTGGCACCGGCCGTGGCCTTCGTGAATCGGTCCGGGCCACTGGAACACGACCGCGATCCGGACACCGTCGAGCACCACGTCGCCGTAGTGGCCGCTGTCGATCGAAATCGCACCCATCGCTTCGCAGTTGCCGTGCGTCGGCAACGAATTGAACTGGCAGGGGCAACCGTATGAGCAATTGCAGTTCATCAGTTCGGTTCCCTGGATCTCCCACGGCGTCATGGCTTCACCTCGCGCAGTCGCTGGCACGTAATGTCTCGAATCTAGTGCAGCGGACAGGGGAAATCAAAGTGCGCGCGAGTGCCTCGTGCGTCGAAAAAACCAGGCGCCGCGCGGCGCGCAACGGTGCCGGCCCGACGCATTCAACCTCGTCGTGCAGCCCCGCCGATGCAGGCCTTTCGATGCGCAACGGCGCGCTCGGACGAGCGTGTTCGAGCCATGTCGGACAAAAGCCGACGGCACGCACGCAGCATCACGAATGCGGGCATCCCGCATCGGTCCTGGTTCATACTGTCTCGCAATCGACGATTCACCCCGACCGTCGCCGTCGCCCCGGATAGCTGTCATGCGCGTTCAAAGTGCGTTGCTGTTTCTCGTCGGCACCCTGCTCACCGCGGGCGGCTACGGTGCGACCTTCCTGCTGTCGATGCGCTTTCGCGCGATCGGCGGCAGCGATCTCGATACCGGCGCGGCACTGGCCGCGGCGACGGTCGGCACGTTCGCCGGCTTGTCGTTCGTCGGCTGGTTCTCGCAGCAGATCGGCACCACACGGATCGCCGCGCTGTCGTCACTGTGCATCGGCGCCGGCATCGTCGGCTTCGCGCTCGTCGGGCGCGCGGCCTATGCGGACCTGCCGTCCGGCTTCCTGGTCGGCTTCGGCTGGGGCGCGTTTCACCTGGCCGCGCCGATGTCGCTGGCCGAGCGTACCAGCGGTGCGGAGCGCGGCACCTGGTTCTTTCGATCGGCGACGTTCCAGATGACCGGAATCGGTGCATCCCCGGCGTTTGCCGCCTATGCGATGCGCATGCTCCACTGGTCGATCGACGACACGCTTTACGCGGTCGGCGCGCTGTGCGCGCTCGCGTCGCTGATGCTGGAAGCATTCGGCCGCCTGAGCCCGCGTCCGTCCGCCCCCATCGCCGGCGGCCGGTGGGTGCGCGAGCTGCGCACGATCTCGCGCACGCGGGCGGCCGCGCCGATCGCGATGATCGCGCTCGGCACCTGCGTCTTCTCCGGCCTGATGACGTTCCAGATGTCGCTCATGCAGGGCACGCAGGCGCGGCCCGGCACATTCTTCAGCGTTTATACGATGACGGTGGTGAGCGCGCGCTGGCTGCTCGGGAGATGGGTCAGGATGGCGCGCCCCGAAACGGCGACCAAGGGCCTGCTCATGTTGATGCTGCTCGGGGCGCTCGCGATGTTCGGCGCTGCCGCGCACGCATCGCTGCAGTCCGTCGCGGCCGTCCTGCTGGGCGCCGGCTACGGCCTCATGTATCCGGTGATCCAGGCACAGGCGGTCAACGATTGCCCGGACGCGCAACGGCATGGCGTGCTGACCTGGTTCGTCGCGTCGTATTTCATCGGCGCGTTCGGGTTTCCGTCGCTCGGCGGCTGGGTGATGGTGCATGCCGGCAAGGGCGCGTTGCTGATGCTCATCGCCAGCTGCGGGCTGGCGGCGCTGTCGCTCGCGATCCTGCGCGACCGGCCGGAGCCGGTGCGCACGCAATGACGCAGTGGCGGGACGAACCGCCGCGCAGCCTGCCGGTCAGAACCGCCCGACGTCGACCACCGCCTGGGCGAATGCCTGCGGCGCCTCCTGCGGCAGATTGTGGCCGATACCGCCGGTGATCGTGCGATGCTCGTACTTGCCGGTGAACTTCGCCCGATAGACGGCCGGCGGCACGTGAAACGCCCCGTTCGCGTCGCCTTCCATCGTGATGCTCGGAACCGTGATCGGCGGCGCGGATGCAAGCCGCTGCTCGTATTCGTCGTACTTCGCCTCGCCCACCGCAAGCCCCTGCCGCCACCGGTAATTGTGGATCGTAATGGCGACGTGATCCGGGTTTCGGAAAGCCGGCGCGCTTCGCGCGAAGGTCGCGTCGTCGAAGTTCCATTTCGGCGACGCCTGCTTCCAGATGAACTTGACGAAATCTTCGGTGTACTTCTCGTAGCCGTCGCGGCCGCGGTCGGTCGCGAAATAGAACTGATACCACCACTGGAACTCGCCGGCGGGCGGCAGCGGCATTTTTCCCGCGCTCTGACTGCCGATCAGATAGCCGCTCACCGATACCAGCCCCTTGCAACGCTCCGGCCACAACACGGCAATGATATCGGCGGTTCGCGCGCCCCAGTCGAATGCACCGAACAGGGCCGTCCGGATGTCCAGCGCATCCATCAGCGCGATGATGTCGAGTGCAACGGCCGTCGGCTGCGCGTTACGCATCGTCTGGTCCGACAGAAAGGTGGTCGAGCCGTAGCCCCGCAGGTACGGGACGATCACCCGATACCCCTGCGCGCCGAGCGCCGGGGCGACGTCGACGAAGCTGTGGATGTCGTATGGCCAGCCGTGCAGCAGCATGACCGGCGGGCCATCGGCCGGGCCCGCTTCCGCATAGCCGACATTGAGCAACCCGGCCTTGATCTGCTTGATCGTCGTGAACGACGAATGGCTTCCAGGCTTGATCGGTGGCATCGGCGGTGTTGCCGACGGCGCATTTTGTGCGTAAGCGGATTGCAGCATCTCGAACTGCGCTGCAACAAGCGCACCGGCTGCCATGCGCGCAAAGCCACGCCGGCGCGGGTCGATTTCTTCTGGCATTTTTATCTCCCGTTTCAGTGGGACTGACCGACAAACCGCCAAACCGACAAACAGGCGCTACCGGAAAATGTTAGTCGATAGGAAACGGCTTGCAAGGCGGATTGAAAGACGGCAATAGGACGCATTGCCTGAATCCGTCTGTATGTGCCTGTGTCGCGCGTGCGGCCATCGGCTTGTCCGCTGAGTCTCCGCACTCGCAGCGTCGAATGGTGTCACGCCTGCGCAAATCGTCATCGCGTGAACGCGGAGCCGCAACATGGTGCCCATTCCGGGTACCCGGCGTATCGCATATCTTGAGGAACACGTTGTCGCATCGGACATCGATCTCTCGCCCGGCGAACTGGCAGCGCTGGACGAGGCCGCACCGGTCGGTGCGGCGACAGGCGAACGCCATTCGGCGCGAATGATGGCAGCCGTCGGGCATTGACGGCGAAAACGCGCCGCCGCACGCGGCGCATCCGCAGCCCTCGGCGGCGTCGTCCCGACGTCAACCCGGTTTCTTCGACGACCGCGCGACCGCGAACCACGCCATCATCGCGCCCGCGACCCACGCGCATGTCAGCAGCAGGTCGAAGTCCATCATGCCTTCGAAATTCTCACTGTTCTCGAAGCTGCAATGCCGGCTGCCGCGAAATTCGATGCAACCGCTGGCGACCCACTGAATGTGCATGAATACGTGATAGACGGCGAAGGCCGAAGCGATAATGGCGACGCGCAGGCGTAGGGTCGTTTTCATTCGGCGCCGGAGGCGGTGGGATGGTGTGACGCCGATCTTAAGACAACGGCGCCGCATCAGGCAATCGATCCGGCGCGTACGTCGCGACCAGCATGCACGACGTCGAATCGCCATCCGCACAAACCCCGATAAACCCCGTGACATCGCGCTTTCGGCGCGGCGCGCACGGATTTGCGGTATTCACGCTGATGCACGACGGTCTTGCCGCCGGCAGGCATCCTCCGCCCGAACGACGACGCGTCGACAACGCGCATCGCTTACGCGTCGTCGATCTGCCGGAGCCCCCTCAAGCAATTCACCGCCAGCTGCTGATAGATCCGCGTGCCGTTCGCCTTCGCGTCGATCTCCGCGTCGCTCAGCCGCCGCACCACACGGCCCGGCACGCCCGCGAGCAGCACGCCGCGCGGCACGTCGTAACCGGCCTTCACGAACGCGCAGGCCGCGACGATCGTGGTCGCGCCGATCGTCGCGCCGTCCATCACGACCGCGTTCATCCCGATCATCGTGTCCGGCTCGAGCGTCGCGCCGTGCACGATCGCGCCATGGCCGATGTGGCTGTTCACGCCGAGCCGGCACGTCTCGCGGATGCCGACGTGCAGTACGCAGCCGTCCTGCACGTTGCTGCCGTCGCCGACGACGATCGCGCCGAAGTCGCCGCGCAGGCTCGCATGCGGGCCGATGTAGCAGCCCGCGCCGATCGTCACGTCGCCGATCACGACCGCGCTCGGATGAACGTATGCGGACGGATCGACGCGCGGGCGCATGCCGTCGAATTCGAACAGCGGCATCGCTCAAAGCACCGTGGCCGCTTCGGGCACGAGCGTGAACAGGTCGCCGACGAGGCCGTAATCGGCCACACCGAAGATCGGCGCTTCCGGATCCTTGTTGATCGCGACGATCACCTTCGAATCCTTCATGCCGGCCAGATGCTGGATCGCGCCGGAAATACCGACGGCGATGTACAGCTGCGGCGCGACGATCTTGCCGGTCTGGCCGACCTGGTAGTCGTTCGGCACGTAGCCGGCGTCCACCGCCGCGCGCGACGCGCCGAGTGCGGCGCTCAGCTTGTCGGCCAGCGGTTCGAGAACCTTCATGTAGTTCTCGCCGCTGCCCAGGCCGCGGCCGCCCGACACGACGATG
The DNA here is from genome assembly GCF_905339895.1 of Burkholderia sp. BCC1988. Classification (NCBI taxonomy): domain Bacteria; kingdom Pseudomonadati; phylum Pseudomonadota; class Betaproteobacteria; order Burkholderiales; family Burkholderiaceae; genus Burkholderia; species Burkholderia sp. BCC1988. Next base: position 495,628 of record NZ_CAJPHA010000001.1, read on the forward strand.
TTCGCGCTGGTGAGTTCGGGGCGATCGAGTTTCGTCACCTCCCGGCCGATGAACTGCGACACACCCGCGTCTGCTGCCGCTTCGATCTTCTCGATCGCTGCGCTGCCGCCTTCGGCCGCCACCGGATCGAAGCCCGTCGTCCGCACCGTGATCACCTTGATCGGGTCGCCCGACTGCACCGTCGCGATCGCGTTGCCTGCATAGATCGGACGCTCGAACGTGTCGGCCGATACAACCGCCGTGATGTCGGAGATCTGCGCGACGTCCAGCTTCGCGGCGATGCGCGGCGCGATGTTCTTGCCGTACGCGGTGGCCGGCGCGAGGATGTGCGAGTAGTTCGACGCGACGGTCAGCACCGTCGCTTCGACGTTCTCGGCGAGACCGTCCGCGAGTTGCGGCGCATCGGCGAGCAGCACTTTCGAAACGCCTGCGATCTTCGCCGCTGCATCGGCCGCTGCTTGCGCGTGGTGGCCCGCGACCAGCACGTGAATGTCGCCACCGCCGAACGCGCCGACTTCGGCGGCCGCCGCCACCGTGTTCAACGTCGCGGCCTTGATCGGCGAAGCGCCGGCTGTCGATGCCGCGTCATGCTCGGCGATTACCAGAATCGTCATGTCCGTCCGCTCCCTGTTACAGCACCTTGGCTTCGGTCTTCAGCTTGTCGACCAGCGTCTGCACGTCCGGCACCTTCACGCCGGCCGCACGCTTCGGCGGCTCGGCCACCTTCAGCGTCTTCAAACGCGGCGTGACATCCACTCCGAGGTCTTCCGGCTTCACCGTTTCAAGCGGCTTCTTCTTCGCCTTCATGATGTTCGGCAGCGTCACGTAGCGCGGTTCGTTCAGGCGCAGGTCCGTGGTAACAACTGCAGGCAGTTGAAGCGACAGCGTTTCGGCGCCGCCATCGACTTCACGTGCCACGGTTGCCTTACCACCGGCGATCGTCACCTTCGACGCGAACGTCGCTTGCGGCAGGCCTGCCAGCGCAGCCAGCATCTGGCCGGTCTGGTTCGAATCGTCGTCGATCGCCTGCTTGCCGAGGATCACGAGCTGCGGCTGTTCCTTGTCGACCAGCGCCTTCAGGATCTTCGCGACACCGAGCGGCTCGACCGCGTCGCCAGCTTCGACGAGGATCGCGCGATCCGCGCCGATCGCGAGCGCCGTGCGCAGCGTTTCCTGCGCCTGCGCGACACCGACCGACACGGCCACCACCTCCGTCACGACGCCGGCCTCCTTCAGCCGCACGGCCTCTTCCACCGCGATTTCATCGAACGGGTTCATCGACATCTTCACGTTCGCGATGTCGACGCCGGTGCGGTCGGACTTCACGCCGACCTTCACGTTCGCGTCGACCACGCGCTTCACTGCCACGAGCGCTTTCAACTGCCTGCCTCCTCTCTTGTTTCGACCGCCGCGGCGCGTCAGCGCGCGGTGTATCCGCCGTCGATCACCAGCTCCGCGCCCGTCACGTAGCGCCCGGCCGGCGACACGAGATACAGGATGCCGGCCGCGATGTCACGCGGGCTGCCGATCTTCGCCATCGGCACGTGGGTCTGCAGATAGCCGAACACGTTGTCGGGATCCTGGCCCATCTGGCGGAACGCGTCCTCGAGCATCGGCGTGCGGATGTAGCCCGGATGCACCGAGTTCGCACGAATGTTCTTCGCCGCATACAGCATCGCATCGACCTTCGCCATCATCCGCACCGCGGCCTTCGACGCGTGATACGCGGGCACGTCCGGGCCGCCGACGATCCCGTACATCGACGACAGGTTCACGATCGAGCCGCCGCCGGCCGCTTCCAAGCGCGGAATCGCCGCGCGCGTGCACAGGAACACGCCGTTGACGTTCACGTCCTGCACGCGCTGCCACTGTGCGAGCGTGAGTTCGTGGGTCGGCACGTTGTGCCCTTCGATGCCCGCGTTGTTCACGAGCACGTCGAGGCGCCCGAAGCGCGCGACGATCTCGCCGAACACGCGCTCGACGTCGGCCTCCTGCGTGACGTCGAGCGACCAGAACGCGGCCTGGCCGCCCTGCGCGCGAATCTCCTCGACGAGCGCTTCGGCGGGCTGCGACAGCACGTCGAGGATCGCGACGCTCGCGCCGGCCGCGGCCAGCGTGCGCGCCGTTTCCGCGCCGATGCCGCGCGCGCCGCCGGTGATCGCGGCCACCTTGCCGCGCAGGTCGAACAGGTCTTCGATGAGTTTCATTGTGTCTCCTTGTATTTAGGCGAACCGGCCACGAACGGGCCGGCCATCAAAACCATCGCGCATCATCGCGCCGTCGGCGCAGCCAGGAAATCGAGGCATTCCCGGTTGAAATAGGCCGCATGCTCGACCATGACCCAGTGGCCGCAGCGGTTCAGCAGCACGAAGCGCGCGTCGCGGCAACGCTCGAGGAACGTCAGCGCGCCGCCGACCGGATTGAAGCGGTCGTCCGTGCCCCAGAAACCGAGCACCGGGCAGCGCAGGTCGGCGAGCGCGCCCGTCAGGTTCGGCACGCTCATCGTCGACAGCACTTCGGTCGGCTGCTCGACGCACACCTTCATCCGCTCGGCGACGAGCGCGTCGGTGACGATCGCCGGATCGTGCACCAGCAGCGTCAGCAACTCGCGCATCGTGTCGTCATTCATCTGGCGATTGGTGAAGAGCTGCACCATCCGCTGGATCCCTTCCATCCGGAAATAGGTGTCGCGATCCTCGACGCCGCCCGGCGCCATCATGATCAGCCCGTCGACTTCGTCCGGGTAATCGAGCGCGTATTTCAGCGCGATCGCGCCGCCGAGCGAGTTGCCGAGCAGCACGGCCGGCCCGACGCCGAGCGCGGACAGCTGCGCGTGCAGCGCGCCGACGAAGAAATCGAGCGTGTAGGCGACGTCGGACGGCTTCGACGACTGCCCGTAGCCCGGCAGGTCGACGACGATCGCGCGGTGGCCGGCCGCCGCGAACGCCGGGTAGTTGTGCTTGAAGTTGCTGAAACCACTCGCGCCCGGGCCGCTACCGTGGATGAACACCACCGGGCGGCCTGCGCCCGCCTCGAAATGATGCAGGCGCAGGCCGCCCGGTACGTCGGTGAAGATGCCGGCCGGCGGCGTCGTGGGGGTCGTCATCGCGGGTTGTCTCCTTCGTCGGTCGATGGATGCCTGCCACGATGATTGCGCCGCCGGCGCCGGCCGGCATCATCCTTTCAGACTACGAAGCCGCGCGCGCTTGTTCCTATCATCGGGCCACCGAAAACGGAGGCAGACGATGAACGGATTCGACTACAGCGGCAAGACGGTGCTCGTGACGGGCGGCACCAAGGGCATCGGGCGGCGCATCGCCGAGCGGTTTCTCGCGGCGGGCGCGCGCGTGTTCGTGTGCGGGCGCAGCGCGCCCGACACGCCGCCGTCCGCCGGCGGACGCACGGCCACCTTCATCGCGGCCGACCTGCGCGACATCGAGCAGGTCGACGCGATGCTCGCGACGGCCCGCGCCGCAACCGGCGGCCTCGACGTGCTCGTCAACAACGCGGGCGGCTCGCCGTTCGTGCTCGCGGCCGACGCATCGCCGCGCTTCACCGAATCGATCGTGCGGCTGAACCTGATCGCGCCGCTGCAACTCGCGCAGCGCGTGAACGCGATCATGCAGCCGCAACCGCACGGCGGCGTGATGCTGTTCATCGCGAGCGTCAGCGCGTCGCGGCCGTCGCCCGGCACCGCGGCCTACGGCGCCGCGAAGGCGGGGCTCGTCAACGCGGTCACGTCGCTCGCGGTCGAGTGGGCGCCGCGCGTGCGCGTGTGCGCGATCAGCCCGAGCCTCGTGCAAACCGAATCCGCGACCGAAGGCCACTACGGTGACGATGCGGCGCTCGATGCGATCCGCGCGACGATTCCGGCCGCACGGCTCGCGACGCCCGACGACGTCGCGTCGGCGTGCCTGTTCCTCGCGTCGCCCGACGCGTCGTACACGTCGGGCGCGAACCTGCGGCTCGACGGCGGGGGCGAACGGCCCGCGTTCCTGGCCGCGACGCAGATGCAAGCGCGCTGACGCATGCGCCGCCAGATGCGTGCGCCGATCGTTTCCAGTCCTAGGGAAGTCATCTAGTTCATTTTGACGATTCCCTGCTATCGCGATCTCCCTACTCTGCCTCTCACGACAACCACAGTCGACCGTCGTCGATACCCCCAGAGGAGACACCATGCATCAACGGATTTCGCGCCGTACCGACAAGCGGGCCACCGCCGCGCTGTCGACGCTGGCCGCCGCGCTGCTGACTTGCGTCGTTCCCGACGCGCACGCCGGCAGCACGATCGAGCTTGGCGCCGACACGACGCTGGACTACACGTTCACGCTGAGTTACGGCCTTGGCATGCGCACGCGTGCGCCGAGCGGCAATCTGCTGACGCCGGCGAACATCAACGGCGACGACGGCGATCGCAACTTCGCGAAGAACAAGCTGATCGAGAACCAGGTCAGCCTGCTCGGCGAAGTGAACCTGAAGCACGACGACTGGGGCGTGTTCGTCCGCGCGAGCACGTTCTACGATCAGGCGTACCGCCACCCGAACTACAACGACGCGCCCGGCACGGTCAACCACACGGGCCAGTACAACAACTTCACCGGCGACGCCCGCTACTGGTCGGGCGGCCACACGACGCTGCTCGCCGCCTACGCCTACAACACCTTCAAGATCGGCCCGACGAGCCTGAACGTGAAGGTCGGCGACCAGGTGGTCGCGTGGGGCGAAAGCCTGTTCTTCCCGAATATCGCGGGCGCGCAAGGCCCGGCCGATGCCACCAAGTCCTATGTCGCGGGCGCTCAGGTGAAGGACATCCTGCTGCCGGTGCCGCAGATCTCGACGCAATGGCAGATCACGCCGAACTTCAGCCTGCTCGGCTACTACCAGTTCTCGTTCCAGCAGAACCGCCTGACCGCGCCCGGCACGTACTGGAGCTATTCGGACGTGGTCGGCCCGGGCGCGCAGTTCATCATCGGCCCCGGCGGGATGGTCATTCCGCGCGGGGCCGACGACAAGCCGAGCGCCCGCAACCAGTGGGGTATCGGCGCACGCGTGCGCGTGCTGGGCGACACCGAGCTCGGCGTGTACCACCTGCATTACAACGACATGAACCCGAGCGTCGTCACGACGTACTTCCCGACGCTCCAGTACCAGCAGAAATATTTCAGCAACATCAAGCTGACCGGCGCGAGCTTCTCGACGCAGGTCGGCCCGGTGAACGTCGCGGGCGAAGTGTCGTACCGCCAGGGCGCGGCCGTGCTCGTCAACACGCCGACCGGCCCGCAGTCGACCCGCGCGAACGTGCTGCAGACCAACCTGTCGGGCATCTACTCGATCGGGCCGAGCTTCCTCGCAAACTCGCAGTCGCTGGTCGGCGAACTGACGTACGTGCATGCCGGCGGCATCTCCGCGCTCGACGGCTCGACCACGCTCGCCAACTCGCGCAACGCGCTCGCGATGGAGATCGCGTGGACGCTCAGCTACAAGAACGTGTTCAACGGCTGGGATCTCGACGTGCCGCTGACCTACTCGCACGATCTGACCGGCACGTCGCCGCTCGCCGGCGCGCTCGGCTCGCTGACGGGCCAGGGCGATCACCGCGTGACGGCCGGCGTGACGTTCACGCGCCTGAGCAACCTGCAGCTGGCGCTCGTCTACGCCAAGTTCCTCGGCTCGCCCAACCCGGTCACGCGTCCGCTGGCGGATCGCGACTACGTGCTCGCCACGGCGACCTACCACTTCTGAGCGGCCCGGCCGCTCGTCACTCAGCAAGAAGAGGATTTGTCATGAAACGAACTCGTCTCCCCCTCCTGCGCGCATCGGCGATGGCCGCGTGCGCGCTCGTCGCGACGGCCTCGTTCGCGAAGGTCACGCCGGACGACCTGAAGGCGCTCGACGGCCCGCTCACGCCGATGGGCGCGGTGCGCGCCGCGAGCAAGGACAACAGCGTGCCGGAGTGGTCGGGCAAGTGGCTCGGCACGCCGCCCGACGTGCAGTACAAACGCGGCAGCCGCTACCCCGATCCGTTCGCGAACGAGAAGCCGGTCGCGACGATCACCGCCGAGAACATGGCGCAGTACGCGGAGCACCTGACCGACGGCCAGAAGGCGATGTTCAAGCGCTATCCGGCCACGTTCAAGATCAACGTCTACCCGAGCCACCGCGACTTCCGCTACGCGGATTCCGTCTACAAGGACATCCGCACGTATGCGCCCGATTCGACGATGACGTCCGACGCGAACGGGCTGACCAACGCGCCGCCGCAGGTGCCGTACCCGATCCCGAAGACGGCCGCCGAGCTGCTGTGGAACCAGCGCTTCTCGTCGGCGATCGGCACCGAGCAGGCAACCTACGACCAGGCGGTCGTGTACTCCGACGGCAACATCGCGTGGGGCAAGGTGCGCTACGACATCTACTCGCCGCGCAACGTCGGCAAGTACGACGTGAAGAGCGACCTGAACAACCGCACGTTCTATCGCAACGCGACGGAGCTGCCGCTGTCCGACCGCGGCTCGCTGATCGTCGGCTTCACGAACTGGGACAAGGCCGGCGCGGACAACTCGTCGCGCACATGGATGTACAACCCGGGCACGCGGCGCGTGCGCCAGGCGCCCGAATACGGCTATGACCAGCCGCAGGGCCCGGGCGGCTTCCGCACCGTCGACGACGACCGCCTGTACAACGGCCCCGGCGACCGCTACGACTGGAAGATCGTCGGCAAGCGCGAAGTCTACGTGCCGTACGACAACTACAAGGCGATGGACAGCTCGGTCAAGTATGCGGACCTGCTGACCAAGGGACATGAAAACCCTTCGTACATCCGCTACGAGCTGCATCGCGTGTGGGTGCTGCAAGCGACGCTGAAGAGCGGCTATCGTCACCAGTACGCGAAGCGCGTGCTGTACATCGACGAGGATTCGTGGATGACGCTGCTCGCCGACAACTACGACGCACGCGGCCAGCTGTGGCGCACCAACGTCGCGACGACGCTGTACGCATATGACGCGAAGACGTTCTACCCGGGTGTCGTGTTCTTCCACGACCTGATCTCCGGCGCCTACATGGCCGACCGCCTGACCAACGAAGGGCCGATGCCGAAGCTCGACAGCAGCCCGCAGTTCAGCGAAGCGTACTTCTCGCCGGACGCGATCCGCAGTTCGGGTAACTAAGCAAATCGCCGCCCGCGCCGGAGCCTCGCTCCGGCGCCCGACGCCGCCCGGGACGGCGGCCTTTTCCATTCGAGGGCCCTACCATGTCCAACCGCTTGCATGCAACGCTCGGCGACGAGCTGTATGCCGCGTGGCACTCCCGCGCGCCTGTCGCGCCGCTGTCGGGGCGGCCGCGCCGGCTGTCCCTCGACGATGCGTACCGGATTCAGCAACGCTTCATCGAACGCCGCGTCGAATGCGGCGAATCGGTGGTCGGCAAGAAGATCGGCGTGACGAGCCAGGCCGTGCAGGACATGCTGAACGTGCGCCAGCCCGATTTCGGCATCCTGCTGTCCGGCATGCACTACGCGGCCGGCGAGGCGATCGCCACCGAGTCGCTGATCGCGCCGCGCGCCGAAGGCGAGATCGCGTTCATCCTCGCGCGCGACCTGCGCGGCCCCGGCATCGACCGCACCGACGTGATCGCCGCGACGGCCGCGGTTGCGCCCTGCTTCGAGATCGTCGATTCGCGCATTCGCGACTGGGCGATACGCATCGAGGATACCGTCGCCGACAACGCGTCGTGCGGCGTGTACGTGCTCGGCGATGCGCGCGTCGATCCGCGCACGCTCGATCTCGCCGCGTGCGAGATGACGATCGAGAAGAACGGCGAGACCGTCGCGCAAGGCCGCGGCGATGCGGCGCTCGGCCATCCCGCCGACGCGGTCGCGTGGCTCGCGAACACGCTCGCCGAATACGACGTGCCGCTGCTCGCCGGCGAGATCGTGCTGTCCGGCTCGCTCGCGAAACTGATTCCGGTCACGGCCGGCGACGCGCTGTCGATGCACATCTCGGGCATCGGCGGTTGCGACGTCCGCTTTATCTAAAGGAAGAGGAAGAATCCTGATGAAGAAAATCAAATGCGCACTGATCGGGCCCGGCAACATCGGCACCGACCTGCTTTACAAGCTGCGCCGCTCGCCGGTGCTCGAACCGGTGTGGATGGTCGGCGTCGACCCTGCGTCCGACGGCCTCGCGCGGGCCCGCGAATTCGGGCTGAAGACCACCGACAAAGGTGTCGACGGGCTGCTGCCGCACGTCGCCGACGACGAGATCCGCATTGCGTTCGACGCGACGTCGGCCTACGTGCACCGCGACAACTCCGACAAGCTCACCGCGCTTGGCGTGAAGATGATCGACCTGACGCCAGCCGCGATCGGGCCGTACTGCGTGCCGCCGGTCAACCTCGACGCGCATCTCGGCAGCGCGCAGATGAACGTGAACATGGTGACCTGCGGCGGCCAGGCGACGATCCCGATGGTGTACGCGGTGTCGCGCGTGCAGCCGGTCGCATACGGCGAGATCGTCGCGACCGTATCGTCGCGCTCGGTCGGCCCCGGCACGCGCAAGAACATCGACGAATTCACGCGCACGACGTCCGGCGCGATCGAACAGGTCGGCGGCGCCCGCAAGGGCAAGGCGATCATCGTGATCAACCCGGCCGAGCCGCCGCTGATCATGCGGGACACGATCCACTGCCTGACCGACGGCCCGCCCGACGTCGACGCGATCACCGCGTCGGTGCATGCGATGGTCAAGGAAGTGCAGCGCTACGTGCCCGGCTACACGCTGAAGAACGGCCCGGTGTTCGACGGCAACCGCGTGTCGGTGTTCATGGAAGTCGAGGGGCTCGGCGATTACCTGCCGAAATACGCGGGCAATCTCGACATCATGACCGCCGCCGCGGCCGCCACGGCCGAGCGTTTCGCCGAACAGATGCTGGCCGCGACGGCCGCCACCGCTTGAGTCGAGGAGTCACACGATGTCACTTGCAGGCAAGAAGATCACCGTCCACGACATGTCGTTGCGCGACGGGATGCACCCGAAGCGTCACCAGATCACGCTCGACCAGATGCGCAACATCGCGCGCGGGCTCGATGCGGCCGGCGTGCCGCTGATCGAAGTCACGCACGGCGACGGGCTCGGCGGCGCTTCGGTCAACTACGGTTTTCCCGCGCATACCGACGAGGCGTACCTGAGCGCCGTGATTCCGGAGCTGAAGCAGGCGAAGGTGTCGGCGCTGCTGCTGCCCGGCATCGGCACCGTCGAGCACCTGCGCATGGCGCACGAGCTCGGCGTCGGCACGATCCGCGTCGCGACGCACTGCACCGAAGCCGACGTGTCGGAACAGCATATCGGCCTCGCACGCACGCTCGGTATCGATACCGTCGGATTCCTGATGATGGCGCACATGTCGTCGCCCGAGCAGCTCGTCGTGCAGGCGAAGCTGATGGAGTCGTACGGCGCGAACTGCATCTACATCACCGATTCGGCCGGCCACATGCTGCCCGACGACGTGACCGCGCGGATTGGCCAGGTGCGCGCCGCGCTGAAGCCGGAGACGGAACTCGGCTTCCACGGCCACCACAACCTCGCGATGGGCGTCGCGAACTCGGTCGCGGCGGTCGCCGCCGGCGCGAACCGGATCGACGCGGCTGCCGCCGGCCTCGGCGCGGGCGCCGGCAATACGCCGATGGAAGTGTTCGTCGCGGTGTGTGACCGGATGGGAATCGAGACCGGCGTCGACGTGTTCGCGATTTCCGACGTCGCCGAGGATCTCGTCGTGCCGATCATGGACGCGCCGATCCGCCTTGACCGCGATGCGCTGACGCTCGGTTACGCGGGCGTCTACTCGTCGTTCCTGCTGTTCGCGAAGCGCGCGGAAGCGAAGTACGGGATTCCGGCGCGGGACATCCTCGTCGAACTCGGCCGGCAGCGGCTCGTCGGCGGGCAGGAGGACATGATCGAGGATGCGGCGCTGACGATGGCGCGGGCACGGGCGGTGGCGGCATAACGGGGATCTGCGCTGCCTTCCATGTCATGGACGCATCGCAGGTCAGTCTCCGGCCGGAGCCGCGGCGATCGCGGCTCCGTCTTCCGCATAGATGCCTGCCGTCAACGCGCAGGATACGCGTCGCCACCGACGGCGGCAAAAAACGAAACCGTACTGGCCATCCTGGCCGCGCGCAGGCGAATCACCTCCAGCCGCGTCAAATCGTACGCATACTCGGCACGTAGCACGCGAAGCCGATCCGAGCTACCGTTCTCGAACTGACGCCGCGTCATCTCGAGAATGGTCTGCTGGCGCCGCGCGACGGCGCTACGGGCCTGCAGCGCCGTCGTATCGCGATCGATTTCGGTCATCGCATCGGCCACGCTCTGCAATCCGCTGAGCACCACCTGCCGGTAGTCTTCAAACGTCGCATCGTATGCGGCATACGCCGCGTCCCGCGACGCACGCAATTCTCCACCGTGAAAAATCGGTGCGCTTAGCTGGGCACCGATATTCCAGATCGTCGTGCCGCCCGCGAACAACTGGCCGAGCACCAGCGGCGACGACCCGATGCTCGCGCCCAGTTCGATCCGCGGGTAAAGATTGGCCGTGGCAACACCGGCCAGTTCACCGGCAATGTGCAGGCTCGCCTCCGCTGCGAGGATGTCGGGACGTTGACGCACGAACTCCGACGGAACCGTCGACGGCAGGTCCCGTGGCAACTGCAAATCGTCCAGACGAAACCGCGGCAGCGATTCGGGCGATGGAACACCCGCATAGACCGCGAGTTGAAACCGGACCTGCTGCAGTTGCGCGCGCAAGGTCGCCAGTTCCGCCTCGATTCGATCGACGTCCGAATCGCCGTCGATCGTTTCCCGATAAGCCACGCTGCCGATTGCATAGCGATCGTGCTGCGTCTGCCGGACGGCCTGCCGGTTCTGCAACACGCCTTCGTTCAATTCGATTTCGTCGCGCAGCCGCCCTTCCCGGACCGCCGCGGCCGCGATATTGCCGGCCAGCGTCAGGCGTGCCGCGTCTGCCTGATGCTTTCTCAGCGCCGCTTCGTATTGTTTCGCGGCGATCCGATGGCGCTGCGTACCGAAGAAATCGAAGTCGTATCGAACGCTCACGTTTGTGTTGTACAGCATGAATGGCGACGGGTTCGGAATCATCGGCAGGCCGGCCGCAGCGGTATTCAACTGCTCCTTTTTTGCCGACGCGCCGAAATCGACCTGCGGATAGCGACTTGCTCCGCGCTGGCCCTCGAGATACTTCGTGGCTTCGACCAGCCGCGACTCCGCACTCCGCACGGACGGACTATCCTGCATCGCCTGCTCGACGAGGGTATCCAGCGCCGGCGAGCCAAAGCGCCGCCACCAGCGCGGATCGCGTGCGGCCGGCGCGGAAGCGCCGTCGCGTTCGGCCGATCCGGCGCTCATTCCCATGAAGGTGGAAGGCAATGCCAGATCGCTCGCGGAACGAGAGACGAACGCGGGATGACGGCACCCTTGCCCCAGGACGATGGCGACCGCGATCGGCAGGAGCGCAATTGCGCGGCAAGCGCGGCGGCCGGGATGTGTTCGTTGTGCCATCGTCGTTCAATCGAGCGTGGTTCTGTACGCGAGCAGGCCGACGGTCATTGCAACCAGCGTGAAAGCGACCATCGTCGCGGCATCGGGCCAAACTTCATTCCATCCGCTGCCCTTCAGGAGGACGCCGCGAATAGCCCTGTTGAAATAGGTCAGCGGCAATCCGTTGCCCATCATCCGTGCCCAGCCCGGCATGCCGGCAAACGGGAACATGAATCCGGAGAGCAGGACGCTTGGCAGAAAATAGAAGAAAGTCATCTGCATCGCCTGCAACTGATTTCGCGCGACCGACGAGATGGCGATGCCGACCATCAGGTTCGCGAGGATCAACAACGACGCGAGGCAGTAGACCGTCACCGGATTGCCTTCGAACGGCACGCTGAATACGAACCGGGCCGCCAGCAGGATGATCGTGCACTGCAGGATGCCGATCACGATGTACGGAACGATCTTTCCGCAGATCACCTCGATGGACGTTGCCGGTGAAGCGAGGATGTTCTCGATCGTTCCGCGCTCACGTTCACGCGTGATGGCGAGACTCGTCATCATGACCATCGTCATCGACAGGATGACGCCCATCAGGCCCGGAATGATGTTGTACTGCGTAATGCCGGCCGGATTGTAGATCTTGTGCACACGGGCAGAGAATGCTTGCGGCGGCGCGGCTGGCGCCAGCGCTCCCGTCAGATCCTTGTTCAGCACCGTACGCGTCATCGTGTTGAACGCGGCGATCGCATTTCCCGTTGCCGCGGGATCCGTGGCATCCGCCTCGACCAGAATTTCCGGCTGCTCGTCGCGCACCAGCCGCCGCGAGAAGTCGTGCGGCACGCTGACCACGAACTGCACGGTTCCCTTTTGCAATGCGTCACGTGCCGCGCGCTCGGAAAACAGGCCACCCTGGATATCGAAATAGCCTGTATTGCGCATGCCGGCGACGAGCGATCGCGAGAATTCGCTTGCGTCGTCGGCAAGCACGATCGTCGGAAGATGCCTTGGATCGCTGTTGATCGCGAAACCGAACAGCGCCAGCTGCACGATCGGCAACACGGCGATCATCCCGAGCGTCACGCGATCGCGGCGGATCTGCAGGAATTCCTTCGTCACCATGCTCCACCAGCGGGAAACCGAAAATCCGGTCATGTCAGCCTGGCTCCCCGGATCCGTCCTTCATCAAGTGCAGGAAAACGTGTTCCAGATTCGTTGCGACTCTCTGGATCTCGACGCCATCGCCGCCGACCATTTCGAGCGTCGCGCCAAGCACGGCCTCGTCACGCCCCGAAACGTGCAGCGCACGCCCGAACGCAATCACCTGCTCGACGCCCGGCCGCCCCTTCAGCCGGTCGTTCAATCGCACGAGATCTCCCCCGGACAGCGACCAGGTATGGAGCGCATGCCGCCGTACGAGCTCGCCGGCCTCGCCGTGCGCCAGCAGCGTCCCGTACGAGATGTAGGCGAGCTTGTGGCAACGCTCGGCCTCGTCCATATAGTGCGTGCTGACGAGCACCGAAATGCCGCGGGCCGCCAGGCGGTGCAGTTCCTCCCAGAATTCCCTGCGCACGCCCGGGTCGACGCCGGCTGTCGGCTCGTCGAGCAGCAACAGCTCAGGCGACTGCAACAGCGCAGCCGCAAGCGCCACGCGCTGCTTCCAGCCGCCCGACAATGAACCGGCCAGTTGGTTCGCTCGCGATTCCAGTCCCATTTCGGCGAGGATCCGTGCGACACGTTCCTTTCGCGCGTCGATCGCATACAGTCGCGCGACGAAGTCGAGGTTCTCCCGCACCGTCAGGTCCTCCCAGTACGAAAAGCGCTGCGTCATGTAGCCGACCCGCCGCTTGATCTCCTGGCGCTGCGTCAGGATGTCGAATCCGAGGCAGGTCCCGCTGCCGGAGTCCGGCGTCAGTAGTCCGCACATCATGCGCAACGAGGTCGTCTTGCCGCTCCCGTTCGGACCGAGAAAGCCGAATATCTCGCCACGGCCGACCTGCAGGCTCAGGTTTTTGACGACGTGCCGCGCGCCGAAATGCTTGTTCAGCCGATGCACCTCGATCAATGGCGTTGCGTGGTTCATCGCGTCACCTCGACCGGCAAGCCCGGATGCAGTCCGCGCGCATCGGCGGTGTCAGGTCGCGCCTCGACGAGAAACACCAGTTTCGAACGCGCGTCGTTGCTGTAGATGACGGGCGGCGTATATTCCGCGTCCGATGCGATATGTGTGATCGTTGCCGAATAGCCGCGTGCGCACCCGTCGCATGCGAGCTTCACGACATGACCGACGCGCAGATGAGGCAGCGCGACCTCGGGCACGAAGAAGCGCACCTTCGTATTGCGATCGACGAGAATCTTGACCACCGGTTTGCCCGCGACGACCCACTCGCCAGGCGTGAAGAACGTATCGACGACGACACCCTTTCCAGGTGCCTGCACGGACAATTGCCGGTACTGCGTCCGCAGCCGTTCGTATTCGGCCTGAAGCGCGTCGGTGCTCTGTCGTTGCGAACGCAGCTGACCGTCTCGTGCCGGCAATCGCGCCGTCTTCAGCTGACTGGCAAGTTCGCGTACTCGTGCTTGGCCCACCCGCGCCGCCGCGCGCTCGCTTTCGAGCTGATCGAGTGAAATCGCGCGTATTTCGTAGTCGGCTTCGGCACGGGCGAGCCTTTGCGTCGAAAAAACCGCGCTCGCCCGCGCCTGTTCGAGCTGTGCCTTCACCGCATCGATTTCCGATGAACGCTTGCCTTGTTCCAGGTCGCCGAGCGCGTTCCGCGACGATTGCCACTGGTGATACTGGCGTTTGATCGCCTGTTCCAGGTCGGGCGCATCGATCTCGAAGACGCCCGCGCCCGCGTCGACACGGTCGCCGCGCGCGGCACGCAATGTCTTCAGGTTCCCCGAGTACGGCGCCGACAAATAGGAAAACTGCCCTTCGATATAGCCGTGATACGTTTCCGGCGACTGGGTGCAACCTGTGGTCAGGAGGCACACGCAAACGAAACCGTACCCGACCCGCCGAGGCGTAAGCGTGATGCGTTCCATAGTGAAGAAACCGAATGTTGCACGGTGGTATGCGACGACCGATTACGCGGTCGGCAAGCGACGGTCCGGCTGGCATCGCGCGGCGGTTCGCTGCGTGTAGGCGTCGAGAAACTCGGCGGCAGCCGCACGCCGGATTTCCGTCACGTATTGCGTGCAGCAATGGTCCCCGTCGTCGAATAGCGTCAGCTTGATGCCGTCGGTCAGCCCGAGCCCGTTCAAGGTATCGCGCAGCCATGTCTTGTCCGCGACCGACACAAGCGGGTCGCGTCCGCCATGAACGATATGGACGCGGGCGCGGATCTTGCCAAGCATCTTGACGTCGCGGATGGCGAAATGGTCCGCCGCCGCCCGGGCATCCTCAAGCGACGTGATGCCGAGAATCTGGCAAAACTTGCTTTTCAGGAAGAATGGCAGCTTGTTGTAGTCACGCGCGTCGACGGGGCCGCCCAGATCGAGAATCGCGCTGACACGCGCGTCGGCCGCGGCGATCTTGTAGGCCCACATGCCGCCCCAACTGATGCCGGCGATGGCATAGCCTTCGGTGTCGATCTGCGGATGGCTGCTCAACGCGTCGACGGCCGCGACGATCGCCTCGTCGAAGTTCTCGGGCCACGTCGTGCCGTCGATCAGGAACGATTCGCCTTGCCCGGGACCATCGATGCACAGTACGGCAAAACCCGCTTCCATAAACAGCAGTTCGCTCGCGAGATGCTCCTCCTTGACGTCGTCCATGCCGTGTACGATGACGACCAATGGACTCTTCCGCGACGACAACGGCATCTGCGGCAAATGCAGGTTCGCCCACATCGGATTGTGTTGCCAGTCGATACGCAGGCGGGCGAATCGCGCGCCGAATGCCCGACGTTCTGCCTCGACGTAGAAGTCACGACAGTGCCGATAGGCGATCGTCTTTGCATCCGAAAGCGGCAGGCAACCCCACTGAACCAGATGAGCGAGGAACGACAGACGCCGGTAGTGTGCGATGGCCTCCTCGTCGGACATCCGCGGCAGCATTGCCTCGACCTGCCGAATCTCGCCTTGCAGGAATGCCATGCCCTTCGTCGGCCAGTCCGAGAGACCGTGCATCGCGGCAAGAAAGCGATCCAGCGTGTTCTGGTCGAACAGCGCCGCCCGCCAGCGATTCCAGAACGGCCGAGTGATGTTCTTCACACCCACGACGCGCGACAGCGCGAAGACGGCGCGGCTCAGGATGTGATCGGTAAAGGAGTAGGTTTCGGTTTCGCTCAGGTTACGCATCGTGATTGCCCTTTCGAATCGCCACGCCGAGTTCGGCGGCCTCCTGCTCACTCAAGCCGAGCATCGTTGCACCGAGACGCACGATGGCCGGATCGGGCGAGCCGGACGCCGCCTGGTCCGGGGCGTGCCCGAGCCGACGCTCGTTCGCGTCGATCACCTGATACAGATCGAAACCGAATCGCGAACGCATGACCGCCCGACCCAGTTCGTTGATCATGCAGTTCGAACTGCACGCGCCCGTGTTCTTCGGGAGAATCCAGTCATATCGCTCGATATGAGCAATCTGGGCCTCCCGCTCCGGCTTGCGCACGAGTTCGTAGTACGGGACGAGCACGGTCGGAAACCTGATGTCGTCGGGATCGGCGTCCAGCGAGCCCGCGTGGTCCGGAATCGCTTTCCGAAACGGCTGCACGAACTTGGCGACGAGATCGTTCACTTTCGGCAATGCGCGCGCCGACAACACGCCGGCACCCTCGAGATTCAACCGGTTCTGCCCTTTTTGCGTGCCGATGAAACAAAGCGGAATGCGATGGCGATTCGCGAATGCGCTCGCGCTGACCGCGATCAGCGAAAAGCACGGCCAGCACGCGGAGCCGTACGTCATGGCGCCTTTCTGCAGATCGACATCCGAGTTCCCGTCGATCGAGAATCCCGATCGGAACAGCGCATCCGTGAGCGCCTTGTCGGGACGTTCGATCACCAGTGGAATACCAAGCTTCGCGGTAACGCGCCGCGCGCTCTCGAGGGTTTGCGGCGACTGGTAGCCGGGATCCAGCATCCACGCACAAACGTTCACCCCTTTCTCGGCGAGTTGAACCAGCATGTAGGTACTATCCTTGCCGCCGCTGTAGAGCACCATCGCGGAATAGGTCGAACGTGGCTCACGCGCCGGAATCGAATCGAGCATGGCCGCTGCCGTCCCGAGGCTGGCGTCGCCAACGAACGGCAGGCGTTTCGCGACCGAGAGCGCCTTGTGACGCCACGTGCGCTCGCCGTCGGCGGCGGAAATGATCGAATCGAGCAACCATTCGTGATCCGCATCCGGTTCGTACTCCGCGCGCCGGTCGGATTGCATGCCCGAACAGTGTGTGCACAGCCCGGATGCCACGATCTCGTCGGCGTCGGTGCCGTTCATCAGCGCGTCGTAACGCAACGGCATCCCGCAGCGGGTGCATCCGCGATGGATCGGGATCGTCTTCACGAACGACCTCCCCGCGCGCCGGAGGGTCCGGCCGCATTGCCTAGAAAGCGGCGGAAAGCGGCGACATCGAGCACATGCTTACCGCACTGGAGCGGCGGAATCCCGAACTTCATGTCATCGAACGCGCGCTCGTAGGCAAGCAACTGCGCCGTATCGGCCTCGCCGATATTGCTTGCAAGCCGCGGCAGGCTCGCGCGTAACAACCCTTCGGCGAGGCACGACCATGAAACGGCGCTGCCGTGTCCGACGTCGTCGGCGAAATCGAACGGGAAGAACGACCGGTATGCGATCTCGCCTACATCGACAAGCCCTGCGTCGCACGGGAGGATGTCGCCACGCGCCCGCACACGCGCCCACGCCGCGTCGCGATCCCAGCAATAGGGCTGGCTGTCATCGAGCAGGATCGTACCGGCGCGCACGAGGTCGATATCGAGGATGGAAGGCGTGCTGACCGCGCTGACAATGACGTTGGCATCGAGATAGCACCTGCTGTCGTCCGGCAACGCGTAACGCGTCGGAAGCACCTCGACCGATACCCGCATCGGAGAACCTGCCGCCGCTTCCTCCGCGAGAGCGCGAACCCTGTCCCGCTGCTGCAGCGTGTCGACGAGGATCAATTCCGCGGGCCGAGTGGCCCGGGGCGAATGCGCCAGCAGCCTGGCCACCCCCGCACCCACGCTGCCGGCGCCGAGAATGGCGAGGACGGCGTCGCCTCCGTTCAATCCCGACTCGGACAGCGCCTTGTCGAACTGGCGGACGATCGAGACCGACGTCACCGCATGGCCGGTCGTCAATTCAAGACCGAGTTCCTTCGAGCGCGCTTCGATGCGGCGTCCGTAATTCGTCAGTGCCCCGGTTAGTCCACCCAGACAGACATGCCGCGCGCCCATAGCGGCCGCCTTGGTCAACCCCTCCTTCTCCATGCGGCTGCGGCTGGATGCGCGCTTTCTCGGGTCGATCATGTCTTCCGCGAGAATCGGCAGAAACAGGATGCCGATGTTGATGTCCTGCGCCTCGATGATCTCGCCGTAGACGGGCTGCAGACAGTCCAGCAAATCTGCGAGCGCGTTGCCGTCGAGCATGTCTGCCCAAGGGAACATCCGCGCAACGTCGGCGCGGTCGCGCGGATGTGTCAGCAGCACGACGTCGACATCGCGCGCCGGACCACGTCCCAGCCATTTTCTCTGCGCGGAAGGACCGAAGTAGATATTCGATGCTGTTGCCGCCGGAGACTCTTTTCTTTCATCCATTGGTGTACTTCCATCGTTTCAATGTGAATGGACACGATCGAACCATTGAAAATCAATCCGACGATTCGATCGAATCCTGAAAATCACAAACTCAATTTAGATTTATTAAAAAAATCCACGAAGGCGGAATTATTCGCCATCGTCATTTGAGACATTCCACGCCAGAGAATCGGGATCAAGGAGAACAGCAACCATCCGGATCGACGAAAAATTCTATTTTTCCGAACTCAACGCGTCAACATAAAAAGAAATGCCAATTATTTTTATTTTGAGATTAATTGGATAATTACCAATTTGAAACAAATTTGATGCTAGTACCAGTACTAAATCAATACCCCCGGCCAAATAGAATCCTCTGCAGGCCTCAATAGTACGGCGGCGGCCGGATTCGACCATGGAAATTCCGCATTGCAGACAGTAGCCTCACTGTGCCGAGAACGACAAAACGAGCGCATTTCGTCGATCGGGTCGCCGGCGCACGCGCGGCGCTGTCGTCTCCGATGTTGCGACGGTGATCGTTCAGCCCCCCGGGACCGCTGACCGCCCGCCCTCGACAACCAATCCGGCCTTCGCAATGAAAAACGCGGAGCTTCATGCTCCGCGTTCTTCATTTCCGCTGCGATTCGCTACGACGACGCACTCAGAACCGCTGCGACGGAATGTTGCCGCCGTCCACGACCAGCTCGGCCCCGGTCACGTAGCTAGCCTCGTCGGACATCAGGAACCGCGCCACGCGGCCGATCTCCGCCGGATCGCCGAGCCGGCCCAACATGATCCGGCGCTCGAACGTGCCGGCCGGCAACGCGTCGACGGCCGGCTGGAGCATCGGCGTCAGGATCTGGCCCGGCGAGATCGCGTTCACGCGGATACCGTCGTTGCCGAGGCCGTCCGCGAGCGAGCGGACCAGCGCGAGCACCCCGCCCTTCGATGCCGTGTACGCCGGAATCAGGCCGTTACCGAGCGTCGCGTTGATCGACGCGATCGCGACGACCGCCGAGCCGCGCTGCGCGCGCAGGTCCGGCAGCATTGCCTGCACGAGCAGCGCGAGCGCGCGCAGGTTCACGTCGAGCACGGCGTCCCAGCGCGCTTCGGTCAGCGCGTCGATGCCGGTCTGGTCGACCACGCCCGCCGCGTGCACGAGACCGCCGAGCGCCGGCAACGCGGCGCGCGTCGCGGCCAGCGCGTCGTTCATCCGGCCGCCGTCGCGCAGGTCGACGCCGATGCCGAACGCCGGCACGCCGTAGCGCTCGCCGAGCCTGCCCGCGACGTCGCGCGCCTTGTCGGCCTGGATGTCCCAGATCGCGACCGGCCGACCGACCGCCGCGAGCGCTTCCGCGCATGCATGGCCGATGCCCGATGCGCCACCCGTCACGATCACGCCGGTCGACGGTGCGTCGAATGCGATGCGCGATACGTCGCCGTGCATGGATGAGTTTTGAGTCGTCATGCGTTGTCTCCTGTTTCGAGTGTTTTATGTCGACGATTCAGTCGTCGATGGTCGCACGTCACGCCGAATCCCGTGCGGACAATTCGCGCAACGCTTGCTTCAAGACCTTGCCCGATGCGTTGAGCGGCAGCGCATCGACAAATGCGATACCCCGCGGCACCTTGTAGTTCGCCATTCGCGTGCGGCACCACGCGCCGAGCGTCGCTGCGTCGAGGGCCGCGCCTGCGCGTTGCACGACGAACGCATGGCCTGCTTCGCCCAGCCGCGCGTCCGGCACGCCGATCACCGCAACCTGCGCGACGTCCGGGTGCGCGGCGATCATGTTCTCGATTTCCGCTGGATAGCAGTTGAATCCGCCGACGATGAACATGTCCTTCAACCGATCCGTGATGCGCAGGTAGCCGCGTTCGTCGAGCACGCCGACGTCGCCCGTATGCAGCCAGCCGTTCGCATCGATCGCGTCGCGGGTCGCCGCGTCGTCGTCGAGATAGCCCTGCATCACGTTGAAGCCGCGAATCAGGATCTCGCCGGGCATCCCGACCGGCACGTCGGCTCCCGCGGCGTCGACGCAGCGCAGTTCGATGCCGGGCAGCGGATGGCCGCAGGTCGTCGCGGCGACCTGCTCGTCGTCGCCCGCGCGGCAGACGGTCGCGAGTCCGCAGCATTCGGTCAGCCCGTAGGCGGTCAGCACCGACGCGAAGCCGAGACGCTCGCGCATCCGCGTGATCAGGTCAGGCGCGACGTTCGCCGCGCCGGTCACGGCCACGCGCAACGACGTGCGGTCGTAGCGGTCGAGCCCGGGATGAGCGAGCAGGCTCAGGTAGAGCGTCGGCGATCCGGGCAGAAAGGTCACACGTTCATCCGCGATGCGGCGCAGCACCGTTTCGGCATCGAAGGTCGCCTGCGGCAGGATCGTCGCGCCGCGAATCAGCGCGGCGAGCCAGCCGGCCTTGTAGCCGAACGCGTGAAAGAACGGGTTGACGACCAGGTAGCGATCGCCGGCCTGCAGGCCGACCAGCGTCGACCACTGGTCGAATGCGGCCAGGTTCTGCCCGTGCGCGGTCACGACGCCCTTCGGCCGGCCGGTCGTGCCGGACGTGAACAGCACATCCGACGGCGTGTGCGGCCCGATCGCGGCGATCCGCGCATCGAGCGCCGCCTCGGGGACCGAATCGGCCAGCGCGACGAACGCATCCCAGCCGGCGGCGCCCGCGTGCGGATCGCGCAGCACGATCGTGTGCCGCAGCGACGGCAGCGCGTGCGCGGCGAGCATGTCCGGATAGCGGACGCCGAGAAATTCGCCGACCGAGAACAGCACGCGCGCGCGGCTGCGGTTCAGGATGTCCGCGGCTTCGTCGCCCTTGAGCCGCGTGTTCAGCGGCACCAGCGCGGCACCGGCGCAATGGACGCCGAGCGCGGCGACGATCCATTCGTGCAGGTTCGGCGCCCAGATCGCGACGCGCTCGCCCGGCTGCACGGCGAGCGCGATCAGCGCGCGTGCGGCGCGGCGAGCCGCGTCGTACAGCGACGCGTAGTCGACCGCGCGGCCGTCGTCGACGATCGCAGCATGGGTCGCGTAACGCTGCGCGGATTCGGCCAGCATCGCGGGGATCGTCGACGGCACGGGAAGCGTTGAGGTCACGGGGTACTCCGTTCGATGGATGGCACGCCCGCGGCGCTCGCGGCGAGCGGCGGATAGTCGGTGAAGCCGCACGCGCCTGGCGTATAGAGCGTCGCGCGGTCGAATGCGGCAAGCGGCGCGCCGTCGCGCAAGCGGGCGACGAGGTCCGGGTTCGCGATGAAGTGTCGCGCGAACGACACGGCGTCCGCGTGGCCGGCTGCCAGCGCATCGGCCGCGCTGTGCGCGTCGAATCCGTCGTTCGCGATCAGCGCCCCGCGAAAATGCCGGCGAGCGAGCGCGAACGCATCGAGCCGCCGGTCCGGCGAGCGACTCACGTGCAGATACGCAAGCCCGAGCGGCGCCACCGCATCGAGCAAGGTGCCGTACGTCGACGCGGGATCGTCGTCATGCATGTCGTTGTACGGATTGCCGGGGCAGATCCGCAGCCCGACGCGCTGCGCGCCGATCGCACCGGCCATCGCGTCGAGCGCGTCGATCGTGAAGCGCGCGCGCCGCGCGGGCGTACCGCCGTAGTCGTCGGTGCGGCGATTCGAACATGCGAGCAGGAACTGCATCGGCAGATAACCGCTGCTCGCGTGCAGTTCGACGCCGTCGAAGCCGGCGGCCATCGCATTGGCGGCCGCCTGCCGGAAGCCGTCGATCACGTCGGGAATCTCAGCGCGCGTGAGCGCGCGCGGCATCTCCATCGGCACCGCGCCGTGCCCGTCCGCGTGAATCGTGCCGTTCGCACGCAGCGCGGACGGTGCGACGGTCTCGGCCTCCGGCGCCTTGTTGAAGCGCGATGCGACTCGCCCGACGTGCATCAGCTGCAGCACGATACGGCCGTGCGCGCGGTGCACGGCGTCGGTCACGCGTCGCCACGCATCGATCTGGTGTTGCGTCGCGATGCCGGGCGTGCGGCAGTAACCCTTGCCGTCGGCGTGCGGATACGTGCCTTCCGCGACGATCAATCCGGCGCCCGCGCGCTGCGCGTAGTACGCGACATGCAGGTCGCCGGGCGCGTCGTGTTCGTCCGCGCGGCTGCGCGTCATCGGCGCCATCACGATGCGGTTCGGCATCGCGAACGCACCGATGCGCGCCGGTTCGAAAAGCGGCATGCTCATGGTCGGCCTCCGTGCGCCCGTCAGCGCGTGCGAATCTTCGGGAACGGCGAACCGCGCCGCATCGTTGCGAGGAACGCATCGAGCGGTGCGGGCGGCGCGACGTCGGGCAACCCTTCCGGCTTGTCGTTCCAGAACGCCTGCCACGACGGCCACAACGCGTGCCACGAACCGTCGTACGGCTCGCGGCCCGGCCAGCGCATCTTGCGCTCGCCGATCGGCGGCCGGTTCAGGTCCGACGCGTACAGGTAGCATGGATAGCGCCGGCGGAAATACCAGCGTCCGTCGATCCGCTCGTAGTCGTCCCAGTAGAGCATCTGCATGACGACCCACTCGGGGCCCGTCTCGTGCTCGTTCTTTGAATAGACGACGCCGCTCGCGTGGTCAGCGTCCGAGAACTCGATGATGTGGCCGCCGATGTGATGCGACGTGACGGTGAACTGGTGGCGCAAGGTGTCGTCGATCCAGCGTTTCAGGTGCGCACGTCCGACCTGGTCGCGGCTGACCACGACGTCCTCCGGAAACAGGTTCGTCCATGCGTCGAGATCGCGCATGTCGAGCGCGAGCGCGTATTGCGCGGGCAGCATCCGGATCGCCTCGATCGATTCGAGCCGGTCGATCCGCGCGAGCAGGGCTGTGTCGCTCGTCGTGTCGTTCATCGCGTAGCGGCTCCGGCCGGATCGGGTTGCAGGCCGGATTGCGCGCGCCGTTCGGTCGACGTGTCCGACACGTAGTCGGTCGCGCCGACATCGAGGCGGCAGGTCTTGCCGCCGTCGACGACGAGGCTTTGCCCGGTGATGTACGACGCTTCGTCGGATGCGAGAAACAGGATCGCGTCCGCCACCTCGCGCGGCTCGCCGATGCGCCGCAGCGGCACCGCGCGCGCGGTGCCGTCGCGCATCGCGTCGTCCTGCAGCGCTTCGCGCGTGCCCTCGCTCCATATCACACCCGGAATCACGACGTTCACGCGGATTCCGTCGGCCGCGCCTTCGAGCGCGACCGCGCGGCTGAAATTCAGCACGCCGGCCTTCGCCGCGCCATACGCGGACAGCCCCGGGCTGCCGAGCAGCCCCGCGACCGAGCCGAGGTTGACGATCGCGCCGCCGCCCTGCTCCTTCATCGCGCGCATCGCCGCACGCGTGCCGAAGAACGCGACGTCGAGCGTGCCGCGCAGGCAGCGATGCCAGTCGTCGGTGCTCACCTGGTCGACGAGGCCCCACGTATAGTTCACCGCGTTGTTGACCATCACGTCGAGTCGGCCGAAGCGCTCGCGCGTCGCGTCGACCGCGCGGCCGACCGCCGCCTCGTCGGTCACGTCGGCCTGGACCCAGCCGGCCTCGCCGCCCGCCGCGACGATCGCGCGCGCGACCTGCTCGAGCGGTTCGCGGCGCCGGCCGCACAGCATCACGCGCGCGCCTTCCGCCGCGAAGCGCTGCGCGGTCGCCGCGCCGATTCCCGTGCCCGCGCCGCTGATCAGCGCGATTTTGTGCTGCAAACGTCCTGTCATGCCGGTCTCCTAGATCATGTACATGCCGCCGCTGACCGACAGCGTCTGGCCGGTCATCTGCCGCGCGTCGTCGGATGCGAGGTAAAGGATCGTGCGCGCGATGTCGTCCGGTTCGGCCATGCTGCCGAGCGGAATCGCGCGTTCGAGTTCGCGCGCCCATTCGTCGGGAATCGACTGCATCATCGGCGTGCGGGTCGGCCCCGGGCAGATCGCGTTCACGCGAATGCCGCGCGGCCCGAGGTCGCGCGCAAGACAGCGCGTCAGCCCGAGAATCGCGGCCTTCGACGCGCAATAGGCCGGCGGCCCTTCGCCGGACAGCGCCGACACGCTCGCGATGTTGACGATCGCGCCGCGCACGCCCGCGGCAATCATCAGCCGCACGGCGGCGCGCGAGCAGAAGAACGTGCCGTTCAGGTTGATGTCGACGACGCGGCGCCAGCCCGCGTCGGTGAGATCGACGATCGTGTCGGAAAACACAGTCGGCGTTTCGCCGTTCGCCAGTTGCTGCGCACGCTGCGCGATGCGCTGCTGCGCGAGTTCGAAGCCGTCGCCCGGCACCTGCCCCGCGCCCGCGTTGTTGACCAGCACGTCGAGCCGCCCGTAGCGTTGCGCGATTGCGTCGAACAGCGCGGCGACCGCGTCGCTGTCGGCCACGTCGCACGCGCGGGCGAGACCCGTGCCGGCGGCCTGTGCGAGACGCAGCGTCTCGTCGGCGCGTGCGCCGTCCAGATCGGCGGCCACCACCGTCGCGCCGTGCGCGGCGAACCGCAGCACGGTCGCGCGCCCCATTCCCGAGCCCGCGCCCGTGACGAGCACCACCTTGTCGTTGAATGACATCGTCGCGCTCCGTCAGATCGTATGCAGCCGGCTGGCCGCGAGCGGCGGCACGTCGTGCAGCGTGCGCCACGCGCCGTCGTGCCATTCGAAGACTCTCTTGCGGTCGAGGTCGGCGGGCAGCTTCGCGATGTCGGTATAAAACTGCCGGTACCAGTCGCGCAGCTGATAGATCGGGCCGTCGCCTTCGCACAGCACGGGGAAATCGATTCGCGTCTTGTTGTGCCAGATCTCGACGTCCTGGAAGAACGAGCGGTGCGCCTGCTCGACGTACGCATTCGCGATCGCGCGATTCTCGTCGTCGGACAGCGCCGGATCCTTGCGGATCATCACGCCGTAACGCAGATCGAAGCTGTGCTGGTCGATCGGCACGTGGCAGTTGAGCAGGATGCTGTCGACCGCGCGACCGTCGACGTCGGCCGTCATCCGCGTGACGTGATACGCGGGGCCGAAATACGCGCTGTCCGCGACGAGCCCGTTGCCGAGCAGCTCGCTCTGGCCGCCGCGAAACATCTGGTAGCCGGTATGGCCGACGAAGGTATTGCAGAAGTAGTTCGCAGGCGAGCCGTGGACCGGGCCGAAATGGGCGACGTCCGCGAGGTTGTCGACGAGTTCGCGACAGTTCGTGTGGATCGTCATCTTGCGGACCGCCCACGGCGTCCACTCGCCGGAGAAGCACGCCTCGATGCGCGGGATCGCGACGTGCGGCGGCGGCTCGCCGCCTTCGTGGTCGTGCCACACGAACAGCAGCGCGTTCTGCTCGCACGCGTGCCACGACCGGATCCGCGCCTTGTGCGGCACGCGGTTCGCATACGGCACGTGCTCGCAACTGCCATCGCCGCCCCAGCGCCAGTGATGGAACGGGCAGACGAGCGCGTTGCCGCGCACCTCGCCCTTCGACAGGTCGGCGCCCATGTGCGGACACCACGCATCGAGGATCCGGATCGCGCCGTCGTCGCCCGCGAACGCGACGAGCTGCGTGCCGAAGATGTCGAGCCGGTGCGGCCTGCCGTCCCGGTAGTCGGCGGCGAGCCCGAGGCAGTGCCAGCCGCGCGCATACCGGTCGCCCAACACCTGGGCGGCGTGTTGCAGTTCCATGTGTCTCCTCCGTGATCGAGTCGTGTGCGGGCCCATTGTCGGAACCGGGTCGGGGCCGGACATACTCCGGATGGACGAGATCGCCGTCCGCGCGCGGAACCGGCGCAAGTTCGTGCGCGAAGCGGGCGTAAACAACCCCGGTTTGGACTAGAAACGGCACGTCGCCACGCCGATCGCGCGACGATGGCCGGCGCCGACGCCACCGCCGCCGACGACGCCGGCGGCACGCGGGACCCGCCGGCTCCGGCGATCTTTGGCGATCGTTCGACGCAGCTAATGGCACGCCCGCATTCCCGTTCCCGCCCGCGTGCGGCAACCTCGCGATATCGCCCGTCGCCCTCGAACGCGGCGGCGACACCACGACAGGACAGGAGACACCGCAGTGCCCACGATCGCCCCACCGCCCGCGCACGCCGGCGCCGACCTCGCCGCCGCGACGCCCGACGAACTGAGCGACCTGATCGGCCTCGTCTACGAAGGCGTGACGTCCGCCGTCCCGTGGCGCGGGCTGCTCGACGCGCTCCGCATCCGGCTCGCGGCCAACTACGCGACGCTCGTGCTGCGCCCGCCCGCCGATGCGATGAAGGGGCTGATCGTCACGTCGAGCCTCGTCGATACGTCGGTTGGCACCGGCGCGTATCTGCAGCGCTTCTACACGCTCGACGCGTTCGTCGACCTGCCACGCGACACGGTCACGACCGTCCATGAAATGCTCGGCGAACGCTGCTGGCTCGACAGCGAGAAATACCGGAACTTTGATCGGATGTACGACGTGCTGCACGTGATGGGTGCCGACATCCACGTGGACGCCGACAATGAGTGCCGGCTGCGCATCTGCCGGCCGCACGGCGCGCCGGCGTTCGACGCGAACGACAAGCGGCTGTGCCGGTTCCTGCTGCCGCACCTGAAGCGCGCCGCGGCCCTGCGCGCGAGCCTCGAGGTGACGGCGCACGAGCGCCACCTGTATGCGGAGACGGTCAGCCAGTTGCGAATCGGCGCGATCCTGCTCGACGAGCAGGCGCGCGTGATGAAGACCAACGACGACGCGGCGCAGGTGCTGGCCGAACGCGACGGGCTGTTCATCGTCGACGGCAAGCTCGCCTGCGACGGCGCTGCGAACCAGCGCACGCTGCACGCGCTGATCCGCGACGCGCTGGCGCGCAAGGCCGGCGCCGCGCGCGGGATGACGCTGGCGCGCCGCGCCGGGCGCACACGGCTGGGCCTGCTCGTGCGGCCGCTGCCGATCGACGAGCAATCGGGCCGCAAGCGGCGCGCCGCGGCGGTCGTCCTGGTGCGCGATCCCGACTGCCGGCCGCAGATATCGGGCGAAACGCTGCAGGCGATGTTCAACCTGACCCGCAGCGAAGCGTCGCTGGTGCTACACCTGACGCAAGGGCTGTCGCTGCAGGACGCCGCCGAAACGATGGCGATCCGCCACAACACCGCGCGCTCGCATTTGCGCGCCGTCTTCTCGAAAATGGGCGTGACCCGGCAGACCGAACTGATCCAGGCGATCGAACATTGCGTGATCCCGCTCCAGTGATGTCGCGCTCGCGTCGATGCGGCCCTGCGTTCGATATCCCCCGCCGGCTACTGACGGCACGGTGTCGGCAGCATCGGCCGTCTCGACTCGACTGGTGCGGGCCTCGCGCTGCTGCCGACGGCGCTCGTGTTCGTCGCCGTGTCGCCATGCTCGGGGCCGTTGTCGGAACGCGTCGGCATGCGAGTGACTACGGCCCGCGGCGGCGCGGTGATCGCGAACGGCCTCGCGATGATCGGCGCGTCGGCCGCAGCACGCGCGGCAGTCGACATGATGCGAGCCGTTCGTCGAAGATTTCCTGCGAGACGCGGCCGCTCGAGCATTGCGCACGCTTGAGGCAGTGATTCGGAGCCGGTAGCCGAATCGGCCGCCACGCGATCGGCAGCCCCCGGCTTCCTTGTTGTCACCGCCCCTTGCTCAGAAGCACGACAACCAGGATCGCGACCAGCGCAGCGAGCCACTTCAAGCCGGTGGACACCTTGTCGAGCCTTTCCGTCAGCGCCACGACGGGATTCCCGTCGTCCGTGCGCAGCGGCATCCGCGCTGACCGGCCATCTCGCGGCAGACTGACCTTCGGGAGATCGATGGCGAGATACACGACGTATCCGCTGGCGATCGGCGCCGCCTTCAATGCGTTGCCATCCTCGCCGGGCCTCAGGAACACGCGCAATCCCCCCGTCAGCACGGCACCGGGCGGGATCGACGTGTAGACGTCCCGCAGGCACAGCCCGGCCTTGACGGCTGTGACCTGCCCCGCCTCGACGCCGTCGGCAAGCGCCTGCATGCTGCTCGCCGGCACGTCGCACCATGCCCACCACTGAGCCGGTTCCTGCATCTCGTCATCGGACTCGTTGTAGCCGAGCCGTGCCGTGCCAAGCGGTTCGTCCGAATGGGTGATGCCCAGTTCGTCCTGCAATTCGCGAAGGCCGTGCCGTTCAGGCTGGCCGATCTCGCGAGCCGCGAAGGTGATGTGTATCGTGCGCGTGCTGTTCTGCACGTCACCCATGATCGACAGACAGCAGTCGTCCAGACTCGCCGTCCCCTGGACATAGGTCGAAAGCGTCGAATGCGTTGTCCCGCCGGCCGGCTCCAGTCGCCTGACGACCTGGATGTCCTGCAGGGTGAGCCACAGCGACTTCGCCGGGTAGTACGTCTGCACGTTGCCGTCGGCGCCAAGGTGCTCGATCGTATGGCCGGCGCATTTACTGATTTCGATGCAATGCCGCGCGTCCTCCTGTAGCCGGTCGTCGCCTGCATGCCGGTGCCGTCCCTCGTAGCCGGCAAGTTGTCCGGCATCGGGGCGCGTCAGCGGTGTCCGGGGCGCAATCCTGACATTGTCGAGAACGTCGTCGTGGGTACGGACTTCCGTGACCGACGCTCCGGCACGGGCGATCGATGCGGCACGGGCTCGTGAACGTATCCCGTATCCCGCGTCGACGACGGGAAGCACATCACGGGCTTCCATGCCGAGCGTGATCCCGGGCGCCTGTTCCGCGAGCGGATCGGCGTACTGCGATCGGGACGCGGCCGAGACCTTCACGAGCGAAGGAAGCAGTCGGGTCAGCAGGTCGGCGTACGGGACCAGCAGCGGCAGGAACAGGCCGGCCAGCGACAGGTTGAACAGCGTATGGAAATCGGCCACCACCCGCCCGTTGTCCGGTTCGATCCTGACCATGACGCAACCGATCGGCGTCAGTGCGACAAGCGCAATCACCACGCCGGCCGACAGAATGAGCAGCATGCCGACCGGCACGCATCGGGAGGCAGGATCGTGTGTCGCGGTCTCCTCCAGCACCGGGCGGATGGCCACGCCCAGGTTGGCACCCAGCACCAGTGCGAAAGCCGTATCGGGGGGAATGACGTTTTGCGCGCACAGTGACATGATCAGGAGCACGATCGCGACGTTCGAATCGGCGGCCCAGGCCAGGCCGGCCGCCAGCAGGACGTCGATCAGCGGTATCGTGGATGCGTCGCTCAGCAACATCCGAAGATTCGGCGCATCCTCGTAGTCCGTCATCAACTCCTGCAGATGATGCAGTGCGAGCAGCAACAGACCCAGGCCGATGAGCGTGCGCCCCAGTTCATGAGCGCATGTATTCGATACCTTGCGGAACATCAGCACGCCAACGAGGATCAGGGCGGGCGACACGGCGCCGACTTCGAACGAAAGCACCTGCACGAGCAACGTCGTACCCACGTTCGCGCCGAGCACGACGGCCAGTGCCGGGACAAGGCCAACGCGCCCCTGCGCGGCGAGCTCGCTCGTCATGACCGCGGTCGTCGTACTGCTCTGCAGCACCGCTGTTACGCCCATGCCGCCGAAGAAGGCAGGGAGTCGCCCGAAAAGCGCCCGTTCCAGCAGCGACCGCAGGCCAGCGCCGAACGCGCGCTGCATGCCGGTCTGAAGCATCTGCGTCCCGAGCAGCACCAGCGCAATCGAGCCGGCGAGATCGACCAGCGTGAACGTGAATGTCATGACTCTGGGCCCCAGACGCCGACCGGTTGTTCTTGTAACGTTTCCCGTCGTGAAGTTCGATCACGCCCGTCGCCGGCCGGCGAGGAAAGGCGAACTCGAATACGTCTTGTCACGACGGAGAAACGCACGACCGAACCGTAGATCACGCGACGGGCCTTCCCCCGAAGACGCCGTGCGCCACGTTACGGTCACCCACGGCGGTTTCCATGAAATCATGCGCCGGCAGGCACATCCCCGCTGCAAGTGGCATGCCACCAATGCGGGTCGGGTGCGCAAGGCGCGTTGAAACCGAAAAATACGGAGATGGGCCCGCTGGGCGAATGAATGTGT
The DNA here is from genome assembly GCF_905339895.1 of Burkholderia sp. BCC1988. NCBI lineage: Bacteria > Pseudomonadati > Pseudomonadota > Betaproteobacteria > Burkholderiales > Burkholderiaceae > Burkholderia > Burkholderia sp. BCC1988. Next base: position 525,907 of record NZ_CAJPHA010000001.1, read on the forward strand.
TGCAGCGTTGATACAGGCCTGACTCTCTCCTGCATCGGCCCGCGTTGATTGCCGCCATCACGCGCGCCCGGCGACCACGTGGTGGCGTCACCGTCACGAGCGGGCCGAGCACGCCGCTGTGCCGGCGCATCGGCACGTTTCGAATTTGAAACGCGCAGTGCGGCACGTGGATGCGTACAACTGGATGGGAGCGGAGCGCGCGCTTTGGGCCGGCGCTCGTCGGAGATGGCTCGCCGATGCCGAATCCGCGAACCAGACCGGCGAACGGCGCGACCTGCGCCGTCCATCCGGTGTGCCCGGCTGCATGACCGGGCCGGACGGGTTTCGATCGGTACGGCGTTGCGCCGCCCGATCGCTACTGCTTAGCGACGCGGTTGCCCGCTGCGCGGCGGACGCGGCGAATTCGCGTCCTTGTGGCGGAAGTTGATGCGCCCCTTCGTCAGGTCGTACACCGACAGTTCCAGCGTCACACGGTCACCCGCGAGAATGCGGATGTGGTTCTTGCGCATGCGGCCCGACGCATACGCGCCGACCACGACGCCGTTTTCCAGCGTGACACGGTATTTGCTGTCCGGCAGCACTTCGTCGACGATTCCGTCCAGTTCCAGCAGTTCTTCTTTTGCCAAACCAATTCCTCCAGACAAGTGAGTGACCGCGGCCGCGGCGAGCCACCGGCGCCGTGTCCCGCAACGGGACGGCGGCCGGCAGGATGCCGGGTATCAATTCGTTCAGGCGGGCGACGGGCCCGCCTTGCAATCGGAGCCCGGCGCGTTGCGGCGGTCGGGCGGTCAGTGGCGGCGATGCAATCGGCACCGCGCAAAGTCGGGACCGCGCCGCGTGCGGCATGGCGACGGTCTACTCGGGTTGCAGCATGGGCCGCTGGCGACACGGCGAACGCGTCGCGAGGGCGTTGGATCGCACGTCGTACGGACGTGCGATGGATGAGGGAAGCACACGACCGATGCATCGTGAATGCCGCGATGCATCGGTCGTGTGCGTCGGAACGCGCTGGACGCCGGCTCGGGCCGGCCTCCGCGCGAGATCCGTCCGGCAGCGGCCGCCGCTTGGCGACCGGTGCCGATACGGCTTACTGCGGCGTGATGTTCGACGCTTGCAGACCCTTCGGGCCGCGCTTCACTTCGTAGCTGACCTTCTGGCCTTCGGCCAGGGTCTTGAAACCCGTGCCGCGGATTTCAGAGAAATGGGCGAACAGATCGTCGCCGCCGTTGTCCGGGGAGATGAAACCAAAGCCCTTGGTTTCGTTGAACCACTTGACGGTACCGGTATCCACAAATACTTCCTTAATACGAATGAAATGAACATGCGCCCGTGACGGGCACAGAAAGAATCAAAGAGGGAGAGACCAACGACTGCCGCACGCCGTGCGGCCAATGATGAGCAATCGAGCTTCTTGAAGACTTCGGTCTCGGACACTACGCGGTGCAAGCCGATCCGTCAAGTCCTTTCGATGCGACGCGTGCGCGCGGCAGCATGCGCCGCCTTGTCCGGCGGGCGTTTGCGGCAATCGGAGGCGTAGCGATACGCCCCCATTTTTCCCGCCACTCGCCACGCCGCGCCGTGACTGCGCTATTGCATTACTGCGGTTCGAACACGTGATGCAGCGCCGGCGGCGTCTCGCCGTCGCGGATCTTCATCTCGAACGACTTGCGCGCGACGCTCGACGGCCGCACGTCGGCCGCGTCCAGATAGAACTGCGAATACCAGTCGCGCATCTGGTACAGCGGCCCGTCGCCTTCGCACAGCAGCGGGTTGTCGATCCGCGTCTTGCTGTGCCAGATGTCGACGTCCTCGTAGAACGCGCGCTGCGCTTCCTTCACGTAAGCGTTCGCGATCTCCAGGTTCTGCGCGTCGCTCAGGCCGGCCACCTTCTTCACGATCACGCCGTAGCGCAGCTCGAAACTGTTCATGTCGATCGGCACGTGGCAGTTCAGCAGCACCGAATGGATCGGCTGCCCGCCGCTCTGCCCCGTCATCTGCGTGATGTGCACGGCCGGCCCGAAATACGTCGACAGCGCGGTCAGGCTGTCACCGCCGAGCCTCTCGCTGCGGCCGACCATCAGCTGCGTCGCCTTGTGATCCTCGAACAGGTTCGCGAAATAGTCGATCGGCGCGTGGTGCACGGTCGCGAAGTGCGCGACGTCCGAGATGTTGTCGACCAGCTCGCGGCAGTTCGCGTTGATCACCATCTTGTCGACGACCCAGTCCGACCATTCGTCGGAGAAGCACACGTCGAGCCGCGGAATCGCGACTTCCGGCGGCGGCGCATTGCCTTCCGGGTCGTTCCACACGAACAGCAGGTTGTTCTCCTCGCAGGTCGGCCACGCGCCGATGCGCGCCTTCGGCGGAATCCGCTTGCAGTACGGGATCGACGCGCACTGCCCTGCGCCGTTCCACGCCCAGCCGTGGAACGGGCAGACGAGGTTGTCACCTTCGACCGTGCCGAGGCTCAGGTCGGCGCCCATGTGCGGGCAGTATGCGTCGACGATGTTGATCCTGCCGGTCGAATCGGCGAACGCGGCGAGTTTGCGACCGAAGATGTTCAGCGTGTGCGGCTTGCCGTCCTTGTAGTCGCGGGCGAGGCCGAGGCAGTGCCAGCCGCGCGCATAGCGCTGCGCGAGCGGCTGGGCTTCGATCTTGTAAGGGCGTGCGGACATGTGGGTTGACTCCTCTTTGGGGGACGCGCGGCGGCCCGCCGCGCACCGGGGTAATGGGGGTTCGGGGGTTGCGTCGTTCAGCGCGCCGGATTGCCGGGTTCGAGCGCGCGCGTCGGTTCGCGCGCGGGTGCCGGCGCAGACGACGCAGACGACGCGGACGGCTGCGGCAGTTGCGCCACGCGGCGCTCGGCACGCTCGACGCCGAGCCACGCGGCCAGCGCGGGCAGCAGGAACACCGCGCCGAACAGGTTCACGAGGAACATGAACGCGAGCAGCACGCCCATGTCGACCTGGAACTTCAGCGCGGAGAACGCCCACGTGCCGACGCCGATGAACATCGTGACGGCCGTGAACAGCGCCGCGGTGCCGCGCTGGCGCATCGCGTCGGCGAATGCGTCGGGCAGCGTCGCGCCGTGGCGCAGGTCGTGCTGCAGGCGTTCGTACAGGTAGATCCCGTAGTCGACGCCTACGCCGACACCGAGCGTGATCACCGGCAACGTCGCGACCTTCAGCCCGATGCCTAGTCGCGCCATCACCGCGTTGCACAGGATCGACACCAGCGTGAGCGGCACGATGATGCACAGCACCGCGCGCCACGAGCGGAACGTGACCGCGCACAGCAGCGCGATCGCGCCGAAGATCGACAGCAGCATCGCGACCTCCGCGTCGCCGACCGCCTCGTTGGTCGCGGCCATCACGCCGACGTTGCCGCCCGCGAGCCGGAACGCGACGTTCGGCGTCGGGTTCTCGGCCGCGTAGCGCTTGATCTCGTCGACGATGTGCGCGATGGTCGTGCCTTCGTGGTTCTTCGTGTAGATCAGCACCTGGATCGCCTTGCAGTTCGCGGTGTTCATCCCGTTGTCGGGGTCGAACGCGTTGGAACCCTGCGTGAGCCCGTCGCTGGAGCGCGGCAGCGCGGCCCAGCGCGGATTGCCTTCGTTGAACGCGGCGATGAACACCTTGCCCTGCGACGCGACGCTCGTCACCGACTGCACGCCCGCCACGCCGCGCATGTTCATCTCGAACTTCTCGATCGCGCTCATCACCGGGTAATGCAGGCACGCGTCGTCGAAGCCGGTCGTCTCGACGATCACCGACAGCACGTCGACGCCGATGTTGTACTGGTGCGTGATCGCCGCGTTGTCGACGTTGTAGCGCGAGTTCGCGCGCAGCTCCGGCGCGCCGGTGCCGATGTCGCCGATCTCGAGCCTGCGCGACTCGAGCGTGCCGTACGCGAGCAGCGCGAGCGCGACGGCGAACACGCCGAGCGCGGGCGCCGGGCGCGCGAACAGCGCGAAGCGCGACCACATCGGGCTTCCGCCGGCCGCCGCGGTGCGCTGCGCCCGCGCGAGCGTGCCGCGTTCGAGGCGCGTGTACGACAGCAGGATCGGCAGGAACACCTTGTTGGTGACGATCATCAGCAGCACGCCGAGGCACGCGGTGATGCCGAGCTCGCGCACGATGTCGATCTTGATCCGCATGATCACCATGAAGCCGAGCGCGTTGGTCAGCAGCGCGACCGTGCCCGGCACGAACAGCTTGCGGAACGCGTCGCGCGCGGCCTCCGCCGACGATGCGCCGTGCACCAGCGCCTGCTTCCACGCATTGGTCATCTGCACCGCGTGCGACACGCCGATCGAGAAGATCAGGAACGGCACGAGGATCGACATCGGATCGATGCCGAGCCCGAGCAGCGGCAGCGCGCCGAGCAGCCAGACGACCGGCAGCAGCGCGACGACGAGCGCGAGCACGGTCGTCTTCAGCGAGCGCGTATAGGCGAACAGCAGCGCAGCCGTCACGAGGAACGCGAGCGCGAAGAACGCCATCACGCCGGCGATCCCGGCCTCGACGTCGCCGACCAGCTTCGCGAAGCCGATGATGTTCACGTCGATGCCCTGCTTCGCGTAGCGCGCGCGGATTTCCTCGAGCTGGCGCGCCACCGCGCTGTAGTCGAGCCGCTTGCCGGTGGCCGGATCGGTCTCGCGCAGCTCCGCGCGGATCAGCGCCGACTTCAGGTCGTTGCCGACCAGCCGGCCGATCTGCCCGGAGCGCGCGACGTTGCGGCGCACCTTCGCGAGGTCGTCCGGGTTCGCGCTCGAGAACTGGCCGGGCACGACCACGTCGCCGCGAAAACCGGCTTCCGTCACCTCGGTGTAGTGGACGTTCGGCGTGAACAACGAGAACACGCGCGAGCGGTTCACGCCGGGGATGAAGAACACGTCGTCGGTCGCGTGGCGCAGCGCGTCCATGAACGTCTGGTTGTAGATGTCGCTGTCGCCCTTCCAGCGCAGGCTCACGAGGATCGTGTTCGCGCCGGGGAACGCGCCCGCATAGCGCTCGAACACCTGCATGTACGGGTGCTGCATCGGGATCATCTTGTTGAAGCCCGGATCGAGCTTCAGGCGCGTCGCGGACAGGCCGAGCGCGAGCGTCACCGCGACGCACAGCAGCATCAGCAGCCGGCGCTGCCGGATGATGGTATCGGCGCAGCGCTCGACGAACGCGGCGAGGCGCGACGCGGGAACGGCTTCGGTGGAGCGTGACAGGTCGTTCATGGATTTCTCGTGTCGGAACGGACGGAACAGGCGATGCGGACGATGCGGGCGGCGGCAGGCAGCGCCGCCGCGCATCAGGACGGCGACGCAGCGAGCGGCGCGACGCCGGCCTCGCCGCCGAGCAGCAGCGCGCCGCGGCCCATGTCGAGCACGGCCGCGAGGCTCTGCACGCCGCCGAGCTTGCGCACGTCGAAGGTCAGGCCGCCGTCGCGCGACCCGACGATCGCGCCGCCCTGCCCGACCAGCACGAGTTCGCCATCGGCAAGCTGGGTCGCGCCGAAATACGACACCGGCACGTGGCTGTCGACGTGCGTCCAGGTCGCGCCGCGATCGGTGCTGCGCAACACGTTGCCGCGCATGCCGTATGCGACCCAGTCGCCGTTCGCGAGCATCAGCGCGCCGAACAGCGAGCCTTGGTACGGCGACGGCACCTTGTCCCAGCTCTCGCCGTTGTCGGTCGAACGCAGCAGCGTGCCGCTCTCGCCGGCGATCAGCAGGTCGCCGTGGCCGTCGCCGACGATCGCGTTCAGGTGGCGGTCGCCCGCCGGCGTCTTGAGCGGCTGCCACGTGAGCCCGGCATCGTCCGAGCGCAGCAGCTGGCCGAAACTGCCGGCCGCGAACAGCGGGCCGTTCGCGGTTCCCCACACGGACAGCAGCGGATCGGAATGCGCGTTGTCGCCATGAACTTCGCGCCAGTGCACGCCCGCGTCGTCGCTGCGCAGGATCCGGCCGTCGTGACCGACGGCGATGCCGAGCGTCGGCGTGACGAAGCTCACCTGCGTGAGCGTCGATCCCTGGTCCGGCGTGACCGACGCCGGCCGCCAGCGGCCGCCCGCATCGTCGCTCAACAGGATCACGCCGCGCTCGCCGACCGCGACGATGCGCGTGCCGGCGCGGGCGAGCCCGTTGATCTGCAGGCGGTCCGCATGGATCGCGGTGACCGGGAACGCCGGCAGCGGGCGCGGCGAGAACGCGAACAGCGCGGCGCCGAGCACGAGCGCCGACATCGCGAGTCCTGGCAAAGTACGTTTCATCGGTTTGTCTCCTTCTCTGCGAGCGGCCCGGGCCCGCGCCGACGCGCTCGCCCTGCCGCTGCAAGTCTCCGGGCCGTCGGTCGTTGCCGCGGCCTCGAATGGTCCCGAATGGATGGCAGCCGAACCGGGCTGCCGGCTCGGCTGCCGGTGAGCCTTGCTCGAGCGTCGTTACGCGCCGACCTCGAACAGCGCGGCGGCACCCATCCCGCCGCCGATGCACATCGTCACGACCGCATGCCGCACGCCGCGGCGCGCGCCTTCGAGCAGCGCGTGCATCGTCATCCGCGTGCCCGACATCCCGAACGGGTGGCCGAGCGCGATCGCGCCGCCGTCGACGTTCAGCCGCTCGTCGGGGATGCCGAGCGTGTCGCGGCAATACAGCGCCTGGCACGCGAACGCCTCGTTCAGCTCCCACAGCCCGACGTCGCGCACGGTCATCCCGAAACGTTCCAGCAGCTTCGGAATCGCGAACACCGGGCCGATGCCCATCTCGTCCGGCTCGCAGCCGGCCACGGCCAGCCCGCGGAACGTGCCGAGCGGCGTCAGTCCGCGACGCTCCGCCTCGGCCCGCGACATCACGACGACCGCCGCCGCGCCGTCCGACAGCTGCGACGCGTTGCCGGCCGTCACAAACTCGCCCTGCTCGACGACCTTGCCGCCGCTCCACGACGGCTTGAGCCCCGCGAGCCGTTCGGCCGTCGTGTCGGCGCGCACGCCCTCGTCGCGCGCCGCGCGGACGGCTTCGTGGCCGGTCGGATTGCCTTCCTTGTCGAACAGCGCGCGCCGCACGTCGAGCGGCGCGATTTCCGCGTCGAAGCGGCCGGCCGCCTGCGCGTCGGCCGTGCGCTGGTGGCTCTGCAGCGCGAATTCGTCCTGCGCGGCACGCGAGATGCCGTAACGGCGCGACACGATCTCGGCCGTTTCCATCATCGCGATGTACGCGGCAGGCTGATGGTCGAGCACGGCCTGCGAACGCGCGCGGTAGCCGTTCTTGTGCTTGTTCTGCGTGAGCGAGATCGATTCGACGCCGCCCGCGACGACGATCCGCGCATCGCCCGCGCCGATGCTGCGCGCGGCGCTCGCGATCGACATCAGGCCCGACGAGCACATGCGGTCGATCGACATCCCGGGCACCGACGCCGGCAAGCCGGCCGCCGCGGCCGACAGGCGGCCGATGTTGTAACCCTGCGTGCCCTGCTGCGCGGCGCAGCCGATCAGCACGTCGTCGACGTCGGCCGGCGCGACGCCCGCGCGTTCGAGCGCCGCGCGCACGACGTGGCCGCCCAGCGCGGGCGCCTCGGTGTCGTTGAACATGCCGCGAAACGCCTTGCCGATCGGCGTGCGTGCGACGGAAACGATGACTGCGTCTTCCATGAGCTGGCTCTCTGAATCGAAACTAGAAGTAGTAGCGGCTGATCGTGTCGGCGACGCAGCCGGGCTTGGCCTCGCCTTCGATCTCGACGGTCACGCGGACCCACGCCTGCACGCCGCCGTCGAGCGGCTCGACGCGCAGCAACTCGCCGACGCCGCGCACGCGCGCGCCGACCTTCACCGGCGCCGGGAAGCGGATCTTGTCGCAGCCGTAGTTGACGCCGAGCCGCGCGCCGTCGATGCGCACGATCTGCGGCAGGAAATAATTGACGAGCGACAGCGTCAGGTAGCCGTGCGCGATGCACGCGCCGAACGGGCCGTCCTTCGCGCGCACCGGGTCGACGTGTACCCACTGGTGATCGCCCGTCGCGTCGGCGAAGCCGTCGATGCGGATCTGGTCGATCGCGAGCCAGGCGCTCGCGCCGAGCGTGTCGCCGACGGCGGCCGCGAGTTCGCCGGGATGCGCGAACACGCGGGGCGTCGCGCGCACGGGGTCGAGGGTCGCGCTCATCATGCGTGCTGGCTGCTGACCGACAGCACTTCGCCCGTCATGTACGACGCGTAATCGCTTGCAAGGAACACCATCACGTTCGCGACCTCCCAGACTTCGGCGGCGCGCCCGAAGGCTTCGCGCGACGCCAGTTGATTCAGCAGGTCGGCCGGGGCCGACTTCTTCAGAAAATCGTGCATCGCGATGCTCGGCGCGACCGCGTTGATGCGCACCCCGTAAGGCGACGCCTCAAGCGCCGCGCAGCGCGTGAGCGCCATCACGCCCGCCTTCGCCGCCGCGTAGTGCGCCTGTTCCGCCTGCGCACGCCAGCCGAGCACCGATGCGTTGTTGACGATCGCGCCGCGGCCGCGGGCCTGCATGTGCGGCAGCATCGCGCGCGTCATCCGGAACGTCCCGGTCAGGCTAATGTCGATCACCCGCGACCATTCGGCATCGTCCATTTCGATGATGCGTTTCGCGCCGCCGAGCCCGGCGTTGTTGATCAGTACGTCGACGCCGTCGAGCTTGTCCTGGGCTTCCGCGACGAGCGCCTGCACGTCGTCCTCGACCGCGACGTTGCACAGGCGGCCGTAGATCTGCTGCAGCCCCGTTTCGGCGCGCAGCGTCTCCACGGCCTGTTCGAGGCGTTTCTCGTGGATGTCGGAGATGAACAGCGCGCGGCAGCCTTCCTCCGCGCAGCGGCGCGCGGCCGCGAAGCCGATGCCGGCGCCGGCGGCGGCCGTGATCAGCACCGATTTGCCGGCGAGCAGCTGGTGGCCCGGCACGTACGCCGGCGCTTTCTGGATCTGGAGTTCGGTCATGCGTTTCCTCGCGGTTCCCTGGGCATGCCGAGCCCGCGCTCGGCCATGATGTTCAGCTGGATTTCGTTGGTGCCGGCGTAGATCGTGTCCGCACGGGAGAACAGGAACACGCGCTGCAGATGGGTGAGCTTCTCGTCGGCCGGATCGATCACGTTCGCGCGGGACCCAAGCGCATCCATCGCGAGCTGGCCGAGGTCGCGGTGCCAGTTCGACCAGAAATACTTGTAGATCAGCGCCTCGCGGCGCAGCGGCGCGGTGGCGCCGTTCGCGTCGTCCGCGCCCGACAGCATCCGCAGCGCGTTGTAGCGCATCACGCGCAGCCCGGCCCACGCGCGGCCGATCCGCTGGCGCAGCACCGGGTCGCGATCCGCGCCCGATTCGCGCGCGGCGTCGATCACCCAGTCGAGTTCGCGGACGAACTGCATCTGCTGGCCGAGCGTCGACATGCCGCGCTCGAAGCCGAGCAGCGTCATCGCGATCCGCCAGCCGTCGCCCGGCGCGCCGACGAGATCGCATGCTTGCGCGCGCGCACCGTCGAAGAACACTTCGTTGAATTCGGCGCCGCCGTTGAGCTGTTTGATCGGGCGAATCTCGATGCCCGGCTGGTCGAGCGGCATCAGCAGGAACGACAGCCCCTTGTTGCCCTTCGACGCCGGATCGGTGCGCGCGAGCACGAAGATCCAGTCGGAGTCGTGCGCGAGCGACGTCCACACCTTCTGGCCGTGCACGCGCCAGGTACCGTCGGCGTCCTGCTCGGCGCGCGTGCGCACGTTCGCGAGGTCCGAACCCGCGCCCGGCTCCGAGTAACCCTGGCACCAGAACTGCGTGCCGGCGAGAATTCCGGGCAGGAAGCGCGCGCGCTGGTCGTCGGTGCCGCACGCGACGAGCGTCGGGCCGAGCAGCCCTTCGCCGATGTGCCCCATCCGCCCGGGGCCGCCGGCGCGCGCGTATTCCTCGTGGAAGATCACCTGCTCGGCGACCGAAAAGCCGCGGCCGCCCGCGTCGGTCGGCCAGCCGAGGCCGGTCCAGCCGCCCTGCGCGAGTTCCCGTTCCCACGCCTTGCGCAGTTCGGGAAACGCTTCCTCGTCGCCGGGGCCGCCGCGGTATTTCAGGCACGCGAATTCGCCGGTCAGGTGCGACTGCACCCAGTCGGCGACTTCGTGCCGCAATTGCTGTTCGCGCGATTCGCTGTTCATTGGAGGGCTCCGGTGCGCGCGGCGGACGAACGCGTGGCGATCGAAGCCGACGGCGACGACGCGAGCACCGCGTCGTGCCGCGACGCGCCGCCGTCGATCGCCTGGCTGGCGATCCATTCGAGCAGTTGCGGCGTGCTGCCGAACTGCGCGCCCGACGCCTGCGCGCGCTTGAAATAGAGATGCGGGTCGTATTCCCACGTGAAGCCGACGCCGCCGTGCAGCTGGATCGCCTCCTGTGCGCAGAACGCATACGCATCGTTGGCGGCGGCTTTTGCGGCCGCGACGTCGGCGCGCAGCGCAGCGCCGGGCGTGCCGCTGCCGGCTTCCGCGTCCCACGTGTGGGCGGCGCCGAGCACGGCCGAGCGCGCGGATTCGATCAGCACCATCATCTGCGCGCAGCGGTGCTTGACGGCCTGGAACGATGCGATCGCGCGGCCGAACTGCACGCGCTGGCCGGTGTAGTCGAGCGTGAGATCGAGGCATTGCTGTGCGCCACCGAGTTGTTCGGCGGCCAGCGCGAGCGCTGCGAACCATGCGGTGCGTTCGAGCAACTTCGCGGCAGCGCCGCCGCTCGCGAACAACACATCGCGGCTCACGCGGGCCTCGTCGAGCACGACACGCGCGATCGGCCGCGTCGCGTCGAGCGTGTCGAGCGGCGTGACGCACAGGCCCGACACCGTCGCGACGTCGATCGCGAACACCCCGATCGCCTGCCCTTCGTTCGCGATCCGTGCCGGGATCATCAGCAGGTCGGCGCGCGCACCGTCGATCACCTGCTCGATCGTTCCGGACAGCGCGTAACCCCCCGCCGCTTCTTCCGCGACGACCGGCAGTTGACCCGCGCCGGCCGGAAGCGCGAGCGGCAATGCCAGCGTCGCGCTGCACGCGCCTTCGGCCAGCTTCGCGAGCCAGCCGGTCGCGCCCGGCGTATCGCAGCCGGCCAGCGCGGTGCCCGCCAGGCACGCGGTCGAAAAATACGGCACGCACGCGACGCGCCGCCCAAGCTGCTCCATCAACAGCGTCTGTTCGACCGCGCCGAGCCCCATCCCGCCCGCCGCCTCCGGCAGCGCCAGCGCGTTCCAGCCCAGCTCGCCCGCGAGCGCGGCCCACAGCGCGTCGTCGCGGCCGGCCGCCTGTTCGATCGCGCGACGCACGTCGGCCGACGCGCTGCGCTCGGCGAGCACGTCGGCTGCCGCGTCGCGGATCATCGCCTGTTCGTCGGTGAGCGCCAGATCCATCGTCAGCTCCCGTACACGCGCTGCGCGGGCCGCGCATCGGCGAGCAGCCGCGCGACCGCCGGGCCGACCTCGGCCGGCGCCCAGCGCGCGCCGCGATCGACGCTCGGGCCGGTGCGCCAGCCCTCGGCCACCGCGATCATCCCGCCCGCGACCTCGAACACCTGGCCCGTCACGTCGGCCGACAGCGCGCTGCCGAGCCACACGACGAGCGGCGCGACGTTGGCCGGATCGAAATAGTCGAAGCCGCCGTCCTCGGGCTTCTTCATCATGTCGGCGAACACGCCTTCGGTCATCGACGTGCGCGCGGCCGGCGCGAGCGCGTTCACGCGCACGCCGTAGCGCTGCAGTTCGACCGCCTGCATCAGCGTGAGCGCCGCGATGCCGGCCTTCGCCGCGCCGTAGTTCGACTGGCCGATCGAGCCTTGCAGCCCGGCGCCGGAGCTCGTGTTGACGATGCGCGCGTCGACCGGATGGCCGGCCTTCGCGGCGTCGCGCCATACACGTGCCAGCACGCTCGACAGGCAGAAGTGGCCGCGCAGGTGTACGCGCATCACGTCGTCCCAGTCGGTTTCGGTCATGCTGGTGAACATCTTGTCGCGGCAGATGCCTGCGTTGTTGACCAGCACGTGCACGTCGCCGAATGCTTCACGTGCGGCGTCGACGATCCGCTGCGCGGTGTCGATCCTGGTGATGTCGTCCGAATTCGCGAGCGCGCGGCCGCCGCGTCGTGCGATCTCGTCGCACACGGCCTGCGCTGCCTCGTGCCGGATGTCGTTGACGACGACCGCCGCGCCCTCGGCCGCGAACGCGAGCGCGTATTCGCGCCCGAGCCCGCCGCCGGCGCCGGTGATGATGACGGTGCGTCCGTTACAGATTCCCATGCTGGTGCCTCCTGGATCGAGAGATCGTGAAAGTGACGCGCTCACAGGCGCTCGATGATCGTGACGTTCGCGAGACCACCGCCTTCACACATCGTCTGCATTCCGTAACGTCCGCCAGTGCGTTCCAGTTCGTGCAGCAGCGTCGTCATCAGTCGCGCGCCGGTCGCGCCGAGCGGATGGCCGAGCGCGATGCCGCCGCCGTTCGGGTTGGTCTTCTCGTGCGGGAAGCGCGTGTCGGCAAGCCAGGCCTGCGCGACCGACGCGAACGCCTCGTTCATCTCGACGACGTCGATCTGCGCCCAGTCGAGCCCGCTCTTCTTCAGCGCGGCCTTGGTCGCCGGGATCGGCGCGGTGAGCATCCACAGCGGATCGTCGCCGAGCACGCTCAGGTGATGAATGCGCGCGCGCGGTGTGAGCCCGTAGCGCTTCAGCGCATCTTCCGACACGATCAAGAGCGCCGCGGCCGCATCGCAGGTCTGGCTCGCGACGGCGGCCGTCAGCGAGCCGCCCGGCATCAGCGGTTCGAGCGTCGCCATCTTGTCGAGCGACGTGTCGGGGCGCGGCGTTTCATCGTGCTGCACGCCTTCGAGCGGCACGATTTCCCGCTTGAAATGGCCGGCCTCGATCGCCGCCACCGCGCGGCGATGGCTTTCCAGCGCATAGCGTTCCATCGCGTCGCGCGACAGGTTCCAGTGATCGGCGATCCGCTGCGCGGCGACGAACTGCGACACCGGCGCATCGCCGAAGCGCGCGCGCCAGCCGGTGCTGCCCGAGAACGGGTCGTTGAAGCCCAGCGACACCGCGCTCGTCATCGCGGACGAGATCGGGATCTGCGTCATCGTCTGCACGCCGCCCGCAACCACCACGTCCTGCACACCGCTCATCACGGCCTGCGCGGCGAAGTGCACGGCCTGCTGCGACGAGCCGCACTGGCGATCGACCGTCACGCCCGGCACCTGCAGCGGCAACCCGGCCGCGAGCCAGCAGGTGCGCGCGATGTTGCCCGCGAGCGGGCCGATCGTGTCGACGCAGCCGAACACCACGTCGTCGTATTCGTCGGCCGGAATCGCGTTGCGTTCGACGAGCGTCTTCAGCACGAAGCCGCCGAGGTCTGCCGCGTGCACGTGTGCGAGCCCGCCCTTGCGGCGGCCGGTCGGCGTGCGCAGCGCGTCGACGATATAGGCTTGTTTCATTGATTGGTCTCCTCGAAGTCGAAGGTCTGCGCGGGGCCGATCGGCAATGCGTCGCCGAGGATCGCGTCGGCCACGCGGGCCTTGTGGAACGCGGTGTCGCCCCAGCTGCCGGAGAGCGCCCAGATCCGCTTCATGAAGATCTGCAGGTCGAGCTCCCACGTGTAGCCGATCGCGCCGTGAACCTGCATCGTGTGGCGCGCGGCCAGCTGCGCGGCGGCGCTCGCCGCGAGCTTCGCGTGCGACACCAGCACCGCGCGCTGCGGGTGATCGTCGGCGATCGCTTGAGCCGCGCGCGCAACCACCGGCCGCGCGAACTCGTAGCGGATCGCGACGTCGGCGAGCAGGTGCTTGAGCGCCTGGTACGAACCGATCGCCTTGCCGAACTGCTTGCGCTGCGCGCTGTAGTCGATCGCGACGTCGAGCACGCGTTGCGTGAGGCCGAGCAATTGCGCGGCCACCGCGAACGCGCCGTGGTCGAGCGCGCGGTCGAGCAGCGGCGCGGCTTCGTCGGCGCCCGCGATGCGCGTGGCCGCCGACGGTTCCCAGTCGAGCGTGAACAGGCGCCGCGACGGGTCGACGCTGTCGACCGCGCGCCACGCGCACTGCGCGGGATCGACGCGGTGCAGCTCGCCGCGGTGCTCGCAGAGCAGCGCCTGCGCGACGTGCACGTCGGCCGCATACGGGTTCACCGGATGCACGAACGCGACACGCGCGCGCCCTTCGGCGATGTCGCGCAGCAGCGCGTCGCGCCAGCCGCTGGCGGGCAGCCGCGCGAGCACGCCGGCCGATACCAGCGCCGTGTCGAGCAGCGGCTCCGGGCTGCCGAAATAGCCGTAGGTCTGCGCGAGCAGCGCCCATTCCGCTTCGGTCAGGCCGAGGCCGCCGTGCGCTTCGGGCACCGACACGGCGGTCAGCCCCTGCGACGCGAACAGCGACCACAGCGCGTCGGAGCGGCCGCTCGGCGTGGCCCACAGCTCGCGGATCAGCTCCGGGGTCATCTCGGTCATCAGCAGGCGCTTCACGCTGTCCGCGAGCGCTTCCTGGTCTTCATCGAATACGAAATCCATACGATGTCCGTTCAGTGAGGGAATCGCCGGCGCGCTTACGCGCGCGGCATGCCGAGCATCCGTTCGGCGACGATGTTGCGCTGGATCTCGTTGGTGCCCGCGTAGATCGGGCCGGCCTGCGCGAACAGGAAGCCGTCGAGCCAGTGGCCGAGCGTCGCGTGCTGCGCGGCCGTCTGCGGGACGACCTCGCCGTGCGCGCCGAGAATGTCGAGTGCGGTCTGGTGCATCCGCAGGTCGAGCTCCGACCAGAACACCTTATTGGTGCTCGACTCCGCGCCGATGTGGCCGCCCTTCAGCAGCCGGCTTGCGGTCGCATAGGTCGACAGCGCGTACGCCTGCGCGTCCATCCACGCGGCGACCACGCGTTCACGCAGCGTCGGGTCGCGATCCGCGCTGTCGCGGTGCGCGAGATACAGGTCGCGCAACGCTTGCGCGGTGCGCTGGAACCGCGCGGGCGAACGCAGCATCAGCCCGCGCTCGAAGCCGGCCGTCGCCATCGCGACCTGCCAGCCCGCGCCTTCGGCCGCGAGGCGGTTCTCGACCGGCACGCGCACGTCGTCGAAGAAAATCTCCGCGAAGCCCGTCTGCCCGTTGAGCTGGCGGATCGGACGCACCGTGATGCCCGGCGCGGACAGCGGCACCATCAGGAACGTGAGCCCGTGGTGACGCGACGATTCGGGATCGCTGCGGAACAGCCCGAACAGCCAGTCGGCCCACACCGCGCGGGTCGACCAGATCTTCTGGCCGTTGAGCACGTATTCGTCGCCGATGCGGATCGCCGTCGTGCGGATCGCTGCCATGTCCGAACCCGCGTTCGGCTCCGACCAGCCCTGCGCCCACACGTGCTCGCCGGCCGCCATCGCGGGCAGGAAGCGCGCCTTCTGCGCGTCGGTGCCGAAGTCCATCAGCGTCGGGCCGAGCAGGAAGATGCCGTTCTGGTTCACGCGCATCGGTGCGTCGGCGCGCCAGTACTCTTCTTCGAAAATCAGCCACTCGATCAGGTCGCAGCCGCGCCCGCCGAGTTCGCGCGGCCACGTGACCATGCTCCAGCGGCCCGAGTGCAGCGTGCGCTCCCATTCGCGGTGCGCGGCGAAACCTTCCTCGGTATCGAAGCTCGGCAGCCGCTCGCGCGGCACGTGCGCGGCGAGCCATGCGCGGATTTCCGCGCGGAACGCCTGCTGTTGCGGCGTATAGGTCAGGTTCATGCGCGTGCCTCCTCGACGCCTGCCTGCGCGTCGAACCGTGCGTCGCGCTTCTCGACGAATGCGGCGCGCGCTTCTGTCGAGTCGTTCGTCATGTAGGCCTGCAGCGTGAAGCCCTGCTCCCAGCGGTATTTGTCTTCGAGATCGCCGTCCTCGACGCCGTTCAGCGCCTCCTTCGCGAGCCGCACCATCGCCGGGCTTTTCTCCGCGATCTTGCGCGCTATCGCGAGCGCCGCGTCGCGCAACGCGTCGCGCGTCACGACCTGCTCGACCGCGCCGAGCCGGTACGCTTCGGCTGCGTCGATCATGTCGCCGGTGAAGTACATCGCGCGCACCTTCTGCACACCGAACAGTCGTTGCAGATGCGCGCCGCCGCCCATCGCGCCACGGTCGATCTCCGGCACGCCGAAGCGCGCGCAGTCGGCCGCGACGACGATGTCCGCCGCGCCGCAGATGCCGATCCCGCCGCCGAGCACGAAACCGTGCACGGCCGCGATCACCGGCTTCGGGTTGCGGTGCACCGCGCGGAACGTCTCGTAGTTGCCGGCGTTGACCGACACGATCCGCTCCGGATGCGCGGCGAGTTCCTTGATGTCGACGCCAGCGCAGAAGCCGCGGCCTTCGCCGCGCACGACGATCACGCGCACGTCGTCGTCCTCGCCGAGCGCGTCGAGCGCGCGCGCGAGTGCATGCCAGCCCTGCGCATCAAGCGCGTTCACGGGCGGATGAGCGATCACCAGTTCGGCGATGCCGTCGGCGCGCTCGATCCGGAACGGCGTCGCGCCGCCCGGTTGATTGGATGCAGTCATCTCCAAAGCCTCCCTGTGATGTTTTTTACGCAGCCTGTGCCGCGGTCGCGCCGCGCAATGCGGCCAGCGCGTCGAGCCGCTCGCCGGCTTCCGCGACGATCCGCGCGATCAGCGCGTCGCACGATTCGATCGCGCCGATCATCGCGGCCGCCTGGCCGCTCGGCAGCACGCCTTCGTCCGGCCGCCCCTCGACGATCGCGCGCTGGATCAGGAACGGCGCGTTCGCGGCCATCAGCGTCTGGCTCGCCGTGTAGTCGTGCGAGCGCAGCGCCTTGATCGCGAGGCCGAGCATGTCGCCCGTGCTCAGCCCGTTCTGGCGGCGCCACGCTTCGGCCGTCTTCAGCGCGAACCACGTGCGGCGCAGCGGGCCGAAGCGTTCGAGCTTCAGCAGGTACGGGTTGTCGATCATCCGTTGCGGCAGCCCGTCGAGCGCGTCCGAAACGCGGATCCGCGCCGGATCGCCGACCGCGACGTAGCGGTCGAGCGTTTCGCGCGGCACCGGCGATTCGGCGCTCATCAGGAAACGCGTGCCCATCGCGATGCCGGCTGCGCCATACGCGAGCGCGGCCGCCAGCCCGCGGCCGTCGAAGAATCCGCCGGCCGCGACGACCGGCACCCGCACCGCGTCGAGCACCTTCGGCAGCAGCAGCGTGGTCGGCACCGAGCCCGTGTGGCCGCCGCCTTCCGCGCCCTGCACCGTCACGATGTCCGCGCCTAGCTCGACCGCCTTCGACGCGTGCTTCGGCGCGCCGACGGTCGGCATGCAGACGATGCCGGCGTCCTTGAAGCGTCGGATCGTCTTCGCGTCCGGCCCGCGGCCGTAACTGACCGCACGCAGCTGGTGCTTGATCGCGAGATCGACCACCTGTGCGGCGTTCTTCTGGAACATGTGGAAATTGATGCCGAACGGCTTGTCGGTCAGCGACTTCACCTTCAGGATCTCGGCCTCGACCTGCTCGGGTTCGAGCGTCGCGCCGGCGAGAAAGCCGAAGCCGCCCGCGTTGGCGGTCGCCGCAACGAGCCGCGCGTCGGCCACCCAGCCCATCGCGGTCTGCACGATCGGGTAGCGGCAGCCGAGCAGGTCGCACAGCGGCGTATGCAACGTCGTGCTCATGCGGCGGCTCCGTTGACGGCGGCCGGTGCCGCATCGGCCTGCGCTTCGCCGTCGGCCGGTTCGGGCTTGCGCTGCGAGCTGGCCATCTTGCGGGCGTCGTAACCGCCGAGGCGGTCGCCGCTGACGAGCTCGTTGTGCGCATGCGCGAAGTGGTGCCATGCGAATGCCGCGTCCATCGCCGCGCGCTTGCCCTGCAGTTCCTCGACGTGGTTCAGCGCCTGCTTGGTCAGCGTGAGGCCGAGGCGCGGCATCGTCGCGATCTTCGCGGCGATCGCGTAGGTTGCATCGCGCAGCCGCTCGCGCGGCACCACGCGGTTGACCATGCCCATCTGATACGCGCGCTCGGCCGGCATCCGCTCGCCGAGGAACAGGAACTCCTTCGCGATGCGCGGGTTCAGCTCGTACGCATGCGCGAAATACTCGACGCCGGGAATCCCCATCCGCACGACCGGATCCGCGAAGAACGCATCCTCCGACGCGACGATCAGGTCGCACACCCACGCGAGCATCAGCCCGCCCGCGATGCACGCGCCGTGCACCATCGCGATGGTCGGCTTCGGCAGGTCGCGCCAGCGCCGGCACATCCCGAGGTACACCTCCTGTTCGCGCGCATAGAGGAATTCGCCGCCTTCCTTGTCGACGTGGTCGTACCACAGCGACGCGCGGTCGAACGACTCGTGGATGTCGCGGCCCGGCGTGCCGATGTCGTGACCCGCCGAGAAATGCTTGCCTGCGCCCGCGAGCACGATCGCCTTCACCGCGTCGTCGTGCGCCGCGCGCCGGAACGCCGCGTCGAGCGCATACGTCATCTTCGAGTTCTGCGCGTTGTGATACTCGGGACGGTTCATCGTGATCGTCGCGATGCCGTCCTCGACCGCGTAGTCGACGACACCGTCGCCGAACGTCATCTGGGTCGCTTCCATGTCGGACCTCATCCGCGGCGCGGCGCCGGATTGTTGCGCACGATCGTCGCGCGCAGGTTGTGAGGGTCGAGCGCACGCACGATGCGCAGGTCTTCCGCATTCGGCGCGGCCGTCGTGCCGAGGTCGGGCGCGGCGATCAGCGGGAAGCCGGTCGCGTCCTGCACCTCGTCGAAGCTCACGCCCGGATGCAGCGAACGCACGCGGATCGCGTGGTCGGGCCCGCCGAAATCCATCACGCACAGGTCGGTGACGATGCTGCGCAGGTCGACGAAGGTCTTCATGCCGGGCAGCCGGCGCGCCGGGTTGTAGCCGACCGTGCACACCATGTCGACTTCGCCTGCGACGAACGTGCGCTTGCCGTGGCCGCTCACGAAAAACGAGTTCGCGTGGTTCGTCGAGTTGCCGGGGAAGCCGCGCGCGCCAAGCAGCTGCGTCTTCGGACGCGCGTAGTCGTCGCCGAGCCACGAGATGTTGGCCTGGCCGAAACGGTCGATCTGCGTCGGCATCACCAGCGCGTGGCGGCGGCCGTGCCACAGGCAGTCGAACACGCGCTCGTAGGTCATCCAGCCGCTCGCCTGCACGCGATAGCCGTCGGGACGCGGCCCGAGCGGGATCGGCGCCTCGACGAGATACGCTTCGCCGTCGGTCAGCATCAGCCCGCTGTTGTACGCGAGCCGCGCGAGGCCGGCCGCGAGCCGCGGGCCCGTGCCGATGCCGGTCGCCAGCACTTCGCCGTCGTCGCGCCAGAGTCGCGCGGACGCGACGATCATCAGTTCCGCGAGGGAATGGTCGAGAGATTCGCTCACAGGCGCTCCTTTACAGAATCGGCAACGGCAGCGTCGTCACGTGCGACAGCCCGCCGACACCTTCGAGATACTGGCGTTCGTCCTGGCCGACCACGTCGCGCAGGTAAGCCGCCGTCTTCGCATCGTCTTCCGCGCTCGCGCAGTACGCGCGCAGGTGCGGCAGGTCCCAGCCGTAGTCCGGCCCGCACGACGTCGGGTGCGCGCCGCCCGGCGCGTGCACGACGCCGGTGACGAGCGAGCGCTCGAACGGATTGCGGCGCGCGGCGTCGAGGTCGTCGCTCGCGAGCGACGCGTCGACCGTTTCCGCCGACACGTAGCAGCGCTGCGCGGCGCGCGCCATCCACGCATCGAAGAACGGATCGGGACCGTCGATGCGCGTGTTGCCCATCCGGTCGGCCGCGTTCACGTGCAGCAGCGCGACGTCGAGTTCGATCGCCGGCATCGCGAGCAGCGTTTCGCCGTCGTCGTACGGCGATTGCACCGTGCGCAGCTGCGGCGCGTGATCGAGCAGCGCGGTGCCGAGACCGGCGCGCGTCGGCAGGAACGGCAGGCGCGCGGCGGCCGCGCGCAGGCCAAGCTGCAGCATCCCTTCATCGAGTTCCAGCACGTCGACGCGGCCCTGTTCGCGGGCCCGGCGGAAATGCGGCTCGAGCGGAATCACGTCGAGCGACACGAAGCCGAACACCGCCTTGCGCACCTTGCCGGCCGCGCACAGCAGGCCGATGTCGGCGCCGCCGTACGCGACGATCGTCAGGTCCTTCAGGTTCGAGCGCGCGATCTCGCGCACCAGTGCCATCGGCTTGCGCCGCGGCCCCCATCCGCCGATGCCGATCGTCATGCCGTCGGCGAGTTGCGCGACCACGTCGCGCGCGGACATCGTCTTATCGAGAGGTTTCATCGTCATCGTGCTGGCTTACCGGTATCCGATGCTGAAATCGTGGCCCCACTGGCTCACCTTGGTGGCCTCGAACACCGCGTGCTTCGACCAGTCGACCGTGAGGCCGCCGAAGCCGTATTCGAGATCGAAGCCGCCGGGGGTCTTCATGTAGAAAGAAATCATCTGGTCGTTGCAGTGGCGGCCGAGCGTCGCCGACATCTTCACGTCGTGCGCGGCGACCCGATCGAGCGCGCGGCCGACTTCGTCCATCGAGTCGACTTCGGCCATCACGTGCACGCAGCCCGACGGCACCGCCATCTCGAACAGCGCGAGGCTGTGATGGCGCGCGTTGCGGCAGTGCATGAAGTGAATGCGCTTCTCGGGTTCGGCGGGGTCCGGCGTGAACTTCACGCGGTAGATGTCGGACAGCTCGAAGCCGAGCACGCCGCGCACGAACGCGTCGGTCGCGTCGAACTGCGGCGCGGGCAGCACCGCGTGGCCGAGCCCCATGTCGCCGGTGACGAAGCGCGCGACGCCCAGCGGCGACACGAAACGGCGGAAGTCGCAGCGCGCGCCCCAGTACAACTCGTGGCGGTTGCCGGACGGGTCGGTGCACCACGCCATCGCCTGCACGCGGCGCAGCGCGGCTTCGTCGCGCGTGGCGCGCACGGCCTCGACACCCGCCTGCCGCAGTGCCGTCAGCGCGGCGTCGAACGCGGCGCCGTCGGGCAGTTCCCAGCCCGACGCGAAATAGCGATCGGTCGCACCGGGGACGATCACGTAGCGGAAATCGCGCTCGTCCATCTTCAGGTACAGCGCGCCGTCGGGCGCGTCGAGCACCTGCATGCCCAGCACGTCTTCCGCGTAGCGGCGCCACGCATCGACGCGGGTCGCCTCGACGACGACGTAGCCGAGCGCACGGACATCGATCATGTCGGCCTCCTCCAGGTTCAGAATCCATTGTTCGTGAAAGGATTCTGGCCGGTCGGGGATGGCGTCACATCGTCTGTTGGGACGAGAGCGGACGGGTCTTTTAGGACGACGCCGGCCGGGAGAGGACCGGGAATCGGACGCGCGCTAAAGCCCGGCGATACGGGCTGCAAGCGGGCGATGCGCGACGGAGAACACGCAAGGGAAGAAGGCGGGAAGCGATGGCGGATTGCCGCGACGCGGCAACCCGGCTCACTCGAACGGGTTCAGCAGCCGGACGCCGGTGCGGGCGAAATCGTCGACATTGCGCGTGACGACCGTGAGATCGTTGATCAGCGCGGTGGCCGCGATCAGCTTGTCGAGTGCGTGGGCCGGATCGGGCACGCGCAAATGGCCCCACATCTGGCTGGTCTCGAGATCGACCGGCAGGATGTTCGACGCATAGCCGGACAGAATCGTCGCCATCCATGCCTCGAGCGCCGACGCCTGCGGATGATCGCCGCGATGGCGGATCAGATCGACGCCGCGCCGAAGTTCGGCCACCGTGACGATCGACAGGTAAAGCGGGCTCGCGTCGGCCTCGGCCTGCCTGAAGAACGCGCGCACGCCGCGGTTGGTTCGCTTGCCCTTCCTGATCTCGCTGATGACGTTCGTATCAATCAAAAACACGCCTGACCTCGCCGGAATCCTGAACACGTTGGAAATCCGCGTCTTCGCCGACGTCCGGCATGCTCATCAGCACTTGCGCGAATGTCCTTCGCTTCGGCCGGCCGAGCGCATCGGCCAGAATGGCCCGATGTTCGGCCTCGGCACTCCTGCCGTTGGCCGCAGCCTGCTCTCGAAGGCTCTGAACGATACTGTCATCCACGTTACGCACCAGAAGATTTGCCATGAGTCCCTCCATCCAGATTGCTATCAATGATAGCGCCAACGCGGTGAATTGCAAGCATTGCTATCATCGTTGTGATCGGACGGAAGCCGGGTGTCGGCGTCGGCCGGCGGCAGCGGGCGACGGGAACCCGCCCACGTTGCGCCGCCGGCCGGACGCGTCGAACTGCTGTCGTGCAAGGTAAGCCGGATCGGGACGATGAAAAAGACGGCCGAATGGCCATTCGCTGACAAGTGCTCGCAACGGGACTCCGGCCGCGGCGACCGGAGTCACTGTATCAACGGCTTGCGGCGTCGTTCCGGGCTTTCGTCGGAATCGACTCCGACGCGCGCCGCACGACCATCGCCAGCACGGCGACCAGAATCGCCGGCGCGACCGGCCACGTCGCACCGGTAATGACTGCAACGAACGCCTGGGCCGGCGCGATCCAGGCGAGCGCCACGACGACCGTCTCGAGCCGGTCCGGCCGGACGTTCCGACAGTCGAGCAACAGGAAGGTCAGCGGCAACACCAGCCACATCAGGTCGTAATACATGTAGTACGGTTGCACGAGCAGCGTCGCCGTGGCGAGTGCGGCCGCACGCAATTCGAAGCGCGCCGCGCGAATCCACACATACGCGACGGCCGCGGCGGCCGCCATCGCAACGCACATTTGCAGGCCGTACGCGATCCGGACCGGCAGGCCCGCGGCCCGCGCGCCCCCCACCATCGACGGCATGCCGCGCCAGAACGTTTCGCCGTACTCGATCACGCCGCGGTTGAAGGTCGGCAGGAACGCGAAGAACGCGGTCCACGCCCGCCATCCGAATACGGCCGCCGATGCCGCGACGATCGCCGCACTGAACATGCCCGCCGAGACCAGCACTTTCCAGTGCCGCCCGCAGATCAGGGCCAGCGGGAACAGCACGCCGTATTGCGGCTTCACCATCAGGAGCGCGATGCATGCCCCCGCGACGACCGGGCGCGACCGGAGCAGCAGCAGCGCCGCGCCGGCCGCCGCGACGGTCAGGAACGCATTCTGCATCGTAAGGACGGCGCCGATCAGTCCCGGAAACGCGGCGACCGCCAGCCGCCACTGACTGTCGAGCGAACGCGTCAACCGCGCCACGACCAGCGCGTAGCAGCCGATCGACAGTAGGCCGAACAGCACGACGGCGCTCGCGAACGGCAGCAAGCCGAACGGGACGACGACGAGCAGAAAGGTCGGCGGATACGGCCACGGCGCGAAATCGTCGAACGGCCGGAGCGCCGCCTCGATCGGCTGGATCCATTGCGGCGAGAAGATCGCCGTCGGGCCATGCTCGAGCGCAACCCGGGCCGTCGCCCAGAATATCGCGAAGTCCGACCCGACCATCGGCGCGGACCGGTCGTGCAACAGGTAATAGCGGATCACCCAGACGGCGAGGAAGACGATCTGCAGCGCAAGCGCCGCAACGGCATACGTTCCGACGCGCCGCGCATCGCCGGCACGATCGTCCGATCTGCGTACCGTCTCCATCGACCACCCCGCGCGTTTTGTTCGGTGAAGTATAGGCGCAGCCCGGCACGCCTGACGGCCGAACCCGCGCGGGCGTCGCGCGGCCGTGCCGTAATGCACGTCCCGCTCAAAACCGGTACGAGATCCCGATCTGCAGCACCGGGTACCACCGATACCGCGACATCACGCGGTTCAGTTCGTCGAGGCCGCTGGCGGTCAGAATCTGGCTCTTCTGCGGTCCGGCCGCGGCGGCGAGTTGCGGCGACAGCGTGTACGAGCAGCGCGGGATGCCGTACGCGACGCCCAGGTCGGCGACGAAACCGAGCCCCTTCGACGCCGGCCGGTGCCCGTAGCCGATCCCGACATACGGCATCACGGTCGGATAGCGTGCCTCCGCGACCGCGTACATCCCCGGCAGCGCCGGAAAACGCTTGCCGGCGAACACGTAGGTCCCGTCGGTGGGCACCGACACGCCGCGGATATCGTCGTCGTTGAAGCGCAATCCGATCGTCGCGCGAAAGCCGCTGCCGCGCCACGGAAAGATGTCCGCATACAGGCCGCCTTGCCGCAACTTGATGTCGTCCTGGTAGCGGTTGCCGGCCACCGTGAAGTCATGCGTCAGATTGATCGCGTTGAAATCCGCGTGCGCGCCCAGCACCGAATTGAAGCTCACTGCCGCGCCGATGCCGACGCCCTGCGTGCCGCCCTGCAGGTAGATTTCCTGCGCGTGCGCGCCGGCCGCGAACCCCAGTGCCAGCGCTGCCCATTGGTTCATTGTCATTTTCACGGGCGTCCCCCCCCGACATGTGCCGGGCGCGCCGACCCGCCACGTGCAGCGCATGTCGCCACGCGCGGCGGGTCCCCCGGCACGACATCTTGCAAGCAAGCTTGCTGTTTGACGGATCGAGCGTACGATGCCCGTGCGTGTCGCCGATACGACGCAGCGTGTCCGGCACGACGGGCCGCTATCCCGCGGCTCGATCCGATCCCCGATATTTCGATGTCGTTACGTACCGCTCCCGCGATTTGTCGTTGCCATCAGTCGCGATTGTGTCGAGCGGCCCCGACCTAACCGCAAGGCATGTGCCATGCGGCGCGAACCGGCACGGGACAAGCGTCGCGGCCAAACGTCCGCGGTGATGCGGGGGAGAATCGACGGAAATGTTTCAGGAACGCATCTGTTTTCGGCACGTCAGCACCGTGCCCGATGCAGCGGAGCGATGCATCGGGTGCCGCGACGCGCGACGGGCAAGCACGCGCGGCTGTCGGCACGCGCGACATCGCAACGGCGTGCAAGCACGTGTGACGTCACGCATGGCAGGAAATGTTTCATCGACGTGACCTCGCGCGAGTCGCGCGTGGTCAGGATACGAGAAGCGCGCAGCGCGGATCAGGGTGAATACCGAGGACGGTGCGCGCGCAACCAGTTGCCGCCGAGACGGCCGTTCATGCGCTTCGACGCATGCATGCGGGCAGTCGCTCCCGGGCGCCTGCGGCGCGAAGATCCGGGATCGATACGGCGGATTCGGCGCCGAAAGCAACCGAACGTTCGTCTGCCGGGCCCGCTCTCCCGAGCGGGCTCCGCGCATCCGCTACAACCCGTACCCGCCCGAGACGTTCAACTGCTGCCCCGTGATGTAGTTCGCGCGATCCGACGCGAGGAACACCGCCGCACGCCCGATATCGTGCGCCTTCCCCCAGCGCTTGAGCGCGAGCATCTTCTGCGTGTCGTCGATCCACGCCTGGTCGAACTGCCCCTGTTCGAGCAGCACCGGAAACATCCCGGCCTCGATCACGCCGACCAGGATCGAGTTGGCGCGAATCTCGTGACGGCCTTCCTCGCGCGCGAGCCCCTTCACCAGCGCCTCGTTCGCCGCCTTCGGCGCGACCGACAATCCGTCGCGATCCGGCCAGCGCAGATGCCCGGCCGAGCCGAGCGTGACGAACGACCCGCCGCCCGACGCACGGAAATGCGGCAACGCGGCCTTCGCCGCATTGAAGAAGCCGACCGTCTCGACCTCGATCGCGCGACGCCAGTCGTCGTGCGTCATGTCGCCGATGCGACGCTGGTTCACGAACGGGCCGGCCGCCCACACGATCGTGTGCACGCGGCCGTGCGCGCCGATCGCGGCCGCGAGCGCGGCATCGATCTGCGCGGGAGCGGTCACGTCCGCGCAATGCGTGGTGGCCGCGACGCCTGCGGCGCGCACCTCGCGCGCGACGCGCTCGGCCACCTCGGCCTTGCTGCGGTAACCGAGCGCGACCGGCACGCCGGCACGCGCGAATTCGAGCGCGACGCCCTGTCCGATTCCGCCGCTGCCGCCGAACACGAGTACCGCGCCCTGCGGAAATCCGTTGTCGTTCATGCGTTCGTCCCGTTGATTTCGTGGCGTGCGCCGGCGTTCAGGCCGCCGCTTCGGTGCCCGCGCGCAGCCGGTACTTCAGCACCTTGCCGGCCGCGCTCGTCGGCAGTTGTTCGACGAACGTGAAATGCCGCGGCACCTTGTAGTTCGCCATGTTGCTGCGCGCCCAGTCGTTCAGTGCGTCGGCGTCGGTGTGCGCGCCGGGACGCAACACGACATACGCATGTCCGACCTCGCCGAGCCGCGTATCGGGCACGCCGACCAGCGCGACCTGCGCGATCGCCGGATGCGCGGCCAGCAGCCGCTCGATCTCGGCCGGATAGCAGTTGAAGCCGCCGACGATGAACATGTCCTTGATCCGGTCGGTGATCTTCAGGTTGCCGTTCGCGTCGACACAGCCGAGGTCGCCGGTATGCAGCCAGCCGTCGGCGTCGACGGCTTCGCGCGTCGCATCCGGCTGGTTGAAGTAGCCGCGCATCACGTTGTAGCCGCGCACCCAGATCTCGCCGGTCTCGTCCGGCCCGAGCGCCGCGCCGTCCGGCCCCGCGATGCGCAGCTCGACACCCGGCATCGGGCGGCCCGACGTACAGGCGACCGTCTCCGCGTCGTCGCCGTGGCGGCACAGCGTCGCGAACCCGCACGATTCGGTCAATCCGTAGCCGGTCAGCACGGTCTCGAAGCCGAGCTCGGCGCGCATCCGCTCGATCAGGCTCGGCGCGATCGCGGCCGCGCCCGTCACCGCGATCCGCAGCGACGACAGGTCGCGCGTCGCGCGATCGGGCGCATCGAGCAGCGCGTAGTACAGCGTCGGCGGGCCGGGCAGCACCGACACGCGTTCGTCGGCGATGCGGCGCAAGACGTCGGCCGGCTGGAACACGAGATGCGGCAGCACGGTCGCGCCGCTCGACAGCGCGGCGAGCCAGCCGGCCTTGTAGCCGAACGTATGGAAGAACGGATTGACGATCAGGTAGCGGTCGTCCCGGCGCACGCCGGCGATCGTCGCCCACGCCTGCGCGGCGCGCAGGTTCTGCCCGTGCGCGGTCATCACGCCCTTCGGGCGGCCCGTCGTGCCGGACGTGAACATCAGGTCCATCACGGTATCCGGCGTCACCTGCGCCTCCCGCTCGCGCGCGGCGGCGAGCGGCACCGCCGCGCCGCGCGCGAGGAATGCATTCCAGGTTTCATCGTGCGCGCCGGACGGCGGCTCGCCGTCGAACACGACGACGCGTTCGAGCGTCGCGGGCCGGTGCGGCGCGAGCAGCGCCGGATAGGATTCGCCGAGGAAGGTGCCGCAGCAGAACAGCAACCGCGCACCGCCGTCGTGCAGGATACCGCCCACTTCCATGCCCTTCATCCGCGTGTTGACCGGCACGAGGATCGCGCCGACGGTGTGGATCGCCAGCGCCGCGACGATCCATTGCGGCAGGTTCGGCGCCCATACGGCGATCCGATCGCCGGCGTCGATGCCGCTCGCGAGCAGCGCGCGCGCCGCTTCGAGACGCGCCGCATCGAGTTCCGCGTAGGTCAGCCGGCCGTGCTCCGACTCGATCGCCGGATGCGCGCCGTGGCGCGCGGCAGCCCGCGCGATCAGCGCGGGCGTGGTGAGGATTTCGTTGTCCATCGTCATATGCGTCGAAACAGGGTTGCCGTCGGTGCCATCGACACGTCGCGGCTCAATCGGGGAACACCACGCGCAGCGCGTCGCTCGCGGGCCGCGCGCAGCAGGCGAGCGTCCAGCCCGCCGCGATCTCGTCGTCGTCGAGCACGTGGTTGCTGTCGAGCGTCACCGCGCCGCGTTCGACGCGGCACATGCACGCGCCGCACTGCCCCATCCGGCAGGAATTCGGCGCAGGCAGGCCGGCGCGCAGCATCGCGTCGAGCAGCGTTTCGCCGGGCGCGCTGTCGAACGCGAACGCCTCGCCGTCGAGCACCGTCTCGATCGCCGCGCCTTCACCGTCGCCGTCGCGATCGTCATCGCCGGACGCCGCCGCCGTTGCGGTCGATGCCGCCGGATCGGCCTGCGCCGGCGCATCCGGCAGCGACGCAAAGCGCTCGACATGCACGCGCGCACGCGGCAGCCCGAGGCCGAGCATCGCGGCGAGCGCGTTCTCCATGAACAGCGCCGGCCCGCAGATGAACGTCTCCTGCTGGCTGAACGGCCGCGCGAGTTCCTCGAGATGCCGCTGCAGCGGCACGCCCTGCACGCTGTCGAGCCAGTGGATCACGCGCAGGCGGCCCGGATGACGGTGCGCGAGCTGCCGCAGTTCGTCGCGGAAAATCACCGCGCGCTCGTCGCGGTTCGCATAGATCAGCGTCAGCATCCCGCGTCCGTGCACGAGCGCCGATTTCAGGATCGACAGCACCGGCGTGATGCCGCTGCCGCCCGCGAACAGCAGCAGGTCGCCGTCGAGCGAGCGCGGCGTGAAGACGCCGGCCGGCGGCAGCACGTCGAGCGCATCGCCCGCGCGAATGCGGTCGCACAGCCAGTTCGACGCACGGCCGTCGCGCACGCGCTTGACGGTGATCTTCGGCGCCGCGTCGATGCCCGGCGCGCTCGACAGCGAGTAGCAGCGCGCGACGGTCGCGTCCGTGCATGGCACGTTCAGCGTCAGGAACTGGCCGGGCCGATACGCGAACGCATCGCGCAACGCGGCGGGCACGTCGAACACGAACGAGCACGCGTCGTCGCTTTCGGCGATGACGTCGGCCACGGTCAGCCGGTGAAATCGGGGATCGCTCATCGCCGGCTCCTCATGCAGTGCGAGCCGCGCCGGCCGCGCCCGCCGAAGCCGTATGCCAGCCGGCTTCTCCCGCACGGCACCGCGCGTCGTTCGACGCCAGCGCCAGCGCTGGCGCAACACCGGCGAACGCGTTCAGCACCTGCGTTGCCGCCGCGCCGATCAGCTGCACGAACTCGTGCACGATCGTTGTGTCCGCACCATTCTCGATATTGCGGTTCAATCTGCGTGTCATGGATCGTCTCGTTCCGATGCGGAAAAACGCGCACCGCCGTCACGCGGCCGCGCGGGCCGCGGGCGCGCCGGGCGTCGTGTACGCGCCGTCGAGATAGACGAGCGGATCGACGTCACCGCTCATCAGCACCTCGCGAATGCGCCCGATGAACACCGTATGCGTGCCGTATTCGAAGCGGCCGTCCTGCTCGCACACGAGGCTCGCCTGCGAATCGTGCAGATACGGCACACCCAGCGGCGACGTGTGCCACTCGCCGGTCGTGAAGCGCGCCTCGCCCTTCAGGCGGCCGCTGCAATCGATCGCGATGCCTTCATGCCGTGCCGACAGCACGTTCACGCAGAACGGTGCCCCCGCATCGAGCGGCGGATACAGCGACGCATTGCGGTTGATGCAGATCAGCAGCGACGGCGGATCGGTCGACAGCGAATCGACCGCCGTCGCGGACATCGAGTAGCGCCGGCCGTCGTGCGCGCTGCTGATGACCGTGACGGAGCGCGCGAGGCGGCGCATCGCGAGCAGCATGTCGGTGCGCAGCGGATGGGTGGTGAGATCGCTCATGATTGGACTCCGTCAAGTTCTGTCGTGGACGGCCGGGCTGACCGGCCGCCGGCGTCGGCCGCTTGCGCGGCCAGGTGGTCGGCGGCGATGAACCCGAAGGTCAGCGCCGGACCGAGCGTCGAGCCCGCGCCGGGGTAGCTCGCGCCCATCACCGATGCACTGGTGTTGCCGATTGCATAGAGACCGTCGATCGGCGCGCCGTCGGCGCGCAGCACGCGCGCCTGCGCGTCGGTGACGAGCCCACCCTTCGTGCCGATGTCGCCCGCGTCGATCCGCACCGCGTAGAACGGCGCCTCGTCGACCGGCCCGAGGCACGGATTCGGCCGGTTCTTCGGATCGCCGTAGTACGTGTCGAACAGGTTGTCGCCCTTGCCGAACGCTTCGTCGATACCGGTTGCCGCGTAACGCGCCATGTCGCGCAGCGTGTCGTGCAGCCCGGCCGCATCGACGCCGATCCGCGCGGCGAGCGCGTCGATCGTGTCGGCCTTCACGAGCACGTCGCGAAACGCGTCCGGAATGCGGGAATCGGGCATCATCGACGCAGGCATGATCGGCCCGCACGGATACTTGCGGCGAAAGCGCGCGTCGAACACCATCCACGCCGGCACGCACGCGCCGGTGCGCGCATGGTCGCGATACATCGCCGGCACGAATTCCGAATACGGCGCGGCTTCGTTGACGAAGCGCTTGCCGAGACCGTTGACGATCACGCAGCCGGGCAGGTTGCGCTCGACGAACAGCGCGCGCTGCTTCTCCTCGCCCGCGACGCCGACCGTAGGCGCGCCCCATACGTGTTCCATCAGCGCGAGCGCGCCGCCGAGCCGGTGGCCTTCGGCGATCGCGTCGCCGGTGTTGGCCGGCGGCGTCGCGCTCCATTGCATCTGCGTCGGTTGCGGCAGGTAGCGTTCGCGCATCGGCTGGTTGCGCTCGAAGCCGCCCGCGCCGAGGATCACGCCGCGCCGCGCGGCGATCGTCACCGGCTGCCCGAAGCGCTGCGCGCGCACGCCCGTCACGCGGCCGTCGACGTCGAGCAGGTCGCGCATCGGCGTGTCGAGCCACACGGGCACGTTGCGCTCGAGCAGCGCGCGGCGCAGCCCGCCGATCAACGCGTTGCCGAGCGTCAGGCGCCGGTCGCGCCGCGTGCGGCGGCGCACGCCGAAATCGAGCCAGTAGCGGCCGAACTGCGCGATCGCGAGCCTCATGAAGCCCGGCCCGCGCGAGAACAGCGTGTGCGCCTCCTTCGACGTCACGGCCACGCGGCCGCCGATCAGCGTGCCGGGCGACGGCGGACGCAGCCGGTCGAGTTCGTCGCCGAGCAGCCCGCCGTCGAACGGCAGCGGATCGAGCGCGCGATAGCCCGGCATCGCGCCCGGCAGCTTCTGGAAATAGTCCGCGTACTTCGGCAGCGCCTGGTAGCGCACCGGCGTCTTCGTTTCGAGGTAACGCAGCATCTCGGGCGCCTGGTCGAGATACGCGTCAAGCCGCTCGCGCGACGATGCGCCGGCCGTGCACGCGTCGAGATAGCGGCTCGCAGCCTCGCGCGTGTCGGTCGCGCCGAGTTCCGCGATATGGTGATTGCACGGCACCCAGATGCCGCCGCCCGAGACCGCCGACGTGCCGCCGTACAGCGCCGTCTTCTCGATCACGACGACGGACAGCCCGCGGTCGGCCGCGCGGCACGCCGCGAGCAGCGCGCCCGCGCCCGAGCCGACGACCACGACGTCGAACACGTATTGCTGCGCTTGCGTGTCGTTCATCGCCGCCTCGTCAGATGAAATAGTCCGTGTTCTCGCGGCCGAGCATCACGGCGCCGAGGTTCTGGCCGAAGCGGTCCACGTTGTTCGCGTAGTGCGCGCGGGCCGCGTGCAGGTCGAGGAAGCGGCGCACCAGCGGATTGCGGTGATAGATGCCGTTGCCGCCCGCATAGCGCAGCAGTGCGTTCGCGGCCTGCGCGCAACGCTCGGCGACCTGCGCGGACTGGTAGCGAAAATGCACGCGGCGCTCGATCGACACGACCGGGCCGCCCGTCACCGACGCCATCAGTTCCGCGAAATTGCGCTTGAGCAGCACCTTCATCTCGTCGATCGCGACGGCCGCGTTCGCGCACGCGTTCTGCGCGCCCGGATCGTCGGTCGTCTTCGTGCCGCTGTTGGCCGACACGCGTGTGGCCGCATAGCCGGTGAAATCGTCGAGCGCGCCCTGCAGCGCGCCGATGCACGACGTGCACACCGCGCGCACGAAGATCTGCGCGAACGGCAGCCTGAACAGCGGCGCGTCGTTGACGGCCAGGCCCGGGCTCGTGCCCATCATCCCGTCGATCGCCTTGTGCGTGCGGTACGCGGGCACGAACACGTCGTCGACGACGATGTCGTGGCTGCCGGTCGCGCGCAGGCCGAGCACGTCCCAGTCCTGCTGGATCCGGTAGTCGGATTTCGGCAGCAGGAAGGTGCGGTATTCCGGCGGCTGGCCGGCCTCGGCCGGCGGCACCAGCGCGCCGAGGAACACCCATTCGCACAGCTCGCTGCCGCTCGAGAACTTCCAGTGGCCGGACAACCGGAAGCCGCCTTCGACCGGCGTCACGCGGCCGACCGGCATGTAGGTCGACGCGATCAGCGTCGCGGAATCCTTGCCCCATACGTCCTGCTGCGCGCGCTCGTCGAACAGCGCGAGCTGCCAGTTGTGCACGCCGACGACGCCGTATACCCATGCCGTCGACATGCAGCCGCGCGCGAGCGCCATCTGGATGTCGAAGAAGGTTTGCGGATCGAGCTCGTAGCCGCCGTAGCGTTTCGGTTGCAGCACCTTGAAGAAGCCGGCGGCCTGCATGTCGGCGATCGTCTCGGCCGGGATGCGGCCCTGCGCTTCCGCCTGCGCGGCGCGGCCGGCCAGCGTCGGCGCGAGCGCCTCGGCCCGGGCGATCAGCGTGGCGGCCAATGCGTTCGAATCGTTGTCGCGATGCACGAATGTCTCCTGTGATACGGAGCGCGCGCGGCGGCGCCCACCCCGGTCTCTCTTTAAGTGATTCGTCGCGGGCGGCGCCGCGAGCGAGGGTTCCTGCCGACGATGGTCGGCTTCGCGCGGCCGCGCCGCATCGTCCGAAGGGACGACGGGCGCGGCGTGGCGCGACACGCCTCGCCTTATGCGCAGGCGCGCTCCTGTTCCTTGTTGAAGAACGGGATCACGTGCTCGCCGATGTTGCGGATCGTCTCCATCTGCGCGTCGTGCGGCACCGTGCCCATCTGGCACAGGAACAGCACTTCGTCGACGCCCGCTTCCTGCAGGCGGCCCACGTAGCCGATGCAGTCGTCCACCGTGCCGTACGCGTGGTTCGGGTTCATCATCGCGAGCGCCGGATCGGCGAAGTTCACGACGACTTCCTCCGACGCGAAGCGCGAGCGGATCACCATCTCGCCGGTATCGGCCTGCACGAGGTCGTCGCCCCACTTCGCCGGGTCCGGACGCTCGCCGCCCGTGTACCAGTACGCGAGCGATTCCATGAAGTAGCGCTGGCCACGGATGCCGATCTTGCGGGCCTTCTGGCCGTCGGCCATCACGACCGTCGGGCACAGCGCCGCGAGGTGCTGGGTCGGGCGGAAGCCGACCTGGTCTTCCGGCTTGCGGTTCGCCCACGCTTCGCGATAGATCGCGTTCTTCTTCGCGACCTCATCGGGACCGCCGAAGCCGAGCACCAGCGCGCCCATCCCGCGCTGGCCGGCGCGCAGCAGCGCGTCGGTGTTCGTGCAGGCGAGGTACATCGGCGGATGCGGATCCTGGAACGGCTTCGGGTGGATCGGACGCTTCGGAATCTTGATGTACTTGCCGTCGTGCTCGATCTCGTCCTGCACGAACATCTTCGGCACCAGGTACATCGACTCGTCGATCATCGGCTGCAGTTCGTTGAGGTCGTAGCCGAACGCGCCCGCTTCCTGCTGGCTGCCGCCCTTGCCGACGCCGAAATGCACGCGGCCGCCCGACAGGATGTCGAGCAGCGCGACGCGCTCGGCGACCTTGATCGGATGGTTCATCGCCGGCGGCAGGCACACGACGCCGTGACCGAGGCCGATGCGCGTCGTGCGGCCGGCCAGGTACGCAAGGAAGGTTTCCGGCGCGCTCATGTGCGCATAGTTGGTCAGCGACGTGTGCTCCACGCACCAGATCGTGTCGAAACCGACCTGCTCGGCCAGCAGCGCCTGTTCGACCGTCTCCTTGAACACCCGGTGGTCGCCCTCGCGCGATGCGTCGGTGGTCTGGGCTTCGTAGATGAGGGAAAACTTCATTGCGTGCGTCTCCATGTATGTTGGACGAGTCGGGGTCGCGCAGGCCGCCCGCACGATACGGACGAATAGCGACGGTCCACGGATGGGAGTGTCGGCGCGCGGGGCCGCCCGGGCATCGTCTGTTTGGAGTAACGGCACGCATGCGGGGACAGAGGGGTTTCACCGTCGTCCGATCGGACTGCGTCGCGGCCGGCACCGCGCGCTAGCATCGAACGACGGTGCGGTGCGCGCCGGTCACATCACGACAAGGGAGAGAGGGAATGAAGGTATCGATGCTGCTGTACCCGGTCGACGACATCGACACGGCGCTGCCGCTGTTCGTCGACGGACTGGGCCTGAACGTGAAGTTCCGCGACGGCGACCGCTATTGCGCGCTCGACGGCGGCCCGCTGACGATCGCGCTGGTCGCCGGCGACGAGCAGATCGTCGAGCGCGCGGCGCTCACGCTGCGGGTCGATGAGGATGACGACCTTTACGCGGCGATGGCGCGGGTCGTGAAAGCCGGTGCGTCGGTGCGCGTGCCGGTGCAGGCCGGGCCGCACGAATACCGCGCGGTGCTGGAGGACAGGAACGGCGCGCTGCTGGTGCTTTCGCAGAAACGCGCGGCATGACACGGCGACGCGGTGCGTGGCGCGCGGACCGGCCGGCGGGGACCCGGCCGGATGCCGCGCGAAGCGTCGCCGTCCGGTAACGACGTGCGCTACCCGCTTTGATCGACCGCGCCGGGCGCGCGCAGGTCGCTGGTTTCCGGTAGCTCGAGCAGCGTGCCGGCCGGCTGGCTGAGCCGCTTCGCGGCGCGCGCGATGCATTCGACGTCGGGCAGCGCGGGCGGCCGGTCGCCGTTCAGCGCATCGAGGCATCTTCCCGATGACCACCGGAATCGGTACCATCGAGTGCTCGTAGACCGGCCGTGCGCCGGCGCGCGCCTGCCGCTGCCGGGCCGCGCCCCCGTCGCGTCGCCGCCACGCCGGTCGCCGCACTTCCCGTTTCGTCATGTCCCGCGAACCCTCACACTCCGCGCTGCTGTGGATCGTCGCCGCCGCGTTCTTCATGCAGTCGCTCGACACCACGATCGTCAACACCGCGCTGCCGTCGATCGCACAAAGCCTGCATGCGTCGCCGCTCGCGATGCAGCCGGTCGTGGTCGTCTATACGCTGACGATGGCGATGCTCACGCCGGCCTCCGGCTGGCTCGCCGACCGCTTCGGCACGCGCCGCGTGTTCTCGCTCGCCATCCTGGTGTTCTCGCTCGCATCGATCGGCTGCGCGGCGTCGCACACGCTCGGCCAGCTCGTCGTCGCGCGCGCCGTGCAAGGCGTCGGCGGCTCGATGCTGCTGCCGATCGGGCGGCTCGCCGTGCTGCGCCGCGTGCCCGGCGAACGGTACGTCGCGGCGATCGCGTTCGTGTCGATCGCCGCGCAGCTCGGCCCGATCGTTGGCCCGACGCTCGGCGGCTGGCTCACGCAGGCGATTTCCTGGCACTGGGTGTTCATCGTCAACATGCCGGTCGGCGTGGTCGGCTTCATCGCGGTGCAGCGCTTCCTGCCGCACGACCAGGCGATGCAGCCGCCGCCGTTCGACTTCGTCGGCTGCGCGCTGCTGTCGGTCGCGATGATCGCGCTGTCGCTCGCGATCGATCCGCCGATGCGCGCGCACCGCACCGGCTGGGCGATCGGGCTGGCCGCGCTCGGCGTGGCGAGCGCGCTCGCGTACCTGCCCCATGCGCGGCGCCGCGCGCAACCGCTGTTCCGGCTCGGGCTGTTCCGCGAGCCGAACTTCGGCGCGGGGCTGCTCGGCAACCTGCTGTGCCGGATCGGCACGAGCGCGGTGCCGTTCATGCTGCCGCTGCTGATGCAGGTGCAGCTCGGCTATACGCCGCTGCAGTCGGGGATGATGCTGCTGCCAGCCGCGATCGCCGGCGTGATCGCGAAACGCTGGATCGCGCCCCTCGCGAAACGCTTCGGTTATGCGACGTTCCTGGTCGTGAACACGGGGATCGTCGGCGGCGCGATCGCCGGGTTCGCGCTGGTGTCGGCCCGGCCCGCGCCGGTGCTGGAGATGGCGTTGCTGGTCGTGTTCGGCGCCGCGAACTCGATGCAGTTCGCCGCGATGAACGCCGTGACGCTCAAGGGCCTGTCGCACGCCGACGCCGGCAGC
The DNA here is from genome assembly GCF_905339895.1 of Burkholderia sp. BCC1988. NCBI lineage: Bacteria > Pseudomonadati > Pseudomonadota > Betaproteobacteria > Burkholderiales > Burkholderiaceae > Burkholderia > Burkholderia sp. BCC1988. The sequence goes on from NZ_CAJPHA010000001.1 coordinate 561,783, forward strand.
GGCAACAGCCTGTTCACGATGATGCAGATGCTGGCGATGGGGCTCGGCGTATCGATCGGCGGCGGGCTCGTGAACCTGTTCGCCGCGCATTGGGGCTCGATGGCGAACGGCTTCATGCTGTCGTTCGTCTGCATGGGCGCGGTCACGCTGCTGTCGTCCGTCGTGTTCCGGCGGATCGATACCGCCGCGCCGCCGCGGCCGGTCGCGCCGCGGCCGTCCGCGTAAGCGCCGCCGCGGGCGAGCGCGGCCGTCAGTTCACCGGGCGACGCTCGACGACCCGCTTGAGCACCCAGCGGATCGACGAACCGTCGGCCGGCGGCTGCGCGACGCGATATTCGTCGACTTCCAGCACATATTGATAGCCGGGCTGGTACGCAAAGCCCTCGATGCCCGCGTACCACAGGCTCCACGGCTCGGCCGGACTGCTGCGCACCTGCAGGCAGTCCATCGGCGCGACGCCCGTGCAGCGCGCCGCCTGCGGCGCGACATAAACGGTCCGGGTCACGGGCCGGCCGTCGGCCGAGCGGTCCGCGCGTGCATCCGGCGCGGCCGCGCCGGTCTGGCATCCGGCGAGTAGCGTGCTGCCGGCAATCAAGGCCGCGCCGAGCAGCGTTCTGGTGTTGCGATTCATCTGATGGTCCTCGGGAAGCGTTGGCGGGCCGTTTAGACGAATGCTGCGCCGGCAAAGTTCACAAATAGCTTACAGCGTGCGCGCCGCCACCCTCATTCGTGGGATGTCACGTCTGCACGGGCACGTTACCGTATTCCGGTGCAGGCAACCGCGCGCCGCCGCCGGCGGTCCGCATTCGCGCATGCACGCACCCGCACGCCCGGCGCACCGCGACCCGGCGGCGGCAACAGGAGACAACCCGATGACCACGGCGCCCCCGGCCCTTCCCCCGTGCCTTGCCCAATCGAAACTGACGCTCGAGCAGTACGACGCGCTGCTCGCGACAATCTACGAAGGCCCGCTGGAAGACGTGCCGTGGGGCGGCGCGCTCGAACAGATCCGCGTGCACCTCGACGCGAACTACGTGACGATGATCCTGCGCTGGCCCGCCAGCGGCCACGCGGGGCTCATGATCAATGCGTCCGCGGCGAGCGCGCCGCTGACCGGCGTCGCATCGTACAACAACTACTATTACGCGCTCGATCCGTTCGTGAACCTGCCGAGCGATCGCGTCGTCACCGTCGACGAGCTGCTCGGCGTCGGCGCGTGGCGCAGCAGCGCGATGTATCGCGAGTTCCTCGAGCCGTTCGACGTCGGCTACCTAATGGGCGCCGACCTGCGCACGCCCGACGGGATCGAATGCCGCTTCCGCGTGTGCCGCTCGCATCACGGCCGCGCGTTCTCGGCGACCGACAAGGCCGTCTGCAATGCGCTGCTGCCGCACCTGAAGCGCGCGGTGCGGCTGCATGCGAAGTTCGGGATGGTCGAATCGGAGCGCACGCTGTATGCGAGCGCGATCGACCGCATGCTCGTCGCGACCGCGATCCTCGACGAGCGCGGCACGATCATGAAGACCAATTCCGTCGCGGACGAGATCTTCGCCGAATGCGACGGCCTGCGCGTGCGCGCCGGTGCGCTCGAGGCATCGTATCCGCTGGAGGACCGCAAGCTGCAAAAGCTCATCCGCCAGGTGCTCGCGGAGCGCGCGGGCGGCGCGCCGTCGGTCGCGCAGGCGATTGCCGTGCCGCGCCCGTCCGGCAAGCCGCCGCTCGGCGTGCTGATCCGTACGGTCCCGCTCAGCGAATGGTCGGAGGACAATCCGCGCCGGCCCGCGTGCGCGATCTTCATCCGCGATGCGGAGCGCAAGTCGCAGGCGTCTCACGACATCGTGCGCAAGCTGTTCGATCTCACGCCGGCCGAGACCGCGCTGGCGCTCGCGCTCGTCAACGGATCGACGCTCGAGGAAGCGGCCGACGAACTCGACATCAGCAAGAACACCGCGCGCTCGCACCTGCGGGCGATCTTTTCCAAGACGGGTGTCACGCGACAGGCGACGCTCGTGCGGACGTTGCTGAACAGCGTGTTGTCGCTGGGGTGAGGCGTTCGACAGGCCGGGAAGCCGGATTCGTGGACGGGTTGCTCCCGACGCCGGAAAGCAGGAAGCGGTCAGCACCGAAACGGCCGATGCAGACGGTATGAGCGCCAGCCGTAAACCCGTTGCGCTTCGCCAAGTCGTGATCGTGTATTACCATCGGCGTTTCCTCGTACGCTTCGTCGCGGCGCGTGCGCCCGCCCGGCCACGGGCGAGCCGCGCCCCCTGTTCGCATGACCTCACCCGTTCCGTCCGACACCGCGCTGCGGCCGCAGCCGATCGACGCGCTGACCGTGCCGGCCGCGCTCGACGGACGCGCGGGCACCAATCGCTCCACGAGCGCGCATCCGCAGATCGCCGCGAACCATGATCTCGACGCCGTGCGCGCATGGCTCGCACGCTTCGTCGATACGCCCACCACGTTCCAGAACTACCGCAAGGAGGCCGAGCGCCTGCTGCTGTGGGCCGTGATCGCGTGCGGCAAGCCGCTGTCGTCGCTCACGCACGAGGATCTGGTCGTGTACCGGCAGTTCCTGCTCGCGCCCGCGCCCGCCGACGTGTGGTGCGCGAACGGCGGCCGCAAGCATCCGCGCGGCGACCCGCGCTGGCGGCCGTTCTACGGGCCGCTGTCGGCGGCCAGCCAGCGGCAGGCGATGGTGATCCTGAACGTGATGTTCTCGTGGCTCGTGCAGGCCGGCTATCTGGCAGGCAATCCGCTCGCGCTGTCGCGGCAGCGGCAACGGCGGCCCGCGCCGCGCGTCACGCGCCATCTCGGGCCGCCGCTGTGGCAGGCGGTCAAGGATGCGATCGCCGCGATGCCGCGCGACGATGCGCGTGCCGCCTTCCATGCGGATCGCGCGCGCTGGGTGTTCACGCTGCTGTATCTCGGCGGACTGCGCATCACCGAGGCGGCCGACACGACGATGGGGCAATTCTTTGCACGGCGCGATGCGAACGGGCGCGATCGCTGGTGGCTCGACGTGACCGGCAAAGGCGGCCGCCAGCGCCTCGTGCCGGCCACCGCCGAGATGATGGCCGAGCTCGCGCGCTACCGGCGCGCGCATGGCCTGCCCGCGCTGCCAGCCGACGGCGAAACCACGCCGCTCGTGCTGCCCGCCGGTCGCACGCGCAAGCCGCTCACGCGCGCGGCGCTGCACCGGATCGTGAAGCAGGTGTTCCGGTTCGCGGCCGACCGGTTGCGTGCGCAAGGGGATGCAGGCGAACAACAGGCGCGCGTGCTCGAACAGGCATCGGCCCACTGGCTGCGCCACAGCGCGGGTTCGCACATGGCGGACGGCCGCGTCGACCTGCGGCTCGTGCGCGACAACCTCGGACACGTATCGCTGACGACGACGAGCCAGTATCTGCACGCAGACGACGACTGGCGACACAGCGAAACCGAGGAGAAGCACCGGATCGGCTGGTGAACGGCGCGCCGGTCCCCTGCTTCAATACACGGCGGCCCAGTGCCCGGGCACCCACGCCCAGTGGTTGCCGGCCCAGCGGTAATGACCTTTCGCCCAGCGATAACCGGGCGCGGGCGGCGGCGGCATCACTTCGGCGACCGGCGCCGGCTGCGGCGGCCGCGCGGGTTCGACCACGCACGCGGACAGCAGCGCCGCGCTCGTCGCCACCCATACGGCAAGCGATACGGATCGGATCTTCATCGTCGATTCTCCCTGTTGTGTAATTGATCGGTCAGCGGAGGCGAACCCGCGTACGCCGTGCATCGAGCCGTGCATCGAGCTGCGCATCACTCCGCGCGTCACGCGGCTCCGCGAACGAGGCCCGTCATCGGCCGCGTCGCGCCGCTTTCCGCGAACAGCATCGACGCGGTATGAGCGGGATCGAGCCGCAGGCTTTCGGCGGCCGCGCCCGCGATCAGCGCGTCGAGCGACGCGGTCGGCTTCAGGTCGCGCCCTTCGTACAGGTCGCCCGGCCGCAGGCCCGGCCAGTCCGCGATCACGCGTCCGCCCGCGACCGCCCCGCCCGCCAGCATCGCGACCGACGCCTGCCCGTGATCGGTGCCGCCCGTGCCGTTCGCGGCGGCCGTGCGGCCGAACTCGGTCGCGACGAGCACCGTGGTCCGCTGCCACACGGGCCCGAGACCGTCGCGCAACGCGGCGAGCATCGTGTCGAGCGCCTTCAACTGATTCGCGAGCCGCGCGTTCTGCGCGCTGTGCGTGTCCCAGCCGGCCGTCTCGATCATCGCGATCCGCGGGCCGTCGTCGCGCGCGAGAAACGACGCCGCGAGCTTGCCGACGCCCGCCGGATCCTGGCGCGCATGCGCGTTGCCGGCGAGACCGCGCGCGGCCATCGCCGATTGCCACAGCGGCCCGAGCTGTGCGTCGGCCTCGTACAGCGCCGACACGCGCGCGAGCAGGTCGTCCGGTGCGGCCGGCAACCCGGACGCCGCATACGACGCGGCCTGCACGCTGCCGCGCAACGCGAGCGGCACCGTCGGCGCGAACGCGATCGCGTTGTCCCGCGTCGCCGGCAACATCGCGGCGAGCCGGTTCAGCCAGCCGTCCTTCACCTGGTACGGCGCGCGCCCGCCCGTCTCGAGCACGTTCTGGCCGTCGAAATGCGAGCGGTCGCGATACGGCGACGCGATCGCGTGGACGAACAGCGCCTCCTTGTCGCGAACCATCTGCACGGTCCGCACGAGCGACGGATGCAGCGCGAACGTGCCGTCGATGCGGGTCGCCGTCGACGCATCGATCGCCAGCGGGCCGCGCAACGACGCATACGCGGGTTCCGCATACGGGACAACGATGTTCAGCCCGTCGGCCGCGCCGCGCTGGATCACGAACACGAAGCGCCGGTCGGTTTCGACGTTCGCGAACACGATGCGCGGCGCGACGAGGATCGCGCCCGCACCGGCGGCGGCGATGCTCAGGAAATGTCGACGGGTAAGGGATCGGGCCATGTTCATCTCCGTTGAAAATCGGGCGACACGAGCAGCAGTGCAAGCGACGTGGTCGCGCTCTCGGCACGCGAGAGTGCCGTCGCCGTCGGTGCGCTCAGCGAGCCGGCCAGCAGCGTCTTGCCGAGCGTGCGCGGGTCGAGCCGGTCGCCCGTGCGTGCGGCAAACCGCTGCGCGATCTCGACGCGGCGCACCAGCGCGTCGGGCGCGGCCCAGCTCGCGGCGACGTCGTCGTAGCCGGCCGGCGACCCGGGCCGCCATACCGGCTGGCCGAGCTGCGCGAGCAGCGGCGCGGCCTTCAGGTCGCCGGTATCGCGCCAGCCGAGCCCGCGCAGCGACGACACGGCCCACTCCCACGGCGTCTTGAACTTGCGATTGACCGGCGACCATGCGTCTGGCGCATCGACCAGCGCGCGATAGACGGTCGGCAAATCGCCGCCGCTCGTATCGAACGCACGGGCGAGCCGGTCGGTGAGCGCGGGCGGCGGATCGTCGGCGACGAAATGTCGGGCGAGCTGGAACGCGACATGCCGGCCCGTCGCCGGCGAACGCGCCAGATCGCCCAGGATCGCGCGCGCTTGCGCATCGCCCGGCTGATCGTAGGTGCGGCCCATCACCGTGCGCGCGCCCGGTTCGTGCAGTTTCGGGCGGAACACGAACGCGCCGGGCGCCACATCGCCGGGCTGCGGCCCGCGTCCGCCGGCGATGCTCCAGCCGGTCAGCGCACGCGCGAATTCCGTCACGTCCGTTTGCGTGTAACCGGTGCGTACCCCGAGCGTGTGCAGCTCCATGATTTCGCGCGCGAGGTTCTCGTTGAGGCCGCGCCGTGCCGCCGGCTGGCGGGCTTCGGCGCGCAGCGCGGCCGGGCTGTCGGGGCCGACCGAGCGCGCCTGGTCGAGGAACAGCTGCATCGCGGGATGCTGCTCGACGGCGACGAGCATGTCCTCGAAGCGGCCGAGCACGTGCGGGCGGATCGCATCGCGCTCGAATGCGCCCGCATACGCCGCGACCGGCCCCTTGTCGACCGACACCGCGAAATGGTTCGACCAGAAATGCACGAGCCGCTCGACGAACGGCGTGGACGTGGCGAGCGCGCTGTTCAACCGCGCGGTGACGGCGCTGCGATAGGCGTCATGGCCGTCGCGACGGATCGACTGCGCACTCGCGCGCCTGGCCGCCGCGTCGTCGCCCGTCATCGTGTTGCGGGTCGTCGCGAAGCGCGTGGCGAGCGTGATCGCGTCCGGCTCGCCGGCCCATGCGGCCGGCCTAGGGTCGTAGCGGTCGAGCTGGGCGACCAGCGCGCCCTTCGGATCGGCAGGCGGCGCTTCGTCGGCCCGCGCGCCGAGACCGAAGCGGTTCAGCGCGATGGCGGCCGGTGAGATGTCGTTCGGGTGGTCCATGACGGGGGCTCTCGCGATGCGTACCCGTGTTTAACGGAGGGTGGCGGGAAATCCGTCGCGGAATGAGCGAAATATTTCGGGTTCGGCGCGGGGATGTATAGCTTGCGGTCGGCTTTCAAGCAGCGGCGAGCTGCGCGCGTGCCGCGCCCGATCGTCAGATTTCCACAGCACTGGTGTTCCCTCCATCACGAGCTGCCGGACGGCAATCGTCCGAGCCTATTCGTGACCGTCACCCCAGCTCGAACGACGTCACGCCGAACACGCGGTCGATCGCGATCGCCGGCGCTTCCTTCGTATACATCCGCGCGGTTTCGAACACGCTCGACATGCCGTGCCGTTCCGCCAGCGCGACGGCCGCGGGATTCGTTTCCGGCACGTCGAGCACGATCATCTCGCCGGGCATGCGCGCCGCCAGCGCGCGAAACAGCCCCGTGGCGACGCCGGCGTCATCGGCGAACAGCGGGCCGATCTTGCAGCCCGCCTTGCAGCGGCGCACGACGCCGTATCCGGTGATGCGACCCGCGTCGACCGTTGCGAGCGCAACGGCATCCGGTTGCGCGAGCCACGCGGAAACGAAACGCGCGCGCGGCGCAGGAAAACACTGGCGGTCGTACGCCAGCAACTGCTCGAACGGGGCCTCGGCCGCCGCGGCCGCGTGCGCGCATCCGATGCCGTCGACGCGCCCCTGATAACGGATGTTGCGATACGCGAGCCGGAACCCCGACTTCCGGTAGTTCGCCTGTTGTGCCACGACACCGTCGAGACCGACATTGCGGTTTCCCAGGTAACGCATGCCGTGCTGCCAGATTCGCATGCCGAAGCCTTTGCCGCGAAACCCGGGTTTCACGATGTACAGACCGATGAAGCCGAAGCGTTCGTCATACGCGACGGCAGCAAGGCACGCGACCGGCTCGCCACGCCACACGCCGACGAAAAAACCGGCCGGGTCCGCTTCCCTGAAACACGGCGGATCATGCAGGCCGGGGTTCCACCCTTCGGCTGCCGCCCATTCGACCGACATGGCCACCTCGTCGGCCGACATGGTGCGCACGATCAAGTCTTCGCTTCGATCCATGATTCGCCTCCGTCGCGGCACTCGAGATCGCCGCCAACCGATTCGCGAGCGTGACGCGTCGTCACGCCACGCCAGTTACTGGCTCCCCGCCGCGTCGTGCTTCCTCTGAAACCTCGCCGGCAGCCGCCAGTTCCCGCTGCGTCGCAACCCGTCGACGAATTTCACGCGCTCGTCGGGCGTCAGCGTCGCCGCGAAATCGACGATGCTGCGCTCGACCTGCCCCCGCAACGCACTATCGGCCGCCCGCGTCCGATCGAGCGCCGCGTCGATCGCCGCGCGATCGAGCTGCGGCGCCGCCAGCAGATCCAGCACCGTGATCCGCCCGTCACGCCCTTCCCGCGCGAAATCCCGACCTTCCTTGCGCGCCGCCTTCAGCGCCGCCGCAAACGCTTGCTGACGCGCGTCGGACAATTCGTCCGCGGCGAACCGCAATGCCGTGCGCTGTCCGGGCATCCCGCCCCCATCCAGGCCTCGATGCGTAGAAAACCACTGATACGCGCCGCCGCCGATCGCGCCGAGCATGAACACGTTCAACACGACCGACCCGACGAGCATGAATTTCCAGCCGCGTTCGCTCATTCGTCGCCTCCGTCGATGCCCGGGCCGCCGAACGTCGTCGTCAGGTAGCCCGGTTCGTGTTGCGCGAACGGCGCACTGCCGAGCATCAGCATCGACACGGCCACCGCGCCCGCCAGCGCGCCGGCCAGCCCGACACCGGCGAACGCCGCGCCCGACCACCACACCGTGCCCCGGCGCCGCGCACGCTCCGGCGCGGGCGCCGACGCGACGATGCGTTCGACGAGCGCCGGCGCGGGCGGCGCGACCGTATCCTGCATGAGCCAGGCATCGAGCGCGGCGGCATCGTCGAGCGCCTCGAGCGCGTCGTGCGGATGCGCTTGCGCCCACGCTTCGGCCGCCGCGCGTTCGTCGCGCGGCCAGCGCCGCGCATCCGAGCCGTACGCGGCGACGATGGTACGGAATCGTTCGGGTGTCATCGCTTGTCCTCGCTAGGTGGGTCGCCGGCCAGTTGCGCGCGCAGGTTGCGCCTCGCGCGCGCGAGCAGGCTTTCCAGCGCATCGACGGTGATGCCCATCAGGTTGGCCGCTTCAACGTTCGACATGTCCTGATAGTACTGGAGCACGAGCGCTTCCCGCTGCCTGGGCGGCAATGCGGCGAGCGCCTCGCGCACGCGCGCATCGCGCGCGCGCAATTCCGCGTGCGCGGCCGGCTCGGGTTGCGGGTCGGGCACGTCGGGCAGCGTGTCGACCGGCTCCTCGCGCCGCCCGCGCAACCGGTCGTAGCACAGGTTCAGCACCACGCGATGCAGCCACGTGTCGAAGCGCGCTTCGCCGTCCCGCCAGCGCGGCGCGTGATGCCAGATCCGCAGGAAGGTTTCCTGCGCAACGTCTTCGGCTTCGGTCCGGTCGCCGAGCATGCGCGTCGCGAGCGCAAGCAGGCGCGGCAGCTTGCGTGCGACGAGCACGCGCACGGCCGACGTGTCGCGCGCGCCGACCCGCGCGACGAGTTCCGCATCCGGATCGGCGTCGCTCAACGCGGGCTGCTCCGCCATGCGCGGCGCGCCCGCCGCATGCTGCCGGCGAGCGTACCCGCCGTCCGGCTGAAGCTCATCGTCGTGCTCTCCTTGCATGCGTCGGGCCGGCGCCGCACGGCGCCATGCCGGCGCGTCCACGGCGCGCCGCGCGCCGTGCCCGGCATCTGCCCGGCCGGTTTCGTCGACATCCGGTTCGAACGGCATATCGATCCTGTCGATCGCGAGCCGGCCGGCGCGATCAATATACGACGACCGGCGCCGGCCGGTAATACACCGGACGCGCCGGCACCACGACGCAGCCGGCCAGCACGACGGCCGCGGCTGTCAGGATCACGATGGTTCGAAAAGGCATGGCTCGACGGATGAGGTTGTGTGGAAGTCCCGCCGCACCGGCGCTGCGCGCCGCGCGGCACCCTGCGCGTCACGCCCAGTGACCCGGCACCCAGCGCCAGTTCGGGCCGCGCGCGGCCCAGTGTCCGGGCAACCAGCGATAGCCGACGCGCACCGCTTGCCAATGCCCGGGGATCCACACGTAGCGGCCCTGCCGCCAGTGCCAATGGCCCTGATCCCATACGTAGCCCGCGCGCGGCGCCGGCATCACTTCGACGCGCGGCGGCGGCGGCGCGACCGGCGCGACGATAACGGCCTGCGCGAATGTGGCGGAGGTCGCCAGCGCGGCCACGCATCCCGCGGCAACCCGTAATGAAATGGAAAGTTTCATGCAAGACTCCGAAGCGTCGTGTAGCGAACGTGATGGCCGGAAGTGGCCGTTCGTTCGTTAAACGACGCATGCGGAAAAATCCGTCGCGACGCGCGCAAATAAATTTCCTCCGCGCCGGCAACGCCGCGCTCACCCGGCGACGCATCGGGCCCGGGCGTGGACGACCGTCTGTCACAACCCGGCAAAACTGCGCTTCGACAATGCGTGTCACCGGGATCCCGCTCGTTTCCGGCCCACGCCCCGGACGCGCTCGCGCACGGCCGGGCGGTTCCGCATTTCGCGTGTCACTCAACGAAAATACGATCATGTCGAACCAGGACAACTTCCCCGCCGAGTCGAACGAGCCGGCCGCTTCCGTATCGCGTCGCGGCTTCCTGAAACTGGCCGGCGTCTCCGGCCTCGCCACCGCCGCAGGCGGGCTCGCGGCCGCCCGTGCCGCCGGGTCGAACCCGGACGGCACCCCCGAACAGGTGCACCTGACATGGGGCAGCGACCCGGCGTCGGAAGTCGCGATCTCGTGGGCATCGCTCGCGCCGGCCGTCAATCCGCGGGCGCGGATCGTCGCCGACGGCGAACCGGCACGCACCGTGCACGGCGTGCAGCGCCTTTACACCGACGGCCTGAACGGCGAAACGGTGTTCACGTACCACGCACGCGTGCACGGCCTGAAGCCGAACACGCGCTACCGCTACGAACTGACGGCCGACAACGACAGCAACGCCGCGCAGCCGTTTGCCGCGACCTTCACGACCGCGCCGCGCGGGCGCGCACCATTCCGCTTCACGAGCTACGGCGACCTCGCGACGCCGAACGGCGCATGGGTGCTGTCGTCGCCGCAAAGCCGCTTCGCGGTGCAGGCCGTCGAGCAGTTCCAGCCGCTGTTCCACCTGCTGAACGGCGACCTCTGCTACGCGAACCTGAACCCCGCGCATCAGCCGGAGGTGTGGCGCGACTTCGGCAACAACAACCAGACGTCGGCCGCGAACCGCCCGTGGATGCCGTGCCCGGGCAATCACGAGATCGAATTCAACAACGGCCCGCAGGGGCTCGACTCGTACCTCGCGCGCTACACGCTGCCGGAGAACGGCACGCGCTTTCCGGGCCGCTGGTACAGCTTCCGCGTGAGTTCGGTGCTGTTCATCTCGCTCGACGCCGACGACGTCGTGTACCAGGACGCTGCCGCGTTCGTCGGCGGCCCGGCTCCGCTGGTGCCGGCCGCGAGCACCGGCCGCGCGCCGATCGAGCCGGGCACGTCGTTCTACGTGCGCGGCTACAGCGACGGCGTGCAGACGCGCTGGCTCGAGCACACGCTACGTCAAGCGTCGCACGATGACGACATCGACTGGATCGTCGTGCAGATGCACCAGGACGCGCTGAGCTCGTCGAAGACGGGCAACGGCTCGGACAAGGGCATTCGCGAGGCATGGCTGCCGCTGTTCGACCGTTACGGCGTCGACCTCGTGCTGTGCGGTCACGATCACGATTACGAGCGCAGCTACCCGGTGCGCGGCTGCAATCACCGCGCGGGCGTCGATGCATCGACCGGCGAAGTCGTCGAGACGCTGCAGCCGCGTCCGGTCGGGTCGACCGATCCCGAGCGCACGACCTTCGACACGAGCCACGGCACGATCCACCTGATCCTCGGCGGCGGCGGCACCAGTGCGCCGCTCGACGTGTACGGCGAGAACCCGGCGACCGGCTTCGCGCAGGCCAAGGTCTTCACGAAGCCGAACCGGCCGGTGCCGGGCGCCGCGCCGAACACGTTCGTGCGCAAGCCGGCCGATGCGCTGGAGGATGCGATCTGGTCCGCGCGCCGCGATACGGGCACGGGCTACGGGATCGCCGTGTTCGACCACGATCCGGGCAAGCCGGGCGGCCACACGACGATCACGATGCGCTACTACCATGCGCCGGGCGCGGATCAGCACCCGAGCGCACAGTACGAGCTGTTCGAGACGATCGAGCTGAGCAAGAAGCGCCGCGAGCGCTGATGCGACGGCCGCCCGCAACGCATGATCGCGCGGCGGGCGGCCGGGGCTGGCGCGTGCGGGACGGCGCGCGCGACGCGCTGATGGATACGGCGAATACGTGACGGCTGCGCCATGCGGAGCGGCTGCGTCTATTCGACCGCCGCACCTTGCATGCTGCGCATCGGCACGCCGGTTTCCACAGCAAGCCGCGTTGCCGCCACCGTGCCCCTAGCTTCGCGATTCCAGCGCGATACGCACGGCCAGTCCGGCCAGCACGGTCCCCATCAACCCGCGCTGCACCCGCGCCCAGACGGGCCGACCGGCGAGAAACCCCGCGATCGAGCCGGCCATGCTCGCGATCAGCGCATTCACGCAGACACTGACCGCGATCTGCACGCAGCCCAGTGCCAGCGATTGCGCGAGCACGCTGCCGTGCCCGGGCGCAATGAACTGCGGCAGCAGCGACAGGTACATCACCGCGATCTTCGGGTTCGCGAGGTTGGTGACGAAGCCCATCGTGAAGAGCCGCACGCCGCTGTCGTGCGGCAGTTGCCGCACCTGGAACGCGGAGCGGCCGCCCGGCTTGAGCGCCTGCCAAGCGAGATACGCCAGGTACAGCGCGCCGGACAAACGCAGCGCGTCATACGCGTACGGCACGGTCAGCACCAGCGCGGTAATGCCGAATGCCGCGCAGAACATGTAGAACACGAACCCCAGCGCGACGCCGCCGAGCGACACCAGCCCCGCACGGCGGCCCTGGCAGATCGAGCGGGAGATCAGGTAAAGCATGTTCGGGCCGGGCGTCAGGGCCATGCCGAGCGATACGAGTCCGAAAGCAATCAGGGTGGGCAAGGCCGGCACGGCAGTCTCCTTCGGGGCGATGAAGTCGGGGCGAGTGTCCAGCAATGTATTGCATGTCGGTGTCTGTCGGCATGAATAAACTGCAAGTCACGCATGAGCGCGCTTCACCCCGTCATCGCGTCGTTCCGCCGGCCCGCTACTTGCCCTTTTTCGCGCGTGCCTGCATCGCCTTTTCCGCCTTCGCGCGTTGCGCGTCGACCAGTTTCACGAATGCGTCGGCGACCGCGTTGCCGCTCGCGTTCCACGCCAGTCGCACGGAACGATGCAGCCTGGGCGACAACGCCAGCACCCGGCCGCCGAACCGGGTATAGGTGAGCGTGATGCGCGGGACGATCGACACGCCCATTCCCGCCTCCGCCATCGACAGAATGGTCCGCATCTCGACCACGTTGAACGCGGCGCGAAGCGATGCACCGTTGCGCGCGAAGTAATCCGCGATGACCGGCCCGCACCCCGCCTTCGAAAAAATGAACGGCATCGTCGCCAACCGTTTCGCCGACACGCTCTCGCGGCCGTCGAACATGCCGTCCGCCGCCACCGCGACGAAATCCTCGTCGAGCAACGGCAGGTTGTTCGCGAAAGTCTTCGTGCCGGCGACCACGCCGATGTCGGCGGTGCCGTCGTCGAGCCACCCTTCGACTTCCGCGTCCGTGCCTTCGAGCAGCACGGCCGTCACGCCCTCATGCGCCGCCTTCAACGCTTCGAGCGCGGGTACGACGAACGCGAGCGAGACGCTCGGCAGCGACGCCACCACCAGCCGACCCTCGAGCTTGCCGCGCGCCAGGCCGAACTGCTGGCGCAGCGTCTGCGCTTCCCGGACGACGTTCTGCACGTACGGCCACAGGCGTTCGCCGGCAGCGGTCAGGACGACCGGCTGGCGGTCGCGCAACAGCAGCTTGACCTCGGTGATGTCCTCCAGTTCGGTCAACGCGTGGCTGATCGCGGATTGACTGCGGCTGAGCCGATCGGCCGCGGCCGTCAGCGAGCCGAGTTCGACCACGGCAGCCAGGGCCTGCAACTGCGCAAGCGTCATCTCGCCTCCTTGTTGGGTGCATGTATTTTTCACATGATAGAGCGACGCATCATGAATTGGATTGAACCGGTGTCATGCGCTTCGATGGCGCGCCATCGCGTGACCTCGCCCGATGCCCCGCGCCGCGCTCGGGCAAGATTCAGCCTCGAATCATGTCGAACGCCGTCGCCGGACACGCGCAGGATCGCGCCGGCGCCCGCGCCCGTCCAAGCCCCGTCCGTTGCGCCTTCAGCTCCGATCGCCAAGACGCGTTAGACTGTCCCGATGGAACAATGCCGTTATTGCCAGAGAATCCGCGATGAATGGGATTGCCACGGGGACGAATGCCGCCGGGCAATCGCGAAGGCACTGCGCCGGCAGCGCGCGGGCCTGCCGATGGTGCCCGATCGCATCCGCAACGAGCTGCCGTCCGGCGCGCCCACCCAGCAGGTGATCGCGGTCCTGTCGCGCCAGCGCCTGCGGGCGCGCCGCGGCAACGAGGAACGCCGCGAGCGCAAGGAAATCGACGACGCCGACGGCGTCTGATCCGCCAACGCCCCCCGCCAGCCGCCCCACCTGCCGATGCCCCGCCACCGGGCGTTCGCCCGTGCGCGATGTCTCGCCGCCCGTCCGCCGTCAGTTTGCAATTCCCGCAACGCGGAACGGGGACGGATCGAACTCATGTTGGAATTGTTGCCTCACCGACAATGATCTTTCGCTGGAATCCACGTTTACCCTGAATCCAGCGACGCCTACGATGTAATCAATCGCTTACGACATGGTGTCGCCGGCGAACCCAATAGAACATCGGAGGTCATCATGAAATCGCTCGTTTCCGCAGTCGTCGCCGCTGTCGCCCTGTCCGCTTCGTTCGGCGCCTTCGCCCAAAGCACCGTGACCCGCGCCCAGGTGCGCAACGAACTCGTCCAGCTCGAGAACGCCGGCTACAAGCCGAGCCAGTCGAGCCCGTACTACCCGGCCGACATCCAGGCCGCGCAAGCGCGCGCACACGCTGCCGACAACAGCGGCTACGGCGCGCAGCCGGCCCCGGTCGTCCAGGGCGGCGCACCGGCGGTCAAGGTGCGCAACGCGCGCGACTCGGTCTACTTCGGCCACTAAGTCGGCCGCCGCGCGCATCGCGCGCGGTCCGCCCGGATCCAGCGAGCCCGTCCCGTGACGGGCTCGCCGCGTTTTTGCCGCGCGCCGGGCCGGCCTGCCGTCAGCGGCTGCCCTCCGCCGCCACGCGGCCGCCGTCGTCGGTGGCGATACCGCCGCCGAGCAGTTCCTGGTAACGCACGCACGCGCACTGCGCGGACGCCTTCGCCGCGTACATCGCCGCGTCGGCCTTGACCAGCAGTTCCTCGGCCGACGCGCCATCCGCCGGATATTCACTCACGCCGATGCTCGCGCCCACGGCCAGGTGCCGGTCGCCGAATTCCAGTTCCTCGGCCATCACGATCTGGATACGCGACGCGATATCGCCGATCACCGCGGGCGATCGCACGTCCGAAATCAGCACGATGAATTCGTCGCCGCCGAGCCGCGCGGCCATGTCGCCGCTGCGCAGCGCGAGGCTCAGCCGTTTCGCGACCGCGACGAGCGTGCGATCGCCGGCCGCGTGCCCGTGCTGGTCGTTGATCTGCTTGAAGCGATCGAGATCGACGAACATCACCGCCAGCCCCTCGCGCACCGCGGCCGCATGCCGGATCGCGGCATCGAGATGCTCCATGAACAACAGGCGGTTCGGCAAGCCGGTCAGCGGGTCGTGACCGGCGAGATGCGCGAGCTCCAGCTGCTTCGCGCGCAGCATCGCGACCTGCGTACGGATCTCGACGCGCATGCTGTCGAAACAGCGCGCCAGCACGCCGATCTCGTCGGCCCGCGCGACCGGCAACCGTTCGGCGGCCGGATCGTCGAACACGTGGGTCGCCGCGCGCGCGAGCATCTGCAACGGCCGCGTGATCGCGCTCGCAAACAGGATCGCGAGTATCACCGCCGCCACGCTCATCAAGAGCACCATCCGGATGATCCGCTCGCCGAGCATCCCGGCCGGCGCCAGCACGTCCGTGAGCGGACGCGCCATGCCGAGCACCACGAAGCGGTTGCCCTCGTTGTTGCCGAACGGCGTGCGCACGAACGCGAACATCTGGCCCGGTGCGGCGTCGGGCTGCGTGAGACCGTTGAGCGCCACGTTCGTGCGCGCCCCGACGAACAGCAGCCGCGTGTCGGGGAAACTGTCCTGCATCAGCACGCGGTGCCCGCGATCGAAGCCGAAGATCTGCGACGGATCGGGGTGCACGAGGAAATCGCCCCATTTGTTCGCGAGATACACCACGTAGTCTGGCGGCAGATCGCGTTCGAGCCGGTCGAACATGCGCGTCAGCTCGACGTCGACGACCAGCGCGCCGACGACCCGGCCGCCTTCGTCGACCACCGGCGTGCCCACGCGCAGGATCGGCAGCCCTTCGGCCGCATGCGAGCCGGTCTCGTGATTGATCGCGATCGGCGACAGGTAGATATGACCGGGCGCCGTCGCAAGCGTATCGAATACGTAAGGAAACTGCCCTTTTTCCTGGAATGCACTCTCCGGCAACACGACGATGCCATGCGCGTCGCGATCGACGCGGATCCGCTCGAGCCCGAAATCCCCGCGCGCGATCAGCCGGATCTGCAGGTACTCGGGGTGGTTCTTCATGAAGCTGTAATACACCTGTTCGAGCCGCGTGCGCGGCGCGCGATCGGCGCCTTCCCCGCTCGCGACGGACGCGGACGCCGGCAATTGCGCGAGCACGAGCACATCGTCGGCCACGTCGGACAGCGCGGTCGTGAAGCGCTGTCCGAGCAAGTGCGTCGACATCAGCAGGCTGTGCTGCGCTTCCTGCACGAGCATCGTCCGGTTCGCGCGGTAGGTGTAGTAGCCGGTCGTGCCGGACGCGATCACGCCGATGCATGCGAACAGCATCGACAGCTTCCACGTGAGCCCGAGCCTGATCATTTTTCGAACCGCTCCGGCCGGTCGCCCGACACGATGCGGCTCCATAGCGACTCACGCCGCGCGATGTCCTCGACCGGCTGGATCCAGACGAGGTGCTGGTGGCCGGCCTCGAGACCGGGTGGCGGTTGGAGCGTATTCGCGAGCCCCTGGCGTTCGGTCAGCAGCACGCCGATCGCCGGTTCGAGCATGTAGTTGATCCACGCGAACGCCAGTTCGCGATGCTCCGCGCCGCGCGTGACGCCCCAGCAGTCGAGCCACGCGAGCGCGCCTTCGTCCGGAATCACGTAGCCGACATCCGCACCGGCGCGACGCAGCTGTTCGACCTGCTGCGTGCCATAGTTGCCGAACATCAGCGCCGCGCGATGCTGGACGAACAGCGTGGTCGCCTCGTCCGGAAGCGTGTAATACGTGAGCAGGTTGCGCCGCAGTTCGACCAGCTTGTGCGCGACGGCAAGCGTTTGCGCGGGCGACAGGCGAAACGGGTCGGGATAGCCGAGCGCGAGCGCGGTGAACGAAAAATTATGCGGCGCGCTGTTGAAGTCGAGCACCTTGCCGCGGTAACGCGGATTCCAGAGTTCCAGCATCGAGCGCGGCGCGACCGGCACCTGCTTGCGATCGTAGATCAGTCCCATCGACGAATACGTGAACGGAATCGCATAGGTCGAGCCGTTGCGCACGAGTCCGCCGATCGTCGCGAGCTGCTGGAAATTCGGCAGTTGCCGCCGGCGGTTGGGGATCTGCGACAGGTCGATCGGCGTGAGCAGGCCGTCGCTCGCATAGCGCTGGATCTCGGCCGTGTTGGCCGCAAGCACGTCGTACGGCGGCGGCGACGCGCTGTGCATCCGTGTCCACAACGCTTCGTCGGAATCGACGAAGGTTACTTCGACGTGCACATGAAAGTGCGTCTCAAATGCATTGACGACATCGTTGTCCGCGTAGCCGGGCCACGCAAGGACACGCAGCACGTTGTCGCCGACGGTCTCGGGGGAAGCGGCGCAGGCAGGCAGGCCCTGCCAGCCCAGCGTCAGGACGACAAGCCACCGGCACGCGGCGCGGCGCGCACGGCGCGCGCCGATTCCCCTGATCAATCGGTCCTCGTCCGAATTCCCCGTATGCATTCGACTGTCCTTTTTTCGAGTCGATGCTTGATCGTGCAACAAGACCACAAAAAATTTCGCCGCGCAATTGGAACAAGCCGCACGCGCATTGCATCCGCCCATTCGGAGCGCGTCATCCATGTACGCGTTCGATTGCATGTCGCCGCACGCGCGCGAACCCGGCCACGCGAACGGAGAATCATCAGGTGAAAGGCAAGACTCGACGCGTGCCGGCTCCGCTTGCAGCCACGGCGCCACGCGGCATGTACTGCGTATGCGTTCGGAGCGTTCAGTGCATTCGATGCATTCGGCGACGCGCGTCATCCGTCGCGCCGTGTCGTCACCTCCGCCTGCATGTGCGTCGCGCCGTCGCATGCGCATCCACGCCACGCAGGCGTAAACGCCGCGATCACGCGCGACGGATGCGCACGCATCGGCATCGCCACGACAGCGCGACCGGCCGCGGCCGTCGCGCTTTCCTTTTCGTGCCGCTCGTCGGACAATGACGCGCGCCCGCCGGCGCGGCGCCGCATCGGCCCCGCGCGAGCGGCACCAAGCATGCTCCGCCCGCGCCGATGAAACGCTACGAAACCCTCGCCCAGACGATCGCCGACGAAATCCGCAACGGCAACCTCGCGGTCGGCACGCGCCTGCCGTCGCTGCGGCAGATCATCGCGCAGCATGGCGTGAGCCAGTCGACGGTGTTTCGCGCGTACTACCTGCTCGAACAGTGGGGGCTGATCCGCGCACGCGAGCGTTCCGGCTATTACGTCGCGCCGGGCGCGGGCCCGGCGGCGAACCCGCCCGCGAAACGCCGCGCGAGCCGTGCCGGCGCCACGCGCAAGGTCGACATCAGCGACCTCGTGTTCTCGGTGCTCGACGCCGCGACGCAGCCCGGCATCGTGCCGCTCGGCTCCGCATTTCCCGCGCCGCAGCTGTTTCCGCTGCCGCGCCTCGCGAAATCGCTCGCGCAGGCGACGCGGCTCGTCAGCCCGTGGAGCACGGTCGTCGACCTGCCGCCCGGCAGCGAGGCGCTGCGCCAGCAGATCGCGCGGCGCTATCTGGCAACCGGTGTCGCGCAGCCCGTCGACGAGATCGTCGTCACCAACGGCGCGCTCGAAGCGCTGAACCTGTGCCTGATGGCCGTCACGCGGCCCGGCGACGTCGTCGCGGTCGAGTCTCCCGGTTTCTATGCGGCGCTGCAGGCGATCGAGCGGCTCGACCTGCGCGCGGTCGAGATTCCCGTCGATCCACGCACGGGCCTCGATCTCGATGCGCTCGCGAACGCGCTGGACCGGCACGACATCCGCGCGTGCTGGTTCATGACCAATTTCCAGAATCCGACCGGCGTCACGCTGTCGCTCGACAAGAAGCGCGCGCTCGTCGAGCTGCTGGCCGCACGCGAGGTGCCGCTGATCGAGGACGACGTTTACGGCGAGCTGCATTTCGGCCCCGACTACCCGCTGCCCGCGCGCGCATTCGACCGGCACGGCCTCGTGATGCATTGCAGTTCGTTCTCGAAGACGCTCGCGCCCGGCTACCGGATCGGCTGGGCCGCCGCCGG
Source organism: Burkholderia sp. BCC1988 (assembly GCF_905339895.1). Taxonomy (NCBI): domain Bacteria; kingdom Pseudomonadati; phylum Pseudomonadota; class Betaproteobacteria; order Burkholderiales; family Burkholderiaceae; genus Burkholderia; species Burkholderia sp. BCC1988. The sequence goes on from NZ_CAJPHA010000001.1 coordinate 580,998, forward strand.
CCGGTTCGCGGAGAAGGTGCAGCGGCTCAAGCTGATGACCACGCTGTCGGCGAGCATTCCCGCGCAGGCCGGCATCGCGAACTATCTGGAGCACGGCGGCTACGACCGTCACCTGCGCAAGCTGCGCGGCACCCTGCAGGCGCAGCTCGCGCGCATGGACGACGCGCTGCGGCGCTGTCTGCCGCCCGGCGTCGAGTGGGTGCGGCCGGACGGCGGTTATTTCCTGTGGCTGTCGTTTCCCGACGCGATCGACGCGATGGAACTGCACCGCCAGGCGATCGCGCGCGGCATCAGCTTCGCACCGGGGCCGCTGTTCTCGGCCGCGCACGGCTTCGAGCGCTGCGTGCGCGTGAACTTCGGCCATCCGTGGAGCCGCGACATCGAGCGCGCGATCCGCGTGCTCGGCGAGCTGGTCGCCGGGCCGGCGGTACGCAAGTCGGGCTGATCGCGCCTCGTGCGCACGCTGCGCGCGGCCCGCATCACGTCCATGCAGCGAAGCCGCGCGCGGGTTACATTGCTGGTCCCGCCGCTCCTTCACGATTGCCCATGAGCCAACTGCCCTGCCTCGATCACGACGCGTTGCTGAAACTGGCAGCCGAAGCGGCACACGTTACGCAGCCGTGCACGTGCACGAGAACCTCGCTCGCCGGCTGGACGACCCTGCCGCTGTCGCTGCAGGACACGCAACTGACCGAAGTGGCCACGCTTGCGCCGCCCGGCGAGACCGAGCCGACCTACGACGAATATCATCCGGCCGGCACGCGCTATGCGTCGGACGACGCGCCGATCGCACCGCGCCACTTTCCGTACAACCGCTGCAACGTCAGCCGCTGCGTATCATGCGGCCGGCTCTATCTGCGCTATCAGGAAGGCGGCGGCTACTTCATCGACCAGCGCATCCGCGCGCTCGATCCGGCGTTGATCGTCGACGCGCCGGCGCAAACCTGAACCCGACGCGGGGCATGCGCACCGCATGCCCCGGCACACACCGGCGCGCTCCGCCGATCTGCTGCGCCCTTTCCGCTCCGATCTGCTAAGCCGTTTCCGCTCCGATCTGCTGCGCCGATTCCGTTCCGATCTGCTGCTTGTCCCGCCGCCCCGCGTTCCCTACGCTGTCCCTGTTGCCCGACACCCGTGGCAACATCCCCTCCCGAGCGGCGCGCGCCCTTGCGCCGCCGCTCCTCTCGCGTATCACGTCATGTACCGATATACCGATTTCGACCGGGCGCTCGTGCACAGCCGCGCCGCCCAGTTCCGCGACCAGCTCGAACGCTGGCAGCACGGCACGCTGAGCGAGGATGCGTTCCGGCCGTTGCGCCTGCAGAACGGCTGGTACGTGCAGCGCCATGCGCCGATGCTGCGCGTGGCCGTGCCGTACGGCGAACTGTCGAGCACGCAGCTGCGCGTGCTCGCCCGCATCGCACGCGACTACGACGTGCCCGACGACGCCACCTACCGCGCCGCCTGCGACGCGCAGGCGCAGCTCGGCACGCTGCGCCTGCCGACCCGCAACGCGCACTTCACGACCCGCACCAACGTGCAGTTCAACTGGATTCCGCTCGCGAAGGCGGCCGACGTGATGGACCTGCTCGCGACCGTCGACATGCACGGGATCCAGACGAGCGGCAATTGCATCCGCAACATTTCGTGCGACGAGCGCGCGGGCGTCGCGCCGGACGAGATCGCCGATCCGCGCCCGTTCGCCGAGGTGATGCGCCAGTGGACGACACTGCATCCGGAATTCGCGTTCCTGCCGCGCAAGTTCAAGATCGCGATCACCGGCGCGGCCGAGGACCGTGCGGCGACCGACTGGCACGACGTCGGGCTGAAGCTCGTGCGCAACGACGCGGGCGAACTCGGCTTTCGCGTGAGCGCCGGCGGCGGCATGGGCCGCACGCCGCTGATCGCGACGCTGCTGCGCGCGTTCCTGCCGTGGCAGCAGGTGATGAACTACATCGAGGCGATCGTCCGCGTGTACAACCGCTACGGGCGGCGCGACAACAAGTACAAGGCGCGCATCAAGATCCTCGTGAAGAGCGAGGGGCAGCGCTATATCGACGACGTCGAGGAAGAATTCCGCCAGATCGTCGAGCATGACGGCGGCCCGCACACGATCCCGCAGGCCGAGTTCGACCGCATCGCGGCATCGTTCGTGCCGCCGCGCCTCGCGCCCCGCACGCTCGACCTGCAGGACGTCGAAGCGCGCACGGCCGCGCACGCCAGCCGCCATCCGGCCTTCGCGCGCTGGCTCGCGCGCAATGTCGCAGCACATCGCGACCCGGCGCTGCGCATCGTCACGTTGTCGTTCAAGCGCCGCCTGCAGGCGCCCGGCGACGCGTCGCCCGAACAGCTCGACGCACTCGCCGAACTCGCCGAGCGCTTCTCGGCCGGCGAGGCACGCGTCACGCATACGCAGAACGTGGTGCTGCCGTGGGTGCACGTCGACGACCTGTTCCTGCTGTGGGAGCATGCGCGCTCGATCGGTCTTGCCAGCGCAAACGTCGGACTCCTGACCGACATGATCGCGTGCCCGGGCGGCGATTTCTGCGCGCTCGCGAACGCGCGCTCGATCCCGATCGCCGATGCGATCGCCGAGCGGTTCCAGGATCTCGACATGCTGCACGACGTCGGCGACATCGACCTGCACATCAGCGGCTGCATCAACTCCTGCGGCCATCATCACAGCGGGCACATCGGCATCCTCGGCGTCGACAAGGACGGCGCCGAGTGGTACCAGGTGACGCTCGGCGGGTCGGACGGCTCGAGCGCGAGCGGCCCCGCGCGGCCGGGCAAGGTGATCGGCCCGTCGTTCTCGGCCGACGAGATCGTCGATGTCGTCGACGCGCTCGTGAATGTCTATCTCGACGCGCGGCTCGACGCCGACGGCCGCAGCGAACGATTCATCGACACGGTGCGCCGCATCGGCGCCGAGCCCTTCAAGGCCGCGGCCAACGACGCCCGTCACCAGGCGGAGCACGCATGATCCCGACCGACCAAAGCTCGAACGCACGCATCCGCCTGCTGACGCCGGCCGAACACGCCGACGATACGAACGCGCCGGACACCGCGACCCGCACGATCCTGACGATCGGCAACGACGAGGAGCTGCAGCCGCTCGCCGCACGCATCGCGCAGGCCGAGCGCATCGACCTGCACTTCCCGTCCTTCACCGACGGGCGCGCATACAGCCAGGCGTATCTGCTGCGCAAGCGCTTCGGCTTCGCCGGCGACCTGCGGGCGACCGGCGACGTGCTGGTCGATCAGTTGCTGTTGATGGAGCGCACCGGGTTTTCGAGCGCGGTGCTCGGCGCCGATGCCGATCTGGCCGCCGCGCGCCGGCAGCTCGACCGGTTTCCCGGCTTCTATCAGCGCGACGCGAGAACGGCGGCGCCGCGGCAGGAAGCGGCGCCGCAAGTCGAGACGCAGGCCGGGAAATGAAAACGGGCGGCCTGCAGGCTGCCCGTCCGATGAACCACAAGCGCCGCGCCCGCCGCACTGCGGGCGTCGGCGTTCAGCGCGCCGCCACCGGCTTGCCGAACGCGCCGAGGATCTTCTTCTCGAGCGCGATGTAGTCGTGGCCGAAGTGGTGGTCGCCGCCCGTCTTGATCACGTCGGCACCGCTATTCGCGAGCGCCGGACACATCGTGTCCTTCTCTTCCGCGCCGTAGAAACACTGCACAAGCTGCGGCGGCACCTTCGCGATTTCCGGCGCGACCTTCATCGCCTTGTCGCTCGCCGGCATCCCGAGCCAGCCCGTCACGCGGATCTGGAAATCCGCCGCCGGCGCGAAGCCGAGCAGCGACATCACCGCCACCTTGTCACGCAGGTCGGCCGGCAGCCGGTTGTACGCGAACGGCATCACGTCCGCGCCGAACGAGTAGCCGACCAGCGCCACGCGGTTCGCATGCCAGCGCGCCATGTAGGTGCGCATCACGCGCGCCAGGTCGCGGCTCACCTGTGCAGGCGGCTTCTCGCTCCAGAAGTAGCGCAGGCTGTCGATGCCGACCACCGCCACGCCGTCGCGCTGCAGCGCCTCGGCGATCGTCTTGTCGAGATCGCGCCAGCCGCCGTCGCCCGAGATCACGATCGCGAGGCGGTCGCTGCCGCCCTTGGCCGGCAGCTCGACGAGCGGCAGGTCCGACACGTCGAGTTCGTCGGTGCTGCTGGTGTCGTGCAGGTGCGACGTGACGAGCGACACGAGCGTCGCGGTGTCGCCGGCCGCGGCCGTTTCGACGAAACCCGGCATCGCGCGGCGCACGATCGTCGGATCGGGCGGGCACGGCTTGAAGCGCGCATCGAGCTTCGCCGCCGGCGCGACCGACGCGACACCGGCGATCGTGTTCTCCGGCGCCATCGACAGGATCTGCTTCGCGATCGCGCCGCCCTGGCCCACGCCCGCGACGATCGGCGTGTAGTAACGCGCCGATTGCGCGAGGCGTTCGAGCTGGTGGCTGACCGCTTCGGCGTCGCCGTCGAGGTGGTGACAGGTTTCCTGCTTCGCGGCGAGGTTCGCCGCATAACGCTCCGAATCCACCCCGACCGTCATCGCGCCCGCTTTCGCGAGGGCGTCGGCCGCCTGCTGGTCGGCGGCGCCCCAGCCCCGCCCGCGCGAGAACAGCACGACGAAGCCGCGCAGCGGGCCGCCCGGCTTCGTCACGGTCACGGGGCCGTAGCGGCCGCCCGACACGGTTTCCGGTTGCGCCGCGGCCTGCGCCGCGAACGCCGCGCCGGCCAGCATCATTCCCGCGCAGGCGGCTGCCGCCCGCGCGATACCCTTCTTCAACATCATGAACGCCGACCTCCAGCCAGCAGGGACAGATCCGCGAGCGTGACGAACACGCCGACCGAGCCCGAGGCCGCGAGATAGCGCGGCTCCCAGTGCGGCTCGAACTTGCTCTTGAATGCACGCAAGCCGCGGAAGTTGTAGAAGCGGCCGCCGAAGCGCCAGACCATCAGCCCGAACCGGTGCCACGGCGACGGCATCTTCGCCGCCCCCATCCCCGAGAACGGCGCGATGCCCAGGCTCAGCTTGCGGAAGCCCGCTTCCTTCAGATGCAGCGCGAGCTGCGTAAACAGATACTCCATCGCATACGGCGACGCGTCCGGCAGATGACGCATCACGCCGACCGTCGCCTCGGTGTTGAGGTCGGTCGTCATGAACGTGACGAACGCGATCGGCTTGTCGGCCTGGCGCACGAGCATCACCGATTGCGTCGCGAGATAGCCGTCGTGGAACGCGGCCACCGAGAAGCTCTTCTCGCGCGCGTCGCGGCTGTCGAGCCAGCCGTCGGAGATGTCGCGCAGCGACGGCAGCGCGGCCGGCACGTCGCGCGGCGCGATCACCTCGACCGTCAGCGCGTCCTTGTCGCCGCGACGCAGCGCATAGCGCAGGTGCGACCGGTTCGAACCCTTCAGGTCGAAGCGGTCGAGCGCGATATGCGCTTCCTCGCCGAGCTTCATCAGCGTGAGCCCTGCGTCGAGATACAGCGGCAGCGCGTTCGCGCGCACCTGGTAGAACGCCGCGCGGCCGCTGTGCGCGTGCGCCAGCGCGATGAACTTGCCGATCAGCGCCGGCCATTCCTCGCGCGGGCCGACCGGATCGTGCAGCGCGGCCCACGTGCGGCCGTTCTTCGCATACATCAGGAACGCGCGGCGCGATTCGGAGAACAGGAACGACTTGTCGCCCATCAGCGCGAGGCCCGCATCGCTGCACTCCTGCGCGCGGATGATCTGCTCCGCGTCGATCAGGTCCTGCTCGGCGGGCTTCACGAAACGCCCGGGCGCCGGCCGCAGCAGTTGCCACAGCGCGAACATCGCGACGAACACGCCGGCCGCCAGCGTCGCGCGCAGCGCCCGCGGCGCGCGCTCGTCGAACGCGAAATGCGACCACAGATCGCGCGTGTAAGGCACGTCGCGGAACGCGAAGCACAGCACCCACACGGCGAGCACGAGCACCATCGTCACCGACACGAACCAGCTCACCGTGAAGCGCTCGGCGAGCAGCGACGAATGCCGGTTGAAGCGGCGGCGGCTGACGAGCAGCAGCACCAGCAGCGTGCCGAGCACGCCGGCCTCGACGAACGCGAGGCCCTTGGCCAGCGACAGCGCGAGGCTCGCGAGCGTCAGCGCGAAAGTCATCCACCATGCACCGTCGAGCCGGCGCAGCAGCCCGCGCGCGACGAACAGCAACGCGACGCCCAGCACGCTGCAGATCACCTGCGAGCCTTCGAGCACCCACAGCGGCACGATGTTGCGCAGGATCGCGATCCGGTGCCAGAACGCGGGCGTCGCGCTCGAGATCACCAGCATCCCGCCGACCGCGAAGGTCACGAGGCTCAGGAACAGCGGCGCCAGCTGCGACACGCGCGCGGCCTGCCGCGTCACGAGCCGGCGGCGCAGCGCGCGGCCTTCGAACCCGGCCAGCAGGCCGGCCGACAGCACGAGCGGCACGCCGAAGTAGATCGCGCGATAGGCGATCAGCGCGGCGACCATCGCGTGCGCCGGCACTTCGCGGCCCAGCGTGAAGACCATCGCGGCCTCGAACACGCCGATCCCGCCCGGCGTATGGCCGATCATCCCCAGCAGCAGCGCGGCCGCGTACACGGTGATGAAAGTCGGCAAGCCGACTGGAGCGGACGGCAACAGCACCCACAGCGTCAGGCCCGCGGCCACGACGTCGAGCACCGCATAGACGACCTGGGCGACGAGGTCGCGCCGCGCCGGCACGTCGAACGCGAGCCATTTGAAGCGCGTGACGACCGGGCGCGCGGCGTTGCCGCACAGCATCGTCATGACGCCCAGCACCACGAGCAGCGCGGCGCCGCTCCACGTGAGCACGCCGGGTGCGACATGCAGCATCGCGGCGAGCGTCTGCGGCACGCAGACCATGCCGACCGCCGTCATCAGCACCAGTGCGAGCGCGAGCGTGCCGCTGGTGAAGACGGTCATCCGGCCGATCTGCGCGGGCGTGACGCCCGACACGCCGTACACGCGCGCGCGCACGGCGCCGCCCGTCAGCGCGCCGAAGCCGGTCGCATTGCCGAGCGCGGAGCCGGCGATCGCGCCGATCCACAGCGCGGCGCGCGGCACTTTCGCGGCGACGTAGCGCAGGCCGACCGCATCGCGGGCGACGAGCGCGAGATAGCTGAGGGCCGTCGCGGCCAGCGACGCGCCCCACTCGCCCGCGGACAGGTGGCGCAGTTGGCGGATCACCGACCGGTAGTCGACGGATTCGGACAGGTGCTGGAACACCACGATCAGCAGCAGGCCGATGCCGAGCGCGAGCAGCGGCGACAGCACGCGCTCATTGCGGATCAGCGTCGCGACACGGGCGATCGCTGCCGCGGCACGGCCGGGCTGGCCAGGGTGGCGGGAAGACATAGAGTGTTCAGTGGTGGTGCGTAGCTTGTCGCGGCGCGGGGTGGCCTCGCGGCGACGAATCTGGTTGTTCTGCGTGGGCGGTCGGCCTGGGACGAAGCCAGGCGGCGCCTGAATCAGAAATTACGAGTATACGGATTTTATATTACAGAATCTTTCGATCCCGTACTGAGCGGTTCGGGCGCGGCGGTCGCATCAACGACGCGTCAAATTCATGCGCAAGGTGCGCATCATACCGGGAACCGCCGGGAATTTTTCGTCGAATGAATGACTTGCGACGCTTTTGGGAGAAATTCTCCCGGCCCGGCCGAGCCCGCGAGAGCAAACCCGCGACCGGCGCGGGATTCGGGGAATGGGGACGGATTGCCGTGCCCGCCTTACGGTCCCTTAGTCGCGCCGTCATCGTGCCAGTCGGCGCCGGCCCGCTCCCGCAGTATGTCGATGAATGCGCGCAGCTTCGCCGGCACATGCTTGCGATTCACGTAATAGAGCCACATCGGCGGCAGCGTCCGGCACGCGCCCGGCAGCACCTCGACGAGCGTGCCGTCGCGCAGGTCCGCGTCGATGCGCTCGCGCATGAACGCGAACGCGATGCCGACACCCTCGCGCGCGGCATCGATCACCGCATCCGCGTCGTTCGTCACGAGCACGCCTTCCGGATCGAGATCGACGTCGTGACGCCCGTCGTGCAGCAGCCACTTGTGCAGGCGCCCGCTCTCCGAAAACCGGAACCGGATGCACGCATGGCGCGCCAGCTCGGCGATCGACGCGGGCGTGCCGTGCCGCGCCAGATAGCCGGGCGAGGCGACCAGCGCGCAGGTCAGCGCGGGCGCGATCCGCACGCCGATCATGCCGGGCTGCAGCCGGTCGGCAAGACGAATCCCCGCGTCGAAGCCCTCCTTCGCGATATCGACCAGCTCGTTCTCGTAGCGGATTTCGAGCCGGACCTTCGGATAGCGCGCGCGGAACGCGGCCAGTATGGGCGCGATCACGAGCGAACGCGCGAGCGGCAGCGCCGTGACGCGCAACAGCCCGCCCGGCTCGCTGCGCACCTCCTTCAGCGCGTCGCGCGCCTGCATGACCTGCCGGTACGCGGGCTCCGTCTGCTGCCGGTAATGCTGGCCGGCTTCGGTCAGGCTCACGCCGCGCGTGCTGCGGTTGAACAGTTTCACGTTCAGCTCGCCTTCGAGCTGGCCGATCGCAAGGCTGACGGCGGCGGGCGTCAGTCCCAGCGCGGCGGCCGCGCGCGTGAAGTTGCCGGCCGTCGCGACCGTCATGAACACGTGCAGCCCGGCCATCGGATCGCGTCTGCTCATCATTAAAAAAACTTGAAACTCCTTCGAGTGGAATGCGGATTCTCCCATATACCGGAACTGCCTACACTGGCCCTGTCGTCTTCCGCCGGAGCATCGAATGGATTCGCACAACAACCCCGCCCTGCCGCTCGCAGCCGTCCGGCAGACGATCGAAGCCGCGCTCGCGCAGGCCGCGTCGCTGCAGGTCGCCGGGGTGTCGATCGCGATCGTCGACGCCGGCGCGAACCTGCTCGCATTCATCCGCACCGACGATTGCTTTCTCGGTGCGATCGACCTCGCGCAACGCAAGGCGCTGACGGCGATCCGCTTCCGCGCATCGACCGCCGCGCTCGGCGCGATGTCCGGCGACGGCCCGCTGCGCGGGATCGAGCACAGCCACGGCGGGCTCGTCACGTTCGGCGGCGGCGAGCCGCTCGTCGACGGCGACGGGCGCTGCGTCGGCGCGATCGGCATATCGGGCGGCAGCGTCGAGCAGGACGACGCGATCGCGCGGCATTGCCGCGATCGCTTTCACGCAACCTTTCCCACCTCGAGGTAAGCACATGGCTCAGAAACGCATCCTCATCACCGGTGCTGGCAGCGGCTTCGGCCGCGAAGTCGCGCTGCGGCTCGCGCAACACGGTCACGCGGTCACGGCCGGCGTCCGCACGACCGCCGAAATCGACGCGCTGACGGACGCCGCCGCGCAGCGCGGCACGGCACTGCGCGCGGTGAAACTCGACGTGACGTCGGCCTACGACCGCGCCCGCGCGGCCGAATTCGAAGTCGACGTGCTGGTGAACAACGCGGGCGTCGGCGAGGCCGGCGCGCTGGTCGACCTGCCGGTCGAGATCGTGCGCGAGCTGTTCGACGTCAACCTGTTCGGGCCGCTCGAACTCACGCAGCAGATCGCCCGCGGCATGCTCGCGCGCGGGCACGGCAAGATCGTGTTCGTGTCGTCGATCGCGGGGTTGATCACGGGGCCGTTCACGGGCGCCTATTGCGCGTCGAAGCACGCGGTCGAATCGGTCGCCGAGGCGATGCACGCGGAACTGGCGCCGCACGGCATCCGTGTCGCGGTCGTGAACCCCGGCCCGTACAGCACCGGCTTCAACGACCGCATGATGGAAACGCCGCGGCGCTGGCGCGATCCGGCCGTCCACACGGTGACGCCCGAGCGGCTGACCTTCCCGCTCCAGCAGCACGATCCGGAGGAAATGATCGCGAAGATGGTCGATGTGATCGAAAACGACGGCGGCGCATTCCGCAACCTGCTGCCACAGTCGTCGGAAGCATTCGTGCGCGCCGAGCAGGCGCGCGCGTGGGACCGTCAACAGTGACGCAAACCGGCGGCGGCCGGCGGTTCACGCAGGAACGCCCTGCCCGCCGCCCGGCCTGTCGCGTACGACGTTCGCCGTCGATGACCTTCCCGACGGCACGAACCGTCGCGGGTCAATGCGTCGCCGAAGCCGGGCCCGCAACCGGGCGGGCCGCGTCGAGCTGCGCCGCGCGTGGTCAGTACACGTCCCGCATGTAGCGCCGCGCCTTCGAGAGCTTCGCGACGTAGTCGTTCGCGGCTTCGTCCGACATCCCGCCGTGCTCGGCGACGACCGCCTTCAGCGCGGTATCGACGTCCTTGGCCATCCGCGCGGCGTCACCGCACACGTAGAAGTGCGCGCCCTCTTCCAGCCACTTGTACAGCTCGGCGCCCTGCTCGCGCATCCGGTCCTGCACGTAGATCTTGTCGGCCTGGTCGCGCGAGAACGCGAGATCGAGCCGCGTCAGGAAGCCGCTGTCGCGCATCGCGCTCAGTTCGTCGCCGTAGTAGAAGTCGGTCTGCGCATGCTGCTCGCCGAAGAACAGCCAGTTGCGGCCGCGCGCGCCGCGCGCCTGCCGCTCGTGCAGGAAGCCGCGGAACGGCGCGACGCCGGTGCCGGGCCCGACCATCACGACCGGCACGTCGCCGTTCACCGGCGGCCGGAAATGCGCGGACTTCTGCACGAACACCGGCACGCGGCCATCGTCCGCGCGATCGGCGAGGAACGTCGACGCGACGCCTTTGCGCGCGCGGCGGCCATTGTGATAACGCACGGCCGATACCGTCAGGTGAATCTCGCCCGGGTGTGCGCTCGGGCTCGACGCGATCGAATACAGGCGCGGCTGCAGCCGCTTCAGCATCCCGACCAGCTCCGTGCCCGACAGCTCGACCGGGAATTCGTGCAGCACGTCCGCGAGCTGTTGCCCCCACAACCATTGCTTCAGGTCGGCCTTGCGATCGTCGCCGAGCAGCGCCTTCAGCGCGCCGTTCGCGCTGCGCGACGCGATGAACGCGAGCGTGTCGGGATGCGGGCGCGTGATGTCGAAGTGGCGCGCCAGCGCATCGCCGAGCCGCATGTCGCCGACGCCCGCGACCGACACGGTGGCGTCGGCCTTCAGCGCGGTGACCGACAGCAGCTCGTCGACCAGCTCCGGGCAGTTGGTCGGCCACACGCCGAGCGCGTCGCCGGTTTCGTATTCGAGATTCGCGCCTTCGGTCGACAGCGACACGTAGCGCGTGTCCTTCGCGGCGCCCGGCCGGTTGAGCCGCAGGTTCGCGACGAGCTTCGACGGCGCCGGATGCGCCTTGGTCGGCAGCAGCCCCGACGCGCTCATCCCGGCGGTCGGCACCGCATGCAGCGCCGCATCCGCTTCCTTGATCCGGGCGGCCACGCGTTCGAGCCACTGGTCGGCATCGCGCTGGAACTCGACGTCGCAATCGACGCGCGCGCACAGGCGCGCCGCGCCGAGTTCCGCGAGCCTCGCATCGAGCCGGCGGCCGTGCCCGCAGAACTGGTCGTAGTTGCGATCGCCGAACGCGAGCACCGCGAAGTGCACGCCGTCGAGGCGCGCGGCGCTGCCGGCCTGCAGCGCGTCCCAGAACTCGCTGCCGTTGTCGGGCGCGTCGCCGTCGCCGAACGTGCTCGTCATCAGCAGCACGTACTGCGCGCCGGCCAGCGACGCGACCGGATAGTCGGACATGCACGCGGTGCGGATCTCGAAGCCGGCATTCATCAGCTGCGTCGCGTAGTCCTCGGTCAGCGATTCGATGTTGCCGGTCTGCGACGCCCACAGCAGCACGACCTTCGGGCGCGTGCGCACGATCCGCACGCCGCCGGGCGCGGCGGCCTCGGCCGGCAGTGCGGGCACAGCGCCTTCCGCGGTGTGGGCCGGCACCGCTCGGCTGAACAACCCCGCCAGCATCCCGTCGAGCCAGAGCCGCACCGGCGGCGTGAGCGGCGCGCCGGCCGGCAGCACCGGCACGCCGCCGTCGCGCCGGCCGGCGCTCGCCTTCAGCCCGCTGACGAGGCCGGCCACGTACAGGCGCTCCGCGTCGGTGAGCGGCGGCGGCGCGAGATCGGCCACGCCGAGCGCGGCCGCGAAAGTGTCGAGGTCTGCCATGTCGGATTCCTGTGAAGCCGTGATCTGCACCGCCGCCGGCACGGGCCGCGCGTCGCCGGCGGCGGCATCGGGTCGCGCCGTGTCGTCGGCCGCGGGCGCGAACGCGTCCGTGTCGACGCGCGCGAGCGCGACCGCGCAATACTTCAGTTCGGGTTGCTGCGATTCCGGATCGATCGCGTCGTTCGTCACCGCGTTGATGCACAGGTCGTCGCCGTACACGTCGTTCCAGTGCATCGGCGCGAAGCAGTTGCCGCGCTGCACGCGCTCGGTCACGACGGCCGGCAGCACGGCGCGGCCGCGCGCCGAGCGAATCTCGACGCTGTCCTTCGTGGCGATGCCGAGCGCGCTCGCGTCGTCCGGATGCAGTTCGACGAACGGGCGCGGATTGAGCTTGTTCAGCATCGCGACCTTGCCCGTCTTCGTCATCGTGTGCCATTGATGCTGCAGCCGGCCGGTGTTCAGCACGATCGGGAACGTATCGTCCGGCAGCTCGGCCGGATCGACGTGCGGCCGCGCGAAAAAGCGCGCCTTGCCGGACGGCGTCGGGAACGCGAGGCGCGGCGCAGCGCCACCGTCGGCTGCCGCGCGCAGCGTCTGGCTCACGCCGTCGTTCAGGTAGCGGATCGGGTGCCGCTCGCGCGCGGCGCCCGGCGCGACCGGCCATTGCACCGGGCCCTCGCGCAGCGCCGCATGGCTCGCGCCGCGCAGGTCGTAGCCGGTCGCCGGATTCGAAAACCGCACGATCTCGTCGAACACGTCGGCCGCCGACGCATAGTCGAACGCATCGCCGAAACCCATCTCGCGCGCGACTTCCGCGACGATGCGCCAGTCCGGCAGCGCGTCGCCGGGCGGCGCAACCGCGGCGCGCATCAGCGTCATGTTGCGTTCGGAGTTGATCATCACGCCGTCGCCCTCGGCCCACAGCGCGCCGGGCAGCAGGATGTCCGCGTAGCGGTTGGTCTCGGTGTCGAGGAATGCGTCCTGCGCGATCACGAGCTCCGCGGCCTGCAGCCCCGCGATCACGTTCTGCCGGTTCGGCACCGTCGCGACCGGATTCGTGCAGATGATCCAGCACGCCTTGATGTCGCCGGCCGCCATCCGTTCGAACAGGTCGACGGTGCCGCGGCCGGCGTCCTTGCGCAGCGTGCCGGCCGGCACGCGCCACAGGTGTTCGACGAAGCGCCGGTCGTCGTCGGACAGCACCGAGCGCTGGCCCGGCAGCCCGGGCCCCATGTAGCCCATCTCGCGCCCGCCCATCGCGTTCGGCTGGCCGGTCAGCGAGAACGGCCCGCTGCCAGGCCGGCAGATCGTGCCCGTCGCGAGATGCAGGTTGCAGATCGCGTTGGTGTTCGACACGCCGTGCGTGCTCTGGTTGAGCCCCATCGTCCAGCAGCTCATCCATTCCTGCGCGTCGCCGATCCATTGCGCGGCCGTGCGGATGTCGGCTTCGGCGAGGCCAGTGATCTCGGCGACGCGTTCGGGCGTGTAGTCGGCGAGGAACGCGGGCATCGCGTCCCAGCCTTCGGTGTACGCATCGATGAACGCGGCATCGATGCGGCCGTTCGCATGCAGCAGGTGCAGCAATCCGTTCGTCAGCGCGAGATCGGTGCCCGGCCGGATCTGCAGGAACAGGTCGGCCTTGTCGGCGGTGCCGGTGCGGCGCGGATCGACGACGATCAGCTTCGCGCCGGCCTTCACGCGATCCATCATCCGCAGGAACAGGATCGGGTGGCAGTCGGCCATGTTCGCGCCGATCACGAAGAACAGGTTCGCGCGATCGAAGTCCTGGTACGACCCGGGCGGGCCGTCCGCGCCGAGCGACTGCTTGTAGCCGGTGCCCGCGCTCGCCATGCACAGGCGCGAGTTCGACTCGATGTTGTTGGTGCCGACGAAGCCCTTCGCGAGCTTGTTCACGAGGTATTGCGCCTCGATCGACATCTGCCCCGACACGTAGAACGACAGCGCGTCGGGTCCGTGCGCATCGAGCACCGCGCGCAGCCGCCGCGCGGTCTCGGCGATCGCGTCGCGGGCCGGCAGCGGCACGAGGTCGTCCTCGCGCGCGCGCCGCACGAACGCGCGGTCGAGCCGCCCCGAGCGGCGCAGCGCGACATGCGCCGACGAACCCTTCGTGCACAGCCGTCCGAAGTTGGCCGGATGGTCGGAGTCGCCCGATACCTTGACGACTTCGTCATCCTCGACGTGCAGCACCATCCCGCAGCCGACGCCGCAGTACGGGCACACACTCTTGACGGGGGTCGCGCTCATGCGTGCTCCGGGGCGTTCAGGCGGCGATCCACACGAAACCGTCCTCGACCCGCGACGGATACGCGCTCACCGATTTCTCGGGCGCTTCGAGGCATTCGCCGGTCCGCAGGTCGAAATGCTGCTTGTACAGCGGCGACGCGACGACCACGCGCTCGCCGAGGCTGCCGATCAGCCCGCGCGACATCACCGCCGCCTGCGACACCGGGTCGACGTTGTCGATCGCGAACACGCCGCCTTCCTCGGCATGCGCGACGTGAAACACGGCGACCTGCTCGCCGTTGACGAGCGCGCACACGCCGGTGTTCGGCACGATGTCGTCGAGCGGGCACACGCGGGTCCAGGACAGGGGATGACGATCGTTCATGATGGGCTCCTTGGAAAAGACGCTGGTGTCGGTCGAAGTCACACGGTTGCGGGCTCGGCGACGACGGGAATCGCAACGGGCTTGCCGCCCGCGCGCTCGGCGAGCGTGGCAGGCCGGATCTGGCCGCGCGTCTCGACGAATGCGATGGTCGTGTCCGGCGCGTCGCTGTTCACGAAGTGTCGGAAGCGCTTGCGCGTGTCCGGATCGGTGACGGCCTTCTTCCATTCGCATTCGTAGGTGTCGACCACGTTCTGCATGTCGGCTTCGAGTTCGGCCGCGATCCCGAGCTTGTCGTGCACGACGACATCGGCCAGGTAGTCGAGCCCGCCTTCGAGGTTGTCGCGCCACACGCTGGTGCGCTGCAGACGGTCGGCGGTGCGCACGTAGAACATCAGGAAGCGGTCGATGTAGCGGATCAGCGTGGCGCGGTCGAGGTCGGACGCGAGCAGCTCCGCGTGGCGCGGCTTCATCCCGCCGTTGCCGCATACGTACAGGTTCCAGCCCTTCTCGGTCGCGATGATCCCGACGTCCTTGCCCTGCGCTTCCGCGCACTCGCGCGTGCAGCCCGATACGCCGAACTTGATCTTGTGCGGTGCGCGCAGGCCCTTGTAGCGGTTCTCGAGGTCGATCGCGAGGCCGACCGAATCGTCGACGCCGTAGCGGCACCACGTCGAGCCGACGCACGACTTCACGGTACGAAGCGCCTTGCCGTACGCATGCCCCGATTCGAAGCCGGCCGCGATCAGCTCTTCCCAGATCGACGGCAGCTGCTCGACGCGCGCGCCGAACAGGTCGACGCGCTGGCCGCCGGTGATCTTCGTGTAGAGCCCGTACTTCTTCGCGACCTGGCCCACCGCGATCAGCCCTTCCGGCGTCACCTCGCCGCCCGGCATGCGCGGCACGACCGAGTACGTGCCGTCGCGCTGGATGTTCGCGAGGTAGTAGTCGTTCGAATCCTGCAGCCCCGCATGCTCCTTCTTCAGCACGAACTCGTTGAAGCACGACGCGAGGATGCCCGCCACCGCCGGCTTGCACACGTCGCAGCCGAGCCCGTGGCCGTGCTTCGCGAGCAGCGCGTCGAAGGTCGTGATGCGCTCGACGCGGATCAGGTGGAACAGCTCCTGGCGCGAATACGGGAAGTGCTCGCACAGATGGTTGTTGACCGCGAGGCCCTGCTTCTTCATCTCGGCCTTCATGATCTGCGTGACGAGCGGCACGCAGCCGCCGCACGACGTGCCCGCGCCCGTGCACGACTTCAGTGCGCCCAGGCTGGTCGAGCCGTCGGCCACCGCCGCGCAGATCTGCGACTTCGACACGTTGTTGCACGAGCAGATCTGCGCGCCTTCCGGCAATGCGTCGACGCCGAGCGCGGGCTTCGCCGCGCCGTCCGACGACGGCAGGATCAGGAATTCCGGCGACTCGGGCAGCTCGATGCGGTTCAGCATCATCTGCAGCAGCGTGCCGTATTCGGTCGCGTCGCCGACCATCACCGCGCCGTGCAGGAACTTGCCGCAGTCCGACACCACCAGCTTCTTGTAGACCTGGCGGCGCTCGTCCGCGTACTGGTAGGTGCGGCTGCCGGCCGTCGCGCCGTGCGCGTCGCCGATGCTCGCGACGTCGACGCCCATCAGCTTCAGCTTGGTGCTCATGTCGGCACCGGCGAACACGGCGTCGACCGCTTCTTCCGGGGCGCCGCCGAGCTGCTTCGCGACCACGCGCGCCATGTCGTAGCCCGGTGCGACGAGCCCGTACACCATCCCGTTCCAGGCCGCGCATTCGCCGATCGCGTAGATGTCGGCGTCGCTCGTGCGGCACGCGTCGTCGATCGCGACGCCGCCACGCGGGCCGATTTCGAGGCCGCACGCACGCGCCAGTTCGTCGCGTGCGCGGATGCCGGCCGAGAACACGATCATGTCGGCATCGAGATGCGAACCGTCGGCGAACGCCATCCGGTGCATGCCTTCTTCGCCGTCGACGATTTCAAGCGTGTTCTTGCCCGTATGCACGGTCACGCCGAGCGCCTCGATCTTCGCGCGCAGCATCCGGCCGCCGCCGTCGTCGACCTGCACCGCCATCAGCCGCGGCGCGAATTCGACGACGTGCGTGTCGAGCCCCATGTCGCGCAGCGCCTTCGCGCATTCGAGGCCGAGCAGCCCGCCGCCGATCACCACGCCGCGCCTCGCGTGCGTGCCGCACGCCTGCATCGCTTCGAGATCCTCGATCGTCCGATACACGAAGCAGCCCGCGCGATCGCGTCCCGGCACCGGCGGCACGAACGGACGCGAGCCCGTCGCGAGCACCAGCTTGTCGTACGCGAGCGTTTCGCCGGACGCGAGCGTGACCGTGTGCGCGTCGCGATCGATCGACGCGACGCACGCGTTCAGGCGCAGGTCGAACTGCGGATGCCGTTCGAAGAAACCGGGCTCGACGAGCGACAGGTCGTCGGCCGACTTGCCCGCGAAGAATTCCGACAGGTGCACGCGGTCGTACGCCGGACGCGGTTCCTCGCCGAGCACCGTGACCTGCAGCGCGCCCGCCGCGCCGGCTTGCGCGGCGACGCATTCGAGGAGCTTGTGGCCGACCATCCCGTGGCCGATGACGATGAGTTTCATGATGACGTTTCCTTCGGTCGATCAGTTCGCGGCGCCGGCGGCGGCGAGCGCGCGGTCGCGCAGCTCGGCCTCGCGTGCCTTGTGTTCCTCGCTGAAGCGCACGGCCATCGCGCACAGCGCGGTCGCGGTGACGGCGAGCCCGAGCAGGCTCAGCGTGTGCTGCACGTCGCCGACGCCCTTCAGCAGGAACGCCGCGGCCACCGCACCGACGTTGCCGCCCGCGCCGACGATCCCGGCGACGCCGCCGAGCGCCTTGCGGTCGATGAACGGCACCAGCGCATAGGTCGCGCCGCAGGCCATGTGCGTGAAGAGGCCGAAGGTCAGCATCGCGACGAGCGCCATGCCGATGCCCTGCGCATGCGAGAACCAGACCAGCCCGAGCCCTTCGCCGACGATCAGCGCGCACAGCAGCGTCGCGCGCACGTCGAGGCTGCGGCGCGCGGCGATCTTGTCCGACAGCCAGCCGCCGAGCGCGCGGGCGAACAGCGCGAGCAGCCCGAACATCCCGACCGCGAAGCCGGCGTCCTTCAGCGACAGCTTGAAGTGATCGACGTAGTACAGCGCGGCGATGTTGTGGATGAACACCTCGACGCCGAAGCACGCGCCGTACGTGACGAACAGCATCCACACGCGATAGTTGCCGCACGCGGCGAAGAAGCTCGCCCAGCCGCCCTTCTTGCCGCTGTCGACCGTCACGCCCTGCTTGCGCAGCGCGACGAAGTCGCCTTGCGGGCAGTCTTGCGTGAAGCGCCAGTACGCCCAGGCCATCGCGAGCATCGCGACGCCCGGCACGACGAGCGCGATGCGCCACGACGTGTCGTCGCCGAAGCCGAGCATCAGGCCGGCCGCGACGAGCAGCGGCATCATCGCCTGCGTCGCGCCCGCGCCCGCGTTGCCCCAGCCGGCCGTCGTCGCGTTCGCGGTGCCGACCACGTTCGGCGCGAACATCACCGACGTGTGGTACTGCGTGATCACGAAGCCCGCGCCGATCGCGCCGATGCCGAGCCGGCAGATCAGGAACGTCACATAGTCGTGCGAGAACGACACCGCGAACACCGGAATCGCGCCGAGCACGAGCAGCCCGACATACACGCGGCGCGGGCCGAAGCGGTCGCACATCGGGCCGACCAGCAGCCGCACGGCGATCGTCGCGGCCACCGCGGCGATGTTGATGTTCGCGACCTGTGCCGCGGTGAGGTGGAACTCGCGCGCAATCAGCGGCATCAGCGGCGCGCATGCGAACCACGCGAAGAAGCATACGAAGAACGCCATCCACGTCATGTGGAACGCGCGCATCGGCGCGGTGCGGAAGCTGAAGAGATCGATACGGGTAGCTTTGTCGGTCATGTCATCCGCCAAACGAAAAACGGCGTCCTGCACACCCGGTCTCGTCGAGACCCGATGTGTAGGACGCCGTTGCCCATGAAGCCCGTTGCCGGGCGCGTCGGTAATCGGTACTGCGGACGAATCGTCGTTGATTCGCCCGAGCCAGCTTACGCAAGCGCCGTGCCATATCCGCCCGAATCGCAGTTGCAGCCCCGCCGCACAAGGCTCGCCGGCCGTTGCACGCATCGCTGCACGACGCCGCGCATGATGCGTCAGGATGCAGCGAGGCACAGATACGGTGCGCTGCAGCACTGTCGCCGTGCGACATCGCGGTGCGCATGGACGGGGCCGCGATGCACGCCGATGCGGCATTGCGTGCGCCGCGGCCGCGCGGTCGCATGCGGGCCGGCGTCCGTCGTGGCGGTCGCGCCGTGTGTATCGCCGCGCTTATTGCCGCACTTGTCGCCACGTCTGTAGCCGCGCTCGCCGCCCGGTTCGATCAGGTTGGCCCGGATATTGCTGAATCCGGACCACACCGGCAACGGCGCCGGTGGGCAGTCCCCGCAAGTCGGGCCCGCCGCCGCAGGCGGGCGCAACAGATCAGGACAACGACGTCCCCCCGTGCCCGGCACGGCCGGATGTCGCGATCGCGTCGACCGCCCGCCGCCGCCGCAAGCAACAATGCGTTATCGATCGCCGCACGCACGCGGCACTGGAACACGACATGACGACTGGAAAAGTCACGCTGCTGGGCGCCGGGCCCGGCGATTCCGATCTCCTCACCCTGAAGGCCGTGAAGGCGCTGGCGGCCGCCGACGTGCTGCTGCTCGACGATCTCGTCGCGCCCGGCATCGTCGAACTCGCGCCGCACGCGCGCGTGATCCGCGTCAGCAAGCGCGGCGGTTGCCGCTCCACGCCACAGGCGTTCATCGAGAAACTGATGCGCCGCTACGCGCTGCGCGGCGCGCACGTCGTGCGCGTCAAGGGCGGCGACGCGCTGCTGTTCGGCCGCGCCGGCGAGGAACTCGCGACGCTGCGCGCCGCCGCGATTCCCGTCGACATCGTCAACGGCATCTCGTCGGGCTTCGCGGCCGCCGCGAGCCTCGGCATCTCGCTCACGCACCGCGAGCACTGCCAGGGCGTCACGTTCGTCACCGCACATCGCCAGGACCACGGCGAACCCGACTGGGCGGCGCTCGCGGCGACCGGCACCACGCTCGCGATCTACATGGGCATGAGCCGCGTCGACAGCATCGCGGCGGGCCTGCTCGCCACCTTGCCCGCGTCGACGCCGGCCGCCGCCGTGCAGTGGGCCGGCACGCCGCACGAGCGCCGCTGGACCGGCACGCTCGGCGGCCTCGCGCGCGGCGTCGCGGCAGCCGGGCTCGGCAGCCCGGCCGTGATGCTGGTCGGCGCGGCGATCGGCGAAGCCGCCGTGCAGCGCACCGATGTCGCCGGCGAGGCGCTCCTGTCGCGGGCGGCGTAGCATGGGTCACGTCACGCGGCACCGTCCGCACGCCCGTTCCGCTCACCGCGGCCGCGTTCGCGCCGGCTGCCGGGGATGCATGCGCGAGGTTCCGGGTACATCGACTTCCGCCCGCACCCCGCAACCCCCGCTCAACCCTTGTACCGAAGCCGGTCCGTCCCCGTTCGCGTCATGAGTTCGTCCGCCCCGCCCGCACGCCTGCGCGTGCTGCTCGTCACCGACACCGACAAGCCGATCGGCGAACTCGGCGACGCGCTCGCGCGCCTCGGCTACGAGATGCTCAACGACGTCGCGACGCCCGCGCGCCTGCCCGCGGCCGTCGAGGAGCAGCGCCCCGACGTCGTGATCATCGATACCGATTCGCCGTCGCGCGACACGCTCGAGCAACTGGCCGTGATGCACGCGACCGCGCCGCGCCCTGTGCTGATGTTCAGCCACGATGCCGACCAGGCGCTGATTCACGCGGCGGTCGGCGCCGGCGTCAGCGCGTATCTCGTCGAAGGGCTGTCGGCCGAGCGCCTCGCGCCGATCCTCGAAGTCGCGCTCGCGCGCTTCTCGCACGACGATGCGCTGCGCCGCCGGCTCGCCGACGTCGAGCGCGAGCTCGCCGAACGCAAGCTGATCGATCGCGCGAAGCGCCTGCTGATGGATCAGCGCAGGCTGTCCGAGCACGATGCGTATGCGTTGCTGCGCAAGCGCGCGATGGACCAGGGCCTGCGCATCGTCGACGTCGCGCGGCAACTGCTCGATGCGTCCCAACCGTCATGAATGCCATGAACCCTTCGCCTCCCGCCGCGCCGGAACGCGCGCATCTTCGTCTCGGGTTCGTCGCGCTGAGCGACGCGGCCCCGCTGATCGTCGCGCAGCAGCTGAATCTCGGCGCGCGCCACGGCCTGACGCTGGAACTGAGCCGCCAGCCGTCCTGGGCCGCCGTGCGCGACAAGCTGCTGAGCGGCGAACTCGACGCCGCGCACGCGCTGTACGGACTCGTGTGCGGGCTGCAGCTCGGCATCGGCGGCCCGCAGGCCGACATGGCCGCGCTGATGGTGCTGAACCGCAACGGCCAGGCGATCACGTTCGCCCGCGGCCTCGCCGACGCCTACCGCGCCAGCGGCGACGTCCGCGCGGCGCTCGCGACGCTCGGACGCAAGCCGCTGCTCGCGCAGACCTTCCCGACCGGCACGCATGCGATGTGGCTGAACCACTGGCTCGCGTCGCACGGCATCGATCCGCTGCGCGACGTGCGCAGCGTCGTGATTCCGCCGCCCGAGATGGTCGCGGCGCTCGCGAGCGGCGAACTCGACGGCTTCTGCGCGGGCGAGCCGTGGCACGCGGTGGCCGAAGCGTGCGGCGCCGGCCGGACCGTCGCCGTCACCAGCGAGATCTGGCCCGATCATCCGGAGAAGGTGCTCGCGGCCCGGCGCGATTTCGTCGCGCTGTATCCGGCCACCGCGCGCGCGCTGATCCGCACGCTCGTCGATGCGTGCGCGTGGCTCGACAGCGCCGCGCACCGTCGCGACGCGGCCGGCTGGCTCGCGTCACCCGATGCGCTCGGCGTACCGGCCCGGCTGATCGCGCCGCGCCTGCTCGGCGACTACGGCCCGGGGCCGTTCGCGCAGCCGCCGCTGCCGATCCGCTTCCACGACGGCGGCGCCGTGAACCGGCCGGATCCGCAGGAAGGCCGGTGGTTCCTGTTGCAATACCGCCGCTGGGGCATGCTCGACGGCACGCACGACGACGCGGCCATCGCCGCGGCGATCGCGCAGACGGCGTTGTATGATGCCGCGGTCGCCGAAGGCGGTGCGGCGGACAGGTGATCCCGGCACGGATGCCGTGGCCGCCGCGCAGCACCATGCCGCGCCCCGCGGAATGCCTGACGCGATGCGCCGGTCCGCTCCGGCTCGCCGCGCCGCATGGACGCGTTTGCATCCGCGCCGCCAGTCCGTCCCCGTTCAGAATCGATGCCGAAACGAACGCGCACGCCGCTCGACGTGCTGCTCACCGAAATCCGCGCGTGCCGCGCCTGCGAAGCCGACCTGCCGCTCGGCCCGCGCCCCGTCGTGCGCGCCCATCGCGACGCCCGCATCCTGATCGTCGGGCAGGCGCCCGGCGCCCGCGTCCATGCGAGCGGCATCCCGTGGGACGATGCCAGCGGCAAGCGGCTGCGCGACTGGCTCGGTGTCGACGCCGACACGTTCTACGACGAGACCCGCTTCGCGATCGTGCCGATGGGTTTCTGCTACCCCGGCCGCGGCGCGAGCGGCGACAACCCGCCGCGTCCTGAATGTGCGCCACTGTGGATCGACCGGCTGCTCGCCGAATTGCCGTCGATCCGGCTGACGCTGCTGATCGGCCAGTACGCGCAGCGGCATTTCCTGCGCGACACGCGCCAGGCGACGCTGACCGACACCGTGCACGCGTGGCGCGACTACGGCCCCGACATGCTGCCGCTGCCGCATCCGTCGCCGCGCAACCAGGCGTGGTTCAAGCACCATCCATGGTTCGATGCCGAGGTCGTGCCGGAACTGCGGCGGCGCGTCGCACCGCTGATCGCCGGCTGACCGAAACCGGGCGCGCCCCTGCCCCCTGTCGCGACGAACCGGAACGACATCGACTTTGTTCGGCCGCCTGATTGCGGTGTCGCCGGGCCGGATGGAGCGTGTCCCCGCCCGTCCGGCCTGCGCGGATCGGCCCGCGGATTCCGGCCGCGCCCGGTTCGCTGTACCATCGCGGCTCAACCGCGTCACCAACAGCAGAATCCTTCATGCCCTCCACCGCCCCGCCGCGCCTGTACGGGATGCCCGAACGCAGCGACCGGCTCGATTTCTACATTCGCGACCAGGCGTCGCGCCAGGCGATCACCGAGCCGCACCGGCACGCGTATTTCCAGATCCAGTTCAACCTCGGCGGCGACACCGAGCAGCGGATCGGCGGCGTCACGCGGCCGTTTCCGCGCGGCGCGCTCGCGTTCGTGCTGCCGCACCGCGAGCACCTGATTCCGCATCCGGAAGGCGCGCACTTCATTGTCATCAACTTCAGCCAGGCGTTCCTGCGCGCCGATCTCGACGTCGATCCGCTCGATCTCGAGGATGTCCCCGCGCAGCGCTTTCCGGAGCTGACGCCGTTCCGCTTCCAGGAACATCTCGACTTCATCCTGACCGGCGACGCGTTCGACGAGGCGCGGCGCCTCGCGCTGTGCATGCTCGATGCCGACCGCGTGCGCACCTTCGGCTCGACCACGTTGCTGCGCGGCTACCTGCTGCAGCTGATCGGCCTCGTCTGCACGCAGTACGCGGGCGCGCTCGACAAGCTCGCGCAGCGTGGCGCCCAGCGCGCGGGCCGGCGCGACGCCCTCGCGCGCGTGCTGCGCCACGTGCGCGCGAACCTGACCCGCGAGGACTTGACGCTCGCGGCCACCGCCGAGGCCGCGTTCCTGTCGCCGAACTACCTCGCGCACCTGGTGCGCAAGGAAACCGGCAGCACCTTCACCGATCTCGTGACCGAGCGCCGGATCGCGCTCGCGCAGTCGCTGCTCGCGCATACGAGCCGGCGCATCGCCGACATCGCGCGCTCGGTCGGCTTCCGCGACGAAGGGTATTTCGCGCGGCGCTTCCGCGCACGGGTCGGCGTGTCGCCGAAGGCGTACCGGGATGCCAACGCCGCGCTGCCGGACGCCGACGCAGCGCCGACGGCCGGCGACGCGTAGATTTGTCCGGTTAAAGCGCAGTTGCGTCGCATCCCGGCGCGCACGCGTCGGGTATCGTTCCATGCATGCCGGCCCGCGGCGCATTGCGCGGGCAACGGCATCCGTCTATTCATCGAACGAGGTCATCCGATGTCCGCATACGTCATCGACGCTTCCGAGCGTCCTTCCGTCGAAGTCGAACAGTCGTCCGCGCGCTTTCCGGTGCGCCGCGTGTTCTGCGTCGGCCGCAACTACGCCGACCACGCGCGCGAAATGGGCGCCGATCCCGACCGTGAACCGCCGTTCTTCTTCACGAAGCCGGCCGACGCGATCGTCCCCGCCGCCGGCACCGTCCCGTATCCGCCGCTGACCGGCGACCTCCATCATGAAATCGAGCTGGTCGTCGCGATCGGCAAGGACGGCCGGTCGATCGACCCGGCCGATGCGCTATCGCACGTGTGGGGCTACGGCGTCGGCGTCGACCTCACGCGCCGCGACCTGCAGGCCGAAGCGAAGAAGCTGAGCCGGCCGTGGGACTGGGCGAAGGGCTTCGACGCGTCGGGCCCCGTGACCGCGCTGCGCGCGGCGACCGCGACCGGCCATCCGGCAAGCGGCCGGATCTGGCTCGCGGTCAATGGCGAAACACGCCAGCAAGGCGATCTCGCCGACATGATCTGGGCCGTGCCGGACGTGATCGCGTACGTGTCGCGCTCGGTCGAGCTGAAGGCCGGCGACCTGATCTTCACCGGCACGCCGGCCGGCGTCGGCGCGCTGCAGCCGGGCGACCGCGTGACGGGTGGCGTCGACGGCATCGCGACGTTCGAGTTCGTGATGGGGGCGAAGCCGTAAGGCATCGTGCGGGCGCATGCGATGCGCAGTCGGTCCGACGGCTGTCGGGTCGGGTCGTATCGCTCCTTGTCGATCCGGGCAGCGATCGCATCGCGCCGGATCGGCGTGCCGGTCCTGTCGCGTCGATCACGCGCGCCGTTCGCGGGCGTCGAAGATTCGTACGCACATCGCGGTCGCCAGCGCGATCGTCGTGGACTGGTCGCCATCGCGCAGCCCAGCGACCCGAGCGTGAAGATGCCGAGGCTCGTCAGCATGATCGGCCTCCGCCCGAACCGGTCCGACAGCGGCCCCATCACGAACTCGAGCGACGCGGCAACCGCCGCGTAGCCGCCGAGCGACAGCGCGACGAGCGCATAGTCGGCGCGCAGGTCGCGCGCGATCGCCGGCAGCGACGGCAGGAACAGGCTCAACGGCAGCACCGAGAACGCGCACAGCAGGATCAGCGTTGCGTGTCGCGGTGCAGCCGGCTCGGAAGCGATCGGCAGGTTTGGATGCAAGCGGGTGCCCACCCCGCACGCGTCGCGTGGACGTGCGCAATGCAAAAGACGTTCTTCGTGGATTTCCGGGGAGGTCGGTTGTCGACCCTGAACGGCCCTTCAGATTTATCCAAAGCGGCCAATCGTTGTGACCTGCAGCGGGATTTTGTAGCCACGCTCGATGAGTATCTTGGCCTCGGCGCGACTGCGGAATCATGCCCGATTAAATTGCTTCTCCCGCAGCG
This sequence comes from Burkholderia sp. BCC1988, assembly GCF_905339895.1. Lineage (NCBI taxonomy): Bacteria > Pseudomonadati > Pseudomonadota > Betaproteobacteria > Burkholderiales > Burkholderiaceae > Burkholderia > Burkholderia sp. BCC1988. Next base: position 606,416 of record NZ_CAJPHA010000001.1, read on the forward strand.
TGCCGTTGGAACCTTCAACGGAGTCGTTCTGCCAAGGGCGGCAAGAACGGACACAGCGTGTACGATCTGGTCTTCAAGAAAACCATCCAAGGAGAGAGGAATGAATCCGGAACAGGCCCGAGCCGAAGAAACGCAGGCGATGGAGCGCATGGTGGCCGCCACGCTGCGCGTGCAGAGTACGTTCGCCTCGATGCAGAAGCAATTTCCGCCGCAAGGCAGCGGCGAGCCTTCGCCGTTCGCGCTGCAAACCTTTGATGCCGCCCTGCAGGAACTTGAAGACGCACAGGCCGCGTTCGATGCGCTGCTGAACGATCTGATCGACGGTAACCGCTAAAGACCACGCCCTTATCTGCACCGATTGTCGACGATCTAAAAAGCTGTGTCGAACGTCCGATTGTGGCGGTGGACTGCGACGGCGGCAAGACGTCAAGAAATGTTTTCAGCTGCGTTTCTGAACGACGCACCCCAACCATCGGATCTGACGCCGAATGTCCCTTCCTGGCCGATGCCCGTCAGGTACGGCAGGCACCGATCAATGGTGGCACCGGGGTGACATGAGCGCATGATTAATCAATATTTGTGCACCGTCACGCCATTGGTCTGGATTAGCGCCCACATAGACTCGGACCGCTCGCAGCTCGTCGTTCGTTGAACGCAGCCCAGATTCGTCACAGACGAGCCCCAGTGTCCGCCCGTACTCTGCGCTTCCATGAACGTAGCCGGTGACGTAGGCGGCGAGTTGGGTAGTAGAAGATGCTTTTTCGCCAAGTGCTTGATCCAGACCGCGCATCAGTTCGTCAACCGTCAGGGCAAAACAACCCTGCGTCACAATCAGGCCTATGGCAAGCACGCATACCAATTTTCTATACATCTCCGACATCCCATGTTCGAATCAATCCAGACGCCGCGTCAGTTGATCATGCATCGTTGATCGGCAAAGCATTGATCGTCTACGATCCGGGCACCCATGGCCCAACGACTGACCGAAACTCGCGGCGGTTATGAACGCTTGTCAATCAATCGGATTGGTTGGCTACGCAGTCGCGAAGCGTCTGCGAAAGCTCAACGCTGTAGCCAGGCGGCTCAATGAACGTCCGCGAAAGACACTAGACTTCGATACACCGATCGAGAAATTTCATCAATTCGTTGCATCGACGGGTTGAATCCGCAGCCGAACACTGCCCAACTAGCCGTCAATTCATAAAGCAGTCGATCGAAGAACATCTCTGAAGACGGCACCGACCGCGGTCGAGTTCCGCCTTCGCAAAACCGGTCCCCCACTAGGACTCACTGGCGCAGCCCGAACATGCCGTGCCACAGAGCGCTGAAAAAGTCCGTATGCGCGTGTTCGTCACTCCTTCGCGCGTCGCTCTTTGGCGCCTGCGCCGATGCCGCCTCCCCCTCGTCGCGTTGCGGCATCTGCTCATCACGCTGCCCGTCCCGCGATGCGTCCGGCTGGCGAGACGCATGCAGCTCGACCACGCTGCCGGCAATGCGCTCGGCGAGTTGAACATCGCAATCACGGCCGAGCAGAACACCGAAGACGACGTCGCGATTGTGCCCTTGCTCGGCGAAGCGCATCGCCAATGCCACGAACCGCGCATATTCCGCTTCGCGCTCTGCCTTCAGGCGTTCCTCTTCTTCGCGAAGCCGTGCATGACGGAGCATTTCCTCTGCGTAAACGGTGTCATAGACGCGGCGCAGCTTCGGGTCCGAGAGAATCGCGTATGCTTCCTTGATCTCCTGAAATCGCGCATGCGCGTCCGCTTCGCACCCGACGTTGCGGTCGGGATGCGCTTTCATCGCTGCTTTCCGGTAGCCGCGCTTGATTTCCTCGTCGGTGGCGTTCTCGCGCACACCGAGCAATTCATACATTGTCGTCATGGTGCGTCGGGATGAAAGTCGGATCGCATTGATCGTAGCATGTCGCCGCGGCGCCCATCCGTCGGGTTGAGCATTCACCAGGTTCTGAACACCCTGAGTACAGGTCAGGGGCGCTTTGGCAGATGACGAGATCCGAATCATTCTCGCCGGAACGGCCGTTTGCCGACTGGAGCGATCGCTCGATTGTCCGAATGAGCATGCAGGCTAACGGCGCTTCATGCGCCGTAATCTACCGAAGCAGCGCCGAGTCATGCAGCAATCGTTCACCCCGACGGCCAAAGTCAGTGGCCGCCTTCGAGCGGCTATCGAAACACAGCCCCCACCCAGGTTCGTCGCAGTCGACGAGCCAATCCGTTCAACTCTGCCTCTTCGTGAAGCGCTCCCGCTTTGTATCGCCATGCTGGAACAACGGTGCGTACTCGTGCAATTCTCGTGGCGAGATGTCGAAGGCGCGACGGAATGCACGAGTAAAGCTTGATGCATCATTGAAGCCCAACCCCGAGGCAACGTCCTGTACCTCCACATGGGGAAAGCGCACCAGTTCATCGGCCGCCATTCGCAGCCTGCGGTTGCGGATATAAGCGGCGAGACCCCCTTCATGCTCGAATATGCGGTACACGCTGGCGCGTGAGAGATTAAGCGACGCCAACACGCTGTCGGGCGACAGATTCGGATCATGCAGATTTGCCTCGACGTGCCGCCGCACTTGCCCGTATACAGCAGCGCGGACCGCCGCGCGGGCATTGCCGGCAAGACCCGCCTGGCGGCAGAAGGCCGCAACGATCAACTCTACCGCCGTGAGCAAGGACCGATGCGCTTCGTCCTTGCTCAGTCCGACGATGGTCTTATTGAGCGCCACCACATGCTCGATCAGCATGCGCGTCAGCGGATCGGTGGCGTGAATCCAGCGGCCATGCAGCGAGGCCGCATCGGGGAATGACTTTTCCACCAGTGCGCGTGGCACAAACAGGAGAAGTATCCGGCTATGAAAACTCCGGATCGTGCACGGCTGATCCATGTCCAGGGCGAGGATACTTGGCACGTGCGGCACGTGCGGCGCGTCGGACCGTGGTTTGCCGCCCAGGAACTGCCCCGGCGACCCTTCAAGGTATATGCTGAACGACACATCCCGCACGCTCTCGGTCGAAACCCGACCCAACGATCGCACGGCCAGGTTCGGCCCCGTGCGAAAGTCGAAGATGCTCAGATTCTCGATCGTGTAACGGGACATCGATGCATCGAACGTATCCTCGGCTTGCTTCGACGAAGGCAATATGTCGTAGACGGGACTCATGCGCTCTTGCCAGGCCAGCAAGCTTCGACGGGCGTCGCCTTGAACGCTGAAACTGCTGTGCACGATGCCGGGCGCGAGCACCGGCCGCTCCGGCGGCAACAACAGGCGGGCTGGCGGTATCGCAGTGTGTAGTGGGTCGTCGTTCAATGCGGCGCTCTTCGCTGATTTTCGTCCGGCTTTGATCTGCCCAGCACTCCTGAACGCCATATTGATCCAATCGCTTGCCCGGAACGCGCTAGTGCAGCATGGGAAGCATACCAGTACGTGCTTTGCCGTAGCACACGGCGCGTCCCCTCCCGCTTCTTCAGCATCACGCAATCGTTTGCGAATCGCGATTTCACCACCTGCGCGAAGGCGAGCCTGATCGCTCGTGCTTCCGGCAATTCGACCGGGCCCAGCGCATCCGATAGAAGTTCCGATTTTTTGAGACGGAGTGTCAAGCCGACCCGACCGCCCTTTCTAGAATTCTCGGGGCCGCATGTCCGCGGGTGCTTGCCTGTTTCAGGCGGCCACAGGCTGTCGAATCCGGCCACGCGATCGTTGTCGAAGGCCGCCTGTAAGGCATGCGTCAACGGCTTCGAGTTGCAGAGCCCGAAGCGGGCCGCTGCCGGTCAACAACATCCTTGGGGAATCACCGATGGAATCGGAGCACTCCACCATGTCGCGCTCGCGGATGCCCACCGCAGGGGCGGCGACGCGAGTCGACATTGTGCTGTCCAACGGATTTGCACTGCACGACGTCGCGGCGATCATCGAGATTTTTCATAAAGCAAGTGCGCTGACGACAGCTCGTCCGTCCGGCGAGGCGCGCTATGACGTATCGCTGGTGTCCGCTGCCGGCGGCAGAATTGCCGCCTCTTCATCGGTCTTCGTCTGGACGGAAAGCATCGATTCGCGGCGGCGCGTGGAAGGCAAGCAGATCATGTTCGTCGCCGGTGGAGCGGCTGCTGATCCGGCCTGTCGCGACAAGCGGCTGATTGATTGGCTGCGCCGCCAGCATCCGCTATGCGAAACCGTTCATCCGATCGCAAACGGAAAGCTTCTTCTGGATGCGGCCGGTCTTCCGAGCGGATTTCGTGCCGCCAACGACACGCCCGACATGCATGCCGCCAGATCGCCGGGCGGCGAGCCTGATGCCATTCGCATTGCGTTGCGCGTGGTCGAAGACGATTTGGGCGGCGAGCTCGCGCGGCAAGTGTCCGGGTCTCTGGCGATGCCGGCGCCTGCACCGTCGGATGCGTTCGTTGCGGCGAGCCACGCGCCACGTGTGAGCGAGCAGATCACGGCATCCGCGCGCTGGCTGGAGGCGAACGTCGACCGGCCCGTCTCGATCGATGCCGCGGCGCAAGTCGCGGCCATGAGCGAGCGCAACTTCCTGAGAAGGTTCAAGAGCGAGATCGGCATGACGCCATCCGACTACCTGCAACGCGCGCGCTTGAACATGAGCTGCAGGATGCTGGTGGAATCGAGCTTGCCGGTCGACAAGGTCGCGCGTCGCTGCGGCATCAACAGTGGCGCCCAACTGGCGAGGCTGTTCCGGAAATACCTGTCGACAACGCCGACTGAATATCGCATGCGTAACGATGCGACTGCTGGCATGGCGTGAGTGCAACGTACATCGGCCGACGTGCGCTCGATTCCGGTGCCACGCGTTGCGCGTCGTCGCGATCAGGGGCGCCCATGAAGCGCGTCGCAACCTGTTCGCCGTTTCCGGTCAAGCCGTCGCATGCGCTGCATCGTCCACATGACGAATCGACGGAGCGCCGCCGCTCTTGCCCGCGCCCCCGTCAACACCCTACCGCGCCCGCACCGACACGAACTTGCGTGCGTTCTCGCGCTGAATCAGCACGGCGATCACGCCGCCTTTCGCTTCGAGCGCCTGCACGTCGTCCGGCGTTTCGAGCAGCGTGTCGTTGAGTTCGAGCACGACGTCGCCGGGCCGGATGCCCGCATTCGCGGCCGGCCCGTGCACCGCATCCACCATCATCCCGACCGCGAGCCCGGTCGAACGCCGTTCGGCGTCGCTCAGCGGATGCATCGTCAGCCCGAGCCGATCGCCGGAGTCTGCCGGCCGCGCGGCGGCCATCGCCACGCCGGCGGCACCGGCCGCGCCGACCGTGCCCGCGCTGCCCGCACTGCTGCCCGTCGCGGCCGCGTTGTCGATCGCGTCGCCGGCCCCCGCTCCCGCTCCCGTGACCGTCAGCATCATCGGCGTGCGGTTGCGGATCAGCCGCAGCGGCGCCTTTCCACCGGGCGGCAACGCGGCGGCCAGGTCGTTCAGCTCGGCCGACCGTCCGATCGGCTTGCCGCCGAACTTCACGATCACGTCACCGGGCTTCACGCCGGCCGCGGCGGCGGGCGAACCGGCATCGACGCCGTTGACGAGCGCGCCCGCCGGACGCGGCAGGCCGAACGCCGCGGCCAGCCCGACGCCGACATCCTGCACGTCGACGCCCAGCGCATTGCCGGACGACGTGCGCTGCGCCGCCTGCGCATTGGCCCGCATCTGCGCCTGCACCTGCGCACGCACCTTGACGGCGAGCGCGATCGGAATCGCGAACGTCGTGCTCGCATAGCGGTCGGCGTCCGTATAGACCTGCACCGCGATGCCGATCACGTCGCCCGCGCGATTGAACACGGGGCCGCCCGAGTTGTCGGGGTTCACCGCGATATCGGTCTGGAAGAACGGAAACGCGCTGCCGTCCGGCAGCGCATGCGACGTCGCGCTGACGATGCCGGCCGTGACCGTGTTGCCCGAGCCGTCCGGCGCGCCGATCGTCATCACCGGTTCGCCGGCACGCACCCGCGACGAATCGCCGATATGCACGACCGGCAGCTTTGTCGCGTCGATGTGCAGCACGGCGACGTCGCTCTGCGGATCGACGGTCACCACCGTCGCCTTCAACTCTCGACGATCGGCCAGTCGCACCGTCACGTCGGTCGCATCGGCGACGACATGCGCGGAAGTCAGGATCACGCCGTCGGCGCCGACGATGAAGCCCGAGCCGATGCCCGCGATCGCGCGCGGCGACGTGTCAGGCGCAGGCGCCTGCGCGCCTTGCGCGGGCGGCAGCGGCGCGCCGCGGCGGAAGAACGCGGAAAGCGGATCGTCGGGATCGAGGTACACGAAGGACGGCCCGCCGGCCTGCTGGTCGGTCGCCGCGGTCATGATGGTCACGATCGCCGGCCCGTAGCGGTCGACGATCGCCGAGAAGTCGACCGGCATCGAGTAAGACCGCGCGGCGGGCCTGTTCTTCATCACCGGTGGCGTGGCGGGCGGCGCGACGGTCCCGGCAGCGGCCGGCGGCGACGCCAAAACCAGGGCGAATACGCCCCCGATCAACGCGGTGCGAAGCACGGCGCGAGCAAGCGTCTGGCGAACCACGGTGCACCTCCCCCGGGCAGTCGCAGCGACGACCCGCACGAGACGCGCGGACGCCCGACAAGCACCGGTACACCCCTCCATTTATAGTCCACGCCACCTCCGGAACATACGAATCGAAACCCGCATGCCGGGTGGTCGGGCAGCGGCGGAACCGCGACAGCGTTCGTTCCGGACAAAGTTCGCGGTTCGTCAATCGGAACATTCCCCCGACGCGGCGGCGAGGCGCGACGCAATGCGTCCCGCGCTACCAGGCCAGCGCCAGAAAATTGCGCACCACCGCCGACGGATCGTCGCGCCGCGACGCAATCGCGAGCCTCGCGCGCAGGCCGTTGCCCGCGACCGGCCGATACACGACGCCCGCGACCTGCACCTGCGTGATCGCCTTCGGCACGATCGACACGCCGAGCCCGGCCGCGACGAGCGTCACCGCCGAAGCGATTTGCGGCGCGGGCTGCGCCATGCGCGGCTGGAAGCCGGCGGCATTGCACGCGGCGACGATGTCGTCGAACAGCGCGCTGCCCGCTTCGCGCGGCACCTGCACGAACGCCTCGTCGGCCAGCTCCGCCAGATCGATCCGACGCCGCTGCGCGAGCCGATGCGCGACCGGCAGCGCGATGAACATCGGCTCCTCGTCCCAGTCCGCTGCCACCAGCGTGTCCGCGATGCGGCGCTCCGGACGCACGATCGCGACGTCGAGCCGCCCGGCCGCCAGCGCGTCGAGCAGCACGCCGGAGGTCGCCTCCTGCAACGTCAGATCCGTGTCGGGAAACGCCTCGCGAAAGCGGCGAATCAGGTCCGCCACTTTCGAATTGAAGGCCGCCGTCCCGGTGAACCCGACCCGCAATTGCCCGATCTCCCCGCGCGCCGCCCGTCTTGCCGCCCGCGCCGCGCGCTCCGCGTCGTCGAGCACGCGCCGTGCCTCCTCCGCGAATACCTCTCCCGCCACGGTCAGTTCGGCGCCGCGCGCGGTCCGCTTGAACAACGCCACGCCGAGTTCGTTCTCGAGCGCCTTGATCTGCTGGCTCAGCGGCGGCTGTCCCATGCCGAGCGTTTCCGCGGCCTTCGTGAAGTTGGACGTGGCCGCCACGGCCAGAAAGTATCGGAGATGCCGAAGTTCCATGCGTTGATGTGATCCCGGGGTAGATGGAGGCGGCTTTCAAGCCAGTCGCAAAACGTATCGCTACGGTTCATTTCATATATTGGACATATACATGAGCGTGCGCAAGAATTCGGGCATTCCCTGACCCATCGGGCACCTGTCATGTCCACTCCCGCAATGTCACCCGCCACGAATCGCGCCGCGAACGCCGCGCCGGACGCGCTGCCTATCGGTGTGTCGCCGCGCTCGGCTGCCTACAAGCGCATCGCCCTGGCGCTGTTCCTCGCCGGCTTTTCCACCTTCTCGCTGCTGTACTGCGTGCAGCCGCTGCTGCCCGCGTTCGCACGCGAGTTCAACATCGGCGCGGCGTCGAGCTCGCTGTCCCTGTCGCTGTCGACCGGGCTGCTGGCGGTCTCCATCCTGTGCGCGGGCGCGCTGTCCGAACGCGTCGGACGACGCGGGCTGATGTTCGCGTCGATGACGCTGGCCGCGCTGTTCAACCTGCTCGCCGCGATTTCGCCGAACTGGAACCTGCTGCTGCTCTGGCGCGCGCTCGAAGGGTTCGCGCTCGGCGGCGTTCCGGCGGTGGCGATGGCCTATCTCGCCGAGGAAATCGCCGCCGACGGGCTGGGCCTGGCGATGGGACTCTACGTCGGCGGCACCGCGTTCGGCGGCATGATCGGGCGGATCGGGATGAGCGCGCTCGAAGAGTATTTCTCGTGGCGCACCGCGATGCTGACGATCGGCGTGGTCGACCTCGTCGCGGCGGTCGCGTTCGTGATGCTGCTGCCGCAGTCGCGACGCTTCGTGAAGCGCACCGACCTGACGCTGCGTCACCATCTGCGGCTGTGGAACGCGCAGCTGCATCACGCGCGGCTGCCGTTCGTGTTCGCGATCGGCTTCCTCGTGATGGGCGCGTTCGTGACCGTCTACAACTACGCCGGGTTCCGGCTGACGGCCGCGCCGTTCAACCTGAGCGCGACCGCCTGCGGGCTGATCTTCGGCGCCTACCTGTTCGGGATGGTGTCTTCGTCGAGCGCCGGTGCGCTCGCCGATCGTCTCGGGCGCGCGCCCGTCCTCGTCAGCGGCATGCTCGTGTTCGCGGCCGGCCTCGCGCTGACACTGTCGCATTCGCTCGTCGCGATCATCGTCGGGATCGTGCTGATCACGATCGGCTTCTTCGTCGCGCATGCGGTCGCGAGCGGCTGGGTCGGGCATCTCGCCGGTTCCGCGAAGGGGCACGCCGCGTCGCTCTACCTGCTGGCCTATTACCTTGGGTCGAGCGTGCTGGGCTCCATCGGCGGCTCGTTCTGGCAACACGGTGCGTGGAGCGCGGTCGTCGCGTATGTCGCGGTGCTGCTCGTGCTCGGCCTGGCGGCGGCGCACCGGATCATTCGCGCGGAACGCGTGCGGTAAGCGCCTCCACGACATGCGCCGCCACCAAATGCATCGCGTCAGCGCACGCGCGCATGGAACTTCGCGATCGCCTTCCACATCAGCACCGGATTCGAGTACATCGGAAAATGCCCGCAATCCGGTATTTCCGACAGAACGACACCGTGCGCCTCGATCGCGCTCAGGTACGACAGCGACGCGTTCTGCGCGCCGTACATGAACATCCGGGGAAACGGCAGGCCGAGGAATTTGCGCATCAGGTCGCCGTTGTCGGACAGGTCGACCATCGAGCGGAAGATCGCCCCGACCGCTTCGGCCCGCACCTTGTGACGCAGGCTCGCCGAGTACAGCGCGCTCGCGTAGGCCGGCGCGCGACGGGTGCGGTCGATGAAATCGTCGAAGAACCGCTCGGCGCTGTCGCGCGGATGGTCGACGATCTGCCGGCTCAGGAAACAATCCTCGGGCGCGATGTTCCCCTCGATGTCGACGAAGCTCAGCACGCGCCGCGGATACAGATGTGCGAGCATCAACGACGTCAGCCCGCCCATCGAATGGCCGACGAGATGGAATCGATCGAAGCCCAGGCGGTCGATCACGTTCAGCGCCGTCTCGACGAGAAACGGAATCGATATCTTCGACAGATCCGCGCAATGCGTTTCACCGCAGCCCGGCGCATCGTATGCAACGAAAGGCCGGCCGTCGAATTCGCGATGGCGCACGATGTCCGCGTAATCCTCCTTGGTCGAGCCGAAGCCGTGGAGAAACACGACGGGCGCGTGCTCGCCGCCGCGATGAATGGCCGACACATCCAGGTCGGTGCTGTCGACGGCGAAGGACAACCGCGACTGGGAAAACTCATCGCTCATCTAATCGAATTCCGGGTAACGATGGTATAGCGCCCGCCCCGGTGCGACAGGGTCGACCGGGGAGGAATGACAGACGCCGGGCAACGACGCTCAGGCCGTCAGCATCCGGCAGAAATCCTGGATCGCGGTGCACGCACGCTGCAACGACTTGTCGTCGAGCGCGTAAGCGATCCGGATGTACGGGCCGAGCCCGAAAGCGCTCCCGTGCACGGTGGCCACGCCGGCTTCGTCGAGCAACGCATTCACCACATCCTCGTCGCTCGCCAGTTGCACGCCCGCACGGGTCGTCTTGCCGATCACCCCCTCGCACGACGCGAACGCATAGAACGCGCCCTGCGGAACATCGCAGCGCAAACCCGGCGCCTGGTTCAGTTGTTCGACGACCAGATCACGCCGTCGCTGGAACGCGACGCGGGAATGCGCGATGAAATCCTGCGGCCCCGTCAGCGCGGCCAGCGCCGCGTGCTGCGAGATCGTCGACGCGCCGGACGTCTGCTGCCCTTGCAACTTCTCCATCGCATCGATCAGCCAGCGCGGCCCGGTACCGAAACCGATGCGCCAGCCCGTCATCGCATAGGCCTTCGACACACCGTTCATCGTCAGCACGCGTTCGCGCAGCCGCGGCTCGACCTGGGCGATCGTGAAGAATTCGATGCCATCGAAAATCAGGTGCTCGTAGATATCGTCGGACAGCACCAGCACGTGCGGATGCGCGAGCAGCACCTCGGCGAGCGCCTTCAGCTCCGCACGGCTATACACCGCGCCGGTCGGGTTCGACGGCGAGTTCAGGATCAGCCATCGCGTGCGCGGCGTGATCGCCGCCAGCAGCGCGTCCGGTGTGAGCTTGAAGCCGCTTTCCGCGCCGCATGCGACAGTGATGGAGCGACCGCCGCACAGCTGCACGATCTCCGGATAGCTGACCCAGTACGGTGCCGGGACGATGACTTCGTCGCCCTCGTTCAGCGTCGCGGCCAGCGCATTGAAGATCACCTGCTTGCCGCCGCTGCACACGAGCGTGTCGCGCCAGTCCACGTCGAGGCTGTTCTCGCGCCGGAACTTCTCGGCAATCGCCTCGCGCAGCGCACGCAGCCCTGCCACCTGCGTGTAGCGCGTGTGGCCCGCGCGGATCGCGGCGATGCCCGCTTCCCGCACGTGTTCCGGCGTGTCGAAATCCGGCTCGCCGGCGCTCAGCGAAATCACCGCGGCACCGCTCGCGCGCCGGGCGGCCACACGATCCATCACCTTGTAGGTCGCCGACGGACGCGCGGCTGCGAGGAAGCGGTTCAGCGTATCGATCGGTGCGCTCATTGAGCGTTCCTCCAGTTCGTCAGACCCATCAGTTCGAGCGTGCTGCGCCCTGCGCGCAATGCGTCCATCATTTGCGCTTCCTTGTCAGCACGCGCCTGCCCTTGGGCCAGCGTCGTCTCGACATATGCAACTGGTATCACCAGCACGCCGTCGTCGTCGGCCACGACCAGATCGCCGGCGGCTACAGGCGTTCCCGCGAAGCTGATCGACTGTCCGACCGACGGCGCGCTCGCCTTGATCGTGCCGCGCATGGAAATGCCGCGCGTGAATACCGGAAAGCGCCGTGCGGTCAGCGCCGCGATATCGCGCACGCCACCGTCGATGACCAGCCCGGCCACGCCGGCCGCCTCGGCGGCGACAGTCAGCACCTCGCCCCAGTAACCGGCGACGAAGCCGCCCGTCGAGATGACGAGCACGCTGCCGCGCGACACCTGCTCCATCGCGATATGAATCGAAAGGTTGTCGCCCGGCGAACATTCGAGCGGAAAGGCAGGACCGGCGACCGACGCGCCGGGCCACACCGTGCGGATCGCCGGATCGACGGCGCCGGTGGACAGGCCCGAGGCCTCGAACAACGTGGAGGTGCCGAGTTTGCGCGCCTGCTCCAGCAGCGCCGGCTCATAAGTCTGGGTCGGGTTCATTGTTCAGGCCTTGCTTTGCAGTGTGTGATAGCCCAGCGCCGCTCGCGCTTCGCCAAGCGTCTTGCCCTGTGCGATCTGTTCGCGGATATGCGATTCGACTTCTTCGATCCGGCGAGCAACCTGTGCGACTTCGCGCGCTCGACCGCGGGGCACGATCACGGCGCCGTTCGCATCCGCGACGACGATGTCGCGCGCCGCCACGCGCACGGTGCCAATTGCGACCGTCGTATTCACCGACTCGACCTGCACACGGTCCTTGCCAGTCCGCATGAAGCGCCCTGCCGTGAACAGCGGATAGTTGTGGCCCAGCGCCTTGTTCACGTCGCGGCACACGCCGTCGATCACGGTGCCGGCAATGCCACGCTGCCCGGCGTACTGGGTCATGATGTCGCCCCATACCGTGCAGTCGGTCCGGCCGTCGTTGTCGATCACGACCACGTCGCCTTGCGCGACATCGTCGATGAAGTCGCCGACGGTGCCGGGCGGCACGCTCGCGGGTACGTACTTGACCGTGAAGGCGGGACCGACGACGACCTTCGTGTAGTTGGCCAACGGCATGATGCCGAGCGCCTGTCCGTGCAGCCCGAGCTTGTCCATCGCATCGGAAACGCCGGGCGTATCGAGCCCTTCGAACAGCGCGACCAGTTCCTGGTCTTCCGCCGCAGCCTTGTTGGGATTCGTCATATCAAAACTCCGCTAGAAGGATGAGCGGTCAGCGCACCGCGATGGCTTCGAATTCCTTGTCGTGCATCACGTCCGCGACCGGGCGGCCGGCACGCACGGCGGCGACCATCCCGTCCTGTCGCTTCGCGATACGCTCGCCGAGATCGAGCACGTCCTCGATGCACCGCGCCGGTATGAACACCGTGCCGCATCGGTCGGCGATCACGTAATCGTCCTGATGAACAGTCACACCGGCCATCTGCACCGGTGTGCCGGAATCGATCTGGATCACGCGGTTGCGCGCGCTGATCATCGTGATGCCGCGTCCGTACACCGGATAGCCGATCGATTCGCTTCCGTCGATGTCGCGGCTCAGGCCGTCGATCACCGAGCCGCGAATGCGCTTCGCGGTCGCCGCGTTCGCGAGAATGTCGCCCCAGCAGGAAATTCCGTCCGCGCCGCCGGCGATCACCAGCACGCGATCGTCGGTGGCGATCGCGTCGACGACCGGCGAGATCAGGTGCACGGTCGGTTTGGCATCGGCTTTCGGACCGAGCTGAATGGTGCTGGCACGCCCGACGATCTTCGGGCAGTTCCACAGTGGACGCAGGCCGACCGTTGCGCCAGGCATGCCGAGAAAGTCGAGCGCGTCGGATACGGTATTGGTGTCGAGCGACGCAAGGCGCTCGAGCAAGGAAGGCTGGTTCATCATGCTGTTTCCCGTTGACAAGTGCAGCCATCGTCGCTTCGGCAGCGTGACAAGTAAATTTCGTATTTCATATCTGCGTGATACGATTTCCGGAATACGAAAAACCTCACGTCGCGCGCGGCCGGCAACCACCATGTCGAGCCGCGCCGCCCTCCCCGCGGCATTTTCCGCGCTGCTTCACTCCGGGCATACCCGCCATGAGCAACACCATCGACTACCGGCTGATTCGGCAACTCTGGATGTTTCTCGCCGTCGCCGAGGAGCAGCATTTCGGGCGCGCGGCGAAGCGGCTGAACATGTCGCAACCGCCGTTGACCGAGCAGATCAAGGTACTGGAGCAGTCGCTCAGGATCCAGTTGTTCTACCGCTCGCGGCAGGGAACCCAACTGAGCCCGGCGGGCGCCGCGATCCTGCCGGCCGTCCGGCAATTCGCCGGCCAGGCCGAGCGGCTGCAGCGTGTCGTGCGCGAGGTCGCGGCCGGCCAGTCGGGCGTGCTGCACGTCGGCGCGATCACGTCCGCGATGCTCGACACGGTGCCGCCGCTACTGGACGCGCTCAAGCGCGCGCATCCGAACCTGACCGTGTTCGTCAACGAGATCGACAGCGTCGACGCGATTCCGGCGCTGGAGGCCGGCGAGCTTGATCTCGCCTTTGCACGCGTCGATGGCGAGGTAGCGAACGGTATCGCGACGATGCCGATGGCCGAGGACCGGCTCGCTGTCGCGTTGCCGAAGAAGCATCCGCTGGCGGCCATACCAAGGGTGCGGCTGCGCGCGTTGATGGACCAACCGCTGATCATGTCGTCGCGACAGGTCAGCCCCGTCTACTTCGACATGTTGACGTCCGTCTGCCGCACGCATGGGCTGACACCGCGCGTGATTCACGAGGTGCGTTCGGTGACGTCGCAGATTGCGTACGTCGGCTGCGGTCAGGGCGTGGCGCTGGTGCCTGCGTCGACCCGCAAGCTCGCGCCGGAGAACGTCGTCGTGCGGCCGTTGAAGGAAAAGGTCATGGTCGTGACGGCGGCCGCTGTCTGGAATACGAACCGGCATCATCCGATGGTCGATGCCGTGCTCGACATGCTGAAAAAGTAACGACGCGCGACAATCGTGCCGCTTCCCGGGCGGCGTCACCCGCGCGCCGGGTCACTCGCCCGCGACCCGATGCGCGATCGTCGACAGCGTCCGCAGCATCGGCGCGAACGCATCGGCCGACGTATTGCCGAACCCGAGCACGAGCCCGTTGGCCGGCGACGTCGCGTGAATCGAGAACCCCGACAGCGGGAACGGCCCGATCCCGTGCGCGCGCGCCGCTTCGACGATCGCGCGGTCGCGATAACGGGCCGGCAGCCGCAACGCCAGATGCAGCCCGCACGGCCCGCCCTCGACCTGATGCGGCACGGTGAACGCGTCGTCCAGCGCGGCGAGCAGCGAGCGCCGCCGGTCGCGATACAGCCGTCGCATCCGCCCGAGATGGCGCCCGTACTCCCCCGTCTCGATGAAATCGGCGAGCGCGAGCTGCACGTGGCGCGTCCCGCCGCGCAGCATCTCCGGCAACGCCGGCCGCACCGCGGCGAGCAGCGCGTCGGGCAGCACGAGAAAGCCGATCCGCAACGCCGGAAACATCGTCTTGCTGAACGAGCCGAGATAGACGACCGGCGAATCGGCCGCGAGCCCGTGCAACGCGCCGATCGGCTCGCCGGTATGCCGAAACTCGCTGTCGTAATCGTCCTCGATGATCCATGCGCGATGCCGGCGTGCGGCGTCGATCAGCGCGAGCCGGCGCGAGATCGACAGCACCGCGCCGGTCGGGAACTGGTTCGACGGCGTGGTGTAGACGAGCCGGGGCGTCCGTTCGCGCCAGTCCGTGTCGGCCGCGCGCAGCCCCTCCGCGTCGACCGGCATCGGCACGACGTCGAGATCGGCCGCCTGCATCGCGGTGCGCGCGCCGCGATAGCCGGGCTCCTCGACCCAGACCGTGTCGCCGGGGTTCGTCAGCAACTGCGCGCACAGCGCGATCGCGCCCTGCGCGCCTTCGGTGATCACGATCTGCTCCGGATCGCAGCGCACGCCGCGCGTCACGGCCAGGTGGCGCGCGATCGACTCGCGCAGCGCGCGTTCGCCGAGCGGGTCGCCATACGCGAGCAGGTCGCGGCCGGCGCGGCGCAGCGCGCGATCGATCGCATGCCGCCATGCATCCACCGGGAAATGCGACAGCGCGGGCACGCCCGGCCGGAAGCCTTCCGACTCGCCGGCGCCGATCAGGCTCGGGCGAATCCGGCCGAGCCGCTGCGCGACGGCCGGCGGTGCGACCCGCCGGCGCGGCCGGCCGCGACAGGCCGACCACGCGCGTTCCGCGGCGATCGGATTGCAGGAAGCCTTCGGCGACGAGCTGCTCGTAGACGGCCGCCGTCGTGTTGCGCGACACGCCGAGCGTCTCGGCCAGCGCGCGCGTGCCGGGCAGCCGCGTGCCGGCCGGCATCGCGCCGCCGAGAATCGCGTCGCGCACGCGGCGCAGCAACTGCCGCTGCAACGAAGGCGCGCCGGCCGTGCGCGCGAGCGGCGCGTCGAGCGGCAACAGCGGTGCGTCGCCGGAAGGAAAGGCAGTCGTCATCGGGATATCGCAGTGTGGAAGCCTCGGGGCATGGCGCGTCGAGCGCGGCGCCGGCATGGCACCGGCGTGGCGCGTTCGTGGCGCGTTCGTGGCACCTCGGCAGCACCTTCGTGGCACCATAAATTTGCTGTCGGCTGGCGCTTCTCATGGTACCTCGCCGGGACTACGATCGTCTGCATGCCGGCATGTCGCCGGCCGCCAACCGAAGCGAGATCGACCTTGTCCATGCTTACCAACGACTTCCAGCAGCCCATCGGCCACCCCGTTCCCGACTGGTCCGCGCGCCCTCGCCCGGAGCGCATCGTGCTCGAGGGCCGCTACTGCCGCCTCGAACCGCTCGACGCCGACCGCCATGCCGCCGACCTGTACGCCGCGTACGCGCAGGCGCCGGACGGCAGCGACTGGACCTATCTCGCGCACGGGCCGTACGCCGACGAGTCGAGCTACCGCGACTACGCGCGCGGCGCGGCGGCCAGCGCCGATCCGCTGCACTACACGGTGATCGACCGCGCGACGAACCGCGCCGTCGGCACGCTCGCGCTGATGCGCATCGACCCGGCCAACGGCGTGATCGAGGTCGGTTCCGTCACCTTCTCGCCGCTACTGAAGCGCACGCCGATTTCGACCGAAGCGCAGTACCTGCTGATGAAGTACGCGTTCGACACGCTCGGCTACCGGCGCTACGAATGGAAGTGCGACGACCTCAACGAACCGTCGCGCAAGGCGGCCGCGCGGCTCGGCTTCCGTTACGAAGGCACGTTCCGGCAGGCGATCATCTACAAGGGCCGCAACCGCGACACGGCATGGTTCTCGATCGTCGACGGCGAATGGCCGAACGTGCGCGCCGCGTTCGAAGCCTGGCTCGCGCCGGAGAACTTCGACGCCAGCGGTACGCAGCGCGAGACGCTCGTCGCGATCCGCCACGCGCGGGCGCGTGCGCGCGATGCGGCCGGCCGCGCGAACGACGCAACGCGCGTCACGGTCCGGCCGCTCGTGGCCGCCGACGAAGCCGCGTGGCGCCCGCTGTGGCAGGGTTACCAGACTTTCTACGAGACCGCGCTGAGCGACGCCGTGTTCGCGACGACATGGGCGCGCCTGATGGATCCCGCCGAACCGATGTTCGCGCTCGGCGCCTTCGACGCGTCGGGTACGCTGGTCGGCATCGTGCACGCGATCTATCACCGCTCGTGCTGGACCGAAGGGCCGTACTGCTATCTGCAGGACCTGTTCACGGCGGCGGACGCCCGCGGGCAAGGCGCGGGCGGCGCACTGATCGAAGCCGTGTACGAGCGGGCCCGCGAAGCCGGCGCAAGCCGCGTGTACTGGCTCACGCACGAAACCAACACGACCGCCCGCGCGCTGTACGACAAGCTCGCGAACAACGCGGGGTTCATCCAGTACCGGAAGGATCTCAAGTAACGCGAGAGTGCAACCGGTCGCTCAGCCCGGGGCATCGACCGGATCCGTCGCCTCGCCGCGGGCTGGTGCCGCGCGACACGCGGCGCCAGCCGCAGGCGGCACCGACGCGGGGTGGATCATCTCGTCGCCGTTGACCGGCACCGGCCGCCGCACCGGCCGGTACACCGGTTCGCCCGGCTCGATCGCCTGCCCGGAGATCGCGCAGCGGCCCGCCTGCAACGCGACGCGCAAGCGCCAGCGTTGCTCGCCGTAATGGCAGCGCCCGCTTTCGCTCCAGCGCACCAGCAAGCCGTCGTCGCCCGCCTCCAGAACCGACACGAACAGTTGCGGCCGCAACGGTGAAACGCCCGGTGCGACAGGCTCCGGAGTCGGCGCGCGATCGGCACGCTCCTGTGGCCGCGCCATCCCGACGTCTGCCGGTAACGGCATCGCGTCCCGCTCTTCGGCTACCAGCATGTGGTACGACACGTACTCGCAGATCAGGCATTCGATAACGTTTGGCATGCTTGACGACATTCCGTGAAGATTTGAGACGAGCCGCGCTCGGCCCTTCGCACGGCAGCAACGACCGATTCGGTCATGCACCCCGCCTCCGGTGCAACCACCATGCACGCATGGCGATCGGACATTGCCGCAGATGATACAAATTGAAGTTAACTTCAAGTAAAGGGGAAACATGCGCAACGATGCGTTTCGCTGATCGCCACAATGGACCGCAACGACCGCGGCTACGGCTATGGCTATGGCGACCCCGACCGAACCGCGCGTCTCGCGTTTCGTCTCAAACGGCTGAGACGAATGTCCCGGCGTCTCACCTACCGCGCCCCGTCGCAATCGCAGCAAATTTCGCATGTGATTCGCTCGGTTCCGGCTGATGTCAACGCAAGGCGGCCTGCTGCATCGCACACCGCCCGCCCGACGCCTTCGCCACCCGAGCGCCGATTCAAGCTGGCCCCGTTCCTGCATGTCGGTCGCTCGCGCAATCGCGCGACGGACGAACCGGTCCTTGGCCGCGCGTCCGACGACAACCTGACGGAGACAGCAACGTGAGTACACCGGCATCGAACCCCGCTCCCAGCATGAAGGCCGCCGTCTGGCATGGCCGCCACGACATCCGCGTCGAAGAAGTTCCCGTTCCGGCGCATCCGCCGGCCGGCTGGGTCCAGATCCGCGTGCACTGGTGCGGGATCTGCGGCTCCGACCTGCACGAGTACGTCGCCGGGCCCGTGTTCATTCCCGTCGACGCGCCGCATCCGCTGACGGGCCTGAAGGGCCAGTGCATCCTCGGCCACGAGTTCAGCGGCGAGATCGCGGCGCTCGGCGCGGGCGTGACGGGCTTCGCGGTCGGCGAGCGCGTGACGGCCGACGCGTGCCAGCATTGCGGCACCTGCTGGTATTGCCGGCACGGGCTGTACAACATCTGCGAGAACCTCGCGTTCACCGGGCTGATGAACAACGGCGCGTTCGCCGAATTCGTGAACGTGCCGGCCGAGCTGCTGTACAAGCTGCCCGACAACTTCCCGACGGAGGCTGGCGCGCTGATCGAGCCGCTCGCGGTCGGGCTGCATGCGGTGAAGAAGGCCGGCAACATCGTCGGCCAGACCGTCGTCGTGGTCGGCGCCGGCACGATCGGCCTGTGCACGATCATGTGCGCGAAAGCCGCGGGCGCCGGACGCGTGATCGCGCTGGAAATGTCGGCCGCGCGCAAGCAGAAGGCGCTGGAGGTCGGCGCGACGGTCGTGATCGATCCGAAGGCGTCCGACGCGGTCGCGGAAGTCAAGGCGCTCACGGGCGGCTACGGCGCCGACGTGTCGTTCGAGTGCATCGGGCACACGGCCACCGCGCAGCTCGCGATCGACGTGATCCGCAAGGCCGGCAAGTCGGTGATGGTCGGCATCTTCGAGGAGCCGACCTCGTTCAACTTCTTCGACATCGTGTCGACCGAGAAGGAAGTGATCGGCTCGCTCGCGTACAACGGCGAATTCGCGGACGTGATCCGCTTCATCGCGGACGGCCGCATCGACGTGCAGCCGCTGATCACCGGCCGGATCACGCTCGGCGACATCGTCACGCACGGCTTCGAGGAGCTGGTCAACCACAAGGACCGGAACGTGAAGATCATCGTCCAGCCCGCGGCCGCCTGACGAACCGTTGACAGGACGATGACGGCCGCGCGGCGGCCGGAAGCGGCGCCGAATGGTCCCGGGGCAGCCCTGGCGCGCCCCGCCGCCCGGTCGCCGCGTGTTTCCGCCCGTTTTCGGTGCGTGCACAACCGCGCCGGGTGCGGCGCGCGGGGTCGGACTTCGATATACTCGAAGCGACATCACCGCCCCGCGCGCCACCCGCGCGCTCGCTTCCGTGAAACCACGAGCCGGCCTGATCCTCGAACTCTTCGTCAACCTGCTGCTGCCCTGGGTCGCATACCGGGTCGCGCATCCGTATTTCGGCGAAACCGGCGCGCTGTACGCGTCGGCGATTCCGCCCATCGTCTGGTCCGTCGTCGAATTCATCCGCTCGCGCCGCATCGATGCGGTGGCCGCCATCGTGCTGCTCGGTATCGCGCTGTCGATCGCCGGCATGGCGCTCGGCGGCAGCGCGCGCACGCTGCTGATGCGCGAATCGCTCGCGTCCGGCACGATCGGCGTCGTGTTCCTGCTGTCGTTGTTCCGCGATCGTCCGCTGATCTTCTATCTCGCGCGCGCGACGGTGGCCCGCGAGATGGCCGGCGGCGCCGCGCGTTTCGAGACGGTCTGGGCCGAGCAGCCGGGGCTGCGCCAGATGCTCCGCCTGATGACCTTCGTGTGGGGCGCCTGCATGACGCTGGAGATGCTGCTGCGCCTGTGGATGGTCGTCACCTGGCCGGTCGAGCGCGTGCTCGTCGTGTCGCCGATCATGGGCTACACGGTGTTCGGCACGCTGCTGCTGTGGACCTTCTGGTACCGGCGGCGGATGCGCGAGCGCAATAGCGTCGACATCCCGACCCGCGACGGCGTCACCGAGATCGCCGGCCGCTGAGCGTCCGCCCCGCGCGGCCGGCCCGGCGGCCGTCACGGCCGCTGGGGTATGATGCGCGGCTCTCGTTCGCCCCCTGCATCGCCCCATGTCTCTCTCGCTTCTCCCGTGTGCCACGATCTGGCTCGCACTGTTCGCGGCCGCCGCGTTCGCGTGGCAACGCCCGCTGCATGGCCTGAGCATCGCCGTTGCCGCGCTCGGCTATGCCGGCGCGCTGGCGTTCGGCAAGCTCGAACCGATCGTGCTCGCGCCGCTCGCGCTGCTCGCGGCCGCCGCCTGGGGCGTCGCGCCGGGCCGCCCGCTCGCGGTGCGGGTCGTCGCGCACGTCGTGTTTGCCGCGCTCGCGATCACGCTGAGCCTGCACCTGCTTCCCGGCTTCCACAATCCGCGCGTGATCGAGCCGACGCGTTTCACGCCGGATGCCGTGCCGTTCACGATGTACCTGAATTTCGACAAGCCGCTCGTCGGCCTGTGGCTGCTGTGGGCGCTGCCGTGGGTGGCGCCGGACGTCGCCCCGGCACGCGCGCTGCGCACCGGCGCCGTGGCGGCCGTCGCGACGGCGGCGGCCTGCCTGGCCGGCGCGCTCGCGTTCGGCATGGTCGGCTGGGCGCCGAAATGGCCGGCGTCGGGCTGGATGTGGCTCGTCAACAACGTGCTGCTCGTCACGCTCGCCGAGGAAGCGCTGTTCCGCGGCTACGTGCAAGGCGGGCTCACGCGCGTGCTCGGCCGGTTCGGCTGGGGGCCGTGGGCCGCGCTCGCGATCGGCGCGGGGCTGTTCGGCGCCGCGCACGCGGCCGGCGGCTGGCCCTGGATCGTGCTCGGCACGGTGGCCGGCATCGGCTACGGCCTCGCATGGCGGCGCGGCGGCCTGCTCGCATCCGCGCTCGCGCATGCGGGGCTGAACGTGATCCACTTCGCGCTGTTCACCTACCCGATGCTCGCCGCCGCACGCTGAACGCTGCACGCGGCGGCATCCCGCCGGTTTCGCGCGGTCGAACTCAGTTGAAGCCGGCTACCGCGTGCGGCACGTAAGGGCCTTCGAGCGTCGCGATTTCATCGTCCGTCAGCTTCAGCTGCAGCGCGCCGAGCGCATCGTCCAGATGATGCGGCTTCGAGATGCCGACGATCGGCGCGGTGACGCCGCGCTTGTGCGCGACCCATGCGAGCGCGACCTGCGCACGCGGCACGTTGCGTGCGGCGGCGATCGCCGCGACGGCCTCGACGACCGCGCGATCGGCACCGGCCGTCGCGTCGTACATCCGCTGACCGACCTCGTCGCTCTGCTGCCGGCCGGACGACTCGTCCCAGTTGCGCGTCAGCCGGCCGCGCGCGAGCGGGCTCCACGGAATCACCGCGATGCCTTCGGCCTCGCACAGCGGCAGCATTTCCCGTTCTTCCTCGCGATACAGCAGGTTCAGGTGGTTCTGCATGCTGACGAAGCGGGTCCAGCCGTTCTGCTTCGACGTATACAGCGCCTTCGCGAACTGCCACGCGAACATCGACGACGCACCGATGTAGCGCGCCTTGCCGGCCTTCACGACGTCGTGCAGCGCCTCGAGCGTCTCCTCGATCGGCGTGCCGTAGTCCCAGCGATGGATCTGGTACAGGTCGACGTAGTCGGTGCCGAGCCGCTTCAGGCTCTGGTCGATGTCCGTCATGATCGCCTTGCGCGACAATCCCGCGCCGTTCGGCCCCGGGCGCATCCGGTAGAACACCTTGGTCGCGATCACGACGTCGTCGCGCTTCGCGAAGTCGCGCAACGCACGGCCGACGATCTCCTCGGACGTGCCGTCCGAATACATGTTCGCGGTATCGAAGAAGTTGATGCCGGCCTCGATCGCGCGCTGGATGATCGGGCGGCTTTCCGCTTCCGGCAGCGTCCACGGGTGGGTGCCGCGCGACGGCTCGCCGAACGTCATGCAGCCCAGCACCAGCTTCGACACGTCCATCCCGGTCGACCCGAATTTCACGTATTCCATCGCTCGCCTCGTCATTGAAGTGGGGTTGCGGCCGGATGCGCGGCCCGGTTCGGTGCACCGGGTACGAACGCCGTGCGCTGCATCGGCCAGACGTCGCATGGTATCGCGCAGCGCGCGAACGCGTAGTCGACGCGACGGCCTGCTGCGGCCGGGTCGCCCAGGAACGCCGACGCGCCGGAACCGCAGCCCAATCCCACTCGAAGGCTTCGACGGCGCACACCGACGCGCCACGCAGCATCCATGATCAGAATGCGCGGCGTGGCGCCGCGCCGGTTGCCGCGTCGACGAACGAACGGATTGCTCGCGAACGACGAACGGCTTACTTGATCTGGTCGGCGAGCGGCTGCAGGAATTCGGAGAAGCCGGTCAGCATGATCTGCACGCCGATGCACAGCAGCAGGAATGCCGACACGCGCTTCGCGACCTTGGTGCCTTCGGTGCCGAGATAGCGGGAGAGCAGCGCGGCACGGCTGTAGGTCAGCCAGATCACGACCGCGACGAGCGCCGACACCGCGATCGACACGATGCTCGACAGCATGAATTCCGACAGCTTGTGCGTGCGGTTCGCGTTCAGTGCGATCGCGGTGGCGATCGAGCCGGGGCCGACGGTCAGCGGCACGGTCAGCGGGAAGAACGCGCGGGTCATGATCGCGTTCGCATCGATCGGCTTGATCGGCGTATCGCCGCCGCCCGCCGGCCCGTCCGGCTCGTTCAGCATCTGCCAGCCCGCGACGGCGACCGCGAAGCCGCCGCCGATCCGCAGCGCTTCCATCGAGATCCCGAAGAAATGCAGCACCGGCGTGCCGGCGAAGAACGCGACCAGCAACACGATGAACGCGTTGAACGCCACCTTCTTCGCGAGCAGGTTGCGCTCGTGCTCGGTCAGCGCCTCGGTGCGTTCGAGAAACAGGAACGCGATGCCGATCGGATTGATGATGCCGATCAGGCCGGTAAAGCCGAACAGGATCTCGGAGATAAGGCGATTGACGATCATCGGGTGCGAAGAAGCGGTCGGGGCTGGGCCGGCGGCGCGCCGGGGGTCACGCATTGTAGAGCAAGCGCCCGCGCGCGAGACGCAAATCGCGCCCCGGGCCCGGCGGGCCGCGCCGCCGCCTTACTCGGCGCCCGGCTCCCAGGCCGGCGGCCGCTTCGCGAAGAACGCGGCGAAGCCCTCCTTCGCTTCCGGCGTCGCCCGCACGCGGGAGATCGTCTGCGCGGTGAACGCCGTGCGTTCATCCGACGGCGGGTACTCGCCGATCGCGTCGAAAAAGCGCTTGATCTCCATCAGCGCGTTCGGGCCGTTGCGGCTCAGCTCGGCGAGCGTCTTGTCGAGTGCGGCGTCGAGCGCGTCGAGCGGCACGGCCTGGTGGATCAGCCCGATCGCGACGGCTTCGGCGGCCGCGAGTTGCGTCGCGGTCAGCGCGAGCCGGCGCGCCTGGCGCTGGCCGACCGCCTCGACCAGATACGGGCCGATCACCGACGGCAGGATCCCGAAGCGGGCCTCGCTGACCGAAAAGCGCGCGTGATCGCTCGCGATCACGATGTCGCAGGCCGCGCACAGGCCGACGCCGCCGCCGAACGCGTGGCCCTGCACGCGCGCGACCGTCGGCTTCGGGCACTGCCGGATCGCCCGCATCATCGCGGCGAACCGCTCGGCGTCGCGCAGGTTCGCGGCCGCGTCGTTCGCGCTCGCGCGCTGCATCCACTGCAGGTCGGCGCCCGCGCAGAACGCGCGACCGTCCGAGCGCAGCACGATCGCGCGCACGTCGTCGCGCCGGCCGAGCGTCGTGAACGCGTCGGTCAGCTCGGCGATCATCGTCTCGTCGAACGCGTTGAGCACGTCGCCGCGCTGCAGCGCGACAGTCGCGATGCCGCGCGCATCGACGCCAACGGCCAGGGTTTTCAATCCATCCATCGAACAGGTTTCCTCGGGGTAGAAACGGGCAACTGCGAAATTCAGGCGGCCTGCCGGCGGTCGATCACGCGCCGGGCCTTGCCGGTCGCGCTCGCGGGAATGCCGCCCGCGGCGAGCACCGTCACGCCGGCCGACACGCCGATCATCGTCTTGATCCGGTGCTGCAGCTCGCGCGCGATCGCCGTGCGCTCGGCGTCGGTCACGCACGCGACGGCCTCGGAGCGCAGCTCGACCGCGAGATCGAGCCGGTCCATGTGGCCGTCGCGCGAAAGCGTGATCTGGAACTGCCCCGACAGCTTCGACTGCGCGACGACGATTTCCTCGATCTGGCTCGGGAACACGTTCACGCCGCGCACGATCAGCATGTCGTCGGAGCGGCCCGTGATCTTCGCGAGCCGGCGCATCGTGCGCGCGGTCGGCGGCAGCAGCGCGGTGAGGTCGCGCGTGCGATAGCGGATCACCGGCATCGCCTCCTTCGTCAGCGACGTGAACACGAGCTCGCCCTCGCTGCCGTCCGGCAGCACCTCGCCGGTCACGGGGTCGATGATCTCCGGATAGAAATGGTCTTCCCAGATCACCGGGCCGTCCTTCGTCTCGACGCATTCGCACGCGACGCCCGGGCCCATCACTTCCGACAGCCCGTAGATGTCGAGCGCGTCGATGCCCACGCGCGTCTCCACTTCCTCGCGCAGCGCCTGCGTCCACGGCTCCGCGCCGAAGATGCCGATCTTCAGCGACGACTCGGCCGGGTCCATCCCTTGCCGCACCATCTCGTCGATCAGGTTCAGCATGTACGACGGCGTGACGAGGATGATCTTCGGCTCGAAATCGCGGATCAGCTGCACCTGCTTTTCAGTCTGCCCGCCCGACATCGGCACGACCATGCAGCCGAGCCGCTCCGCGCCGTAGTGAATCCCGAGGCCGCCCGTGAAGAGCCCGTAGCCGAATGCGTTGTGCAGCGTGTCGCCCGGGCGGCCGCCGGCCGCGCGGATCGAGCGCGCGGTCACGTTCGCCCAGGTATCGATGTCGCGCGCGGTGTAGCCGACCACGGTCGGCTTGCCCGTGGTGCCGCTCGACGCATGCACGCGCACGACCTGCTCGCGCGGCACCGCGAAGAGGCCGAACGGATAGTTGTCGCGCAAATCGTTCTTGGTCGAGAACGGGAATTTCGCGAGATCGGCGAGCGTCTTCAGGTCGTCCGGATGCACGCCCGCCGCGTCGAACGTGCGGCGATAGTGCGGGACGTTGTCGTACGCGTGGCGCAGCGACCACTTGAGGCGCTCGAGCTGCAGCGCCTGCAGTTCGTCGCGGCTGGCGGTCTCGATCGGCTCGAGGGCGGCGGCGGGGTGCGTCGGGTGAGTCATCGGGGTGCTCCTCCAGTGGAGTGATGTCGTTATCGTGATCGGGGTGACGGGGCCGGCGGCTAGCGGAACGTGCGGCCGGCCGCGTGCAGCGCGGCGATGCGCGGCGACACGCGATAGCGGTCCTCGCCGTAGCTCGCCGCCAGGTTCGACAGCACGCGAAACACGCGGCCGATGCCGATCGCATCGGCCCACGCGAGCGGGCCGCACGGGTAGTTCACGCCCTTCTCCATCGCGAGATCGAGATCGGCGGGCGAGCACACGCCCTGGTTCACCGTGTCGGCCGCCTCGTTCGCGAGCATCGCGACGGTGCGCATCGCGACCATGCCCGGCACGTCGGCGATGCCGACGACGCGAAAACCCGCTTGCTGGAACAGCCCGACCGCATCCGCGTAAGCCGCGTCGCTGCACTGCAGCGCGCGCGTCAGCGCGACGAGCCCGGCCTGCGCGTAATCGCGCGCGAGATCGACGAGCACGAGGTCGGCCACGCCGGTTTGCGCGGCGCGCACGGTCGCGGTGCGGCCGTCGGTCAGCGCGATCGACGCGCGGCCGGCCACGGCGAGCAGTTCGTCGGCATGCGCGCCGTTCTGCCGCGCGAGCGCGATGCGTTCGACAACGCGGGCATGCAGCGCGGCGGCCGGGCCGTCCTGCGCGAACAGCACGACGTCGGCCGGCGCATCGCACGGCGGTTCGAACGCGGGCGCGGGCGGCGTCGCGCCGTCCGCATACGAATAGAAGCCGCGGCCCGACTTGCGCCCGAGGAAGCCCGCGTTCACGAGTTCCTGCTGGATCAGCGACGGCGTATAGCGCGGATCGTTGAAGTACGCGCGGAACACCGACTCGGTCACGGCGAAGTTCACGTCGTGGCCGATCAGGTCCATCAGCTCGAACGGCCCCATCCGGAAGCCGCCGGCGTCACGCATCACCGCATCGATCGAGGCCGGCGTGCCGCCCTGCTCGTTCAGCACGCGCAGCGCCTCCGCGTAATACGGCCGCGCGACGCGATTCACGATGAAGCCGGGCGTCGACTTCGCCAGCACCGGCCGCTTGCCCCACGCGGCGGCCGTGTCGTAGAGCGCCTGCGCGACGTCCGGCGCGGTCGCGAGCCCGCTGACCACCTCGACGAGCGCCATCAGCGGCGCCGGATTGAAGAAATGCAGGCCGGCCACGCGCTGCGGCGCGCGCAGCCCGGCCGCGATCGACGTGATCGAGATCGACGACGTGTTGGTCGCCAGCACGCAGCTGTCGTCGACATGGCGTTCGAGCGTCGCGAAGATCTCGCGCTTCACGTCGAGCCGCTCGGCCGCCGCCTCGACGATCAGCGCGGCGCCCGCGAAGTCGGCCAGCGCGCGCACCGCGCGAATCCGGCTGCCGGCCGCGTCGGCCTGCGCCGGTTCCATCCGGCCCTTTTCCGCGAGCCGCGCGAACTGCGCGCGGATGCCGGCCAGCGCCTTGTCGCATGCGGCTTCGTTCAGGTCGTACAGCAGCACCGCATGACCGGCCGCCGCGGCCACCTGCGCGATGCCCGCGCCCATCGCGCCCGCGCCGATCACGCCGACGACCGCCGACGGCGCCAGCGCGCCCGAATTCACCGAATGTGCAGAAGAAACAGCCATCGCTTGCGATCCGTCATGAAGTGGAAGTGCGAGCGATTATAAACCGACCGGTCGGTAGATTTATGTCAGGGCGAGCCCGAATTTGTCGTGCAAGAGACCGTTACGAAAAGCGCAAGAACAAAAAATCGAACGATCGGGGCACTTTTTTGAAACCGAAAGGTCAATGAAAGCGTTCGATTATGAGATGGTGTCCCCCGAACGCCTGATAAAATTCGACAAATCGCCGGATTTCAGGGGGAAACCGCGTGTCACGCCGCTGCCGTCCACCGCCTGCCGTCCTTTCGGGGTCGGACTCGCGCCACCCGCCTGTCGTGACGTACCCGCGCCCCGCCCTCGGCACCCGGTCGCATCGAACCGTTTCATCCAGCGACGGGCTTCGGCCCGCCCGCGCCCCTCGCCGCTTCACGGCGGCGAATCCAGGGCAGCACGGCTCCGCGCTGCCGCCCATCAGCATCATCGTCCACGTTCGGCGGATCATCCGGCCGGGCTTCGTCAACCCGTGACGGCACGTCGCGCGCCGCCACTCGCATAGGAAACCGTCCATGCCGCTCTCGTCCAACCAGCTCCCGCGCTGGACCCTCGTGGCCCCGCTTGCCGCGTGGCTGGTACTCGCGCTGTCGCGCGTCGTGCCGGCCGAAGGCCTCGTCATCGCCGTGTTCGCCGCCGCCCTCGCCGGCGCCGTGTTCGCCGCCGTCCACCATGCCGAAGTCGTCGCGCACCGCGTCGGCGAGCCGTTCGGCACGCTCGTGCTGGCGGTCGCCGTGACCGTCATCGAGGTCGCGCTGATCGTGTCGGTGATGCTCGGCGCCGGCCCCGAGAAATCGGGCCTCGCGCGCGATACCGTGTTCGCCGCGGTGATGATCATCTGCAACGGCATCGTCGGCCTGTGCCTGCTGGTCGGGGCGTGGAAGCACGGCGAGCAGGATTTTCAGGGGCGCGGCGCGAGCAAGGCGCTCGCAGTGCTCGCGTCGCTGTCGGTGCTGTCGCTCGTGATGCCGAACTACCTGAACGCCGCGCCGGGCCCGTTCTTTTCGAAATCGCAGCTCGCGTTCGCCGGCGTGTCGTCGCTCGTGCTGTACGGCGCATTCGTATTCGTGCAGACCGTGCGCCACCGCGACTACTTCCTCACCGAGCACGACAGCGCGAACGAATCAGTGCATGCGGCACCGCCGAGCGGCCGCACCGCGCTGATCAGCCTCGTGCTGCTGTTCGTGAGCCTCGTCGCGGTCGTGCTGCTCGCGAAGCTGCTGTCGCCGGCCGTCGAGCATGCGGTGATGAAGCTCGGCGCGCCGGAAGCGGCGGTCGGCATCGTGATCGCCGCGCTGGTGCTGCTGCCCGAAGGGCTCGCGGCCGTCACCGCCGCGCGGGCGAATCGCCTGCAGACCAGCATGAACCTCGCGCTCGGTTCGGCGCTCGCGAGCATCGGGCTCACGATCCCGACCGTCGCGGCCGTGTTCATCTGGGTCGGCCAGCCGCTCACGCTCGGCATCGGCGCGATGGAAACCGTGCTGCTGTCGCTGACGCTGCTCGTCAGCACGCTGACGCTCAGCCAGGGACGCACGACGGTGCTGCACGGCGTCGTGCATCTGTCGCTGTTCGCGGCGTACCTGTTCCTGTCGGTCACGCACTGATGTAAAGCGGCGCGGGCCCCGGCGGATCCTCTCCGCCGGGGCCCGCGCGCCGCTTCACCTTCCTCCGCTCCACCTTCTTCGCTTCACACCGCCGCTACCGGACCGGAATCACCAGATGCTGGCCGGCCAGGATCAGGTTCGGGTTCGCGAGGTTGTTGCGGCGCTGGATCTCGCGATAGCGCTGGCCGCTGCCGAGCTTGCTCGCCGCGATCAGGTTCAGCGTGTCGCCGGCCTTCACCACGTACGTATGCTCGCCGGACGCGGCCGCGGTCGTCATCGTCTGGTCGCTGACGAAGTACTTGCGCAGCAGGTCCAGATACTGCGGCGACTGCTTGAGCTTCGCGATCGCGGCGTTCAGGTAGATCAGCAGGTCCTGGTCGTCGGCGCGCACGCCGATCTTGTACGCGATGTTCGAGCCGTCGAGCTTGGTCACCGCGAACTTCAGGTCGGTCCCCTTGATCGAGCTGACCGCGAACGGATAGTCGTAGACGAACGCGTCGACAGCACGGCCGTCGAGGCTCTTCGCGATGAATGCCGGATCGGAATCGTCGATCTCGACGAAACGGACGTTCGGATACTGGCGCGTGACGAACGCACGCACGTCCGGGTCGCCCTTCAGGATGCCGACCGTCTTGCCGGCCAGATCGTCCGCCGAGCGGATCGCGGAGCCTTGCCGCACGATCAGCGAATAGCCGAAATCGTCGACGTACGGCACCGAGTAGACCACGCCCGCCGGCGTGTTGTCCGGGAACGTCAGCCCGTCCATCGCGACGTCGACGACATGATTGCCCTTCGCATCGGTGTCGAGCAGTTGCTTCGGCACGCCCGGATACGTGTCGACTTCGTGACGCGTATCGACGACGATCGGCTTGCCGCCGCGCGAGAACGACGGATCGGCGAACAGCAGCCGCGCGAATTCGACGTTGAAGCCGTGCGGCGCGCCCTTGTCCTCGCCGAAGAACGGCTCGCTCGGGTTCTGCACCGAGACCCGCACGATGCCGTTTTCCGCGATCGATTTCAGCGTGCTGGCCTGCGGTGTGAAGCCGGCCGGCAGCACGTTGCCCGACCCCGAGGGCTGCGCGGGCTGGCCTGCGCCGGCCGATTGCGCGGAGGTCGCGCCAGGAGCCGCGTCGTGCGCGGGAATCAGTGTCGACAGGCCGCCCTGGTGGACGATCCATACGCCGACGAGCACCACCAGGAACACGACTGCACCGAGAAGTTTTTTCATGGTTGCGTGCCTGCGGAAAGTTATTGTTGTTTCGACGGCAATGCGGCGGCCCGTGCCGCATCGGGGCCGGGCACGGGGGTGCCGTTCATCACCGCCTGCTGTTGCGCCTGCTTGACCTCGGGGTTGTCCAGCAGCGACGTCTCCATTTCGGAGAACGCCTTGTTCACCGAGCGCATCACCGAATCGACGGCCACGTCGGTCTTGATCTGCTCGAACGTATCGGCCGTCTGCCGGCCCGCGAGCTTGTTCATGTGCTGCGCCGCCTGCGACATGTCCCACATCGCCTTTGCGCGGTCGATCGCCGATGCGAAATTCTTCAGCTCGACCTGCACCTGCTTGTAGCGGCCTTCGCGGAACGCGAGCAGCTGCTTCATCGTGTCGAGCTGCGCGCGAAAGCGTGGCGCGTCGTCCGGATACTGCTTCTCGAACAGCTCGGTCTTGTCCTCGAAGTTCTTCACTTCGGCGCGGAACGCGGTGATGCTGTCCGCGAATTTCTGCGCCGCGTGGCGCTTTTCCGCGAGCTGGTTGATCAGCGTCTCGATCGGATTCGCCTGTGCTTCCTCGACGATCATCTTCACCTTCTGGTTCGCGAACTTCATCGCGACGACCGGCGCGAAATAGATCGCCCCGAGGCCGATCACGGCCGCGGTGACCAGCGCGATCACCCCCTTCAGGATGAACAGCGCGGCCGGTGCCGCGATCGCGACGCCGGCGACGATGATCGCCCATTTGATCAGCCTTGCCTTGCCACTCCCCGAACTGCCGTTTGCTTCATTCGAAAGCTGCGACATGAGTTTCTCTCCTTGAACCTCGAACTGAACTGCGTGCGTGTGCTACGTCATGCTCAATCGAAATGCTTCGGACTCCAGTGGCGCCGCGCGCGCGGGGCGGTCGGCGCCACGATGCGTGGACGCGTGGCGGCGGCGTCACGAGACACCGGTGCAGGCGTCATGCACGATACGATATTCAGGTGCGGCGGGCTGGCGCGCGACACGGCGGCGCCGATCGGCACCGTTCATCGGCGCGGCCAGCGCGCGGACGGGAAAGTGTACCGACGCACGGTACGAAACGGGATGACGGATACGTGACGCGACGGGCGTCGGGAGGATCGTGGTTCCGGCGGGCCGGTGGCTGCGGCGCCGGGATTCCGGTACGAGTGCGTGAAGGCTCATCGTTGTTCTTGTGCGCGTCGCTGATGCGGGAACGCGCGGCCAGCGCGCCCCGCTCCAAATGCACGCACGTATCCTGCGCCGACCGGCATGCAGCGTCAAGCGGTCGGCGCGATGCGTTGCCTTTCGCGAGCGCACGCGTGCACGACGCGTCAGCTTTCGGAACGGTAAGGATGTTGCCGACGCAGCGATTCGCCGCGCTCGGTCCGACTGCCTCTAAACGACGCCGCCGTCCGTCCCTTCCGTCAGAAACTGCTCGACCATCGCGTTGAACACCGGCAGCGCCGGATTGTCGTTGTCCGCTCGCCACGCGAGATACAGCTCCGCCGCGACGTCGACGTCCGCAAGCGGCCGGAACACCACGCCGTCCACATGCAGCTCGCGCGCCGACGCCGGCACCAGCGCCGCACCCAACCCGGCACGCACCAGGCCGAGGATCGTATGCGTCTGCCCGACGTAATGCAGGTAGTTCGGCAAGCGCCCGGCGCCGGCGAACATCCCCGAGATCATGTCGTGGAAGTACTTGCCTTCGTTCGGCGAATACGCGATGAACGGCTGCCGGTCGAGCTGGTCCGGGCCGATCCGCTCGTACGCGGCCAGCGGCGCGCCCTGCGCGACCGCGACGAGCATCGGCTCGCGTTGCACGAGCCGGTATTCGAGCGGATGGCGCGCCGCGCGCTGGCGCACGAAGCCCGCATCGAGCATGCGCGACGCCAGCGCGTCGATCTGCACCGTCGACACCATTTCACGCAGTTCGACGTCGACGTCGGGCAGCGCGTGCGCAGCATGCGCGAGCAGCGCCGGAATCATCCGGTACGCGCTGACGGCCGTGAAGCCGAGCGTGATGCGGCCGGCCCCGCCATGCGCGACGCGCTGCGCGGCCTGTTCGGCCCGCGCGGAAAACTCGAGGATGTGCCGTGCGTCGCGCAAGAAGCGCTCGCCGGCCGCGGTCAGCCTGACCTGCCGGCTGCTGCGTTCGAGCAGCGCGATGCCGAGCGCGTGCTCGAGCAACTGGATCTGCCGGCTGAGCGGCGGCTGCGTCATGAAGAGCCGCCTGGCCGCGCGCCCGAAATGCAGTTCCTCGGCCACGGCGACGAAGCAGCGAAGCTGGTTCAGTTCAATCATTCAAATCTTGAATCAATTGATAGCGTCTTGATGTTAGACCGATATCGATTCGATTCCTATACTCGGTTGCACCTGATGCGCGGCCCGCGCCGCGCACGCCGACCGAGACCCTCATGACCATCGACCTTCTGCTCACCCAGCCGCTTCCCGACACCATCGACGCCGAACTGTCCGCCCGCTACGCGGTGCATCGGCTGTATGCGGCCGACCAGCCCGACGCGCTCGCCCGCGCTCCGCAGCAAAGGATTCCTGATCAACGTCGCGCGCGGCAAGCTCGTCGACGAAGCCGCGCTCGTGCGCGCACTCGCGGACGGCACGATCGCCTACGCGTGGCTCGCCGGCCGCTTCGAACGGATTCGCGTCACGCCGGACGCGTGATACCGGGCGCCGCCGGGCGTGCGACCGGCGGCATCAGGCGCGCTGGCGGCTGCCCGGCATCGGCTCGACCGCAAGCCGGTCGAGTTCGCGCAGGTCGTTCTCCAGCGCGGGCGTGAGCGTCGTGCGCAGATGGTCGAGGAAGGTGCGGATCTTCGCATCGAGATAGCGGCGCGTCGCATAGACCGCGTACACGCTGACGGTCTGCAACCGATACTCGGGCAGCACGCGGATCAGGCGCCCCGCGCGCAGGTCGTCGAGCACCGTATACAGCGCGACGCACGCGATGCCGCGCCCCGCCCGCACCGCGACGCACAGCGCATCCGGCACGTTGACCTGGAACGGTGCCGGCTGCAGTTCGTAGACCGTCTCCTCGCCGTCGTCGCGCTCGAGCCGCCACTCGCTGGCCGGCGATGCCGGCGTATCGAGGCGCAGGCACACGTGGTTCGGCAGGTCGTCGGGCGTCTTCGGCGTGCCGTGCCGCGCGAGATATTCGCGCGACGCGACCAGCACGCTGCAACTGGTGCCGCAGGTCTGCGCGACGTAGCCGGAATCGGGCAGCTGCGACGCGGTCACGATCGACACGTCGTAGCCTTCCTCGACGAGATTCGGCATCCGTTGCGCGAGCGTCAACTCGACCGACACGTCCGGGTTGTCTTCCTGGTAGCGCACGATCGACGACACGACATGACTCTGCCCGAGCCCCGTCATCGCATGGATCCGCATCTTGCCGCTCGGCCGCAGCAGCGCGTTGCGGGCCTCGGCGTTCGCGTAGTCGAATTCGGCGAGGATCGATTTCGCACGCTCGAAGTAGCGCTCGCCGCTTTCGGTGAGGCCGAGATGGCGCGTCGTGCGATGCAGCAGGCGCGTCTGTACGTGGGCTTCGAGGTTCGACACCGCGCGCGACACCTGCGCGGTGGTCGCATCGATTTCTTTGGCGACCGCGGTGAAACTGCCGGCTTCGACAACGCGCACGAACAGGCGCATGTTTTCGAGCATGTCCATTGAATTGGCTTGGGGAGTGTCGGTGGGGAAACGTCGGCGGCGCTCGCGTCAGACGGGAATCGGGGCGTGCGCGCGAACCACGCGCAAGCGATCACCATGCCGGGGAACGGGCGGGAGAGCGGGCATCGCGTGCGTGGTTGTGGCGTATCGGGGAATTCGGTGGCCCGAATTGTACGCCGCTGCAGACAAATTTGCGCGGTCGCAGGGCAGTCAGGCTTTCATCCGATGAAAGGTTCCTGCAAGACGGATGCGGCGCGCGCAGGCAACGCGTTGATGCAGCGCGACAATTTATATCACGACGCGATATAATTCTCGACGTCCTCGCGCTGCGTCATGCGCATCGTCATGTTTACCGCTCAATCGTCCATGTCGTCAGGCTCCTCCCCGTCGCGCCGCACCTTCCGCCAATGGCTGCACAGCTTCATTCCCCATCCGATGACGCTCGGCTGGCGCGAGCGCATGCGCTCGTGCGCGGGCGCGCTCGTCGGGATCGCGACGGTCGGCGTCACGATGCGGCTGCTGCCCGGCGTGCCGGGCCTCGTGCCGCTGCTCGTCGCGCCGATGGGCGCGTCGGCCGTGCTGCTGTTCGCGGTGCCCGCGAGTCCGCTCGCGCAGCCCTGGTCGATCATCGGCGGCAATCTGGTGGCGGCGACCGTCGGCGTCGCCTGCGCGCAGTGGATCGCCGATCCGATCACGGCCGCCGCGGTCGCGGTCGCCCTCGCGATCGGCGGCATGTTCGCGCTGCGCTGCGTGCACCCGCCGTCGGGCGCGGTCGCGCTGACGGCCGTGCTCGGCGGCCCGGCGATCCACGCGCTCGGCTTCCGCTTCGTGGTCGAGCCGATCGCACTGCAATCGGCGATCCTGCTGTCGGCCGCGCTCGTGTACCACGCGCTGACGGACCACCGCTATCCGCACGGCGGCGTGCGCCACGACGCGAAGCCGCAAGGCGGCAGCGCCGCGCCGGCACGCGGCGGCTTCACGCGCGCCGATCTCGACGCCGTGCTGAAGCGCCGCGGCGAATGGCTCGACGTCGACCCGGACGACCTCGAAATGCTGCTGCGCGAAACCGAGATGCAAGCCTATGCGCGCACGTTCGGCCAGCTCACGTGCGCCGACCTGATGACGACGAACGCGATCGAAGTCGCGCCGTCGACGTCGGTCACGGCCGCGCTGACGCTGCTCGACCGCCATCGCGTGAAGGCGCTGCCCGTCGTGGACGGCAGCGATCGCCTGGTCGGCATCGTCACGCGCGCCGACCTCACGCGCCCGTTGCGCCGCCCGGCCCCGCTGTGGCGGCGGCTGGCCGCACAGCTGCCGCAATCGTTCGGCGGCCGGCCGCCCAGCGTCGCGACCGTGATGACCCGCGACGTCGCATCCGTGCCGCAGACCATGCCGATCACCGCGCTGGTGCCGCTGTTTACGCATTCGGGCCATCACCACATCCCGGTCGTCGACGCATCGCGCCGGCTCGTCGGCATCATCACGCAGACGGATCTCGTCACCGGCCTGTACCGGCAGACGCAGATGCTCGAAGCCGCGTAACGCGGACGCTCAACGGGCCGACGACAGCGCAATGGATCCATTTCGCCGAAATTCGGCCACTTATATCATATTGTGATATATTTCGCGTTACCGAAACTGCTGCCCGACCGACCGCAATGACCGATACCCGACGCGCGCTGACCAAAAGCGATTTCCAGCAACTGTCCGAGTTCCGCTACCAGATGCGCCGTTTCGAGCGCTTCTCCGAACGCGCCGCGCAAAGCGAAGGCGTGACGCCGCTGCAGTACCTGCTGCTGCTGCACATCAAGGGCTATCCGCACCGCGAATGGGCCACCATCGGCGAACTCGCGGAACGCCTGCAGGCGCAGCATCACGGCGTCGTTGCGCTGGTGACGCGCTGCGAGGCGCTCGGGCTCGTGAAGCGCAAGACGAGCGAAGCGGACCGCCGGCAGGTCGAGGTCCACCTCGAGGAAGCCGGCGAGACGCTGCTCGCCCACCTCGCGGCCATGCATCGCGCGGAACTGAAATCGCTCAAGGGCACGTTCCAGGTTCCGCAGATCAATAACTGACCCAGGCTTTACCGACCTATCCTCACGCCGATGAACGCACCGCACAAACGCGACTTCTCGACCAACGAACGCCTGCCCAGGATCGCGTTGCTAGCGGCCGGGATCGGCTTGCTCGGCACGCTGGCGGCGTTCGTGCTGTCGAGCCTGATCCACCTGTTCACGAACCTGTTCTTCTTCCGGCAGTTTTCGTTCGCCGACCGTTCGCCCGCGCACCACACGCTCGGCGCATGGGTGATCGTCGTGCCGGTGATCGGCGGGTTGATCGTCGGGCTGATGGCGCGCTTCGGTTCGGAGAAGATCCGCGGCCACGGCATTCCCGAAGCGATCGAGGCGATCCTGTTCGGCAAGAGCCGCATGTCGCCGAAGGTCGCGATCCTCAAGCCGCTGTCGTCGGGTGTCGTGATCGGCAGCGGCGGCCCGTTCGGCGCCGAAGGCCCGATCATCATGACGGGCGGCGCGCTCGGCTCGCTGATCGCGCAATGCGTGCACGTGACCGCCGCCGAGCGCAAGACGCTGCTCGTCGCGGGCGCGGCCGCCGGCATGACCGCCGTGTTCGGCACGCCGGTCGCCGCCGTGCTGCTCGCGGTCGAACTGCTGCTGTTCGAATGGCGTCCGCGCAGTTTCCTGCCGGTCGCGCTCGCCTGCGCGGTCGCCGGTTTCGCCCGCGCCGTGTTGTTCGGAGTCGACCCGCTGTTTGCGCTGACCACGGCGCCGCCGACGCCCGTCGCGCTGCTGTCGTGCATCGTCGCGGGCCTGCTGTCGGGCGCGCTCGCGTGCGGCCTGTCGGCCGCGCTGTACCGCGTCGAGGACACCTTCGCGAAGCTGCCGGTGCACTGGATGTGGTGGCCGGCGCTCGGCGCGATCGTGATCGGCATCGGCGGCTGGCTCGAGCCGCGCGCGCTCGGCGTCGGCTACGACGTGATCGGCGACCTGCTGCACCAGCACATCGCGCTGAAGATCGCGCTCGCACTGCTGACCGTGAAGGCCGTGATGTGGGTGATCGCGCTCGGCTCCGGCACGTCCGGCGGTGTGCTCGCCCCGCTGCTGATGCTCGGCGCGGGCCTCGGCACCGTGCTGTCGCCGGTACTGCCCGGCGGCGATCCGGCGCTGTGGCCGCTCGTCTGCATGGCCGCGACGCTCGGCGCCACGCTCGGTGCGCCGCTGACCGCGATCGTGTTCGCGTTCGGCCTCACGCACGACGCGAACGCGCTGCTGCCGCTGCTCGCGGCGACGCTCGTCGCGCACGGCTTCGCGACCGTCGTGATGAAGCGTTCGATCATGACGGAAAAGATCGCGCGCCGCGGTTACCACATCTACCGGGAATATGGCGTCGATCCGCTCGAACGCCATGACGTGGCCGAGGTGATGACGCCGGCCGACGATCTCGTCTCGATCGACGGCGCCACGACGCTCGACGCCGTCGAGTCGCAGTACTTCGGCGCGAAGCAGACGCACCGTGCGTACCCCGTCGTGCAGAACGGCCGCCTGCTCGGTCTCGTCGATCGCGCGACGCTCGACGCGCAGCGTGCGCAAGCCGGTCCCGGCGCGGCGCTCGCGAACGCGTTCATCGATCGTGCGCCGGCCGTCGCGCACGCGCACGAAACGTGCCGCGTAGTCGCGTCGCGGCTCGCGATGCTCGGCCTCGAACGCCTGCCGGTCGTCGACGATCCGCAATCGCTGCGCATCATCGGCATCGTGTCGCGCAGCGATCTCATCAAGCCCGCGCTCCAGCACTTCGACGACGAACACAAGCGCGAACGCTTCCGCCCGGTCGTACCGGTCAACCTGCGCGACGCCGGTGCGCGCAAGGCCAGCTGATACGTACCGCGCGCTTCACCGTCCCCCGCCGTTCCGGATCGGCGCGCACCCTGCGCGCCGGTTCGCATTCCGCCGCGTCGGCGTTTAAACTTGGTTGACAATTCATCGGACGAAAGTTTGTCATCATGGTGCTCATGCGACGGGGCCACCCTTTCAGCCATTCCACTTCGTCATCCAATAAAGAAGCGTCGCGGCGCGACATGCAGATACATGCAGCACGCCGCGGCCGTCAATCCGCCACACCACAGGGCAGCGAGCCGACCTCACGACGCATGACGTCGTCACCGCGTCCCCGCCTCCACGCGGGCCGTGCGCGACCCATGCCGCATCGCAACAGAACGGACAGCATCCGGATTGTCGTTTGGCAAGCGTGTTAACAACTTGTTTCGGAATCGCCGGAACCGCATTTGTCCGATGCAATCTCACAAGAACGCAGTTCAAGTTCTGCTGCGCATCCCGCTCAATCAATCACGACTCGAGGGAGATAAAACGTGAACGTGAAATACTTACCGCTCATCGCATTGACCGCGGCAATTTCGGCACACGCAGCCGATCCGGCCATGCAGAACGTGGGGCAAAGCCAGAAGTCCGCGGAGGACGTGTCGGCGTGCATCGCAAAGACCTGGGCCGACAAGTCGCAGCAACAGGTGGTCACGCAGAACGTGCTCGCCAACGGCCTCGCGACCGATGTCTACGTACCGGGCCAGCAACCGCCGAACGGCGCGGCCGCGATGGTTCGTCCGGCGTCGAAGCCGGGCGCGAAGACGTGGGTCGGCATGCGTGGCGACGCCGCTTCCGCGGGCGACATCAACGCCTGCCTGTAAGCTCCGCGCCGGACGGCAGCGCGCCGTCCGCATACGAGAAAGCCCCGCTTCGGCGGGGCTTTCCGCTTTCAGCGCGCCGGCCGCGCGCATGCGCCGCGGCCGGTGCTCATGCGCTTACAGGTAGCTGCACACGTAGTCGAGCGTCTCGAGCACTTCGATGTCGAAGCGGCTCTTGCCCGGCACCGAGAACGACTCGCCGGCGCCGTAAGTTTGCCATTCGCTGCTGCCGTCGAGCTTCACGCGGCACTTGCCGGCCTGCACTTCCATCAATTCGGGCGCGTCCGTGCCGAAGTTGAGCGCGCACGGCAGGATCACGCCGAGCGTCTTGCGCGTGCCGTCCGGGAAGAGCACGGTATGCGACACGCACTTGCCGTCGAAATAGACGTTCGCGCGCTTGACGACCGATACGTTGTCGAATTGGGTTGCACTGGTCATGTGATGCCTCTGATTGCTGGATGCCGGATGGCGTGTTGTCGGAAGCCGGCCGGAACGGCGGGCCGGCCGCTATGATACCGGCTCGCGGCGAGCGCGCCGCGAGCGGGAATGGTCCGCGGTGCGCGGCAGATGTTCAGGATCACTACGCGATGCATTGCCCGACTCATCGGAGCCCCTTGCGCCGCGCGGAATCGCGCAGGCAGTCGAGCAGCATCGACGCGGCCGGCGTGAGCGGGCTGTCGCGACGCGTGACGACCTGCACGGACACGCCGGGCAGCCGCTCGCGGATCGGCAGCACCGCGAGCTGGTCGCGCGCCCACTCGCCCTGCAGCAGCTGTTCGGGCATCGACGCGATCAGGTCGCAGCCCGTCATCAGGCTGTGCGCGAGCCCGAAGCTCGGGCATTCGACGACCCGCTGCGGCACCGGCAGCCCGTACGCGACGAACGAGTTGAACAGCACCTGGGTCGAGCTTTCCGGCGACGGATTCATCAGCCAGTCGGCCTCGACGAGATCGGCCAGCGACGTGGCCGATGCGAGCGGATGCCCCTTGCGCGCGACGATCAGCGATCGGCTCGCATAGAGTTCCGCGTGGTCGAACTCGGCCGCCAGCAGTTCGGGCACGACGACGGCCACCGCGAAATCGAGCGAGCCGTCGTGCAGCCGCGGCAGCGCGACGCCGGGAAACCCTTCGATCAGATTGACGCGCGCGACCGGAAAGCGCCGCCGGAACGCGCGAAACGCGTCGGGCAGGATCGTCACCGCCGCGGCCGGCGTGATCGCCGCCGCGACCGAGCCCGTCATCGCGCCCTGCGCCTGCTCGATGTCGTCGCGCGCCCGCTGCATCTCGGCGACGATCAGCCGCGCGCGCACCTGCAGCTGCTGGCCGAACGCGGTGAGTTGCACGCCGCGCGCGGTGCGCACGACGAGCGACACGCCGAGCGCGATCTCCAGCTCCTTGACCGCCTTCGTCAGCGCCGCCGGCGACACGTTCAGGCGCCGCGCAGCCGCGCGGATGCTCCCTTCGTCCGCGACGGTGACGAACGCTTTCAGCTGATGGTATTTCATGGCGGCATGCGTGATTCGTGGAAACCCGACGCCCGGCCACGTGCAGCGGCTCAGGGTATTCCCGAGCGGCAACCGGTGGTGAGCACCAAAGCAATTTAGCAGCTTCTGGTACCCGACAGAAATTTATATGCTTGGCCGTCATATGCGCGTCAAACGCCCACCGGCCCCACCTGCCTCACCTGCTCCACAGGAGACACCATGCTGCAAGCCGTGAACCCCGTCATCCCCGGCATCGCCGCGATCGCTCCCGACCTGATCGACGTGCGCCGCCGCATCCACGCGCATCCGGAGCTCGCGTTCGAGGAAACGCTGACCAGCGATCTCGTCGCCGAGTTGCTCACGGGGTGGGGCTATGAAGTGCATCGCGGCATCGGCAAGACGGGCGTCGTCGGCGTGCTGCGCGAAGGACAAGGCACGCGCACCGTCGGCCTGCGCGCCGACATGGACGCGCTGCCGCTCGCCGAAGCCACCGGCCTGCCGTACGCGAGCCGCCACGCAAACAAGATGCATGCATGCGGTCATGACGGCCACACCGCGATGCTGCTGTGCGCGGCGCGCCACCTCGCCGCCACGCGCCAGTTCTCCGGCACGCTGAACCTGATCTTCCAGCCGGCCGAGGAAAACTTCGGCGGCGCGAAATCGATGATGGACGACGGCCTGTTCGAGCGCTTTCCGTGCGACGCGATCTTCGCGATCCACAACATGCCGGGCCGCGCCGCCGGCGACATGGCGTTCCGCGCCGGTGCCGCGATGGCGTCGGCCGACCGCGTGACGATCACGCTGCGCGGCGTCGGCGGACACGGCGCGATGCCGCACTTCGCGCGCGACCCGATGTCGGCCGCGGGCAGCATCATGGTCGCGCTGCAGACGATCGTCGCGCGCGAGGTCGATGCGCAGCATGCGGCCGTGATCACCGTCGGCAGCGTGCAGGCCGGCGAGACCTTCAACATCATTCCGGAAACCGTCGTGATGAAGCTGTCGGTGCGTGCACTGGACGCCGACGTGCGCGCGCTGCTCGCACGCCGGATCGAGGCGCTCGCGAAGGGCCAGGCGGAAAGCTTCGGCATCACGGCGGAAGTCGACTACGACTACGGCTATCCGGTCCTCGTGAACCATCCCGAACCGACCGCATTCGCAGCCGACATCGCCCGCCAGATGCTCGGCGCCGATCGCGTCGAAACCGAAGCCGCGCCGCTGATGGGCAGCGAGGACTTCGCCTACATGCTCGAAGCACGCCCCGGCTGCTATGCGTTCATCGGCAACGGCATCGGCAGCAAGGGCGGCTGCATGGTGCACAACCCCGGCTACGACTTCAACGACGACATCCTCGCGATCGGCGCGAGTTACTGGGTCCGCGTCGCCGAAGCCTGGCTCGCGGCCTGACGGCCCTTCATCACGCAGTTCCGCGCCTTAGCAGGGGAACCTCATGGAAACGTCCGCCCTTCCGTTCGCCGGCTCGCCGGCCGATGCCCGCGCCGCCGCGAAGAAACGCCGCCTGATCGCGGCCGCCGCGGTCGGCAACGCGCTCGAGTTCTACGACTTCACGGTCTACAGCTTCTTCGCAATCCTGATCGGCAAGCTGTTCTTCCCGGTGCACTCGTCGTTCGGGCAATTGATGCTCGCGGTCGCGAGCTTCGGCGTCGGCTTCGTCACACGCCCGCTCGGCGGCCTCGTGATCGGCATGTATGCCGACCGCGCCGGCCGCAAGAAGGCGATGATCCTGACGCTGTTGCTGATGGCGCTCGGCACCGCGACGATCGCGATCGCGCCGACCTTCGCGCAGATCGGCCTCGCCGCGCCGCTGCTGCTCGTGCTTGCACGCCTGCTGCAGGGGTTCGCCTCGGGCGGCGAAGTCGGCGCGTCGACGACGTTGCTGCTCGAACAGGCGCCGCAGCACCGCCGCGGCTTCTACGCGTCGTTCCAGTTCTCGAGCCAGGGGCTCGCCGCACTCGCCGGGGCGCTCACCGGCGTCGCGCTGACGTCGACGCTCAACGCCGCGCAGCTCGAGAGCTGGGGCTGGCGCGTGCCGTTCATCATCGGCACGCTGTTCGTGCCGCTCGGCTACTGGCTGCGCCGCACCGTCGAGGAAGTGCCGGCGGCAACGCCGGCCGCCGCGCACGACGAACCGGTCGCGTCGCTGCCGCTCGCCGACGTGCTGCGCCATCACGGCAAGGCCGTGTTCGCCGGTCTCGGCGTGACGATCGGCGGCACGTCGATCCACTACATCATCGTGTTCTACATGGCGATCTACGGCGTGCAGGTGCTGCACCTGCCGACCTGGCTGTCGATGACGGCCGGCTGCGTCGCCGGCGCGATCCTGATGCTCGTGACGCCGATCGGCGGGCACCTGTCCGATGTGTTCGGCCGCAACCGGATCGTCTGGTGGACGCGCATCGTGCTGATGGCCGCGATCTATCCCGCGTTCATCGCGCTGAACCGCTGGCCGGGCGCCGCGTCGCTGCTGTCGATCATCGCCGCGCTGTCGATCGTGCACGCGATCAACATCGGCGCGACGGGTGCGATGCTCGGCGAGCTGTTCCCGCGGGCGGTGCGGGCGACCGGCGGCGCGCTCGTGTACAGCGTGGGCGTCGCGATCTTCGGCGGCTTCGCGCAGTTCTTCGTCACGTGGCTGATCGCGGCGACCGGCAATCCGAATGCGCCCGCGTGGTATGCGATCGGCTGCGGCGTGCTCACGCTGCTCGCGATTCGCTGCATGGACGAGAAGGCCGGGAAGGCGCTCGATTGAGCGGTGGCGGCGTGGGACGTGCGACACGTCATTGACGCAGCGAACGCGCATCGTGCATGATCGCTCCATGCACGACGCCACGATCACCCTTTCGACGACTACGCGCACGACCGCCTTCGGCGGGCCCGTGCGGCGAGTGCGCGCAAGGTCGTAGCGCCCTTCACCGATTTCCACAGGCCCCGCCGGTTCCGGACGGGGTCTCGTCGTTTCTCCGTCCGTATCGGCCACTCAGGAGAAACGCGATGTCCGAAGCCCCATCCCCGAAACGTGCGCTGCTCGTCGTCGACATGCAAGTCGGGTTGTTCCATGGCCCCGATCGTCCGCATGACGGCGAACGCGTGCTGGCCAACGTCAACCGGCTGATTCGCCGCGCGCATGAAGCCGGCGCGCCCGTGTTCGCCGTGCGCCACACCGGCCCGGCGGGTTCGCCGATCGCGCCCGATGCACCGCTCGCCGCATTGCTGCCGGCGCTCGCGATCGATACGGCACGCGACATCGTGTTCGACAAGACCCGGCCGAGTTGTTTCGCGGGCACGCGGCTCGCCGAATGGCTGCACGCGGCCGGGATCGGCGAGATCGTGATTGCGGGGATGAAGACGCAGTACTGCATCGACACGGCGTGCCGCGCGGCCGCCGATCTCGGCTTTCGCGCCGTGCTCGTCGCCGATGCGCATACCTGCATGGATACGCCCGCGTTGCCGGCCGAGCGGATCGTCGCGCATCACAATGCGACGCTCGGCGGGCCGTTCGCGACGTTGACGACGACCGAGGCGTGCGGGTTCTGACCGGCAACGCGTACGGCACGCCGCACGCCGGCCCCCGTAAACGCAACAAGGCACGGGCCACCCTCACCCGTGCCTTGCGTGCGCGACGCCCCGCTCAGACGTATGCATCATCCCCACATACGCGCCCGTCTGCGACTCGCCCGTCATCGGGCTCGTGCCCGACGTCGCATCACGCGGCGACGCGAGCAGCGAGAAGTTCGAATTCCCGCCGTTGCGCACGTACGCGACGGTGCCGTACAGGAACGTCCGCTTCGACAGGTTGTACGTCGTGCCGAGCACGTACATGATCGCGTGGCCCGACGGATCGTGCGCCGCGTCGCCGCCGCCATCGCCGACCTTCACGTAATACCCGCCGCCCGTCACCGCCCACTGCGGATTGGCCGTATAGGTCGCGCCGAGCCAGTAGTGATCGGCGCGATCGGCGACGCCCGCCGGGCTGTCCGGCGCCTGGTAGTGCGTATACGCC